>CAZBEQ010000018.1:52587-63947 GCA_964490975.1 uncultured Oscillospiraceae bacterium | reverse complement strand
TGAGGCTATTGTATAGTGAAAATTGGTGAAAATTATATTCATGCTTCATCTCTGCGTGATAACCATTTTTATCAAAAAGTATAAGTGCATGGTGTATAATAGTGTTTTTTATAACATCACCCCTTTATATAACGAACGTTATATAAAGAATACTATTTAGATTTGCTTTTGTCAATAATAAGCTACCCCTAGTAGGCACCTTACAACATAAATTCCCCCACCTGATAGTTGTTCCGTATAACCGCCATTCGACCACATCGTCCAATCAGCAAAAAAATACTTTACCACGAACCGGCAAATCACTTCTGCTTTTCTATATTTATTAGCTCTTCCTTTGTATATATTTTATTTTGCTTTCGGCTTCCGCTTTTTCATTAGTGTCTCAAGCTTCGGCAGCTTCTTGGCTCTTTCAAAGGCTTCTACATGCCTTGCAAGATAGAGAAGACTACTTTCTTTTCTCTCCTCTTTTGCAGCAAATCCCTCAGCCATGAGACCTTTAGGCACCACAAAACGTAAAATCTGTTCCCCCATAACGTAAGAAAAGCCCTATTACTGCTTTTTCAGCGCAAAACAAAACCATCTATTGATAAAATCTTTTTATCAATAGATGGTAGTTAATTTGGTGGAGGCGAGGGGACATGTCCTTCCAATGTTTCCATTGGCACTGACTATATCTTGAACTTGGCTGTATTAATGCCAAGTCCCCTGGCGTATTATGAGAGTCATAACATCGGAGTTTGATGCTCCTGAACTTCCCATCCTAGTAGATCACTGAGTTGGACTTTATCCGCTTCAAAGATACCTATGAGTCGATACAAGGCTGTTGGGTTTCCCCACATACCTCTTGGTATTGCAATGAACTAATGAAAGGGGACACACCTTTCAGATGCGCAGGCATTCCCTTGGAGTAAGGAATATCCCCTTTGATTAACGCTGCGGTTTCACCGATAAAGCCGGGTTTTCACTTGCAGGTCGCTCTGCAAGGCGATTCTTTTTTGTAGCATCTGCATAAGCAAATGCCATTCAGCTGGATCAATGTCCTGCTGAACTTTTCAGAGTCGAACCCCTGTCCGAAACCATATCCTCCAGCGCTTCTACGGGTGTAGATTGTACTTTGTACATTGCCGGGTATCCTTACGGACGGCGGCACTGCGTTTCCCTACGGTGGACCTCTACAATCATAGTTCCACTTTCGGTAGCCTTTTAATCGGGCTCAGCTCAAGGCTACAGCTGAGCTCGGCGCTGAGAAAACAGCGCTGGAACAGGAAATGGTGGCCGTTTCCGAAATGATGCAGCAGAGCATCTACGAAAACGCCCGCGTCGCCCTTGACCAGACCGAATATCAGAAACGCTATGACGGTCTGATGGAGCGTTTTGGAAAAGCGAAGGCCCGGCTTGAGGAAGTGACCGCTGCCATAAGCAACAAGACCACCCGGCAAGCGACAATCGAGGACTTCCTGAAAGAGCTACAGGCGCTGGACAGACTGGTCACCGAGTTCGACCCAATGCTTTGGGTCAGCCTTGTGGATTTCATTACCGTCCTCAGCAAGGACGACGTGCGGATCACATTCAAGAATGGTACCGAAATATAGGCATGAGCGCAGAAAACAAATACTCCTCGCTACCATTACAACGGCGGGGAGCTTTTCTTATTTTTTGGGCGGCAGCCAGCCTTTTTCGTAGTTTACCGAGTTCAAATAAGTGTGGCCTGTTCCAAGCACCAAATACGGTACTCCATCTCTGACTACCACGGAGCCCTTTTTCTCTTCTTCAGTCAACGCTAATTCAATGGCCTTTCTGACCTTGACAGAGCAGGCATGAGTTTTTGAAACGCTGATGATTCCTTGTGTTTCATATACTCTTAGAATATTTTCTGCATCGTTAACTGCAATCGAATAATCGCAGTCATAAAGTAACAGAATTGCATTTACGTAGAATTTTTGTCCTTCCGATGTTTCACCAACGATGGTATCATTACAGCCAATCGTAATTTGATAGCTGCCTGTTGTGAAATCCTTGAAAAGACTAAGAGCAATTCTGAATTGCATTTCTTTGGCATCGGCGTCAAAAGCCTGACCTTTCGCAGTGTTGTAGGCCTTCTTCAAAAACTCGAGATTGGAAATTCTGCAGTCAGAGTGGATGTTATTCATGTGGTCAACAACAAACCCTTTTTCTGTCATTTCATCGAGCACGTCCTGACCGTACCACTTTGCCATAATATAGCGATGAAGTTATCCAAGTGAATTGTTTTTGAAATAACGCTTGTCATCGTCATCGTTTTTAAGCAATGTCCATGTTTTTGAAATTAGCTCCGGATAATAGTCTTCTCGGTATGTTGTCATTCCAATAACTGGCCAGCCTTCTTTTGTGATGTGGACCTCGTCACCAAAAATCTCAAATTTATTACTACTTGGCATTATTCCTTCTTCTTTCCCTCGATGGTCGATAGTGTCTCAAGCATGTGCTTACCGATTTTCTCCGCATCATAGTTGCACGATTCGCAGATGAATCGCAAGCCGGCCGGTGTGAGAATGTGGCTGTTATTCCTATCGTGGCAGAGCTGTTCGTAGTCCGCGAGTTGTTTCTTCGTTAATGCGCTTTTCATTCTGACGGGCCCTCCTCGGTGTCTTCGCCCTTGAAACGGACTACCCATTCTTTGAACTTTTCATCTGTTCCATCGTATTTGGATTTTTGTATTGCCATAGATATTTGCGAAATGTCACTGCTCATATCTGTAAGTCGTGATACACCGTGGTGCTCGATATACTGAACTTCAGAAGAAAAGCCGCCCGGCGCGAGAATGAAAGACTTGATTGGAAACGAATCAAACAATGCCTGATAATCTGTTTTCATTGCACCAAGAACTGCTTCAAACTTGTGAATACGCTTTTCAGTATGAGTTACAAGCGAAGCAAGCATAAGAATCTCATATTTATCAACAACCGGCACAAAAACTGGATTTAGTTGCGGTGTGACTTTTGCTATATCTTTTATCGCGTCCGGAATATTCTTTTCCATAGCCTCTTTTGCGGCAACCATCTGTGACTGAGGATTATGGAATGTCATTTCTGTTTTTCCTACAATACCAAGGCGAGTCAAAAGCTCTGATACATCAGCGGGGGTAAAGAACTCACCGCCAGACTTACCTGCATTTGAGGCATACATGGTCATAAGATATTCATAGGCATCGCCAAAGGCATCAATGGAATGGTTTTTCACATCACCGAGGTTCATTTCACCAACACCGTTTAGAAATTTTGCCAGCTTTTCATTTCTCTTAGCAACAGTAGAACCAAGCTTGTTACTATTTACATCAAAATCATCAAACAAGCCTGCAAAATCATTTTCGGCTTCGCTGCCCTTGGCAGATTCTTCAATGTTCAGGAAAACTCTTTCTAATGTTTCGTTAAGATTTTCATCGTTTGCAGCTCTTCCACGGACATTGCTGAACAACTCACTTGGTAAAATAAAGAATCCTTTTTCTTCTACCAGACCTTCCCTGGCTTCTTCTGCCTCTGCATCCGATATTTTTGCATAGTCAAAGTTTGTGTTTCCGGCAGCATGTTCACCACTGTTGATATAGCTGCATAAATTTTCTGAAATATATCTATAAAACATAGTGCCGAGTACATAGTTCTTGAAATCCCAACCGTCCACTGCACCACGCAACTCGTCCGCAATTGCCCATATTGCACGGTGAAGCTCATCACGCTCTTGTTCTTTCTTTATATCAACCATTGTTTTTTACCTCTTCTTCCGTATAAATTCTAAAATATCAACATCACCACAATAAAGAGCACTACGTATTTGATAAAATGCACACTACTTTACCGGCTATAGTTCAACGATTCTTTTAGGATACCAAAATCACAGTGAGAGCTGGCAAACCCATATGACCTATGCTTTTGCGGCTTTTGCTACATCCTTCTGAATCTTCTTAAATATTGTCTTAGAATCCTTACCATTGAGCTTAGCTTTATTTGATTATATATTACCACAATAATACATTAATTTCAGTTTTTATTCGACAAAACCTTGTTTTTATATAATTCCTTAGAGACATTTTAGTTTAGTATGAGAAAACATGCTAATGCTTACATAAGAAAATCCATTCTTGACTTCTGAACATTATTCTGGTAAATTTATGTCAGCAAAGAATTTTGACTGGATTAATAAATTATTGACTACGGTTATACGCTTTGTTATAATTGAATTGTAATAGGGAATAATGTAAGTGTAATTGAATATACTAAAATTAAGTAGAATCGCTAACGGCTTCCTTAACGCCAGAGTTGGGGTAGAGGCTGATATTGACAGCAAAGCCATTAGGATTTCTACTTTTTTATTTTGTGTATTATAAGGGATCGTACGGAAGGTCTACTTCTTTAATAATTGCAGATTCCTCGAGGACAGCAAAATTCTCAAGGTCTTCGTTATTGATACTTCTTCGTACACAACCGATACATACGTCAGCTGCCTGAAGTTCTTTAACCTCATTGGACTTTCCAGGTCGAATATCACTTACACAAGGATACCTATTTTTAACCTCACTTTTCAAAAGGTTTTCAAATGTACTGTCACCGAATTGATCATAAGTGATGTCATATACTAATTCGATACCGCCCATTTCTCCACTGAAAGGTTCCAATATCTCAAGAGTTTTCATTATACAGGCTTTATAAACATCTTCCTTCCTTTTTTGATTAAAATATTCTCCGTCCTTTTTCACATAATAGATTCCGAATATTCTGACACACTCTCTTTTTTGCCAAGTTCCGTCTTTATCCTTGTTCCTGCTCTTTATTCTTCTAAGAATGATACTTCTTATGAAATGAGCTTTTATATCCTCAAAGGACCCGTTTAAAACAAAGTCTTTTAATTCATTAAGAATTTTTGACTTTTGCTTCTCGGACAGTCCCTTCTTACTTTTTACATATCTTCTAGTATCAAAAATTCCGTCTAACAGCTTGTCCTTATCTGAAGTTACAACACCGCCGACAGCGAATATATTGCTATCCTCACTCTCGTCTATAAAAACATAAATCAAACTGCCTTGCCCCCTACACCTCAAATATGGTATATATGAATATCGCAAAATATCTTATTTTTCATTCCCTTCATTTCTCATATTTCATTTTATCATAACAATAGGTTTATTAAAAAGCATAAATAAGTAAGTTATCCACAAAAAAAGCAGCGTTCCCACCTTAAATGTTACTTTATAAATCTTAATTATGCCATATTATGTTATAGAAAGCTAAATTCCAATGCAGATTGATCTATGCATCCGCTTTAAAAGGATCCAATCAATCCCGATTGAAAGTAACCCATCTTGAACTCGGGAAATATGCTCCTGATAAAAATGAATTTTTCATAATTGAATGTTCTCCTTTCGACATACTCTACACTCACGATAACGCTATAATATAAGTGAAGAATGTATTAGCAGAAAGGTACTGTTTAATTATGACAAACTATGAAAAGGCCTATATTGCTGGAATTATAGATGGTGAGGGTAGCATTATGCTTTTGCAATTTCACAATAATCAACTGCCATCACCTTGTATTTCTGTTGCATCAACTTCATGTGAACTTCTAGATTGGTTAAAAGCAAAGATCGGCACAGGTATAGTAAAATCTAAGAAGAATTATAAACCTGATATACATCAAAGTTCATATACTTACACTATTAAATATAATGACGCTTTGAAACTCTTAGCCGAAGTAGCCCCGTATTTGGTAATCACTTCAAAGAAGCAAAGAGCTAATATGATTTTATCAGAATACAAAAAATTAATACCCAGAAATGGACGATACACAGAAAGCCAGCTCTATGCAAAAATGGATTTCTATCAACGATTTATCAAAACATAAAAAGACTGCCTAAAGGCAGTCTTTTTATATATTGGTGGAGGCGAGGGGACATGTCTTTCCAATGTTTCCATTGGCACTGACTATATCTTGAACTTGGTATTAACTCCAAGTCCCTCGGCGTATTATGGGAGTTATAATGTCGGAGCTTGATGCTCCTGAACATCCCATCCTAGTGGATCATCGAGCCGAACATACATCCAGATTCATCAGATCCCTATGAGTCGATACAAGGCTGTTGGGTTTCCCCACATACCTCTCGGTATTGCCGGCGAATTAATGAAAGGGGACACACCTTTCAGATGCACAGGCATTCCTTTTGGGTAAGGAATGTCCCCTTTGATTACGCTGCGGTTTCACCGATAAAGCCGGGTTTTCACCTGCCTGTCGCCAAGCAGGGCGATTCTTTTTACGGCAATTGACTAGCAATTGCCATTCAGCCGGATCAATGACCTGCTGAACCTTCCCAGAGTCGAACCCCTGTCCGAAACCATATCCTCCAGCGCTTCTACGGGTGTAGATTGTACTTTGTACATTGCCGGGTATCCTTACGGACGGCGGCACTGCGTTTCCCTACGGTGGACCTCTACAATCATAGTTCCACTTTCGGTAGCCTTTTAATCGGGCTCAGCTCAAGGCTACGGCTGAACCAGTCCCGGAATTTGACCTTCCCCTTCCTAAGGCCTGACTTAATGACGCCAGCTACCCAAGGTGCAGAAACCTTGGACTGACGGGCCGCCTAATTAGGCAGCAGCTAAAGCGAAATTATCGTTTTTAGCGTTTAATTTTAGTTTCTCGTTTTTTAAGAGGCCAACGAGAATCCTCTACCCGCTACTCTGGTCTCAACAATCCCGTCGAAACCAATACGCCCCCATATATTGAAAGGGGACACATCTCTTTGAACAAGATGTATTCCTGTTGAGCGAGGATTGTCCCCTGCCATAGAAATACACTCGAAAGTAATGTATCATCCTTATCATCTTTTTCAACGTTCACATGTCACGGTAAAGCGGCACTTCTTACAGAATCAAGCTGCATTCCTACTTAGCGAAGAAATGTCCCATATATTACCGTACGCTTTCCTTGAGTTTACGGTCGATCTCACGCTTTGCATCGCGTTCGGCGATATCATCACGCTTGTCGTACAGCTTCTTGCCCTTTGCGATCCCCAGTTCAACCTTCACCCTGCCTTTTTTAAAGTAAAGCTGGATGGGAACCAGTGACATGCCCTTCTGCTGCGTGTAGCCGATGAGCCTGTTGATCTCGCTCTTATGCAGCAGCAGCTTGCGGTCTCGCAGAGGATCCTTGTTGAATATGTTACCCTGCTCGTAAGGGCTTATATGCATGCCGTTGAGCATGACCTCGCCGCCCTCGATCATGGCGTAGCTGTCCTTCAGGTTCACCTTGCCCTGCCTGATCGATTTTACCTCTGTGCCCGACAGTACGATACCGGCCTCCATTGTCTGCTCGATAAAGTAATCATGTCTGGCTTTTTTGTTCTGAGCGATGACTTTTATCCCTTCGTTTGCCATAACACAAGCCTTCCGTCAAACTCCCCGTCCGATAAAAATAACCCTTCGTAAAAAGGGTCTGCATTATTTCCTTTATCGGCTCGGTCGAATATCATTATAACCCGCAGCCATACATAATGTCAAGTCAGCGCGGGCAATGCGCACACCAGTGCACCTGGGCATTACAGCGCGGCAATGCACTATATGTGCTATTTACCAGTATTAGCAGTTAATTTCATTATCATCGCTTATCTGTAATTATTGCCGTGATCCTCACTGGCTTATTGCTGGGGTTGCTCCCGCAAGACAGTGTTTTCCTTCCATTTACCTGAAATATAGTAGATGAACAAAATGAGTGTAGCACCGATACTAGCTGCCGGTGCTGCGATCCCTAAGCCAAATAGTCCCATGTCCAGCACTTCCCCGAGCAGTATTGCCAGCGGTATACGAAAACCTATAGACGACATGACACTGCCGAGGGAAGAGATGATAGTATGACCTGAACCTGTTATGATTCCGTTGAGGCAAAATGTAAGTGGAACAAATAGATAGTCCAGTGAAAATGTCCGCACATATTGTACTCCGGCTGCGATCATTTCCGGATCATCACCAAAAAGTGACAGGATCTGCTCAGGAAATAGCTGAGTAATTACAAAAACGACTACTGAAACTGAAAAAGCAAGTATAAAGCCGGTGTGGAATGTCTTTTTTGCTCTATCGACCATACCTGCTCCCATATTCTGCGCAACCATTGCAGAAACTGAAGAGCCCACTGCAATCGCAGGCAGTATTGCAAAGCCGTTATACTTGCCAACAATGCCTACAGCCGCTGATGCGTTGACACCCATTCCATTTGCTATAGTTGTCAGTACGAGAAATGACAAATTAACTATAACATTCGAGACCGACATCGGAATACCCAACTTAAGCAATATAAAGAATCGCTCCTTGTAAAATTTGAAGGAACTGAGCTTGAAATCGAATGCAAAATCGCTGCGTTTCAAGTAGATAATGCAGGCTATCATGCTCAAAGCCTGCGAGAATACAGTAGCATAAGCTGCTCCGGCTGCCGCCATATCAAATACTCCGACAAGCAACAGGTCTAAAAATACATTTACTACACATGCAATCGTAACAAAAATCAATGGCCTTTTGCTGTCGCCCATACCACGCAAAATAGCTGAAAATGCATTATATCCAAAAATAAATATCGTTCCGGACAATGTAATATTTAGGTATCCCTTCGCTTGAGTATAGGCCTCCGGTGGAGTCTGGATAAGGTGCAGGATCGTATCGGAAAGCAGCAGCATTGTTACCGTTAAAACGACTGCAGCTGCGATCAGGAATGTTATCAGCGTACTGATAGTTTCCTCCATTCCCTTTCTATCGCCGGAACCAAGATATTGGCCAATTACTATGGTTCCTCCTACGCTGAGGCCTATTACTATATTTGTCATTATAAAAGTGACCTGGCCTCCTATATTGACTCCGGATATTCCCACAGCACCGTTATAATTCCCTACAATAAGCATATCTGCTACATTGTAAAGCGTTTGTATCAAATTGGTCAGTATGAATGGCAGTGCAAACTTGATCAGCTGCATTGCTACACTGCCCTCTGTAAGCTTTGTTTCCAATGTTTTCTTCTGCATAATAGCTCCAGCCTGTTCTCGATTTTTTGAAACACCTATATACTATATAGCAATAACCGTTCATTTTCAATTGCACTTTAAAATAAAAAGCAGTACAAAAAAGCAGAATATTTTCATATCCTGCCGTAAAGAGCTTTAATGTTATACCTCGCTATACCGCCACAATACCTCTACTATTCTTCCTTTAGGGCTAAAAGCAGGCTATAAGGCACTCTAAGATTTCCCCTGCCGACACCCACCTCAATATCCGGTTTGAAGCTCCCATGGAAATCACTGCCGCCTGTGACCTTTAGTTCATACTCTGTCGCAAGCTGCAGCAGTTCTTCTGTCTGCTCCTGGGTATTCTCGGTGTAAAGTGCTTCAATGCCCTTGAGGCCGGCTGCCTTCAATTTCTCCAGTACCTTGCCAAGCTGTATGCCCTTGAGGCCAAGATAGATTGGATGAGCAAGCACAGGCACTCCGCCTGCCCTGGTTATTTCAGCGATGCCCTCCTCAGGTGTAAGCTGGTCTTTTTCAACGTAAGCCGGTCTGCCGGTAGCGAGATATTTGTCGAAGCCCTCAGATAAGCTTGAAATATAGCCTTTGTCCATCAGCACCCTTGCTATATGCGGCCTGCCTACCATCCCGCCGGCCGCTTTGCTGGCAACCTCCCCGAGGGTTATATCAAAACCTAGTTCATTCAATTTTTTAATGACTTTCGGATTACGCTGCTCTCTTTTTTCCCGCAGTGTCCTCAAGGTTTCTGATAAAAGGCTGTAATTGCCGCTGAAAAAATAACCCAGTAAATGCATTTCCGGTCTCATAGAGACAGAATTGCTCTCCTTGATCGAATGAGGACATATAACTGATGGCAAGTCCCAGGATGAAAGTGTTACACTAATTTCAACGCCTGGAATAACTTCCATACCGAGCCTTTTGCCTTCTTCGAGAGCCCGGCTGACACCATCTAAGGTGTCGTGATCGGTAAGGGCAATTGCAGAAAGTGCCAGTCCGAATGCATGCCTGACAAGCTCATCCGGCTCCATACTGCCGTCGGATTCGGTAGAATGTGTATGTAGATCGATAAATTTATCATTACTATTATTTTTCATATTCATCAATTTCTCAATATTCCCATTTTGTGCATTCCACCGGAGGAAAGTCCCCGGAATAAATCATTTCCAATAATCCATCAAGTATCTTCAGCGAGGCTGCAGCCTGATCACTGGTGATCAGCCCTTCCTCCATGGCCTGTGCAAGCTCATCCGCGTCAAGCACCTGCACCTTTCCGTCCGGATATATCCTGATATCCACCAGTAGGTCATTTAAAGTATATGTATCATTTACCAGATCATACTGCACATTCAATATATCGCAATACCAATACAGAAAATTCTTATCCCTGTCATAAAATCTTCCCAGCTTATAGCCTCTGTTTAAAAATGTAAAGGATATACCTCCATGAAAATCCGGCCGCGGTTTTATTGAAGTCCATTTTGTCACAAGCAGCTCATCACTTCTGAAGAGGAGCTCATCTTCGGAAATATCCACTATTTCGTATGGTATATACCTCCTGCGCAAAACTGTAGGTTTCTTCATATTAATATCTCCCGTACGTCGTATATAATTATGATAATTATAACCCAGTAAAAAGCAATATGAAACATATTCTTGAGCGTTTGCAAACACATTTCCCGAAATTTGATATTTTTTATTTTATATGGTAATATATTCCAGTGTGTACCTGAAATATTGTCAAGGCGGGGATTATGATGAAGCAATCCGGAAACTGCAGCAATTGCGCAAGAGGAATCAAAATGAAGGTTAACAGCGATATCCTCTGCAGAATACATGGTGCCGTATCCAAGGATTACAGATGCTCAAAATACATCAGGAAGGTAGGGGTATGGTCATCAGACGCACCCTCAGCCACTCCTGAAGCAGAGCACGTGTCTAAATGTATCGAATGTGAGTATTTCATCTCTCCACACACAGATAAAGATCACAACCCGGCTATCGGCTATTGTGAACTGTTCACGATCAGACAGTATAACGGTGCGACAAAGAATGCCTGTTCAAAATTCATAAAAAAGGTACAGCAAAGCATTTTATAGTATGAATTCTGTCTCGCCAACCAAAGGCCGTACCCTCACTCCAACCAAATCCTATTCTATCGCCCCAACCAAAGGCTATTCTGTCACTCCAACCAAAGCGTGTACCATCAATCAAACCAAAGGTTATTATATCACTGTAACCAAAACCATTCTGTCGCCCTTACCAAAGCCTATTCTCTCGCCCCAGCCAAAGGCTATTCTGTCGCCCTTACCAAAGCCTATTCTCTCGACCC
>CAZBEQ010000018.1:50847-52487 GCA_964490975.1 uncultured Oscillospiraceae bacterium | reverse complement strand
AGCCAAAGCCATTCTGTCGCCCTTACCAAAGCCTATTCTCTCGACCCAGCCAAAGCCATTCTGTCGCCCTTACCAAAGCCTATTCTCTCGACCCAGCCAAAGGCTGTCCCATCAAATCTAACCGTCCGGTGCCAGCTATATTGGTTTTGCGCCTCAGTCAGGTAGATAGATGTTGCTATTTATTATTGCAATTTACTATCTCAAAAAAAAGAATAGCTAAATATTTCGGCATATTTTAACATTTGCTATTCCATTATGATGTATTCATGCTATAATTATGTAGTTAGTACTAATATTTTACATTATGGTAGGTGTGAATCAATGAGAATGGATAAGTATTTTAGCCACTTCACTGCTGCCCATATATGGGACATCCCTAATATTAATGATGTCCTCGGATTCCAGCTCTCCGAATACAGTTTGGAAGATATCACAGTTAGCGATAATAGAATGAGATTCAGACACAATAGCAAATTAGTCCATTCATGCGAACTAAGTCTTCCCGCTGATGCAGTCATTGAGCGTGACGGAAAAATGCTTGCTTCACCTGAGTTGGTATTTTTACAACTTGCGAGTCAATTAAGCATCCACCGCCTCATCTTACTTGGGTTGCAACTGTGTTCTTTCCCGCCTGGCGAGCCTTTTAAGGCAATCACAACAAAGCAAAAGCTCAACAAGTTTTTGGCGAAAGCTCAGGGACACCGGGGACATCGCAAAGCATTACGAGCCATGAAATATGTGGAAGACGGCTCCGCATCAATCATGGAATCACTTGCATATATGTTTTTGACTTTGCCCAACGCGCTGGGAGGATATGGGCTTGGCGGCGCCGTTTTCAATCATGAGATAAGACTTAATGGAAGAATCCCATCGCACTTCAAACAGCGCAGCTGTTTTGTGGACTTGTACTATAAACAGGCGAAATTTGCGGTTGAATACGAGAGTTACGCTTTCCACAGTCGCCCGCAGGAACAGGGGAGAGACGCTATACGATCAATCATCCTTAACCGGCATGGTGTGAGAGTATTACATATGAACACCATCCAGTTATATAATATTGATGCCTGCAATGATTTTGCACACACTCTTGCAACACGCTTGGGAAAGCGAATACTCATACGTGCGAAGGACTTTGAGAAGATGCATACTCAAATGCGAGAATTGCTGCCGAGGATGGATCCGATTTCAAAATCTATAGAATGCAATGCATGATGCTCGAGAGTCGAGTTTCATAACGCCCGGATTGTGTATGCCAAACTATAGTCGGTTATAGTTAATATGATAGAGAAATCAGGGCGCGCTACTCACTTTATTGACTTTAGGACGCCATATCGATGAAAATGGTCTATTTTATAGCCTCTGGGGGTATAAAATAGGTCTTTTCAATTAGAAGCTTGTCCTAAAGTTGCAAAAACGAGTAGCGCGGTTCGTTCTCATTCTCCCCTTCGCAAGTTTTTAGAGTAGTTAACTATACTTGATGTAATACAGTAATAATCTGTCATATGCTACAATCCATAAAGATAGAGCGTGCTTGATATAGAAATATCCCTGTATGCCTACAATTACCATACCCATATCACATATACGTGCTTAATTCCACCCTGTTTCTGTCCGATATATTATGTAGAATTGCAGACGAT
>CAZBEQ010000018.1:50236-50747 GCA_964490975.1 uncultured Oscillospiraceae bacterium | reverse complement strand
AAAGCATTCCTTGATGGCGGCATTAAGATGCATTCCGATATACTATATGTAGAATTGCAGACGATAAAGCATTCCTTGATGGCGGCATTAAGATGCATTCCGATATACTATATGTAGAATGGCAGACGATAAAGCATTCCTCGATGGCGGCATTAAGATGCATTCCGATATACTATATGTAGAATGGCAGACGATAAAGCATTCCTCGATGGTGACATTAAGATGATGCTTTCCGATACTACTTGGAAGGGCATATCGGGAATGGCAGACCGTCGATAGAGTGCCGTCAAGGGCTAGACAATAGTACAACCAATTGCAGCCCGCCAAAAGCTCGCCCCCAAATGGGCTGGCTGCCATTACTATAGAATAAGTGGCATCCTAGTACCATTGGCGATTAACTACTAATGTGATAGAATGTGCATAGCGGGACAATAAAATGTCTCTGTCTCATTGAACCAAGTATAAATCGGCGCATTATAACAACGGAGGTACATTTTGATACCAAAAATAT
>CAZBEQ010000018.1:0-50136 GCA_964490975.1 uncultured Oscillospiraceae bacterium | reverse complement strand
CAGATAGGCGCGCTATATTAGTGGAGGTACATTTTGATACCAAAAATATCAGATAGGCGCGCTATATTAGTGGAGGTACATTTTGATACCAAAAATATCAGATATTTTTCAGCAAAAACTTGATGAAATACAAAGCAGAGTTCCTGTGAAACTAAAAGGCTCATCGCAAGATGTGTCTTTCGAAAAATATCTTTCTGATGCTTCCGGAAATACTGTATCATCAGATGCTTCAGTTACACAGAGCGCCGCCCAGACTCTGGCAGACTCTTTGACTTCCTCGCTGCTATCCTCTGATTCCAATAGCAGCAGTGTATCAAGTACGCTTCAAAAAGCTCTGAATTCGCTGGCTATCAGCAAAAATAGCGGTATAACCGGCACACTTGATAAAAGCCAGAGAAATGAGCAAATAGAAGAAAGTATTTTGGAGTGCTCACAGAAATATCATGTCAATGCTGACCTGATCCGCGCTGTAATAAAGCAGGAGTCCAACTATAACCCATATGCAATATCAAAGGCAGGCGCGCAGGGTTTAATGCAGCTGATGCCAGGTACTGCTGATTCTCTGGGGGTGAATGATCCTTTTGATATTGCTGAAAATGTTGACGGAGGCACGAGATATCTGAGAGATCAGCTTGTAAGATTCGACGGCAATATTGAGTTGGCACTCGCAGCTTACAATGCAGGTCCTGGCAGTGTTATCAAGTATAATGGCATTCCGCCGTACGCTGAAACCCAAGGATATGTTAAAAAGGTGCTACAGAATTATCTAAATTACTCAAATAATAAGTAGTATTTTAATAAACTTGTCTTTCAATATTATCAATTTACGACACCTGTAATCCACACTTTCCACACTATTATCCACACAAGAAAATCCTACAATATACGCGTTTTCTGAGCATTTTCCACATTATTCACAGGTAAGCATCCATATAATTCACAACTTCTCACAACCCAGTATTTTAGCCAATTAAGCCTGAAACACAGTATTTATGTACTTTCAGAAATACAATCCATCGGTTTTTTGCGACTATAAAAAAACGACATTTTTCTCCAAATGTCGTTTTTTTCCATTATTTACTTTTAATTATTTGCCAGCTTGAATTATATAAAAAAATGTGGAGAATTATAAGTTATCCACAGGTATCCCCTAATTTTAGCGAAGGTATTGCATTTAGATCGAGGCCTGCAGTATTTCCTCTTTTATACTCATAATAAGCAGCAGCTCCTATCATTGCCGCATTGTCTGTACAAAGTACCGGCTTTGGATAAAACATTTCCATTCCGTTTTTGATAGCAGCCTGACTCATACTGCTTCTAAGCTGTGAATTGGCTGCTACACCTCCGGCAAGAGCTATTCGGCCGACATTATTTTTCATTGCTGCCAGCATCGTATTATTGACCAGTACATCAACCACAGCCTGTTGAAAACTTGCGCACACGTCGGGAAGGTTTACCGCTTCGCCTTTCTGTTCTTTGCTGTTAAGGTAGTTCAGCACAGCAGTTTTCAGTCCGCTAAAGCTAAAGTCAAGAGTCCCATCGTTGAAATGTACTCTTGGGAAATCCACAGCATGCGGTTTACCTTTTTTAGCCTCTATATCTATCAATGGTCCTCCTGGATATCCGAGGCCAAGCGCACGCGCGATCTTGTCGAAGGCTTCCCCGGCAGCATCGTCACGGGTCTGTCCCATGATCTCGAACCTGTGATAATCCGCAACATGTACTATATGGCTATGTCCGCCTGAAGCTACAAGGCATACAAAGGGGGGCTCCAGCACTTCATTTTCGAGATAATTTGCCGCAATATGCCCTTCAATATGATGAACACTCACAAGAGGCTTTCCTGTTGCAAAAGCCAGGCCTTTTGCCGCCGACAGGCCGACCAGCAGCGCGCCTACAAGCCCGGGTCCATATGTAACTGCTATTACATCCACCTGCTCCAGCTTTATTGATGCTTCTTCAAGAGCCTGGTCGATTACTGGCATCACAAGCTCAACATGCTTGCGTGAAGCTATTTCAGGGACTACCCCTCCAAATTTCTTGTGGATGTCGATCTGCGATGAAATGATATTAGACTTTATCTGCCTGCCGTTTACAACAACTGCTGCCGAGGTTTCGTCGCAGCTTGTTTCTACAGCAAGTACAGTGATAGCTCCGTTATTTTTGGCAATCAATCAAAACACCTGCTCTTTCCTGTTTGCATGTTCTTGTCGCAAAATCTGTATTATACAATAGTATGATAGCTTAAACATTTCAGATTTACAAGGCAGGTCCATCTGAATATAGCTGCGCATAATAGTAAAAAAAAACATGGAGTAGAACTCCATGCCCCTTAAAATAGGAGAAACGCTAATGTTCAAGTAAAATTATAACAGACAGACTGTTTATGAAAAATAGTCCCAATTTACCTAATTTGTCCGGGACCATAGTCCTATGCCTGGGACTATGGTCCTATGCCTGTTGCAAAGATACTATATCAGATACTGCCTGTTTGCCTGAGCAGTACAGTGACTATTACCACTATACCCATTATTATCCTATAAACAGCAAATATGCCAAAGCCTTTTCTTTTGAGATACTCCAGCAGGAATTTGATGCTGAAAAGTCCTACAACTGCAGAAGTCAGTATCGCAACAATAAACGGCAGTGTATCGACAGGCACGCTGATAAGATCCTTTGCCTTATATACTCCACTGAGGAAAATAAACGGTGTAGAAAGAAGAAATGTGAATCGCGCCGCATCCTCCCTTTTTATGCTCATCGCCCTGCCTGCAGCCATTGTTATGCCGGAACGTGAAACGCCGGGTATCATAGCAATAGCTTGTGAAACGCCAATAAGAAAGCTTCTTTTTAGTCCGATATCCTTCAGGACGACTTCTGATTTTGAATATTTGTCTGCTGCGAAGATTACAATACCCATTACTATGAACATGATCCCAATTAGCAGAGGATTTCTGAAGGTGGTTTCGATGTGTTCCTCAAAAAGCACTCCCAGTACACCGCCAGGTATACATGCAAGCACTATGTACCAGAATAGCTTTCCATCGGTTGATTTCACATCGGTCAGCCCGGCTTTTATCAACCTTATCCAATCCTTCCAGAAGAACATGACCACTGCTGCCAGTGTACCAAGATGCAATGCTATATCAAATGACAGTCCAGGGTCGTTCCATCCAAAAAACCATGGAGCCAACGTGATATGGGCTGTGCTCGATATTGGCAGGAACTCTCCCAGCCCCTGCAGGATACCATAGATGATCGCTTCAAGTAAACTCATTTTTAACCTCCAATTGACATAAGTATCATATATTGAGCCAATTATAGAACTGTCCCCTGATCTTGCTCCCGAAAATATGCCCCCGAGCTGTCACCCGTATCCCATACTTTCCCCGAGCAATCTCCGAAATAGAGAACCGTCCCTATAATAACATAAAAACAGTAAAAGCAAAATGCCTTTACTGTAGATATATACTTATTCAACTGATTTATGTCTGCTATTTCAGAAGCTTTTATCGATCGCGGGAGACGCTGCCAGGACCGGAACAGCCGGCTTTTGAACAGGTATATCCTCATCGAGCTTCAAGGGTCCTGAATTGAAGGTATGACTTATTACCTCTTCAATAGTATTTATAGGTATAACTTCTATCCCGATATTTTCAAATGTCTCCTGCCAGTTTTCCTTAGGTATTAGCACCTTGTTAATTCCTGCAAGCTTTGCAGCTTCGACCTTCTCTGCAACACCTCCTACGGGATTTACCCTGCCCCTGATGGAAATCTCCCCGGTCAATGCAATATCATTGTTAACAGGCAGGTTCATTATTGCCGAATAGACAGCGGCTGCTATGGCAATGCCCGCTGATGGGCCGTCAATAGGTATGCCGCCGGGGAAATTGAGGTGTATGTCATATTCCTTGGTGTCTACATTAAGGAACTTTTTCAATACTGTAAGAACATTTTCCACAGAGGCTTTAGCAGAGCTTGTTCTCTTGAGCTTATGGCCTTTGCCATCCATTTCCTCCTCTTCAACTATACCTGTGACTTTTATTAATCCCTTACCCGAGACAGCCTTCATCGCAGAGACCTCTATGTCAATTACGATTCCTGTTGAATTTCCGAATACAGCAAGACCATTGACACAGCCGATCTGCATTTCCTGCGCCGATACCTTCTTTTCGATCCTGGGACTATAGTGGCCGAATTCCACTACCCATTCAATGTCCTTGCGTGTGATCATACTCCTGCCTTCCACCTGTATCACACCGCCTGCAATCTGTATGATATTTACGGCATCCCTGCCATTCTGGGCATATTTGGCTATAAGCTCATCAGAGCCCTCCTCCATTTTGAATCCGCCTCTCAATGCCGCATTTCTGGCAATAGTAGCAATCTCGTCAGCCTTCAGAGGCCTGAAATATATTTCGACACATCTTGAACGAAGTGCCGGCGGCAGCTCTTCCGACGGCCTTGTAGTAGCGCCGACCAGCCTGAAATCGGCAGGCAGACCCTTTTGGAATATCTCATGAATGTGCAGGGGAACATTTGTGTCCTCTGTACTGTAATATGCGCTTTCAAGTATGACCTTTCTGTCTTCGAGTACCTTGAGCAGCTTGTTCATCTGTATCGGATGGAGTTCTCCTATCTCGTCAATAAACAAGATGCCACCGTGGGCCTTTGTTACAGCTCCCGGCTTGGGCTGCGGGATACCTGCAACTCCATATGCTCCGGCGCCCTGATATATGGGATCATGGACTGACCCTATAAGCGGATCGGCAATACCGCGCTCATCAAACCTTAATATCGTTGCATCCACCTCAACGAACTTTGACTCTCTCCTAAATGGCGAGATCGGCATTTGCTTTGCTTCTTCAAGTATAACTCTGGCTGCCGCGGTCTTACCAATTCCGGGAGGGCCATATATTATCACATGCTGCGGATTGGGTCCGCACAGAGCCGCTCTTAGTGCTTTTAGCCCCTGCTCCTGACCGATAATGTCAGTGAGTGTCGCAGGCCTGGTCTTTTCTGACAGTGGCTCTGTTAGCTTGATCTCCTTAAGTTTGCGAAGCTTCTCCAATTCCTTTCGCGACTCTTTCTCTATGGCACTCTTATTGCCCTGCTGAGATTTTAAGAGGTTAAGAAAATATATTCCAATTATGATTGAAAAGAAAAATTGTATTATCAGAAAGGTATTGGTCAGCATTCCATCTCCTCCTCGGGTATTGCTCCAATTCTGTTGATTTTCTAGTTATTTTATAGTATTAACCTTAATGATAATTTTATCCGTGAAGGTAATCAAAGGGGACGGGGGTTTTTGATTATTAATCAAAAACCCCCGTCCCCTTTGATTACCTTTGATTATTTTTACGATGCCGTTTCCTTCTTAACCCTTGATTTTTTCCCCGCTGTTTTTTTCAGCGGCTTCTTGTTTTCATTGATTATAAGGTTCGGCGCTGTCCTGTTTATTACTGTATCCTTCGTTACAATACATTTTTCTACATTGTTAGCCGAAGGAATATCATACATCACATCCAGCATTATCTCTTCAATGATCGCCCTTAGCCCTCTGGCTCCGGTATCCCGAGTCAATGCCTTGTCAGCTATGGCGTCAAGCGCTTCCTGTTCGAATTCCAGCAGCGCTTCATCCATCTCAAACAGCTTTTGATACTGCTTTACCAACGCATTTTTAGGTTCAGTCAATATCTGCACCAGAGCCTGCCTGTCGAGCGATCCCAATGTAACTATAACAGGAAGCCTGCCTACAAATTCAGGTATCAACCCATACTTGAGCAGATCCTGCGGAAGCAGCTGCGATAGCACCTCTCCGATATTCTGATCCTTATTGCTGTCAATTTTTGCGCCAAATCCGATCGCCCTGGTTCCGATCCTGTTCTTTATCAGCTTCTCTATGCCGTCAAAGGCTCCTCCGCATATAAACAGGATGTTAGTCGTATCTATCTGGATAAATTCCTGATGAGGATGCTTCCTGCCACCCTGAGGAGGTACTGACGCCGTCGTTCCTTCAAGTATTTTCAGCAATGCCTGTTGTACACCTTCACCGCTTACATCCCTTGTGATAGAAGGATTCTCTGACTTCCTTGCAATCTTGTCTATCTCATCGATGTATATAATGCCCTTTTCCGCACGCTCTATGTCGAAATCAGCAGCCTGGATAAGCTTGAGCAATATGTTCTCGACGTCCTCTCCTACATAGCCGGCTTCTGTGAGCGATGTGGCATCAGCTATGGCAAAAGGCACGTTGAGCAGCCTTGCGAGCGTCTGTGCCAGCAATGTCTTGCCTGATCCTGTGGGTCCTATCATAACTATGTTGCTTTTCTGGATCTCGACATCACTGGTTTTCGCATCGGTATTTATTCTTTTGTAATGGTTATAAACCGCAACAGCAAGCGATTTCTTTGCAGCTTCCTGACCAATGACATATTGGTCGAGTATCGCTTTTATTTCCTTCGGCTTGGGTATATCATTGATTTCCGCATCAGCCTTGGTTTCATCGAATTCTTCCTCAATGATTTCAGAACAAAGCTCTATGCATTCGTCACAAATGTATACTCCAGGACCTGCGACCAACCTTTTGACCTGTTCCTGTGTTTTGCCGCAGAAGGAACATTTCAGCTGTTTCTTCTCATCATATCTGGACATCAATCCACCCCATCTATTTCTTTCTGATCATTATATCGTCCACTAAACCGTATGCCTTTGCTTCCTCTGCCGACATGAAGAAATCCCTTTCGGTATCCCTCTCGATCTTGTCGAGCGGTTGGCCGGTCTTTTCACTTAGTATATTATTTATTCTACTCTTTATTTTTAACAGCCATTCTGTTCTTATTTTGATATCTGTTGCCTGCCCCTGTGCTCCCCCAAGCGGCTGGTGTATCATGATCTCGCTGTTTGGAAGCGCAAACCGCTTGCCCTTCGTGCCTGCAGCAAGCAAGAATGCTCCCATGCTCGCCGCCATACCAACGCAGATAGTCTGGACATCGGCTTTTACATGCTGCATTGTGTCGTATATAGCAAAACCTGATGTTACCGAACCTCCCGGACTATTTATATATAGCTGTATGTCCTTGTCCGGATCTACGGAATCGAGATAAAGCATCTGCGCTACTACAAGGCTGGCGGTCACATCATTGACCTCATCGCTGAGCATGATGATCCTTTCCTTGAGCAGCATGGAGAATATATCATAAGAACGTTCTCCTCTATTTGACTGTTCAACAACTATCGGTACCAAGCTCATAATATTCCTCCTGATACAAAGCTTTGTAATATATTACGGCATAAACGTCAAAAAGTTTAAGCCTCTTTATTGATTCCCACAAAAACATAAAATAAACTGTTTATCAGATCAGTTTTGCGTTTTCGACAAGGAAGTCAACCGTCTTTCTGGCAACTAATGTGCTTCTGATATATTCTATATCATCCGGCTGTAAATGTTGCTTGAATTCTTCCTCGCTCTGCTTGTAATTTTCAGCCATCTTCTTTATCTCATCGTTTGTATCTTCATCTGAGGGGATAATAGCTTCAACATTGCTGATCTTTTCTATAACTAATTGAGTCTTTACTTCCTGCTCAGCTCTTTTCTTGAACTGATCCCTGAATGCTTTCATATCCATACCCATTATCTCAAGGTATTTCTCGAGATCAAGTCCCTGATAGCGAAGTCTCATCCCGAAATCATACACCAGATTGTCTATGTGCTTTTCTACCATGATTTCAGGAATTACAACAGTTGCGTTTTCGACAACCTTTTCTACCACGTTGTCTTCATTTTCATGTTGAGCGGTATGCTCTGCCCTGTCAAGCAGCTTTTTTCTAATGTCGGTCTTGTATTCGTCCAGTGTATCAAATTCGCTTACATCCTTAACAAACTCGTCATCAAGCTTAGGAAGCTCTTTCACCTTTATTTCCTTTACCGTCACCTTGAAGAGTGCTGGTTTACCTGCCAGTTCCTTGCTGTAGTCCTCAGGGAAGGAAACGTTGACATCCTTGTCCTCATCCACTGAAACTCCTATCAACTGATCTTCAAAGCCGGGAATGAATGTTCCGGAACCAAGTACCAGATTGTAATCGCTACCTTTGCCGCCTTCGAATGCGACGCCGTCCACAAAGCCTTCAAAATCGATAGTTACTGTATCTCCGGATGCTGCAGGCCTGTCCTCGATAGTTATGAGCCTTGAGTTTTTATCAAGCTCCTTCGCGATTTCCTTCTCAACATCCTCGTCAGTTACCATAGCGCTAGCCTTCTTTACTTCTACGCCCTTGTATTCTCCAAGCTCAGCTTCGGGCTTAACGGTAACTTTAGCTGTGAATATAAGCGTCTGTCCTTTTCCGATCTGTTTTATATCTATCTCCGGTCTGTCTACCGGGTGTATGTCATTTTCCTCAACTGCCTGATCATATGCTTCAGGGCATACTTCGTTAATAGCATCCTCATATAATACCTGGTCTCCGTAAAACTTCTCCACCATGTACCTTGGAGCCTTGCCTCTCCTGAAACCCGGTATGTTGAATTTCTTGGCGTTCTTTGCAAAAGATTTCTGCAGTCCCTGCTCAAATTTTTCCGCATCAACCTCTATCTCGAGTTGAACGATGTTCTTTCCTGCGTTTTCTACTTTCACCTGCATTGGTTTTCATTCTCCTATCATTTCAGATTTATAAGCATCTGATAAAATTTGCGGGGATTCGAATATCCCTGGATTATCCCATATATTATAACAAAATATTTTTATAAAGCAAATACAAAACATTTAATATTGCCCAAAACGTGAAGCCTGGCATTAAATTATTTTCCGATGTGCGATTTCACAATAGCAGCGGTACAGGAACGAAGCTCAGATGATCCGCCGAAACAAGTCTGAAGCCTATTCCATCATAAACACCTTCAAATGCGTCCTTACAAGCATCTCCATGAAGATGGCCGTATATACAATGTTTCACATCATATTTTTTCATTATATCAAGAAAACCTGAAAATTCACCTTTTGAATTAAAAGGGGGATAATGCAGCGCTACAATAACAGCCTGAGCCGTTGAACCAGCGTTTTTGACAGACAGCTCAAGCCGCTGGAGCTCCCTTTTATATATTTTTTCATCCTCGGAGTTGAACCCTACCTCTCCCGGCATCTCCCAGCCCCTTGTACCGCAGATCACCGCGCCCTCCACGTTAAAACTATTGTTATGCATAAAGCTGATGGAGGTGAATCCGTTTTCATCAAGAAATTTGTCTAGCTTGCTTTTTGTTGTCCACCAATAATCATGATTGCCCTTGGAAATTATCTTTTTGCCGGGTAGCTCATCTATGAACCGGAAGTCCTCATATGCCTGCTCCAGATAAGTTGCCCATGATATATCACCCGGAACGATGACATGATCGTCCTGTCCGACGGTGGAAATCCAGTTTTCCTTGAGCCTGCTCATATAGTTGGTCCATCTGCTCCCGAATTTGTCCATTGGCTTGTCAATGCTCAATGCAAGATGCAGATCGGATATAGCATACAATGCCATGTTAAATTTCCCTTCCGCTACCTGTAAAGTTGGATACGTCTGCCGCCTCATTTTTATCGTATCGATCTGAAAAACTCATACATTTTTTCAGCTAATGGCCTGCTGATGCCCTCAACTGCCTGCAGGTCGTCTATTCCGGCCTGTTTGAGACGGCTCACCGAACCGAAATGCTTCAGCAACGCCTTTTTCCGTTTCGGGCCTATACCCTCGATCTCATCAAGTATAGATATGGAATATCTCTTAGCTCTCAGCTTCTTATTGTATTCAAGCGCGAACCGGTGAGCCTCATCCTGTATCGAAGTTACAAACCTAAGAACCTTCAGATTGCCTGTCAGATCGATTTCACGCTCAGGCAGCACCAGTCCTCTTGTCCTGTGCCTGTCATCCTTGACCATGCCGCATAACGGTACAGTTATACCTATCTCTCCAAACACCTGGCTAACAGCGTTAACGTGGCCAAGACCTCCATCGAGCATAACCAGGTCAGGAAGCTTGCTGAACTTGTTTTCACTGTTTGCCGCAGCTTGTGGCATGTCATCAGTGGGCTGAATGTCCGGCTCGCTTTCCTTGGTTCTCTCCGCTTCGGCATGCTTGAATCTTCGATAGAGTACCTCCTGCATACTGGCGTAGTCGTTCTGTATTTCTGAAGAACGTATTTTAAAACGCCTGTACTCCTTTTTTGCAGTCTTCCCGTCTTCAAATACGGCCATGGAGGCCACGATCTCCGAGGAACCGGTATTAGAAATATCGTATGCCTCTATTCTTCCCGGTACTTCCTCAAGTCCGAGCAAGTCAGCCATTTCTCGCAGTCCTTCCTGCACTCCATCTGACTGTGATATCCTTTCATTAAAATGTTTCAGCTCGATCCTTGCATTCTCAGCCACCATTTCCACAAGGTGGAGCTTCTCACCCCTCTGTGGCACCTTCACATGGACTCTGCCACCCCTTCTTGAACCCAGCCAGTCTTCGATCAGCTCTTTATCCTCAAAATCCAAAGCTACAATGATTTCGGATGGTATTATATCAGCTGTTTGATAGAATTGCTTCAAAAAGGACGATACTGTTTCCTGCAGTTCTGCCTCTCCGGTCCCTTCTATTGTATAAAACTCCCTGCCAAGGAGTTTGCCGCCCCTGATAAAGAATATCTGGACACAGGTGTCCGTCTTGTCTGCTGCAAACCCTACAATATCCTGATCAATTCCCGCAACTGAAAGAACCTTCTGCTCCTGTGTTATATGCTTCAGGCTCATAAGTTTGTTACGCAATGCCGCAGCACGTTCAAAATCCAATCTGTCAGATGCCTCCTGCATTTGCTCCTCGAGCCTTGAGATAATTGCATCCTGCTTTCCATCCAAAAATGAACAGATATCACGAGCTACCGCACGATACTCTTCCACACTTACCTTCCCCGAACAAAGCCCAAGGCACTGCCCAATGTGATAATTCAAGCAAGGCCTGCCCTTTCCTATATCACGCGGAAATACACGCTTACATGTCCTTATAGGAAATACCTTTTTGATTAGATTAATTGTTTCTCTAACAGACATAACGTTTGAATAGGGACCAAAGTACCGCGCACCATCCTTCTCAGTTCGTCTGGTCATAAAGATGCGCGGGTAGTCCTCATTCATGGTTATTTTGATGTATGGATATGATTTGTCATCCTTGAGCAGAATATTGTATCTTGGCTTTTTATCTTTGATAAGGTTACATTCGAGTATAAGCGCCTCAAGCTCTGAATCTGTAACAATGTATTCAAACTCATTTATCTTCGCCACCATGGCAGTGACCTTGGGAGTATGCGATGCGGAGGCCTGAAAATATTGCCGCACCCTGTTTTTAAGCACCCTCGCCTTCCCAACATATATAACAGTGCCGGTTTCATCCTTCATAAGATAAACGCCCGGTTTATCGGGCAGTTTTTTGAGTTCTTCCTGTATATCAAACATTTTCTAGCTATTTTCACCTATATCCGAAAGTAAATAATTTTCCAGTTCGGCAGCTGCTTCTGCCTCATCCTCACCTTCTGTCGAAAGTGATATCAACGAATCCCTGCCTATCCCAAGCGATAAAACGCCGAGAAGACTCTTGCCGTTTGCTTTTCTTTCTGCCTTTACTATCCAAATGCTCGCTTTATAGCTCGAAGCCTTCTGAATGAACAAAGCTGCTGATTTTGACTGCAATCCCTGAGGGTTCTTTATCGCAATTTCCTTTATTATCATTCTTAACCTCCGTACAGTAAGCTTTCTTTTGTCAGGATATATGTTTTCTAAAGACTATATCCGTAAATATATATTACAATATCTTTTTACAAACAGCAACAAAAACAATATCCCTTAATTTGCTGTATCAGATTTTTTGATCTCTTCGGATTTGTTGTTCACTTCAGATTTATTGTTCTTATCGCCCTTGCTGTTTTTTAGGTAATATTGCTCAACCATTATTCCCAAACCGAGTAAATAAATGAAGATGCTGATCAGTACAGTAATTATTACTCCCACTAGAACGCTTTGCTGCGGTATCAGCAGAATTATTATGAGCTTTACCAGTGTCACAGATACAAGACCGGCCATGAACTCCGCGTAAATACCGTTTTTAGGGCTGAATGATTTTAGTATTATTCTTCCCAGATACATAAAGGCAGGAATGGCCGCAATAACCAATAATATAATGTAAATCAGCGGTGCGATAAGTGTAACCAGCAATATCAGCAGAAGTGCGGTAATGCCTGTAAATGCAAGTGCTCCAAGGATCAGCTTCCTGTTGAGGTTCCTGTCCAATCTTTTTGCTATACTGTTGTACCTTTTGCGCGATATAAGCAGTACCAGCATTCCTATGATAAGCTCTGTCAACGTAAAAAGCAGCATGATGATAAGCCTTAGGTATGAAAACGCCCCTATGTCAAGATTCATGGACTCGCCAAGCACCCTTACCTCCTGCCCGTTGATAACTGCGCCCTCCGACTTTGACAGAGACCCTATGGTTATTACATCGCCCATGACCTGAGCATTCTGCTGCAGCTCAGTATTGCCAAACAATGAAACTACCTGGCCCGATACTGCTGAGTTCACGGTAACATCACCAAATACTGAGATAACATGGCCTCCGACTTTACTACCGACCGAAACGTTGCCAAGCACAACTACTACATTTCCCTGGACCGGTTCTGAAATCACGGTATCTTCAAGTATGCGGATCTTATCGCCGCTTTCTGAACGGACATAAATACCTTCAGCAGTGATAGGTACTGCTGATATCATTATTATCATGAATATGACGAGGAAAGCTGTCAGTCTTTTCATTCAGCTTCCCCCCCGCCATGCGTGCCAACATAATGGAGAAGCTTTTGTATAACGAACAGCATTCCAAACAGCGCAAAGAAAACATAATAGTATGACTTTACAATAGAAAATGCAACTTCCACTACCGCCAGTAAAGCGTTTGCCAGCAGTTCGAACAGATCCCTTACAACTCCGACCACTGCGGCAGTCGCGCTGGAGAAGGAGTTGAAATACTCACCAAGCTTTTCAAATGCGCCGAAAACACTGACCTGCTTCAAATCAGCTACAAAGATCAGCAATAGAACAATAGACAGTGCCATGGCACCATTATACAGCCATACTATTGTCTTTGAGCTCTTCTCCCTGCGCTCCTTCTCAATAATAGCTACCTTATCCATGACCTTGGCTTCAAAGTCAGCCGGAGGTTCTATCTCTGCCTTTGTATCAAGTGTTGTGAAGATGGCTTTCATGCAATTGAATTCCGCATTGCATTCGCTGCATTCTTCCAAGTGCTCTGTGAACTGTATTTTTTCGGATTCGCTCAATTCTCCGTCAAAGTACTTCATTAAATAATTCTTTGATGTTTCACAGTTCATAACGCCTCCTCCTTTCTATCCGGCATAAGTGCTTCCCTCAGCATTAGCCTTGCCCGGTAAAGTCTATTCTTTATTATTGTCATCGGTTCATTAAGAACCTTTGCCATTTCTTCGTAAGATAATCCGTTTTGATGAAACAAAATTATCGGTGTCCTATATTTTTCAGGCAGTGACTGTATTGCATTCCGTATTCGTTCTGAGCGTTCCTTTTGAAGGTAGTTGGCTTCAGGTGTATCGATACCGTCTGAAAAATCTTCGATTTCTTCAATTGGCTCCGAATTTACCTTCTTTTTACGGTGCATATCAAGGCAGAGATTCGTTGCTATGCGTACAGCCCAGGTGGAAAATTTGTACTCAGGATTGTAGCGGTCAAGCGCCTTGTAGATCCTGATGAAAACCTCCTGAGAGATGTCGCTGATCTCCTCTTTGTCATTGATCATATTATATACAACGCTGAATATCAACTTTTTATAGCGTGTCACTAGTTCTTCAAAATACTCCTGCTGCCCTGCCAGACACTTCTGTATCAACTCATAGTCGGTCAGCTCCAAACGGTTCTCACCACCTTGCCTATATACAATTATACGACAAAGTAGCCCTCATGTCTTATATAATATCGTTTTTTTTAGTATAATGTTAATGGGGACATTTCTCGGCCCTCGAAGCCCGGCTCCCTGCAGAGATGTGTCCCCTTACCTATGATTCCCTTACCTATGATTCCCTTACCTATGAGGTGCAATTATGGTTGTAAAGAATATTACCCGAAATACAATACTGGCAGACAAGTGCGAAGCAGCCAAGACCTTTTTTTCACGGTTCAAAGGTCTTCAGCTCAGAAAAGAGCTGGCATCAGGCAGCGGTCTGCTTATAACGCCCTGTAATTCTATCCACATGTTTTTTATGAGATTTGCAATTGATGCTTTATTCATCGATTCGAACAGTAAGATCGTCTATATAGAAAAAACCATAAAGCCCTGGAGGATCTCCAGGATCGTGAAAAACGCGCGTAGCGTGCTGGAACTCCCCGCAGGGACAGCTAAAGCCACAGGATCTGAGCCCGGCGACCTTCTTGAATTGTTTACTGACAATTAACAGGCATTATTGATCCAGCCGCTTCCACATGATGATGGCATCCTCATTATTGTCGGCATAATATGCCTTTCGCATGCCTCCATCTTCAAAACCATATTTGCGGTATAGCGCCTGGGCATTAAAATTGGTCTTCCTGACCTCCAATGTGAGTGCTATTATCCCGCGATTCTCAGCCTCACCAAGCAGCGCCTCCATTAATGCGCTGCCCAGTCCGCTACATCTGAATTCCGGATGTACCGCAATGTTTGTGATATGACCTTCATCCAGCACCTGCCACATCCCGGCATACCCGACAGCCTTACCGCCAGCTATCGCACAGTAATACACTGCAGCCTCGTTATTCATGAATTCATCAATTATAGACTGCCTTGACCATGGTATTTTAAAGCTGAGCTTTTCAACATTTTCTATATCATCGATGTGTTCCTGACTTGCTCTGACAATTCTTATATCGTTCATCATTCTGTACGGCATCCCCCGGAGCATTGGCTGTCTTCGCCGGCATTCTGCTTTCTGGCATATTCTCTTTCAGCCTGTGACGGCCTCAGATAGAAGGGTTCAAGCTCCATCTGGTCAATGCTTTCTCCCCGGGCATTGATCAATAGTGCCAGCTGTGCCGCCGATGCTGCCATTTGCTGCAATGTGAAATCGGGCATGAAATTACAGCGGTTATTAAGCTCGATTCTTAGAAAATCCCTATGAAGCAGTACACCGTCACCGGTGAAGAGAGCATTTACATTTTCATATTTCTCTTCAAGCAGCTTGACCAGTTCGGATATATGGAGCCCCATATATCCCGAAAGATTGTTCATAAGTCCGTTTTGTGGCTTGTACAGCGCTGTGTAGACCTGATTGTTCCTTGCGTCCATGATTGGACAAACAACGGTATTATCTGAAACCACAACGGCATTTGCCAGCGCGTCCAGAGATGGTATCCCTGCAACCGGCTTATTTAATGCATATGCCAGCGCCTTTATCGTTGTGACGCCGATCCTTAAGCCTGTAAAGGAGCCGGGGCCTGTCACGGCCGCATAAATGTCAATATCTGCCGGTGTAAGTCTGAGACCTTCAAGCAGTTCCTTCAGCATCGGGACCAGCTTTTGTGAATGGGTTTTTAGATCCTTGAGCAGGAACTCCGCCAGAAGTCCTTTTTCGTCAACTACAGCTATTCCTGCCGCTGCAGTGGAGGTATCAACCGCAAGTGCCTTCATCAGCCAGCCTCCTTTCATAACCTTCGTTCTTACTTCCTAAAAAATTTATTATGATCGACCTGCTGTCTGTATTGGTCCTGTCATCCTTCTCTATATTTACTTCGATCCGATCTGCAGGGAGCACTTCTTTTATAATATCAGCCCACTCAATAACTGTAACGCCGTCGCCGTTAATATATTCATCATACCCGGTATCGAACATTTCACTTGCGTCGCCTATTCTGTAGACATCAAAATGATAAAGCGGAAGCCTTCCCTCATATTCGTTGACTATCGTAAAGGTAGGGCTGGTGATATAACCACCTATCCCAAGACCTGCTGCAATTCCGCCGGTGAAAGCAGTCTTGCCTGTTCCCAGGTCACCTGTGAGACATATATTATCACCCTTTTGCAATATTTCGCCGAGTTTTCTGCCAAGTTCCATCGTCTCGCTGACTGAACCGGCATGGAATTTCATCATATTCTTTTAACCACCTGACCATTAATTATAGCATACATTAACTTCGATCTAAGTTCCAGCGGCGGTCCATCCATAATTATGATATCGGCATCCTTACCAATTTCAAGACTTCCGACACGATCTGCAATTCCGGTGATTTCAGCTGCATTGATGGTGATCGCCTTAAGCGCCTCGTCTTCATCCATCCCTTCCTTGACAGCTACAGCCGCGCAAAGCGGCAGATATTGCACCGGTGTGCAGGGATGATCTGTCATGATGGCCGTTTTGATACCTGCTTTTGAAATGATACCGGGCGCTTTAACACTCTGGTTCCGAAGCTCTATCTTTGAACGGTCGGTAAGGAATGGACCGGTTATGACATTCACATTTTCCTCCAGCAGAATATCAGTGATCAGATGTCCTTCCGTACAATGCTCGATCGTTATACGTATACCAAATTCCTTTGCGATACGCAGCGCGGTAAGTATGTCATCAGCTCTGTGCGCATGAGCTTTAACCGGGATTTCACCGTTTAGCACCTTCAGCAGTGCCTCCATCTTAATGTCATAATCGGGTTTGTCATAATTCTCACTGTCCCGTTCATAATCATCAAGCATCTGCTTATATTCCCTGGCCTTCATTAAGCTTTCGCGCAATATGGCTGCAGTAGCCATTCTGGTCATGGGAGACTGCCTCTTTTCATGGTAGACGGTTTTGGGGTTTTCGCCAAAAGCCACCTTCATTGCTACGGGTTCCCTGATCAGCATATCTTCTACTCTACGGCCGTAAGTCTTCAGTGCGGCAAACTGACCGCCGATCACATTGGCACTCCCTGGCCCCGTCACAACCGTGGTCACGCCACCCTCCAGCGCTTCAGTAAAAGACCTGTCAGCATGGTAAATTGCATCGATTGCCCTGAGCTGCGGGGTGACAGGATCAGTCATCTCATTTCCGTCATCGCCTTCAAAACCTACACCATCCTCACACATACCAATATGGCAGTGAGCATCGATAAATCCGGGCAGGACATAGCTGCCGCCCGCATCTATAACCTCTGAACAGCTGGCTTCAAGTGCAGCCAGTCCGGCAGCATCATCACCCAACGCTGTTATTTTATCCCCATCTGCTGCAATGTATCCGTTGTTATAGTCAACACCCGCCATTGTAAGCAGCTTTGCATTTTTTATAAGTAACATTCTGACCTCCTGTTGGTTAAAATAACCTCTTCTATTGTAGTAGAGGTATAGCTTGCTTTCAAGTATTATTAAAAATACGTTATTCATCATGCCCTGGCTTTATTAATTAACTTCTTCCATTGCATTTCCTCTGTTTTTCATTTAGTGTTATTCTCCGGAAAACTCTATTTCAACATCCTGAACCTCATCAAATATAAGGCTATGGCATACAGCTTCCACGCTTTCATTTTGCAGGCAATAAACATGCAAGCCATACAAAAGCTCATTCCTCGTCAACGCTATGCAATAGGTCCTATTGTCATTTTCACACGTCCAGAGCTGAATGATTTTACCTTCCACGGGCAAAACGTCACACAGGTTCCCGCCGGAGTGCAAACCGTAATACTCGTCCTGCGGCAGAACATCCAGCATTGACGCTGAGTTTTCTGACAGTTCGGATTCATTGTCATATATTTGAAACAAGTTGTAATCATCGTAGTATTTTAACTCAACTATAACATGCCCTTTCCGGATGAATTCTTCTGCGCCATCATTATCTATGTCAGAAGCAAAATAGACATCAGTGGGTATTGAATCGAAGAAACCATACTGCTGCTCACCATTTGATTTGACCTGATAAATAAAATTCGGGTTGTACATCTCATGCTTCTTCGTTGCAGCTATGGCTTCATATGCCTGTGACATGATCTTTGTTATAAAGCTGCTGAATTCATTGGAATCATAACCATCATACACTTTTGTCATTATTTCCTTTGGCTTATACTCACTGCAATTAATGCTGATCTCGTGCCCTTGCCCATTTTCATCAATTATGCGCGCCGTGATATTGTGAGGCTCATTCATGGTGTCTGAGTACGGGTTTGTAATAAAGTATATCCTATTGTCATATTTTATCAGCCGCATTCCATCGCGCAAAGTACAGTCCGGGCCGGTAGCATACTGGATATATCTTCCTTCCTCATTCTTCTTGAATATTCCAAAGCCATCTCCCATGAATGCACCGCCGGCTCCGCTGTGCAACGGTATACCTATTTCATCTTCACCATTCCCGTCAAAATCAAATTCGTAGAAATCACTAGCATCATACTCCAGATATTGTTCCAACATACTCTCCGCGTAGGAAAAATCACTATCATCGGGGATGTAAAGCTTAATTCCATCTTCAGGTTCATAGCTGTGATTCGGCCTGATCCCATATTTCTCGGCGAAGGCATGATAGGAGTACGTATAAGATGTTTTTACAAGCTCTTCTACAAAGCTTTTGGAGAAATAATCATCACTGCGTATTGATTTTTTTAATTGTGCGGCCGCAGTTTCAGTTCCTCTGTCCCAAACATCAGTAAGCCTCTCAATTGCTTCAAGCTTGTGACCTTCTGCCGAATAGGAGTCAAGACCTCCATATGCCATTGAAAAATAGTCTGCGCTATAGTCCAGGCTGCTTGCAGCTTTTATAAGTAAAACCGACTGCGTCTCAGACATCCCTTCGGATTTCGCCAGCTTGTACAGTCCTTCAGGATTTCCTTCAAGTGCGCTTTTAAAATACTGATCCCGCGTTTTCTGCTCACCGGGCATATTTTGCTGACCGGGTGTATTTTGCTCACCTGATTGCTTATTGGAACCAGCTAAAGGTTGCTCAGTATCATTTGCCGGCTGTATGGTATCCCCTGAAGGCTGCTCAATCATAACGTTCTGGTCCTGGGGTTGCAAAGCAGACAGATTATCCGAGGTACATGAACATAAAAAGAATATTGCGGCCGCCATTATAAGAGATAAGTGAAATAATTTACGTCTCATTCTTCACCTTCCAGCTATAAACAAAACATAGCCCTGAAACCCTTCTGTTGACGTTCACAGGGATATGTATTGAATCAGTCTTGTTGTATGAGGCGGACGGCGAAAGTCGTTCACCTCATGCCCTTTCTGTAACCTAACCGGTACGCTATATTCATCATACCGCACCAGCTTCCGCAAGTCTATTTATGTATAAGATTTTTTCTCTTTGAGAACTTTTATTATCGCTTGCCGAACTTAAAATACCGCAATAATACTGATTTTAAGCCATTGTTGATATGTTATTCAATTTGATTTGTTGCTTACCTATATCTTACGAAAGGCTGCCCAGGGCTTTCCATGACATTTAATAATAAGACACTTATCAAAAAGGCGGTTCTATACATTACAGATAGAATCGCCTTTACATGAAGATACTTTGTCTAGACAAAATTTCAATTTGTCTGATTATAAATAAATCTCCAAATATGATTGTATTCGTTCTTTTTTATACAATTCATCGAGTAATCCAAACTCCGGATCATAATATTTGCCTTTATAATATAGAACCCAGTGCCCATACCCGGGAAGAATTACCTTTAATATGCATACTTCCGGCAAGGAGGAAGAATTATCAGCCTTCGTCATTGTTTTTGCATGATTTATACCATAATGATTAAGTGCGTCGGATATTTGCTTTTTTGAAGTTCCTTTGTCATTATTCATTAATGTTATGACTTCATCAACAGTTACATCAGCAAGCATTGCAACACACGCCTGTCCACATAAATAACCTGTTGGTTGCTCAATGTATTTCATTCCAATTCACCTCATATAACATTCTTGTTTTTCAACATCCAAAAACATTCTTTTTTCATTCACCCATGCTTCTATCTTTTTTATTTCTACATCATATACCACTGTGTTCTTATACCTCATAAACTTCTGGCTCTTCTCGTCATCGGACAACTCTGATTTAACTTTGTCTTCTGAAACAATTATACTTTCGTTTGTATCGACAGATGAATCCTTGCTTTCAACCGCAGGGGAGGCTTTGCCGCAGGCTGTGAGCGACAAAACTATTGCTGCCGAAGCCAAAATAGCTGCGTATTTATTGAGTTTCATATTAGGCTCTTTCAATATGTCATTTTATTTTAATAGATATTTGTCATTATCCCTTATTTTTTCAGTTAGTGCAACTGTTTAAGAGCTCACGCCCTGCATCAGCTCATACTTAAACTTGTTTGTCTATTGCCCTAGGCATCCCAGCGCGTCTCAGCACATCCATTTCTTATAGTTTTTCTGTTTTCTGTGTAAGCGGAATAATATCTCCATTAATCATTCGATAGATTTCTCCTATCTTCATAACATTCTCTTTTTTTACAAAAATGGCACTTTCATCAGTCATAAGACATACTGGAAGCTTCATAGAAACAGCCTTCAAAGACTGTAACAATTTTTCATCTTCGAACGGATAATGAGCCTTAATTGTAATATCCGCAAAACCCAACCCCTCATATGGAATAATAGATTCATATATATCAACCGTATTTTTACCCATATTCATAGCACCTGCACTTACACCTAATATCACAGCACTACTTCGGCGAATTTCATCAAGTATGCCTTTGTCACACATAAACTTAAATTGCAAAGTTGCATTCCCTCCCATAAGAAAAATACAAGATGCTTCACGGATTAAGTTTATTGCATCATTCTCTTTTGTTCGATTGTCAATCACGTAGTGCTGTGCAAACGACATATTTTTCTCTACAAACATCTCATGCATTCCATCTGAATCTGCGTCATTTTGCTCATAGTTATCTGGTTGCGTACTTATAAAAACAAGGCTATTTCGAACGTTCAATTCTTTCTTAAGTACATCCGCAATACTATCTGTAAAGTGACGAGTCGGAAATCCACTAAAAAAACCTAACAATTTAGCATTCATAATACTTTATCCTCTCATACTACCAAAACATAAAATTCTAATTTTCTCGCACTAAATAATACAAATCAGTTCTCTGATACTTGTATGTTAATTGTTTGCTACTTTCAACTCATAAAAGTAGGCTAAATCATGATGTAAATAAAGAAAAACCCCAGAAACACGAAGTTTCCGGGGTATAAAAAACTTTGATATTCTCTTTTGATTATCTCTTGGAGAACTGTGGAGCCCTTCTTGCTTTTTTGAGACCGGGCTTCTTTCTTTCCTTCATTCTCGGATCCCTTGTCAGGAAGCCTGCCTTTTTCAATGGAGTTCTGAATTCTTCGTCAGCCTTGAGCAATGCTCTTGCAATACCGTGCCTGATAGCGCCTGCCTGGCCGGTAAAGCCGCCGCCGATAACCTTGCACAGTACGTCGAATTTTGCTACTGTATCTGTGAGTGTTAAGGGCTGTTTTACGATAACTTTAAGTGTCTCAAGCCCAAAATAGTCATCTATTGCTCTGTCATTTATCATTATTTTACCGTCACCGGGTACAAGCCTTACTCTGGCGACTGATTTCTTTCTTCTTCCTGTTCCATAAAACTGAATTTTTGCAGCCATCGTTATACTCCTCCCTCCCTATTAAACATTGATTTCCAGAACTTCTGGTTTCTGTGCCTGATGCTCGTGTTCAGCACCCTTGTAAACTTTGAGCTTTGTGAACATTGAGCGTCCAAGGCTGTTGTGGGGAAGCATACCCTTGACAGCAAGCTCGATCACCTTTTCCGGTGACTTGGTCATCATATAGGCGTACGTATACTCTTTCATTCCGCCCGGCATACCGGTAACTGTCCTGTATAGCTTGTTCTGCAGCTTGTTGCCTGTGAGGACAACTTTTTCTGCGTTGATAACTATAACATGATCTCCTGTATCAACATGAGGCGTATAAGTGGGTTTGTTTTTGCCTCTCAATACACTGGCAACTTCGCTTGCGAGTCTTCCCAGCGGCTTACCGTCGGCATCAACTACATACCATTTTCTTTTAACTTCTTCGGCTTTTGCCATGAAAGTCTTCATTGTATTACCTTTCCTCCTCGATCACTTCGCATATATACTTTAAACCGGCCATTAACGCAGCTCAAAACGGGCCGGTCTTTTTGGCACTTTACTATAATAATACAGGTTATCAGGGTATGTCAAGTGCAAAATGCGATATTTTTAATTTATCTCTCATTATCTCAATTTTATTGCATTAATATACCCATATCTCTTCGATAATCGTCCACCATATCACTTTTTGGAAACACAATCTGCCAACTGCCCGGGCCAAAAATCCAGTATAGTCCGCAATCTGCCAACTGCCTGGACAAAAAATCATGTATAGTCCAGGTTCATAATTCTTTTATTGAAGTTCTTCTATAACAAGGAACATAAAATATTCTATCAAGCATTATGTTGACACATAGTAGCCTAATTGTGGACTATACTTGAAATTTGGTCCAATGGGCAGTCTAATTGTGCCCTATACTTGAAATATCGGCCATGCTTATAGACCGGTCACGCAATCTAATAGAACACCTCTGACAAATACAACCCGTGGGCAGGCGCTGTTCTGCCCGCCCTTCTCCTGTCAAGGCTTTCAATGATCCCGGGTATATCCTCCGGCTTAAGCTTGCCAAAACCGACCTCCACCAGCGTGCCTGTAATAATGCGCACCATATTGTACAAAAAGCCATCCCCCATTATTGAAATCTCGATCAGACGCCCGTCAGGTAAGGATAAGCCCTTTGTCACCGTATGGGTATGCTCGGACATACTGTCGCCTTGTGAAATGCATCTAACAGATGCATCTGAGATAGTTCTCACAGTCGTTTTTGCACTCCCGCCTGATGCGCTGAATGCATAAAAGTCATGAGTACCGGTAAAATTTCTGGCCGCTTCGTTCATTGCATCGATATCCAGCGGGTAATACACATGATAGGCCCTATATCGCAGAAGTGCAGACGGAAATGTCGAATTATTGATCAGATAACAGTATTTTTTCCCTTTTGTACTAAATCTCGAATGAAACTCCGGAGATACTTCCTCTGACTTTTTTACAACAATGTCATCGGGCAGGAGTGTATTTAACGCATACGAGAATTTATCCGCCGGAATGGTTGAATCGGTAAAGAAATTACATACAAAGCCCAGTGCATGCACACCGGTATCGGTCCTGCTCGAACCTGTAAGACTGCTGCTCTCGCCTGTAAGTCTGCATACTGCAGCGGTCACAGTATCCTGCACTGTGACCGCATTCTCCTGGCTTTGCCATCCGTGATACGCCGTACCATCATATTCTAATGTCAGCTTAATATTCCTCTTCATATAAAATCAGTTAAGCAGGCCTGCTATTGCAGTCCCTATCAATGTCCCGTTATCAACCTTGACAAATTCGCAGTAAATACCTTTTTTCTCATTTGTATACGTTCTGATGTAATAGTCCAGCTTGCTCCTGAACAATTTCGATTTATAGAAGGTAGAGCCATCAGCCGTTATACATACCGGTTTCAGAGGGTCAGTACCCTTGCCGGTCTTTTCAATTACTGCTGTCAGGCTGAATGTTACGAATTTTGCTATCCTCTCAAAAATGTTATCTATTAAGTAGAACAAAATAATACGATCATCATCACAAGCTGAGTTATGGCAGCATTTAGCCAGTACATTATCACCGTACGGGTAATACAGGAAATCATCGATCTCCTTTGATGCCAGTTCCTTGATACCATTCAGGCTTTCTGCCGCTTCCGCTGAAAACAGGCCTCCCTGTACCGCCTTCCTGATGATTGCCAGAGTGAGGCCTCCCTGATAAGCACCTGAAATTGTCTTTTCAAAAGTAAAGTAGCCGGGGTTCATGGTGCTGTTGTCAAACTCCATATCTATCTGTCCCCTTGATGCCTTGCCGTATCCGCCGGATTCCATATTTATCAGTATGGACCCGCCCTCTGCCGCCAGTTCGGGAAGCTTCGTTATATTTTCGCATTTCTCGGCATAACAGATGTTAGTACCTGTTCCGAGTATAAAGCCTATATATCCGTCAAAAAGCCTGTCAGGTGATGCTGCTTTGCCTGCAAGCAGTGTCGCAACGGTATCATTAAGAACTATGATACTTTGATTCTTTGTGAACCCACGCTTCTTGAACACTTCAATAATATTTTTGCACAACAGTTCACCCTCTACATCCCTAACCCTTATCTCCTTGCTGAACTTAATGAGCCTGCCATCCTTATTGGGCAGTATCTCTGCCGGGTATGAGAAGCAGAAGCTGATTTTGCTGCTTCTGTGAAGCACCGGCTGGATGTAATCAGCCATTGTCTCAAAGAACTCCTCCTTTGAAATTTCACCCTTTGACCCTGGCATGGGATAGTTCTTAAAGTCCTCTGTGACAAGCTTCTTATTTTCATCAAAATGTATCACTGCGACCCTGAAATTCGTGCCGCCGGCATCAATTGCTATGATGGGTTCATTGAGAGGTATTTCCTTGTCCATGCCTATGTAGGTCGGGATCATGAGCAAAGAACCCGTTCCTTCCAGGCCATTTTTCATTTCATTGACAAATAAACTGCAATTTTTATCGAGATCGACATCTGCTGCGTCCATATCATACTTTTTTAAAAAGCTATCAACCTTGAACTTTAAATCTTGCATGGTGTACCTCCAAATATATATTTTTATTTATAGCTGGCAGTCCGCCGTAATTTCAATAGTCAATACACAAATTTCTACAGAAACTCCAATAACAATATACATGTGAAAAATAGCGCTGTTACAGCAAGTATCCCCGAGTCGGCTTTGGTAAACGCCAACTGACGCATTCTTGTCCTGCCTGTCCCGCCTCTGTAGCACCTGGACTCCATTGCCGTTGCCAGCTCATCTGCCCGTCTGAATGCGCTTACGAATAACGGCACCAGTACAGGTATAAAGCTTTTAGCACGCTGCATAAGATTTCCCGTATCGAAATCGGCACCCCTTGCCGCCTGTGCTTTCATTATCTTGTCTGTTTCCTCCAGAAGAGTCGGTATAAACCTGAGCGCGATCGACATCATCATTGCCAGCTCATGCGCAGGCAGACCGATTTTTTTGAACGGGGAAAGCAGTTTTTCTATACCATCTGTCAGTAGAATCGGCGTTGTTGTAAATGTCAGCAGCGAACCGCTGATTATTATCAATGCCAAACGTACAGCAAGCTTTAATGCAAGTTCTATACCCTCATAGGTGATGTACTTGAACGGAACTATCGGAGATATAGGCGTTCCGCCCGTTGTAAATATATTGATGACTGCGGTGAAAATAATTATAAACAGCAAAGGCTTCAGTCCCCTGAGTGTGTATTTCATCGGAACGCCTGAAATGATTACCGTCATGAGCGTAAACAGAGTCATAGCTGTTAATGTCCAGAAGGAATTTAACATGAATATCACGATCATGAACACTATAGACAGGATTATCTTCGTCCTTGGATCCGCCCGGTGTATGACTGATTCGCCCGGTATGTACTGTCCGATAGTTATGTTTGTATTGATCATAGCTTATGCACCCCTTTCCTTCAGGTGCTTAAGCAGTGCATCCCTGGCAGCAGGCACTGTATATGCCTTGTCATCTATTTCGGGGAATAATGTTTTTAACCTCTTCATCAGGTAAGCCACCTGTGGAGCAGACAATCCGATGCGTTCGAGCCTCTCTATGTCTGAAAACACTTCTTCTGTCCTACCGTCCATCTCCAGACGACCTCTATTCATTACGATTACCCTGTCCACAAGCCTTGCTATGTCCTCCATACTGTGGGATACAAGAATAACTGTTATGCCCATCTCTTTATGGATATTCGTTATGAACGAGAATACCTCATCACGCCCTTTTGGGTCAAGTCCAGCCGTCGGCTCATCCAGAATCAATATCGAGGGCTTCATGGCAAGCACTCCCGCTATGGCAACACGCCTCTTCTGGCCTCCGGACAGCTCAAACGGCGATTTCTCAAGTATATCGTTGCTGAGTCCAACTGCCTCGATAACCCTGTAGATCTCGTTCTTTGCCTCTTCCTCAGAAAGATTCTGCTTGCGTAGTCCGAAAGCTATATCCTTGTATACCGTTTCTTCAAAAAGCTGGTGCTCAGGATACTGGAACACTATACCTACATGGCTTCTCAGCTCTTTAAGACCTTTGCCCGTCGTATCGATGCCATTTATCAGAACACGTCCGGACGTAGGCTTCAGCAGACCGTTGAAATGCTGAATAAGCGTCGACTTGCCTGACCCTGTATGTCCAATGACGCCGACGAATTCACCGTCGCCTATCTCAAGATTTATATACTCCAGAGCTTTTTTTTCAAAAGGCGTGCCCTGCATATATATATATGATAAATTTTCTACAACTATAGACATCAAAAACTCCTAAATGATCCACACCACAAACCTATATGTTTATTATACCTAACGCTTATAATTATAATGGTAGAAAAAATAACTGCAAGCTTTTTTTGCAGGCTCGCAGCCGGCAGTGGGACGGGGGACAGTTCTCTCCGGTGGGGACAGTTCTCTCCGGTGGGGACAGTTCTCTTACATGCGAGGCTGTCACAGCAGAAATACCAGTACAAGATAATTCAAGCCGGTAAATATCAATAAACCCACAATATTGTAAAGACTAAACTTTGCCATGTATTTCCCTGATTTTTCGGGATTCTCACCGATATACAGCTTATACGAAATAACGCTGGCCAACGATGCTATTATCGTACCCATTCCGCCTATATTGACTCCAAGCAGCAATTCCTTCCAATACGATGTAAAGCCTGAAAGGAGTATGGCACATGGGACATTGCTGATCACCTGGCTCAACAGGATAGACCCTATGTAAGTAGCATTGCTGCTGTTTACCAGCCCTTTCATGAAGACACTAACGGCAGGAATGTTAGAAATATTTCCAATGAAAACAAAGAAGCCCACAAAGGTCAAAAGCAGTTTGTAATCTGCTTTCCGGTACAATTTTCTGTTTAATAGAAATGTGCATAATACAACAATTGCAAAAGCTATCCCATAATGAATAACCCTGAAAACAGAAAGCACAATAATTACAAACACAATGCCCCATACTACAGCATGTTTTTTATCCCCCAATTCAGTCTGCTGAAGCGAAACATCCAGCTTTACGGAGGAAGCTCTACGGTTTATTATCAAAAGCCAGATAAGCCCGCACACCGCAAAAATACCAATGACGGTAAAAAACTGCCATGCATTAAGTCCATAGTATGAATAAATGTAAAGATTTTGCGGATTTCCCATCGGTGTAAGACTACTGCCGATATTTGCAGCCAGAGTTTGAAAAATAATAGTTTGAGTCATATCTATACTGGATTTCTTGCCAATGATAAGAGCAAGCGGAACAAGTGTCAGCAAGGCGACATCATTGGTAAATATCATGGATGAAAAATAACTCATCAGTATAAGGACCAATGACACACCACGGCTGTTGCTGCATCGGTTGAGAATTCCAACTGACAGCTTGTCCAGAAGGTGCAGCTCTTCAAATGCTTTCACAACGATCATAATGTTGAACAGGCAGGCAAGTACCCTGAAATCTATATACTCCAGCTTTGGCTTAGCAAAAAAGCAACTTGCAAGCGCCAGGATCACCGAAGCAGTGAAGACTATATCTTTTTTAAAATAATCAGTTATTACCCCAAGTTTCGTAGAAAAATGAGACGTTACCTCTGGTGTCATATCAAACCTCACACATATATTTAGTAACTCAACCTTCCCAGCCAGAAATGATGGGTCCTTGGCTGATCCGACGGAATAACATTCCTACTGGTCGCCTTCTTCAAATTCGGACTTACAGCAAACACCAGAAAAATATTATGGCGCTCCACTACCCACTATTTCAACTTTAGAACGGAATTATGCTGTCACACGGCCTATTTCATAGCCATATATCTATAAAACAATACATATTCCTTGCAATAGCGTCCTAAAATTGAAATAACGAGTAGTGCGGTCTACTCATGCCATCCATAACCCATATTTCAATCTTAAAGTTGAGTTGAGTAATTAAACCCTTTATAGAATAAGTCGATTTTTGTCACAAATCAATAGCTTTTTAGAAAGATAATCAGCATAGACAGTACTTCATATTATTAGAATATAATGGTACAATATGGGCATGTCTAAATTGTTACAATTTTTTGAATTGAAAGGTGTCCGCAATGGCTGAAAATGAACACTATTACACAGAGCATCCAACATCTGAACTAAAGGAATGCCAATTCACACAAGCTATCAGGAATACAGAACTGTCCCTCTTGTCGGTTAGCGGAGTTTTTGCCTTTGAGAACAAGGTAGATAAGGTTTCTGAATTGCTTATCCGGACATTTACGCCCTCAGGCCATACCGTACTAGACATTGGCTGCGGCTACGGCGCTATGGGGCTATTTATAAAAGCACTTTACAGCAACCAGGAAGTATGCCTGTCTGACATAAATGAAAGGGCTGTTCACTATGCCTTGCTAAATGCAAAAAACAACAGCCTTATAGTAAAAGCCATAAAAAGCGATCTTTTTTCAAAATTTGAGGGTATCAGCTTTGACGATATAGTGACTAATCCACCATTTGCAGCAGGGAAAAAACTACTTGCGAGCCTCATCGAACAGGCTTATGACCACATTACTCCCAACGGCGCTCTCTGGATGGTGGCATATCACAATAAGGGCGGATCTGCATTGAAAAAAATTATGGAAGACCGGTTCTCCAATGTTGGGGATGTTGAAAAAAGCGGCGGGATAAGGGTATATAAATCATTACGAAAGTAGAACCCATAAGGCTTATGAACCAGTCCTTCAATCAATCAGCCCTGCTTCCTGGTCATATCCTCTATGTACCTGACTGCTTCTTCCACTGTAAGTATATCTGTCGGGAAACTGAAGCCAGATTTATTGAGCTCATACATCAATTCTGTAACTTGCGGGACATCCAACCCAAGGCTCTTGATTTTCTTCACATCCATAAAAACCTCTCTGGGAGTGCCGAGCATTACACCCTTGCCGTTGTCTACAACAAGTATCCTGTCTGCTTTGCCGGCCTCGTCCATGTGATGTGTGATGTGAACTATTGTAATTAGTTCCTCGGTATTAAGCTTCCTGAGGATACGCATGACTTCCTTCCTGCCGATAGGATCCAGCATTGCTGTAGCCTCATCAAGGACTATGCATTTGGGCTTCATAGCAAGAATCCCAGCTATAGCTACTCTTTGCTTTTGTCCGCCGGACAGCTGATGAGGGGCATGCTTCTTAAAATCAGACATTCCGATCATATCCAAAGCATCATCAACTCTTGTCCTGATTTCCTGAGGCGGTACTCCCAAGTTCTCAGGCCCGAATGCCACGTCCTCCTCAACTACCGTGCCGACGATCTGGTTGTCCGGGTTCTGGAACACCATGCCTGTTGAGCTCCTGATGTCCCATAGCATTTCTTCATTCCTTGTGTCAAAGCCGTTTACAATTACTGTTCCTTCTGAAGGAAGAATAAGTGCATTCATAAGCTTAGCAAGGGTAGATTTACCGGACCCGTTTCTGCCAAGCACTGCAAGAAATTCTCCCTGCCTTATTGTAAGGCTTATATTCTCAAGCGCCTTTACATCCGGCCTGTCTTCAGCATGCGATTTGTACACATAGCTGGCATTGTTCAACTCAATTATATCCTTTTGTGATGACAATACTACGCCCTCCGTCCCAAACAAAATTAGGGATCGCCTTGTCGGCAAATCCCTAGCTTGTTGATCTTGTTAGCTTATTACTTTGTTAATTCAAGTATAACAGCCTCAGCTGCGTCGCCTCTCCTTGGACCGAGCTTATTGATCCTAGTATAACCGCCGCTTATGCCCTTGAATTTTGGACCGATTTCGTCAAAAAGCTTGTCAACTACGTTGATGTTGTTGCCCTTTTCATCCTTGACTCTATAGATCCAATTCATAGCCCTTCTCCTGGCGTTCAGCCTTGAAGGATTATCAACTGTAACCATTTCGGTCTTTACTTCTCTGTCAACAACTTCATACTTGTTGCCGTTCTTTGAAGTTACTGATTTAGTAATCTTCTTTCCTTTGCTGTCAACCTTTGCAGCACTGACCTTTATCTGCTTTGATGTAATATTTCCATCTTCTTTTATAGCCATAGCGATCAATTTTTCAGCAATAGCCTGAACTTCCTTTGCCCTGGCTTCAGTAGTTTCTACCTTGCCATTGTTGAGCAAAGTAGTAACGAGATTTTTCAGTATAGGCTTCCTCTGATCGGTAGCACGTCCCAGCTTTCTCTGTGTAGGCATTACCCTCTTACCTCCCTAACTCCTATTTCATTCCTCGCTCGGAGCAAGTGACAATCCCAAAGCATTGAGCTTCTGGAGCACTTCCTCGAGTGATTTTCTTCCGAGGTTCCTGACCTTCATCATGTCTTCTTCCGTCTTGTTGGTCAGATCCTCAACAGTATTGATACCAGCTCTCTTCAAGCAGTTATATGACCTTACGGAAAGATCCAGTTCCTCGATAGTCATCTCGAGTACCTTCTCCTTCATAGTCTCTTCCTTTTCAACCATGATTTCCGTATGTTTAGCATGATCAGAAAGGTCGATGAACAAATTCAGATGCTCACTCATTATCTTTGCGCCCAGACTTATTGCCTCATCCGGTTTGATGCTTCCGTTTGTCCAGACTTCCAGCGTAAGCTTGTCATAATCAGTAATCTGGCCTACACGTGTATTCTCTACTGTGTAGTTTACCTTCCTTACAGGCGTATATATGGAATCAACAGGTATTATACCTATCGGCTGCCCTGCCTGCTTGTTCTTCTCCGCCGGTATGTACCCTCTGTTCTTATTAAGTACTAATTCCATGTAAAATCTGTTTTCACCATTCAATGTGCAAATATGAAGATCCGGATTCAGTATCTCCACATCAGAGTCAGCCTTGATATCTCCAGCTGTAATCGGCCCCTCTCCGTCTGCGTCTATATAGACTATCTTGGGTCCGTCGCTGAAGAGCTTCATTGAAATATTCTTGACGTTGAGTATTATCTCCGTGACATCTTCGATAACTCCCGGTACTGTTGAAAATTCATGCAGTACGCCGTCTATCTTTATAGATGTAACTGCGACTCCTGGCAGTGATGAAAGCAATATCCTTCTGAGGGAGTTCCCCAGTGTTATGCCATATCCTCTTTCCAGCGGCTCAACTACAAACTTTCCGAAGGTATTATCTTCGCTTGACTCTACGCATTCAATTTTTGGTTTTTCTATCTCGATCAACAAAAACCCTCCCTTAACTTGCTATTTTGTTTATATGAGGGCAACTGATTCGCAATCCTTAAATCATATTCAGTACTCTATCCTTAATACCCTGATGCTAATTATACTGGAATAGTCAGTTGCTTCATCAGCCCTGGAGCGGCGGCGTTCCGCTGCTCCTGAAGGCCTATTAACTGGTTATTTCCGATTAGGCGGTACCAAACTATATGTTTGATACCGTGTGTAAGGTATAAATAACAAAAGTACTATAATATTACTTGGAGTACAATTCGACGATGAGGTGTTCCTTGATCGGAAGATCTATTTCTTCCCTGGCCGGTATGGAAACAACCTTTCCGGTAAGATTTTCAGCGTCAAATTCAAGCCATTTCGGGACCACCTTGCCACCCGCTATATCAGTGATGGATTTCATCTTTTCAGTTCCCCTGAGTTTTTCACGTACTGTTATAACATCACCGGGAACTAAAAGTATTGAAGGTATGTTGACCTTTTTACCATTCAGTGAAAAATGGCCGTGTCTGACAAGCTGTCTTGCTTCCGGTCTGGAAGTTGCAAGTCCGAGCCTGTATACCACGTTGTCTATCCTGCTTTCAAGTATCTGCAGGAGGTTTTCACCAGTAATGCCTTTTTTCTTGACCGCCATATCAAAATATCCTCTGAATTGGCTTTCAAGTATTCCATAAAATCTTCTTGCCTTTTGCTTTTCACGCAGCTGCATACCATACTCTGACATTTTCTTTTTCTGCTGTCCATGCTGTCCAGGAGCATATGCCCTCTTGCTGATAGAGCATTTGTTGGTATAGCACCTTTCACCCTTCAGAAAAAGCTTCTCGCCTTCTCTGCGGCAAAGTCTGCAAGATGAATCTGTATATCTTGCCATCTATTTTAACACCTCCATATTACACTCTTCTTCTCTTGGGTGGCCTACATCCGTTGTGCGGAATAGGCGTCTCGTCCTTTATAAGGCTCACATCGAGCCCTGCGGCCTGTAATGCCCTGATAGCGGCTTCTCTTCCCGCTCCAGGTCCTTTGACATAAACCTCAACAGTCTTGAGGCCATGCTCCATAGCTGCCTTTGATGCGGTTTCTGCTGCCATCTGTGCAGCAAACGGTGTGCTCTTTCTTGAGCCTCTGAAGCCAAGCCCTCCGGCACTTGCCCATGAAAGTGCATTTCCTGCAGTATCAGTGATCGTAACTATAGTATTATTAAACGTTGAACGTATATGTGCTGCTCCGCGTTCAATATTTTTACGTTCTCTTCTTTTTCTGGTGGTTCTTTTTGCACCAGTAGTTTTAGCTGCTGCCATCCGATAATCAACCTCCTATCTCCTTTATTTCTTTCTCTGTACGCCTACAGTTCTCTTAGGACCTTTTCTTGTCCTTGCATTTGTCTTGGTCCTCTGGCCTCTGACCGGCAAACCAGTCCTATGCCTTCTGCCTCTATAGCAGCCTATTTCTATCAATCTCTTGATATTGAGAGAGATCTCTCTTCTGAGGTCGCCCTCTACCTTGTATTCCTTGTCTATTACTTCTCTGAGCCTGCTGATCTCATCATCGGTCAGATCTCTTACTCTTGTGTCCGGGTTTATAGCTGTTTTTTGCAAAATTTCATTAGCCTTGCTTCTACCCAAGCCAAAGATGTAAGTCAACCCGATTTCTACCCTTTTCTCTCTGGGCAGGTCTACTCCGGCAATACGTGCCATCTTGTCAAACACCTCCAAAAATTTCCTGACAGTGTAACAACTTTTACTATTTTGATTGTCTTCAGGGTCTCAAATATTCGGCATATAATCTTAATAATTACATACTTTAAATATACAACCCGGTTTATATAATCAACATCCGGAACATGTACGATGTAAGCGCACATGCAGCCGCTCCGGCATGGTCAATTCAATTTCATCCATGGAAGGACAATTGATAATTGACAGCAAATCAAGCAAGAATTATATCATATAACAATAAATAATACAAGCCCATTTGCTTATTTTCAATTATCAATCCCATCCAGTTGAACGGACTGGTCCATTCATCGATTAACCCTGTTTCTGCTTATGCTTCGGGTTCTCACAAATCACCATTACTCTGCCTTTTCTTTTGATGATTTTGCATTTTTCACATATAACTTTTACAGAAGGTTTTACTTTCATTTTTTACACTCCCTATCGGTTTAATCTTTATCATTTACAAATTTAGTACTATTATTATTTTGCTCTCCAGGTTATCCTTCCACGTGTCAGATCATATGGCGATAATTCAAGTGTCACCTTATCTCCCGGGAGGATCCTTATAAAATTCATTCTCAGCTTGCCAGATATATGAGCAAGCACCTTGTGCCCATTTTCCAGTTCTACCTGGAACATTGCATTTGGCAATGCTTCAATTATTTTCCCCTCAACTTCAATTACATCATCCTTTGACAATACTCAAAACCTCCTTTTCAACTGACAACGCCAGCCAGAGCTTTTCTTACCTCTGCATTTGTAATTCTGTCGTTATTCTTTAGCTTTTCCGCAAGGCCATCAGCTATTTCATCTGTAATCTCCAGATGCTTGATTTTCTTTCTCTTCGGTTTTTCAACTCTGCGCAAATCACCGTCGCATACTTCAACAAAAAGATCATCAATCACCTTTACTACAACGAACCTTCTTCCAGCATCCCTTCCAGCCTTGGATACAACGATCCGTCCTACAAAAGCTGATATCAAGCACCCTCACCTCTGAGTTTTGTCATAATGATCGGTTCTCCCTCGGTTATAGCTATAGTGTTTTCATAGTGTGCAGATAACTTACCGTCAGCTGTAACCACAGTCCATTTATCAGCAAGTATTTTTACATTATATACTCCCTGATTGATCATTGGCTCTATTGCCAGAGTCATTCCGGGTTCGAGTCTCGGTCCCCTCTCACGTGTTGCATAGTTTGGTATCTGGGGTGATTCCCACAACTCTCTTCCTATGCCGTGTCCGACATAATCACGGACTACAGAAAATCCGTTGGCTTCGGCGTATTGCTGTATGGCTCTGGAGATATCCAGTATACGGTTGCCCTTTACCGCATTTCTTATTCCCTCGAAAAAGCTCTGCTCAGTAACAGTTATCAATCTACGGGCTTCCTCCGATATGTTGCCTACTCCGTAAGTTCTTGCTGCATCTGCGCAATAGCCGTCAAGGCTGGCTCCCATATCGATACTTATAATATCTCCATCTTTTAACTCTCTTAAACCCGGTATCCCGTGTATTACCTCATCATTGACGGATGCGCAGATCGTTCCTGGAAAATCAGGACCTCCTCTTACCGGACACGGCACACCCTTAAATAACGTTAATGCCTTTTGTCCCAGTATATACTCCTCTGCTACCCTATTTAGTTCCATTGTTGTAACGCCGGGTCTTACTGCATTCTCCACAAGCTTGAGCGCATTTGCTACTATTTCGCCGGCTTTCGCCATTTTTTCAAGCTCGGATCTTGACTTTATCGTTATCATTCCTTCAAGCCCAACACTTCATAAACTTCATCTGTAGTCTCCTCGATCTTGCCCTGTCCGTGGACATTTGCAAGTATTCCTTTCCCCTTATAGTAGCAGATAAGAGGTTCTGTCTGTATATGATAAGTTTTTAACCTGTTGATCACTGTTTCTTCCTTGTCATCTTCCCTTTGAATAAGCTTTGCACCACAGTTTTCACAAATACCTTCCCTGGCACGTTCGCTTGAGCTTACATGATATATGGTATTGCACTCGGGACATACCCTTCTTCCGGATAGCCTGCGAATTATGACTTCATCATCAACATCAACATTCAATACCTTGTCTAGCTTCGTACCCATATCATCCAGCATCCTGTCAAGGGTCTCAGCCTGTGGTATCGTTCGCGGAAAACCATCCAATATGAAGCCTTTGCTGCAATCCTGCTCTGATAGCCTGTCTTTTACTATACCTATTGTTACTTCATCAGGTACAAGAGCACCACTGTCAATATATTGTTTAGCTAGTTTACCCAGGGGAGTTTCATTCTTTATGTTGTATCTGAATATATCACCGGTCGATATATGAGGAATTTGCAGTTTCTTTGAAAGTATGACTGCCTGAGTTCCTTTGCCAGCTCCCGGTGCACCTAAAATCATAACTCTCATATTGCTCTCCTACATAGCTACCAGTTATAACACTTCTGGCAGCTATCCCATGAAAGCCGGTATATGCATTCCTATAAGAAGGAATGACACAGGTACCGGCTTTACATCTTTCTTATTCCAAGAATCCTTTATAATGTCTCATAAGCATCTGCGACTCAACCGCCTGAACAGTGTCAAGCGCTACACCTACGAGGATCAGTACAGCTGTACCTCCAAACCATATGCCGGGTATATTTGTTATGTTTCCGAGTATGATCGGAGCAACTGTAACTACTGCCAGGAAGAAGCCTCCAAACCACGTGATCCTGTTAAGGACCTTTGTAATATAATCGGATGTGGCCTTTCCGGGCCTGTAGCCAGGAATGAACCCACCGTTCTTCTTCATATTGTTCGCAATTTCTATCGGATTGAACTGCATAACTGAGTAGAAGAATGTGAAGAATAGAATCAGCATCGCATAAACTACTACATACAGCCAACTTTCCTGTGGATTCCTGAATGTATTAACGAACCAGTTGTCAGCGTTTGCAAAAAACATTGTTACTATAGTTGAAGGAAGCATCATGATAGACATTGCAAATATGATCGGGATAACGCCTGCAAGGTTTACCTTTATTGGCAGATGAGTACTCTGTCCGCCATACATTTTTCTCCCAACCACACGCTTTGCATACTGTATCGGTATCCTTCTTTCAGCCTGCTGTACCCAGATGACAGCTGCGATAACACCTACGAACAATACTATTATAGCTAAGATAGCAAGTATTGAAAATACACCGGTTCCGAATCTCTGAAGCTTGTAATTCTGGATCATTGATCTTACAGCATCAGGTCCTCTTGAAACGATACCTCCGAATATAATCATCGATATACCGTTTCCGATTCCCTTTTCTGTTATCTGTTCTCCAAGCCACATCAAGAACGCAGTACCTGCAGTGAAAGTCAGTGTTATGGTCAGGAAACTCCATATGCTTCCTCCGTCAATGACACCGCCACGTCCCTGTACTGTGATGTAAAGGGCGATTGCCTGTACCAGACCAAGTAAAACAGCACCGTACCTTGTATACTGTGCCAGGATCTTCCTTCCTTCTTCGCCTTCCTTCTGAAGCTTTTCAAGAGCAGGGATGGCAACAGCCAGAAGCTGCATTATAATCTGAGCATTGATATACGGCGCAATACTCATTGCAAATATAGAAGCTATTTTAAATGCTCCGCCGGAAACGATATTCAGAAATCCTCCGAGCGAACCTGCTGCATCGAGCAGGTCGGAGAATACCTTTGCATCAAGTCCCGGATTTGGTATATGTGAGCCTATTCTAAAAATGACCAACATCACTACTGTAAACAGGATCCTTTTTCGTAGATCAGGAATTTTCCATGCATTACGTAGGGTTTCGAACATTCCGCCCATTTTATACCACCTCTGCCTTTCCTCCTGCAGCTTCGATCTTCTGAGAAGCTGTCTTTGTAAATCTTGCAGCTTGGACAGTAAGTTTCTTGGTAAGTTCGCCATTTCCGAGTACAGTCACGCCATCATACTGCTTCTTTATCAGTCCACTGCTTTTCAGAAGTTCTGTATTGATCGTGGTACCATCTTCGAATATGTTCAATGCTGATATATTAACTTCAGCATAAACCTTTGCAAAATCCTTGTTATTGAAACCTCTCTTTGGCATCCTTCTGAAGAGAGGCATCTGACCGCCTTCAAAGCCTGGCCTTACTCCGCCGCCTGCACGTGCATTCTGACCCTTGTGACCATGTCCGCCCGTTTTTCCGTTTCCCGAGCCGACTCCTCTTCCTTTTCTGGTCGGAGCCTTTTTTGCACCGGCTGCTGGACGCAATTCATGTAGTTTCACCTTGTACACCTCCCTTATATTTCTTCTACGGATACCAGGTGTGATACCGTTTTAATCATCCCTCTGATCTGAGGGTTATCCTGCTGCTCAACCGAACTGCCTATTTTCTTCAAACCAAGCGCCTTAACAGTCGCTTTCTGGTTCTCAAAATGCTTGTTCGTGCTTCTTGTAAGAGTTATTTTAAGCTTTGCCACCGCAGTGTCCTCCTAACCCATTATTTCTTCCGCAGTTTTTCCGCGAAGTTTAGCAACTTCTTCTACTGTCTTGAGCTGTGAAAGCGCTTTGATAGTAGCATTTACCATGTTGATAGGATTATTGGATCCCAGTGATTTAGTCCTGATATCATGAACTCCTGCGAGTTCAAGGACTGCTCTTACAGGACCGCCTGCGATAACTCCGGTACCTTGTCCGGCAGGCTTTAGTAATACTTTGCCTGCACCGTATTCACCGATCGCCTCATGCGGGATAGTTGTATCAACAAGTGGTACCTTAATAAGGTTTTTCTTAGCATCATCGATACCCTTCCTTATAGCATCGGGTATTTCTGCTGCTTTTCCGATTCCGCTGCCTATATAGCCATTTTCGTCACCGACTACGACTAGTGCGCTGAAACGGAAATTCCTACCACCCTTGACAACCTTGGTAACACGTCCTATTTTAACGACCTTTTCTTTAAGATCTAATGTTCCTGCATCAATTCGCTGCAATTTCCATCCCTCCTTATTCAAACCTTGTTACTGATTGGTATATAACGTCTGCATCAGAATTCGAGTCCGCCTTCTCTTGCGCCTTCGGCAAGCTCTGCAACTCTTCCATGGTACAGATAACCGCCTCTGTCAAATACGACCTGCTTGATGCCTTTCTCAATAGCCTTCTGGGCAATCAGCTTTCCAACTTCTTTTGCAGCTTCCTTATTACCGCCGTAAGTGATCTTGGTTTTGATCGCTTCGTCGATAGTGGAGGCTGAAACAAGAGTTGTTCCGGTAGTATCATCGATCAACTGAACGTATATATTCTTTAAGCTTCTGAAAACATTGAGCCTTGGACGCTCAGTAGTGCCGCTGATTTTTTTGCGCACTCTGTCATGCTTTCTAAGCCTGATTCCATTTTTGCTGGGCTTGTTAATCATTTATACTCACTCCCTCCTACTTACCTTTAGCGCCGGCTTTACCTGCCTTGCGTCTGATTACTTCGAAATCATACTTGATACCTTTGCCCTTGTAGACTTCAGGTTCTCTCTTCGCCCTGATCTTAGCGGCAAATTCTCCAACCTCCTGCTTATCGCAGCCCTTTACGATTATCTTGTTGGGGGCTGGGACTTCTACAGTAATACCAGCCGGCTCATCCATTTCTACCGGATGTGAATAACCGAGGGTAAGCACCAGTTTGTTTCCTTGTTTTTGTGCCCTGTAACCTACACCATTTACCTCAAGGGTCTTATCAAATCCCTTTGTAACACCATCTACCATGTTGTTGACAAGCGTTCTTGTCAAGCCATGAAGGGCCTTGTGGATTTTTTCGTCTGAAGGCCTTGATACGAGTATCTGTGTGCCTTCTTTCTTTATTATCATATCCTTGTGCAATTCTTTAGTCAAAGTCCCTTTCGGGCCCTTTACGATCACGACGTTATTCTTTATATCTACGTCTACACCTGCCGGTATATTTATTGGCATCTTTCCTATCCTTGACATTAAAGCACCTCCTGTTCTTGAGATTATGAGCTCACTTGAGCTTCAGAGCCCATATGAGCCCTTTTCAGAATTATTGAATGCAAACCTGTTGTCGCTTGTATCGTATTAACTTCAATAGTTAAAATACACTTTCGCATATTTCGCAGTTATATTTTAGAACATATTACCATATAAAAGCAAGTACTTCTCCGCCAACGCCTTCTGCTCTTGCCTTCTTATCTGTCATTACTCCCTTTGATGTGGAAATAACAGCAACACCAAGTCCACCAAGAACCTTCGGAAGCTCATCCTTGTTGGCATAAACCCTGAGTCCGGGTTTGCTGATCCTCTTGATACCTGAAATAACATTCTGTTTATTTCCCGTATATTTGAGTGCTATCCGGATGACACCCTGCTTTCCGTCTTCAATAAACTCTACGTTTTTGATGTAACCCTCATCGAGTAAAATACGCGCTATATCCTTTTTGATATTTGACGCCGGTATGTCGACGGTTTCATGTTTTGCTGAGCTTGCATTTCTGACTCTCGTCAACAAGTCAGCGATAGCATCTGTAATCTGCATATTATTAACCTCCTTCCAAAATTAGTTACCAGCTGGCCTTCTTTACGCCAGGTATCTGACCCTTGTAAGCCAGAGCTCTGAAGCACAAACGGCATATTCCGAACTTCCTCATATATGCATGAGGCCTGCCGCAAAGCTTGCACCTGTTATGTGACCTGGTGCTGAATTTCGGACTTCTTTGCTGCTTTATGATCATTGATTTTTTTGCCACGTTTATCCTCCTTCCAATTCCATCCGAGACACTCTATGCCATCAAAGCCTTTCTTAGGGGACATATCTTATCTATTAAGAAATACCCCTCGCAAAGATGTGTCCCCTTACCTTGTTCTCCCTTTCCCTTACGCTCCGAACGGCATACCCAGAAGCTTCAAAAGTTCTCTTGCTTCTTCATCCGTTTTGGCAGTCGTAACAAATACTATATCCATACCTCTTGCCTTGTCAACCTTATCATACTCGACTTCCGGGAATATCAGCTGATCCTTGACACCCAGTGTATAATTTCCTCTTCCGTCAAATGCATTAGCGTTGACTCCTCTGAAATCTCTTACCCTCGGGAGTGCTGCATTGAACAGTTTATCTACGAAATTATACATTTTATCTTTTCGGAGTGTAACTTTACAGCCTATATTCATTCCCTGTCTCAGTTTAAAGTTAGCTATTGATTTCTTTGCCTTTGTCACAACAGGTTTCTGTCCGGTTATGATCGTCATATCGTTTACTGCGGCATCCATAGCTTTAGGGTTTTCCTTTACATCACCGACTCCCATATTCAGTACAACCTTTTCGAGCTTCGGGATCTGCATCGGACTGCTATATTTAAACTTTGCCTGCATAGCCGGTACTACTTCGTTAACATATTTGTCCTTAAGCCTAGCCATTAAACCTTAACCTCCTTTCAGGAAGAATAATTAATCTTCCTTCTTAGACTCTTTCTGTGTGTCTATGATTTCTCCACACTTTTTGCAAACACGATCCTTATGACCATCTTCATGTACCACTTTACCGACCTTTGTCGGGCTCTTGCATCTGCCGCATATCAGCATCACCTTTGAACTGCTGATCGGTGATTCCTGATGGATGATACCGCCCTGCTGGTATCTTCCTTTTGGCTTCTTATGCTTAGTAGACATATTTACGCCTTCTACTATTACAGACATATCATCGGGATTAACAGCGAGTACTTTGCCCTTCTTTCCCTGATCCTTGCCTGAGAGGACATAAACACTATCTCCGGTTTTAACATGTACCTTATTTACGTTTGCCACTTTACGCGCCTCCTCTCCTGCTTAAAGAACTTCCGGTGCGAGTGAAAGTATCTTCATGTATTCCTTTTCCCTCAACTCTCTCGCAACAGGACCAAATATACGTGTTCCCTTGGGGTTCTTATCTTCCTTGATTATAACTGCTGCATTCTCGTCAAACTTGATATATGATCCGTCAGGCCTTCTAACGCCTTTCTTGGAACGAACTATGACACATTTGACAACTTCACCTTTTTTTACAACTCCGCCGGGTGTTGCATTTTTTACCGACGCAACAACAACATCGCCTATGTTGGCATACTTCCTCCAGGAACCGCCGAGCACCTTGATGCACATCATTTCCTTGGCTCCTGTGTTGTCTGCTGATTTCAGCATGGACTGGACCTGTATCATACCAGTACCTCCTTCCAGTTTCTTTGAAAATCGGCTGTTAACGAGCCTTTTCTACGATCTCGACGAGTCTCCACCTTTTATCCTTACTAAGCGGGCGGGTCTCCATCACTTTCACCTTGTCACCTATAGTACATTCGTTATTCTCGTCATGGGCCTTGAGTTTGTAGGTCCTTTTGACGATTTTTTTGTACAAGGGATGTTTTACACTGGTTTCTATTGCAACGACGATCGTCTTATCCATCTTATCGCTGACTACCTTACCTACCCTGGTTTTCCTTAATGCTCTCTCTGCCAATTAGGATTCCTCCTTTCCTCACGCCTGTACGCCTTTTATTTCTCTTTCCCTTATCACTGTTTTGACACGGGCTATTGATTTCTTAACATCCTTGAGCTTCATCGGGTTTTCCAACTGATTTGTTACAAGCTGGAAACGAAGTTTGAACAGTTCTGATTTGAGTTCACTCAGTTCCTTCTGGAGCTCTTCCTTTGACATTTCCTTCATTTCACTGGTCTTCATTCGTTTCACCACCCATTCCATTGTCGCGGGCTATGAATTTAGTCTTCATAGGAAGCTTATTCTGAGCAAGTCTCATTGCTTCTCTTGCTACATCTTCCGGTACTCCCGCAATCTCAAATAATACTCTCCCTGGCTTTACTACTGCAACCCAGTACTCAGGTGAACCCTTACCGCTACCCATACGAGTCTCAGCTGGCTTCTTTGTGACTGGCTTGTCAGGGAATATCTTTATCCATACCTGGCCGCCTCTTTTTGTAAAACGTGTCATTGCTATTCTGGCAGCTTCTATCTGATTGCTCGTGACCCATGCGGGTTCAAGAGCCTGCAGTCCGAATTCACCATTTGACAGGAAGTTGCCTCTGGAAGCTACACCGGTCATTCTGCCTCTGTGAACCCTTCTGCGTTTAACTCTTTTAGGCATTAACATTACCGATCGCCTCCTTCTGCCCTGACTTCCCTTTTAACAGCCGGAAGCACTTCACCCTTGTATATCCATGTTTTGACTCCGAGCTTTCCATAAGTTGTATTTGCTTCTGCAAAACCGTAGTCGATATCTGCTCTTAATGTCTGCAGCGGTATAGTTCCTTCATGATAATGCTCAGTTCTGGCTATTTCTGCACCGCCGAGCCTTCCTGCAACTGAAGTCTTTATACCCTTTGCTCCTAATTTCATTGCTCTGGACATTGCCTGCTTCATTGCCCTTCTGAAGGATATCCTCTTCTCTAGCTGGGAAGCTATGTTTTCAGCAACTAACTGAGCATTTACCTCCGGTGATTTGATCTCAGTGATGTTTATGAGAACGCTCTTTCCGGTCATGCCTTCAACTTCCTTGCGCAGCTCCTCGATACCTGCACCACCCTTGCCTATTACGATACCTGGCTTGGCTGTGTGTACATTGACCTTGATTTTGTTTGCTGCTCTTTCGATCTCGATCCTTGCAACGCCGGAAATATATAACTTATTCTTTATATACTTTCTGATTTTATTATCTTCAACAAGAAAATCGCTGAAGTTTTTTGCATTGGCATACCATTTGGTGTCCCAATCCTTGATTATACCTATTCTCAATCCATGTGGATTTACCTTCTGGCCCATCTTCAAACCTCCTTCTTAAAGTACTTGACTGTTCAAAAGTAATCAGCCCTTATCTTTCCTTCAATACTACTGTTATGTGGCTGGTCCTTTTCTTGATCCTGTTTGCTCTTCCCTGTGCTCTCGGCATTATCCTCTTAAGAGTAGGACCCTGTGTAGCGTATGCTTCAGCTACATAAAGCTCGTCTCTGTTAAGTCCCTTTGTGGGATCATTCGTGGCATTTGCCTCAGCTGATTTCAAAAGCTTGTAAATTATCTCGGAAGCAGCCTTAGGTGTGTATCTAACGATAGCATACGCCTCATCGATACTCTTGTTTTTGATAAGATCCAGGACAATTTTAACCTTCCTTGAAGATATCCTGGCATAGCTTAAACGTGCCCTTCCTTCATCCTTACCGATACCAAGCGTCTTTTTTTCCTTTTTAGTCAGCAGGGCAGGTTTCTGAAACAGTTTATGAGTCTTGTTATATTCATCCAGGATCTGATCCTTATCTTTCAGAAGTTCTTCTTTAGATAAAACCTTCTTTTCCAACTGGAATTCCTCCTTTCGGCAATAAGCTTGTTACTTTGCACTTAATGTGCTCTGCCTGACGTTATTTCAATGAAGTAGACTTTTCCGTATGATGCCCATGTCCTCTGAATGTCCTGGTCGGCGCGAATTCTCCAAGCTTATGTCCCACCATATCTTCAGTTATATATACAGGTACATGCTTTCTACCATCATGTACTGCAATAGTATGTCCTACCATCTGAGGATAAATCGTTGATGCTCTGGACCAGCTCTTGAGTACCTTTTTTTCATTGATCCTATTCATATCCTCGACTTTTTTCAGGAGCCTCAGGTCAACATATGGTCCCTTCTTTAAAGATCTGCTCATTTGGTGTTAGTCCTCCTTTCCTTACTTCGGATTACCGCAGTGTAATTATTTCTGATTCCTTCTCTTGATTATGAATTTATCGGATTTCTTCTTCTTTTGTCTTGTCTTGTAACCAAGTGTAGGCTTGCCCCAAGGAGTTACCGGACTCGGTCTTCCTATCGGAGACTTGCCTTCACCACCACCATGAGGATGGTCTACCGGATTCATAACAACACCACGTACTGTAGGTCTTACACCCATCCATCTCTTTCTTCCGGCCTTGCCTAACTTAATGTTTTCATTTTCAATATTGCTGACCTGACCGATGGATGCTTTGCACAGCATACTTATCATTCTTACTTCTCCTGAAGGAAGCCTGACCTGTGCATAATCGCCTTCTTTTGCCATGAGCTGCGCTGCATTGCCTGCTGCTCTGACAAGCTGTCCGCCTTTTCCGGGTTTCAATTCTATGTTGTGTATCATAGAACCAACAGGTATGTTGGACAGTGGAAGCGCATTTCCCGGTTTGATATCGGCATTAGGACCTGATTCTACGGTATCGCCCGCTTTAAGTCCGACAGGTGCCAATATATATCTCTTTTCTCCATCTACATAGTAGAGAAGCGCAATATTTGCAGTCCTGTTTGGATCATATTCTATGGCGGCTACTTTAGCTTTTATGCCGTCCTTGTCTCTTTTGAAATCTATGACCCTGTATTTCTGTCTAGCACCGCCACCTATGTGACGTACGGTTATCCTACCGTAAACGTTTCTTCCGCCGCTCTTTCTCAAAGTCTCAACTAAAGACTTTTCAGGCTCTTTCTTCGTGATTTCCTCAAAAGCGGAAACCGTCATGAACCTTCTGGCGGGAGAAGTAGGACTATACTTTTTTACTGCCATTTCTTCTCACTCCTTAATCTGAAGACGTAATAACTAGTTTTTCAGGACATCGTTTTGCTCCGCAAAGCCGAGTCTTTACTGTGTTACTCCATACTCTTCAATACTGGTTTTAAATTTCTTCTGATTTACTACTGCCTTGCCGCCCTTTGTCAGATAAGTATCCGGCTTGGGTTCAAGGTCTATCTTTATAACAGCCTTTTTCCAGTCAGGCCTTGGACCTACATGAGCGCCCATTCTCTTGACCTTGCCTTCATAATTAACGGTATTTACAGCAAGAACCTTTACCTGAAAAAGCTTTTCAGCAGCCTGCCTGATTTCTGTCTTTGTTGCATTTACATTAACTATAAAGGTGTATTTTCCCGCTGCAACATCGAGGTTAGTCTTTTCAGTTATGAAAGGCCTTAAAATAATATCCTCTGGTGTTCTCATTACGCATACACCTCCTCGACTTTTTCAACTGCATCCTTTGTAATTATGAACTTGTCATATTTAAGGATGTCAAATACATTGATTGTATTAACAAATGCTGTTTTGATTCCCGGTATATTCCTTGCGGATTTCTCAACAGCCTCATTCTTGCCTCCAAGAACCAGCAGCGCGCTAGTGTCTACTTTCAATGCGCTCAGTACGTTTGCCATCTGCTTTGTCTTGATTGCATCAAAATTCAACTGATCCAGAACAAGAAGTTCCTTGCCATTGAGCTTTGATGTGAGTGCTGACTTAAGTGCCAGCCTCTTGAGCTTCTTGGGCATTGTGTATGAATAGCTTCTGGGTTTTGGTCCAAGTACTATACCGCCCTTGATCCACTGTGCTGAGCGGATGCTTCCCTGTCTTGCCCTTCCTGTGCCTTTCTGTCTCCAAGGCTTGATTCCACCGCCTCTGACCTCACTCTTTGTCTTGGTGGACTGTGTGCCCTGCCTTTTGTTTGCTAACTGGTTCTGCACAGCAAGATGCATTGCATTTTCATTAACATCTATACCGAAAATATCATCGTTCAATTCGATCTGTCCGACCGTCTCGCCTTTTATGTTGTATAAATCAACCTTTGGCATAATCGCTTCCTCCTCCCATCTGTATTACTTTTTGGATTTAACAGCGTCCCTGACTGTAATCAGAGCACCTTTTGGTCCGGGAACAGCGCCTTTGACCAGCAGCAGGTTCCTTTCCGCGTCGACTCTAACTACATTGAGATTCTGAACTGTTATTTTATCCAATCCCATGTGGCCGGGTTCATGTTTGCCCTTGAAAACTCTTCCCGGGCTTGTGCCTGCGCCCATGGAACCAACTCTTCTGTGATACATAGAGCCGTGTGTCTCAGGTCCTCTTGAGAGGCCGAACCTTTTTATGACACCCTGGAAGCCCTTACCTTTGGATATACCACTTACATCTATCTTGTCGCCGCTTGCAAACATATCGGTGACTTTGATTTCCTGTCCAACTTCGTAATTGCTGACGTCATCGGTTCTGAATTCCTTGAGATGCCTTCTTGATGTTACCTTTACCTTAGCAAATAAACCCTTTTCAGGCTTGCTGAGCTTTTTGTCAGGCACTTCCTCGAATCCTAACTTTATTGCAGTGTAGCCATCGTTCTCAACAGTTTTTTTCTGAACAACGGCGCACGGTCCGGCTTGAATTACCGTAACCGGGATTGCGATACCGTTATCATCAAATATCTGAGTCATGCCTAATTTCTTGCCGAGAATAAACTTGTTCATCCTATTACCTCCTAATTATCATTGGTTCATGATCCCTCATGAACATGATCACACTTGTGAATAAAGCTTAGAGCTTTATTTCGATATCGACGCCTGCCGGCAAATCGAGTCTCATAAGAGCATCGACAGTTTTAGGTGTAGGCATCAGTATATCAATAAGCCTCTTGTGAGTCCTCATTTCAAACTGTTCGCGCGAATCCTTGTACTTGTGAGGAGCTCTGAGTATAGTCATGATCTCCTTCTGTGTCGGCAGCGGAACTGGCCCTGAAACCTGTGCACCCGTCCTCTTTGCGGTATCGACGATTTTTTCGGCTGATTGGTCAAGTATCTGATGATCGAACGCTTTCAGCCTGATTCTGATTTTTTGGTTGTTTGCCATACAATAACCTCCTTAATTATGTTCGGGGATTACACCTTATAAACCTCAGAATATATTCTGCTTTGACGAACACCGCCTTTTGGTATTCCCAAGTACGGCATTCCTGTTTAATCAGGTTCGCTGTCCCCTTTGACTGTTACGTACAACAAGCATTTTATTCTGTACACTATGCCGGGTGTTTCCTGTTTACTTATTTTAAAACCCAGGCTGCTTACAAGACCATTCGGCCTGTAAAAACCTGGGCTGTACTTTACAAACAGACACACTACTATGTGCTCTCGCAAAATGTACAGTGACTTGTCGCCCGGTTTCTTGAATCGGACATTCTCCGTGAAAGTTACCTATTACAAAGAATAGCAATCTCCCACATCATCGTATGTCATGTCACAGCAAGTGATATTTTACTACATTGAATACAACAATGCAAGTACTTTCTGCAATTTTTCTGATAAAATATCGCAGAATTCTAGTACCAATTTATTCCTTATCAATATTGTCCTGTTCTTACTCACGTATCCTGCTTCGTTGCCTGTTATAATCGTCATTATATTGTACAGTCTCACTCGAGCTGTTGGTACCGCCAGTTTGGCCATCTTTCTGTTGCATCAGTTTCTCAAGCTCAAGTTGGTTTCTGGCCCTGATCTCTTCTGCACGGACAAGCGCATCCGCTTTTATCTGCTCAGTTTTCAGTCTCGTCTTTGAAATAGTGTCTGATAATATAGCCGTCATAGTAATAATCAGGCCAACCCCGATTGCAAAAAAAGGAATCAAGCCTCCATCGATATGCATACTCCACCTCGCAAATATTTTCTAACTTAACTATCCAGTATACGCTTAAGCGATCATGTTTGTTTTTAGGATATGTTTGCTAATACTTATTAGAGCAGTTCTTTCCTTAATTCGTCACCCGATTTAGGAGACAAATAGCCCATCGGTATATCAAACACTGTTCGCGCCCCCGTCTGGCCTTCGCTTGCCAGTCTGTATGCTGCTCTTGCATAAGCTGTCAATACACTTGCTGTAAATTCGGGATTACTGCCGAGTTCGAGGTTGAACTCTATTTTTTGTTTTGTATTTGTACCCGTTATCCCGGTCCTTATAACAAAACCGCCATGGGGCATTCCGCTATGGTTTGCTTTAAGTTCTTCTTCAGTAATGAAATTGACAGTTGTATTGTAGTCCGAGAAGTAGTTAGGCATACCTTTAATACTTTCGACTATCTTTCCCTTGTCCGCACCATCCTCGGCAACTATATAACATACCCTCTCATGCTTTTCCCTTGTAGTCAGCTCAGGGTTCTGTCCTGAACGTACTCTCTCAAGGACGCTTTCGACAGGTATAGTGTATTGTATACCATTTTTGACACCTGGTACCCTTCTTATTGCATCCGAATGTCCCTGACTTACACCCTTGCCCCAAAATGTATATTCTTTTCCTTCAGGCAGTACCGCTCCGGAGAGCATCCTGAGCATGGAGAACAGCCCCGGATCCCAGCCTATCGACATAAGGCCTACAGTTCCAGCCTTTCTTGTTATTTCATCCAATTTTTTAAAGTACTCCGGGATTTTTGCATGTGTATCAAAGCTGTCTACAGTATTGAACATAGCCGCAATTTCAGGCGCCTGCTCAGGCAGATCCGTTGCTGATCCTCCGCAGAGTATCATGACATCGATTATGCCTTTATACCTTTCAATCTCTGAAATGTGTACAGTTTTAACTGCTGTGCGTAAATTACTGACTTCTCTGCGTGTGAAAATAGCTTCCAGCTGAAAATCAGGATTCTGTTTCAGCGCCATTTCAACACCTTTTCCTAAATTACCGTATCCAACTATACCTACTCTAATTTTTTTATCCATTGGTGTCACCTGCCAGATTCGACAGGTTATCCCCCTTTCTTTAATCATTTATCATGATGAGTATTATACATTTTTTGTCTAAATAAAATATAATATAACATAAGTTTTTGATAATGAATAGAGAAGCAGCCATAAATATTTATAATATAAGTCATATGCATTACTTATTAGTAATTCTGTTATCTATCAAGTTTAATTTTTACGCCTCAGTTATGCCAACTTCTTCTCCTATCTCTCTTTCCACACACTGCTCCAGTGTTTCACCCGGCTCCAGAAATCCAGCGATTACGCTGTACATCTCCTTAGGAAGTCCTTCCGAGTGTGCAAGTAATATTTCTTCACCTTTTGTTATTGCAATGATTACCGCAGGTGAAATTTTAGGATAAATTATGTTTCCACACTTCGGACATAACAATGAAACTTCTTTTTCTGAGAGTACCAATTCACTTTTACATACCCCGCAATATTGGTTTTTCTTTCTCCAATTCAATAAGTGCAAAGCACGGTTTGCAAGCCAATACCAATCATCATCTATTTCTCCATAAACTTTCCTGAGTGGGTTGAACCTATACAAGCTACTGTCTATTTTGTGGGACAGTTCTGCCGAGTATACCTCCTGTCCATCCGCTTGACCCAAATAAATTATGTTAGTCATAAAGTCTTGAAAATCATAAATGGTGCTTAGAAGTGGTATGTAACACTTATTCTCACTGAATTCCGTCATTAATTCCTGTCCATTAAATAATATCCACTTTGCAGTTTTATATCATTATCATTAATAGTTTTGACACCCGAAACAAATTGCATCTTTACACATCCTTTTAATCATGCTGTACTTTTAAATAAGTAGTATGTTTCAATACCACAATTCTATTTTCTTACTTGAATTATCCTTCCGTTTACAGAACGAAAAAGCAAATATAGTATAACATGCATCCTTTGTATAGATACAGATAAGATTAGATTCTGTGGCACTAACATTTGTCATTAGCCCAATTCTTTGAGGTTTAGGCAAACATGGCTAATCTGAACTAGAGGTTAAAGCAATCACGTTTAATCTGAACAGTACAATTAAACTAGTCATGGTTGAAATGAGATGCACAAAACACGGATGCAAACCTCCGTATTTCCAAGGGCAATAAGGACCACGATGAACAAAATTTGCACTTTTACTGTCAGGTTGAGAGTACGGATCCAAATTCTAGCTGCTTTTTAGTAAATAACAAAATGGAAATCCAGATTATGTAACTTATAAACGCACCAATCATAATGTTTTAGCTGAAATTACTTGCAAGAGTTGATTTTTTACTCACCCTGCTTTTTGCAATGTGCCAATGTAGTATGCTGGTTCAACTAACTTAGCCTGCTGCATTTTTTACACAGCCTCGATGTATAGCGCTGTTTGCTTCACCAATGTACTGTTCTGTTTTCGCCGCCTCAATATGCTTCCCCCTGAGGGCAAAGCTTAATCCGCAGCTGCCAATCTCATAGGGATACATATTGAACAAAGCCCCATGCTATATAGCACAGGGCTTTGATATAAATCCGGCGGAGACCTATTTTCCCGGG
>CAZBEQ010000017.1:0-65075 GCA_964490975.1 uncultured Oscillospiraceae bacterium | reverse complement strand
TTGATTATCATTTAATTGGCTAATTGATAATCAAAAACCCCCGTCCCCTTTGATTTAGTCGAAGAGGGCCTGGATCTCCTCGGGGGTCATCTTGGACAGAAGCGTTTCACCGGGCTGGATGACAGCGTCGATGAGGCTGCGCTTCTTCTCCTGTAGCGCCAGGATCTTTTCCTCGATAGTCCCTCTGGTGACCAGCTTTATCACATACACGGATTTTCTCTGGCCAATGCGGTAGGACCGGTCAGTTGCCTGGTCTTCTACGGCAGGGTTCCACCATGGATCATAGTGTATAACGGTATCGGCGCCTGTCAGGTTCAGACCGGTACCTCCGGCTTTGAGCGAAATCAGAAAGATCTTGCCTGCGCCTTCGTTGAAGGAATTTACAAGGAAGCCTCTCTCTGAGACAGGAGTGGAGCCATCCAGGTAGAGATAGGGTATTTCAAGCTGATCGAGCCTGCCGCGTATAAGCTGCAGCATACCGGTGAACTGTGAGAACAGCAGTATCCTGTGACCGCCTTCGATCGATTCCTCCAGTATCTCCTCGAGCATCTCAAGCTTACCGCTGCCGCCGTGGTAATTTTCCACAAAGAGCGAGGGGTGACAGCATAGCTGCCTGAGGCGGGTAAGGGCAGCCAATATTCTGATCCTGCTTTTTTCAAAACCTGATGCTTCTATTTCCTGCTTTATTTCGCCCCTTATATCAGCCAGATAGGCCAGGTAAAGCTTCTTCTGCTCGTCAGTAAGCTCGGTAGTCATGGTATTTTCTATTTTCTCGGGTAGTTCATTGAGAACATCCTTTTTCAATCTTCTTAGTACAAAAGGCCTGATCTGCCTGTTAAGATCGACAAGAGCATCACTGCCTTCCTCATTTGTATCTATATGAACATATTTCTCATCAAATTTTTTGTACGAATATAGGTACTCCGGAAGGACGAAGTCAAAAATTGACCACAGCTCATACAAATTATTCTCAATAGGTGTGCCGGTCAATGCAAAGCGAGTCTGCGCATTGATAAGCTTGACCGATCTGGCGTTTCTGGAAGTGCCATTTTTAATGTGCTGTGCTTCGTCCAGTATGCAGTATCTGAAGTTATAGGAACTGTAAAGCTCAACATCTCTTCTGATCAGCGGGTAGGAGGTTATCACCACATCGTATTCTGTGAGGCTTTCTATCAATTTATGTCTGTCTTCCTTATTTCCGATGATTGCAACATATTTAAGTCCGGGTGCAAATTTGTCTAGTTCAGCGCACCAGTTAAACACAAGTGATGTAGGAACTACGACAAGAGATGGGAATGTGCCGGATTCCTGCTTGTCAGACAGAAGCAGAGTTATTATCTGCAGCGTTTTTCCAAGTCCCATGTCATCGGCAAGAATACCGCCGAGTTCATAATACTTAAGAGTTTTCAGCCACTTGAATCCGAATTTCTGATAATCCCTCAACGAGCCTCTCAGCTCCTCAGGCATATGGAAATGCATATCCTCGGGCTCTTTAATATTTTGTACGAATTCTTTGAACCGTGAATCACGTTCTATATTATGTATGCCAGACTCACGGATGCTTTGGTCCAGATATAAAGCGCGAAATCTAGGCATTTCGACAAAGTTCTTCTCCATATCAGATGGATCGATGTCGAGATTTTCCATGAAGTTGTTTATTTTTGTTAATTCGCTCGCATCAAGGTTGATAAAATTGCCGCTTTTGAGCTGGAAATATCGCTTCTTTTTGCGCATTGATAAAAATATAGCAGCGAGCTCTGAACGGTCTATACCATCGGCGCCAAACGAGAACTCCAGCAGGTTCGTGTCGCTGTTTAGCCTGAACTTTGCAGAGAATGAAAGGGACTGCTTCAGCTTCAGGTTCTTCAGGCTCTCGGAATAGTACACGATGGAATAATCCTGTAAAAGCGGCACAAGTCTGAACACAAAATCGTATATATTGTCATCGCCGGTCAGATGGACCCTGCCTTCTTTCACCTTGAACTCGGCCATACCAAGTATATCAAGTATTGCTTCCTCATTTTTAAGTTCACGTATCAGGAGCTTTTCCGATGAGGAGGGAGTTCTAATTACGGGCAGGAATGGATTGATGAGATGCTCACCGTATATAAACCTTACATCAGCTGTAATATCGGAACCATCCCTGTCTAAGTATACTTCAGCCGTTAATGGAACTTTTTCTATTGTTGCCTGGACCTGCTCGGTAATGACCAGACTCCCGGCTTTTTCGGCAAAAGGAAGTATTTCTGACACGAACCGCTGCTTGTCTTCTTCTATGAATCTCAGCTTTCGGCCTTTCTGGTACATCATTGCCATATAAAAAGGTTTTAAGCATTCGCTCTGCTGCTTTGATATACGATGTATCCTGTCTCCGAAGTAGAAGTATTCTCCGTCTGCTGTCAAAGGCAACATTATACCTTCAAAATCGATATTAAGAACCAGATCGCGGCCGTCATTTGACAACAGGAAGCTGACTGGTATATCCTCTTTCATTATTTCCAGACTCTCATGCTCATTTCCGAGAATAATTCCTTTGAAAGGTTCATTCTCATATATCTCAAAAAACCTTTTCATATATTTGTCGGTCAGGTAAACCCTTCCATCCAAAAATATACTTGCATCCATGCGCCCACGGCCCAGACCCTCCATGAGCTTTTCCGTTTCATAGAGCTCCTTGAGCATTTCTGCCAGTGCCAGATCCCTGCCCCTGAATTCATGTCTGGATGGGGAATAGGTGAAACGCTTTCCAAAATTCAGGTCCACATTGTTCTCTATATGGAATAGCAGCTTTTTTATATCCTTGACTATATAGAGCCTGTCCTGCCCGATTCGCAGCTTCAACGAGGGGAGCATTGAATTGTCGGTACCGCTGGCTCTGTTCAGTTCAAAAACAGGCTCGAGAGTTACAGCAGACTTGATTGCAATCTGCCTGTCGGTGAAAAAATTGAATATATCCTTCGCAGCCTGTCGGAAGCGAAGCTCGCGGAAAAAGCCCTTGCTGTCCTTATCCTGTATAAGCAGCATCACGGCTACCATATGCTTGCACAAGCCCCATCCGTCATTCCCGACAGGACAGGAGCAATCAGCCTCCGCTAATTTTCCTGCAGTGTCGAACTTCAGGTGCTGTGTGTGCAGCTTCGAACCAAGAACGGTTGATGTGAAGGTCCGTCTGTCCTGATTGAACTGTACGGACTTTATACGGCCGTTCCTGTAATATTCCTGGCCTGCTTCGTATTCTGCCAGTTGTGTTTTTGCAAGGATGGACTCCGTAGACAAATCAAACATTATGAACTCCCGTTCGCCTCGTTATAATATAAATAAAATCTATATCTTATTATTATAACACTTTGGTTCAAAGAAAATTTTTCGTTTGTAGGAAAATTTTCTTACCTCAGCAGTGTTTCAACGAGGCGGGAGATATGCTCGCATCGTATTCTTTCGATTAATCGAAAGAAAATATCTGCAAACCGAGTAGGTACCCGCCACTCATAGAAGTGGGGAACATTTTTGCCGCCTCGTTATATAACACTTATAGGGCATTTTAATCAGTTGGACCACAATAAATTATATTTGCTCGACAAATTAAAAGCCCCCGCAATTATTTCAATCGCAAGGGGCTATAGCTTGTTTTCTTATTAGATAATATTTCCCTTGATATTGTATAATCGAGGTAAAATGATTCTGGGTTTCAGGTGGATCTATGCAGAGTCATGACTTAAGAAGCGGAGTCATCTCTCCGGTATGGTAGATAAAAAGCTTGTGAAGCGGTCGTGTCATTGCAACGTAAAGAAGCTTTATGTCAAGTTCATCTTCCGTATAGCCTTCGGCATCGGCATTGAATATCACAACAGCATCAAATTCCAGGCCTTTTGCAAGGCATGAGGGGAGAACTACGATGCCGCTTTTGTAGACCTCTTCCTTGCCGGTGATCAGCGTTATGTCCTTCACCTGCTTTGACAGCTGAGAATGCACCTCTTTGCATTCCTTAAGCGTCTTGCAGATGACGGCTACAGACTTGTAGGACGACTCTCTGAATTGCTCTATATCGATGACGATTTCCCTTATGATGTCCTTTTTATCCTTCATCGGCCTGATCCTTACTGCTTCTCCGTGACGGATAACAGGCCTGCCCTTGATGACCTGCCGGCTCTTTATCTTGCCGATTACTATGTTTGCAGCGTCCATGATCTCGACAGTCGTCCTGTAGCTTTGCTCCAAAGTCAGGAAATCATTTTTTCTGTCACTGAACACGTACTCCGTTAACTCATTCCAGTCCTGAATGCCGCGGTAGGAGTGGATGCCCTGGTTGAGGTCTCCAAGTATCGTAAAGGAACTGTCCTTAATAATTCTTTTTAGGACAAATATTTGGAATGCGCTGAAGTCTTGTGCTTCATCAATGACAACATGCTTTACCGGTATTTTTTCATCCATGCCGTATATGCAGAACTTAAGATAAATTATCGGTGCAAGGTCTTCTATCTCAAGCCATCCTGATTTTAGCATATCAGCGGTATAGCTGCGGGCAAAACCGGACATTTCATCGTCGAGCCATGGCCTGACAGCATTTCTGAACATTGTATCGTCGTTGACCAGATCCTTATAATATTCATACGGACTAAGGCGTGAAATCTTCTTGATATAATCGGAAATAGCCACTTTCGACTCGTTTTCCAGATTTCTAAGATCATAGTCTCTCTTGTCGATAGCCTGAGTGACTAGCTTCTGACGTTCGTCCTCATCCTGCACGGTCAGCTTTAGAAATGTGACCTTCTTATCACAATTTTCATGGAGCTGGTTGATAATGGCTTGCTTCTTGACCTTTATCTTTGTCTTGAGGTTTTTCTTGATCTCGTCGACCCTGCGGGCTATTGGCCACATTTTATACTGATTGATGAACAAGTCGTTCAGTTCCTCATATCGATAAATCAATGTAGAGCCAAATACGAAATTTTCCTTTGGTATGAAATTTTCTTCGATCACTTTCAGGTAGCTGTCCAGAGCTTCCTTGAAATGCATCGAGGCCTTGAATTCGGAGGTCCTGCGTACAAACGATAACCGTACTTTTTCTTCCCTGGTGTTTGTATAGTCAACAAATTCAAGCAGCTTTTCATTTGCATCCCTCAGCTTGAACTTCCTTCCGATCAGATCCTGGGCAAACTCCTCAAAGGTGGTCTGCCGCACCTTCTCAACACCCAGCTCCGGCAATACATCGGATATATAGTTCAGGAACAGCCTGTTAGGCGCTATTATCATAAAGTTTTCCGGAAAGAAGGACTTCTCGTAATTATATATCAGATAGGCTATGCGGTGCAGCGCTATTGTGGTCTTGCCGCTGCCGGCGGCTCCCTGGACTATCAACGGACGCCACATGTCTGCGCGGATGATAGCATTTTGTTCCGCTTGGATCGTAGTGACGATATCCTTGAGCCTGTTGTCGGCATTGGCTCCCAGAGTGCTCTGTAGGAATTCGTCATTTGTTGTGATATCTATGTCGAAAATCTCATTAAGCTTGCCTTTTTCTATAGAAAACTGCCTTTTAAGCTCCAAGGTGCCTTCTATATTTCCGTCGGGGCAATCATAAGCTGCGTCTCCAAGCCTTCCTTCATAATAGAGGTTTGCGACAGGAGCACGCCAATCGACGATGATAAGCTTTTGGTCATCTTCGCGAATTAGCGACATTTTTCCGATGTAGAGCTTTTCCGGCACGGTTTTTCCTTTTTCAACGAAATCTATTCGCGCAAAATACGGTTTGTTTTTAGCTGCCATAAGGTTTCTCAGCTTAACATCCATACTGCCTTGCAGAAGCGTATTGACTATGATGTCAATATAGTCCTGGCTGCTTTCAGCATTAAAATGCTTTCTGGACCGCTCCAGAGATCCGTCGACATGGCTCTTTTTGGATAGTGTGCTTTCAAGGCTCTTATTGACATATCCAAGAGTATAGTTGCATCTTTCCAGCTCCTGGCTGTAATCCGGGTGGTCTATTGCAGGCATGGTTTGCACCTCCGTAATCTGATTGTATGTATTGTTTTAGGCAGTCAGTATTTGAAAACGCGGAATTACATTTTACTAGATGCCGCGGATAAAATAAAGGGGCTATTAAAAGAAAATTTGAACTTCCAATACCCGGCTATTGTAATACTCCCTTTGTTTTCTAATTTTCTTAGTTTTCCCTGTATTATCTTGACAATAAGAAGTTTTGAGCATAGAATATCATTAGAAAATGCGATAAGGATTTAGAAGGTGGAGATTGAGAATGTAGCTGGTTTATGTAAACCAATTTTTTATTTTGTAGCTCTGTGAAGTTAGGACAGCATTCCTGCTGGCCGGTATATCCGCATCTGGAATTACATCACCGATAAGAAATTCAAGCGATAAGAAATTCTTTGGACACCGCGCTACTCGTTTTTTGAACTTTAGGAAAGATTACTACTATAAAAAGGTTTATTTTATAGCCAAACGACTATAAAACGAGGATATTTCCTCTCAATTATGTCCTAAACTTGAAATAACGAGTAGCGTGCCGCAATTAATAAGGCGCAAGTAATAAGGCCGCAATTAATAAGGCGCAAGTAATAAGGCGCAAGTAATAAGGCGCAAGTAATAAGGCCACAATTTTTTAGGAGATCGAAATAACGAGTAGCGTGGTCTATTTCCGCTATAGGTCACTATCAGGAATACTTGATGTTAAAAATCCTTATAATACCGAAATCGTCATTTACAGTATATTTGTATTTCAGAACCATCTTAGTCTTAAATATCTGATCGGAGAGATTGGAATAGGTACTCTTTGAATAATCCGCCACCTTCAGCTCAATGACCGAGCTTCTCTTCCCGAGTTCCTCTGCCAGAGCCCTGTCAAAGGCTTCTCTGTTATCTGCAACTTTGTTGTACTTATAGTAATAGCTGTTCTTTATGCTGGCACATACGGGGTATGCTGTTTGGTTCCAGGTACAGGCCTTCATCATTTCGTCGTCTGTCAGGTTAAAATAACAGTAAGTAAGGATTTGCGAGCCGTCTTTTGTAACGGGATCATCATTAGTACAATCTATGTGATAGTAATCACCGTCAATTTTCACAATATTCCAAGCATGTCCCTCTATTCTGCCGCTGGAATTTGTTTTTCCAGTGACTATCATGCATTCTATTCCCGAAAGATCGCAAAGAAGCTTCATTGTCTCTGCGTAACCTTCGCAAACCGCATAGCCTGAAAGAAGGCTGCCATATTCTTCAAAGGCATCTTCCGACAGCGTATCGTTGGTGTAATTCCCGTAATCATACTTTGTATTGTTGACTATATAGTCATGCATTAGTATTTCTTTGTCGAATTCAGACATGTCCATATTAATTATATCTGCAACTATGTACCGTCCCTTTTTTATTGCGGCGTTTACTTTGCTTTTTCTATTGGCATACTCGGCTTTCTCGTACCTGTAGGTGAATCCAAGCTCCATTGTGCGGCTACTGTGAGTATAGCCCCATTTTTGAACAAAATCGTTAACACCTGTTATTTCTTCGGCTGCCTTTGTAGCTACTTTAAAAGCAGACTCATACTCATCGACAATATTGCCTTCGTAGCCGGATATATCGATATTAGTAACTGTATTATTATTTAATAGCATTTTCGTCACTATTTTTACTAAATCAGTTTTATTGTTTATAACATAACCATCTTTTGTCGAGGAAGGATTGAAAAGCGCAGCATTTCCATAATGCTTCTCAAAATCAGACGGGTATAAGTTAAGTGCTATTGCGGCCGGCTTAAATATTGCCTTATCACTATCCACCAGTTTTTCGATCAGAGTCTGCGAGGAACCCTTCATTTTGACAGAAAGCGCATTATGTGAAACGGCGACGAGATCATTTCTCAAGAAATTGTCTTTATTCTTTAAATCCGTTAATTCAGCACTAGTTAAGAGACTCAGTTCGCGAGCCTTGTCCAGCACGCTTGCATAGCTGAAGTCCGCATTATCCTTATAACCCATGGAACGAAGCACAAAAGTCACATATTGTGCTGCCGATATCAGCCTGGAGGAGCCGAACAGGTCATCGCTGACTCCGTTGGCAATACCGTTCTGGTATATATAGCCTACATAATCGTCAGCCCAGGCCGGCACATCGGTAAATGGGTGGGAATAACTACCTTGTTTGACCTGGTATTCCTTTCCGAGCATGCGCACAAGCATAACAGCGCCCTCAGCCCTTGTTGGAGCGCGATCAAGCTCAAAATCATCAGGTTTGTTTGCGAATAATCCAAGAACCTTTAAGTCAACTGCTTTCTCATAGTTGCTGCAGGACGTGCCGGAAGCAGGCAGTGAAGCAGAGCTTGCCTGTACAGGCAAGGTTATCATTGCAGAAACAAGTACTATTAGAATAGATAACTTATTAAAATACGACCTCATAAAATCTATCCCTTGCTCCTTTATGGTGATTTCACCATAATAACTATTCGCATAATTTAGACAAAAAATCAGGGTAAAAAATGACCCCAGTAAGTATTATTTCTTTTATTTATAAATATCCAATAATATTGTATCATTAACAGGGAAAATATGCAAGTTTTTGACACGAGAGAGGAACACCGTAATATTCATATAAGATTTTGACGCAAAACAAAGAGGACAGCTTCAGCAGCCCATTACCGGGCATATTGAACTGTCCTCAGAGGCATAAGTACCGAACCGGTTTCATTGATCAGAAGACTGTACAGCTATGATTTATTCCTTGTAATATCCTTCTTCTTCCCTCCCGAAAATGGCCGGGAACAGCAGGATAATGACCAATATGATTATTGCGATCCATATCCAGTTATTACCGAATCCACACCCGAAAAGCCCGCATCTTTCATTCTCTGCCATTCCATACACTCCCTTCATATATTTAAGCTTGTTATTCAACAACATTTGTATCTAGTCTTGCATGGTGCTTGTGATCTGTGAATAACAGGAGAAACAGGATTATAAAGAACAAAAGTGCACAATTGTCGAATACGCCGCCTACAAATCCTTTTGACATTTGATATACCTCCTTCATCCGGCATGCTTTGACCATGCTGCCTTTTATATCATATTCACAACCCCGGATATGTGTTACTGACATATTTCCGTTATAAAGCAAAACCACCCTATGGAGGGTGGTTTCTACGACAGATCAACATATCGCCGATTTGTTTAATATTACTGTTTAGCAGTAATGCCCGTTATCGTAGAACAGTAACAGGAACAGAATAATAAAGAACAAAATCGCGCAATTGTCAAAAAAATTACCGCATCCTCTTTCCGACATTGTTTAGGCCTCCTTTCGACCATTGAGTTAACATAAATTATATTGCTAATTCAATCTATTCCTCTTATGTAAGAAATGTTACAGTTGTAATGTGGTTTGCAATTAGCAATCAAATCCCAGCTGTCAATACCAGTATATTAATACTGTATTAAGTCGGTGACACAAATGCAGGTGGATTTAGGCAGGTTGATTTCAATTCCGAAAATCGACATAATTCTTCCACATAACCCAGAGGTGTTGTATAATAATATAGCGAGGCGACCGGCAAGCCTTTTTGTGACCAGCCTCGTTGAGACGCGCAATAGCATAAGAATGTCTTTTGAAATTTTATGCTAGGGTAAGAAATATTTTATACAAACGGGAAAATTCTTTTTGGACAGATGCGTATAAACGTTATAATACGGGGGTGCATCATGGGGCTGACAGAAGGTGCAGTGGTGACAATAAGACATTATTCTATGCTAAACCTGTTCAGCGGCATCGTGAACGATGTCAAAGGCAGGTCTGTAAAGATACGACTTCCGAAGGAGTGTAAAAAATCGGTGTTCCTGGCAGGTGATCCGATAGTTACATCTTATGTTAATGGTTCAGAGGTTCTTATTAGGGGCGGCAGGGTCCTCGGTTTCAATATGGCTGAGGAGCTATTGGAATATTCAGAGGATGAATTTGATGAAGGCAGTAAAATGAGGGCGTATGAACGATTTCCCGTTTCCTTGTACGCTGACTACAAGATAACTGATGGATTTGGAAATACAAAGTGCTTTGCACTGGTGAAGGATATCAGTGACTATGGCCTCCTTATATACTCAAAAGAATCACATTTCAAGGGCTTGAAGATGATAATGGATATATATCTGACAAGGGATATTCTTTCTCTTGCAGCCGAAATCGCAAGGAAGACCGAATATGACGGTTATTATGAATACGGTCTTAAAATTCGTCATAGCGGTCCTACTGTTTTCAATCATATCAAAAATCTTGTTAAAAAAGAGCAGGATGAGCTTTTTAATAAGTTTGCAAGGTAGCGTTTTCTGCAGCATTCTGCAATTATATCCGGCAATAAATGGGAAAATATAGAAAATAGGAATTGACATTTGGAAAGACTTTCCATATAATGATTGCATTACCATATTCTTACATTATTTTGTGCGTGTAGTGTAAATGTAAGTACAGGGGGTGCAATTTTGGGGAGGCTTAGTATTGTTATAGCAGATTATGATGCAGAATATGTACAGAATTTAGAGAAATACTTGATAACTAATCATCCAAAACGGTTCGAAATATCATCTTTTTCGGCTGTTGAACCACTCAATGCCTTTCTGGGCGAATTACATAAAACGGACATACTTCTTGTAAACGGCCAAATGTATAAAGAAGTAATAAAAACAGAGAGCTGGGAAATAGTTCTTATCTTATCTGAAAATGAAGAAATGATCCAGGATGGAATAGAGGCTGTCTATAAATATCAGCATATTGACAAAGTTGTCTCCGAGGTCATCAGGTTCTATACTCTCAGAAGCAAAAATGACTGTCCGATATCCGGAAATGAGGGAACTCATATAATCAGCGTCGTATCGCCAGCGGGCGGTACAGGCAAAAGCACTATAGCGGCGGGCTGCAGCATAATGAGTGCCGGCAGGGGCCTAAGGCCATTCTATCTAAACCTTGAAGACATCCCATCTACAGAAGTATTCTTCCATGGAGATTCAAAACAGAGCTTTTCCAATGTGATATACCAGCTCAAGGGAAGCAGCGGCAGTATATGGCTGAAGCTTGAGGCAGCCAGATGCATTGACAACAGGACCGGTGTGCATTTTTTCAGGCCGCCCGAAAGCATACTGGAGATGAATGAGCTCAATGAAGAGGATATATCCAGACTGATCCTGGAGTTTAAAAAGAGCTCCGCCTATAATGCGGTTTTTATCGACCTTCCTTCCGGACTGAATGAGAGGAATTCTTCAGTGCTGAAGTATTCAGATACTATTTTGCTTGTACTGTCACAGGATGTCAGGCTGCAGAACAATACCGACAAATTCTATAAGGCACTGGAGCTGTTTGAACAAAGGCTTAGAACTGATGTCAGGGACAGAGTGGTTCCGATACTGAATTTTTCGAATAGGCAGAAAAATGCTGGAAGCATTTTTGGCTACAAGCCAATTGCCGATATAGCTGACCATTCCGGATCGCCCGGAGGCAATTCCTTTATCAGGCCTGTAGAAAATCCGGCATTTCTGGCTGATTTGAACAAGGTCCTCAATCATATCATGCCCGCAAAAAAACCTGCAGCTTTGGGAGATGGGCCAGCGGCCTTATGGGACGGAGGCGAGTACATTGCGTAATGATGTGGGCGGGATGGTGGTATGTGATCCATATGGCGCGGGTAGAATGGCGGTCTGCAGCCTCTGCGGCGAGGACTATGACGGCAGGACACTTGCCGAGAATATCAGAACGGAGATAGCTCAGGGGCTTGACGGGTCAAGAGAGGTTTCTGATACAGAACTTATGGATATTGTCACAGATGCGGTTTTCCGCAAATCGGGGAGCCCTTATCTGAGTATTAAGGAAAAGCGTGAGCTGGCAGATGTTGTGTTCAACTCTATGAGACGCCTCGACATACTGCAGCCGGTCATGGATGACAGGAGCATAACAGAAATCATGATCAACGGGCCGGACAAGCTCTTCATCGAACGGGGAGGTCGTATCAGCAGGATCGACAGGAGCTTTGACAGCTATGAGAGGCTCGAGGACGTGATACATAACATCGTGTCACGTACGAACAGAATCGTGAACGAGGCATCACCGATAGTTGATTTCACATTGCCCGATGGTTCAAGAGTCAATGTTGTTCTTAAGCCTGTCGCACTGAACGGGCCTATTATGACGATCAGAAAATTTCCAGACAGCCCAATGACGCTTGAGCAGCTGGTGGATCTAGGCTCATTGAGCGCTGAAGCAGAGGAGGTATTAAGCTGTCTGGTCAGGGCGAAATATAATATTTTCATCTGCGGTGGCACTGGAAGCGGCAAGACAACTTTCCTTAACGCTCTTTCGGGAAGGATCCCGCCGGATGAAAGAATAATCACCATAGAGGATTCTGCCGAGCTCCAGATCAACGGCGTGGAAAACATAGTCAGGCTGGAAGCCAGAAACGCCAATAGCGAGGGCAGGGGCAGGATATCGATACGTGAGCTGATCAGAACCTCGCTCAGAATGAGGCCTGAGAGAATAATAGTAGGAGAGGTACGCGGGGAAGAAGCGCTGGATATGCTGCAGGCAATGAATACAGGACATGACGGTTCACTTTCTACAGGGCATGCCAATTCCGCAACGGACATGCTAAAAAGGCTCGAGACAATGGTCATATCAGCAGCTCCGTTTCCACTTGAGGCTGTACGCCAGCAAATTGCTTCTGCGATAGATATAATCGTACACCTTTCAAGGCTTAGGGATAAAACCAGAAGGGTCCTTGAAATAAGTGAAATATCAGGATATGCAGATGGCATGATAAGACTCAATCAGCTTTATATATTTGAAGAAATCTCGCCTGAGGGAAACAGGTATGATGCGGACGAAGATGAAGTTGATGGGCAGGCAGCTGATCAGGTGCCTGTCAATGGGAGTTTAAAGTGGACCGGCAACATGCTGAAAAATACTGTGAAGCTTAGAATGGCAGGCATAAGCTGCAGATTGTGTGGTGTATGATGACACGGTATTATGATTCTTACGATATGAGTAAAAAGGAGAGAGTACTATATACTGCAATAGCTGGCATGTTTATTTTTTCGGTTGCCTTTGTGTTCTACAGAAGCGTGATTTTGTCTGCGCTGCTAATGCCTCTTGCACTTTTTTATCCGGGAATAAAAACAAAAGAAATCATAAGACGGCGTAAAAAAGAGCTGAACATACAGTTCAAGGATCTTTTGTATTCACTTGCGTCCTCCATGTCTGTGGGAAAAACGGTCGAGTATGCATTCAAGGAAGCCTTAAACGATATGACAGTGCTTTATCCTGAACCATCTACGTTTATATTGATAGAGATAAAAAGAATTATCAGCAGGCTTGATATGAATGAGACAATTGAACATGCCTTGGCTGAATTTGCTGACCGGGCCGGACTGGAGGATGTGGACAATTTTGTGAGCGTCCTTAATATCAGTAAAAGGTCCGGAGGTAATATAACAGAAATTATTCGGAATACTTCTGCAATTATCAGTGACAGGATAGAGGTCGGGCAGGAAGTCGATATGATGCTGACAGAGCGTAAATTTGAACAGAAGGTGCTCAATACTGTGCCTGTACTAATGATATTGCTGCTCTCTGTCAGCGCTCCCGAATACATGCATCCGGTTTTCAATACTGCTGCAGGCAGACTCACGATGAGCATATCGATCATATTGATAGCCATCGCCTGGCTTATCTCTGCAAAAGTGAGTGATATCAAGCTGTAGGAGGTTTGCTATGTTATTGGTGCTGATTGTATATATCATGATCCTTGCTGTACTTTATTCTTTCTCATATGGAAAGTATGCAGAAGTTGTTGGAATGCTTGATAAAAAAGTATTTCCATTTAAGGGGTTCCTTTCATTGGGACTTTACATCCTTGATGTATTCAAATACAGCTATAATACCGGGTATGACAGGAAGCTGCTCATGGCTTCCGCAGAATTGTATGGACACAAGAAAGCTTTGGTTATGCTGCGTGTGCATTGGGGCAATAAGTTAACGTTGATGCTGTTATCTATGGCTTTTGTACTTTTTGTTGGAACTATGACAGAGGTTGATGCAGGTTATGCCGCGTTTTGTATATTACTACAGGTGGGTATTGTCGTATTTAGTGACAGGGATTTGTTGGAAAAGGTAAAAAGAAGAAGACAGGCTATACAGTTTGATTTCCCGGACTTTGTAAATAAACTCACGCTTTTGGTCAATGCAGGAATGACGGTATCTAGAGCGTGGGAAAAAACAGTTGCAGATACATCCAAACAGACACCGCTATTTGATGAATTGGGCACCGCGGTTCAGGATATAAGGTCTGGAATGCCTGAACATAAGGCGTTTGAGGAATTTGCCCAAAGATGCCATGTGCCTGTTATAACCCGTTTTGTATCTGTTGTCCTGCAGAATATTAGAAAGGGTAATGATGAGCTTGTACCTGTTTTACGGCTTTTTGCCAATGAGTGCTGGGAGCTGAGGAAATCAGCCGCCAGGAAGTTTGGGGAAGAAGCTTCCACTAAGCTGCTCTTACCGATGATGCTGATGTTCGTGGCGATACTGCTCATCGTTGGAATGCCTGCTGTACTTGCGTTAAGAAATATATAGGATGGAGGTGATAGTATGAAATGTTTTCTAAAAAACTTTCTCAGTGAGGAGGATGGGCTCGGAACAGTGGAGATAGTTGTAATAATCGCTGTTCTTGTAGGGATAGCATTGATCTTCAGGGACGCAATAATCAAATTTGTTACGAATATTATGCAAAGTGTATTTGCAGATGATTCGATTATCAATGATGTCAAAAGCGGCAATATAAGAACGGGTAACAGGATCAATTAGAATAGGTGGATTATTTGCACAATGTCCAGGTGGAATCGCAAGGTTAATTACGGTGGCAGATGTGATGCCAAGGAAATTATATACATGTCGGGGGAGTGAAATATGTCCGGTGACTGTGAAAATTCAAAAGAATTGGAATTCAGGTATGAGAGCGATGCATCATCCAGTTTTCTTGTGATAGGATGCAGGCCAAAGATAATAGAATTTCAGGCCAGGATGCTCGAGAATAACTCAATACAGTACATAGTGCCTGTAGAAGTAGTTAAGGTTGAAGGTGCATGTCATTTGTACTACAACATAACTTCGAAAATTTCATTATCAATGTACCTTAAAAGGTATAAGTTAAAACGTGAGGAATTTCTAAAGCTGCTCCTGAATTTATCTTCCTGCATCAGCAATTCTTCGGGTTACCTGTTGTATGCGTCAAATTTTATGTTTGATCCGGAGTATTTGTACATTGAACCTGAAACGATGGATGTCAGGCTTGTCTACATACCGGCTTATACTTGCGGCAATACCTGCGGCACTCTTCAGACTTTGGCATCTGATCTTCTAATGTGCCATATACATGAAGCGGATTTTTGCAGTGGAAATCTTGTGCAGCGTATTTTATCCGAGGTAGGGAGTGAGACATTCAATATTAAGAGTTTCAAGATATTGTTGAATGAATTATTGTATGGGTATGAAGCTGATATTAAGACGGTCCAACAGAAAGAAAAAGATTTTTGTGACATAGGGCTTGAAAAAAGTAGCAAAAAAGATAAAATAGAGGAAATACAGGAAGATAAGGAGAAGAAAGTTCAAAAAAAGTCATTTTCTTTGTTAATACCGATGGTTCTTTTACAATTTGTGATGGGTGCTATTATTTTCATGTGCCGCGGATTCCTTGACAATGTCGGAGAAAATAGGACTACCACATATGCGGCAGTTTTGATGGTCGTTGCAGCAGTAGATGTGCTTTTATTCAAGAAACTTCGGATGTTGAAGCTGTTTAGTAAAAAAAATGCTGATGCTATTGAGGAAGCAGTCCCAAAGGACAATCCTGAATATATCAGCAGTAAAGCGCAGGAAACAGATAAAAACAAATCGGATAAGCCAGATATATCGAATTGGTCTGATAGGCCTGATTGGACAGAAGAACCGGTAGCAATCATGGCGCAAAATCCGAGCAAAATAAAGTCAGAATGTGTAGAGCATTTTGTAGAAAAAGCATATAGAGAAATCGCGGTATCAACAGAAATGGATATGAAGCAGAAGGCTAAGGCGGACAGCTGTGAGATATCTACCGGGGAGCGAGCAGAATATAAGGAGGATAATGCAGCAGCAAGATATATGCAAAAGACAGAGATCCTTGGCAGCCGTAACAAAGGGCCACATGTGTTGAAATGTAAGGGAAGACTTGCAGGGGACAGTGATATTGTCATCAATAAGGACGAGTTCATTATAGGGAGGCTTCAAGGTCATGTGGACCATATCCTGCTTAACAATGCAGTTGGAAAACTCCATGCTGAGTTGATTTGCAGGAACGGTACCTGCTTTTTAAAGGACCTGAATTCTATTAATGGTACATTCATCAACGACATGCGAATCGAGAGCAATAAGGAAGTAGAGCTTAGAAATAACGATAGTGTGCAGTTTGCAAACAGCGAATTCGTTTTCGTACGCGGTGTAGTATAACATAGGTTGCAAAGATGATTCAAAGTAAGGGGGCTGGATATTTTGGACAGGAGATATGTTTATCAGAAGGCGGCAGTTAGAAAGTGCCTGGAAATCATTCTAATTACGCTATTTGTTGCTTTAGCCTTATTACTTGCTCCAACCGGGTCGTATGCTGCTGAAGAAAATGAGTCCGCATACCGGGTCAAACCGCTACAGGAGAAATTAGCGGTGTTGGGAGACTCGGATATTGATAAAAAGCTTTTATCATATGAAGACATGGGTGTTCACTGGAGCCGCCGGGAAGTTGGAATGCTATCCTGCATTGACATAATTGCCGGCTATGGAGGAAGCTTTTATCCGAATGATCCTGTACAGATTGACCAGTACATTAAGATGACTGTCAGATCTATGGGATTTGCACCGGGTGAAGATACGAAATACTGGGCTCAGAATTACATCGATATTGCTGTCGGACAGAAGCTGATTTCGAAAAATGAATTTAAGGATTACAAGCGGCCCATAACAAGGGAAGAGGCAGCGAGGATTATAGTGAAGGCGGCGTTGCTGAAAGAGGGCTTCCCATATAATGACCCGTACAATTCGCCGGATAATCTGGTGCGTTCGAAGATCAAGGATTACCCTGCAATAAAGGATATGAACAAGCAATTTGTGCTGCAGTCTTATGAGATAGGCCTCATCAGGGGATCAGAAGGATATTTCAGACCGGCAGGTACTCTGACTCGAGCTGAAGCGGCCACTATTATGGTCAGGTATCTGAATGATGCTTCGAGGGTACCTTTTACACCGGCAGAGACTGAGGTTTACAGGTGTGTGAATGAAGATGGAACTACTGATATTGTGTGGCCTCCTCAAAAGAAGGAGGTTATTGATGCAGCAAATGCATTTGAGACTGTTTGGCCCAAGAGCAAGGGTTATGTTTCAACTGGTTATGGTAGTAGCCGTCAGGTATATTATATTTTTTATGAGAATGAAGAAATGTATAAACAGAATTGTATACTCAATATGCAAATGGTAATTGATATTGAAACAATGAATGATATCGATATATTAAAAAATCCATATCATATAACATTATATGATGCAGATGCTGTTAAACGGATACATAGAGATGCAATATATGAAATGTTCAAGTTCTGGTTTGAAAAAGATGCAGATAAAGCAATGGCTGAGTTCGATAAGTATCTTGAATATGCCACAAAAAATGACCAAGAGAACCGTATTGACAAAATCACATACAACGACCGACTTATGTTCTTTCATAAGTTAAGCGGAGATGATGGATTCACACTTTCCATACATAGTCTGAAATAATCGACGATTAATTTTGTAAAGAAGGTAATACAATTATGAAAAAGAAATTTTTCATCTGTGTAATAGTTTTCTCTTTATTACTTCCCAATATTACCACTGCAAAGAATGATACTAGATATTACGAAAGCAGCTGTAAGTGGGAGACGTATTTCGACAATCCGGAGCTATTTGAAAGGCTATCTGGTTTGCCATATGGTGTAACTGCTATTGCTAAAGGGAGACCGTTTAATTACCGGATATGGTACGGTAAGGGTATTGTTGTCTACGGGACACCGGAACAGGCAAACTCTGATAACAACTATAGAAAGATATATAAAGAGGAAACCCTTAATGAGAATGGTGTGGGTTTCTATAAAAAGGCTGGATACAAGAGAGGTGAGTATAGGTACGATGGGTATACAATAGAAGGTAACTTATATGCAAATACAAGCTTCCCTTTAGATGTCAAGCGAATAACTCCGCTTGAAGATATAGCATGGATATATCATTATTGGGATAGTGAGTATATTGACTCAAAGTTTAAGGGTGAGCCATCAACTAAGGTAAGTATATATACTAAAGCGGCTATTTCATATAAGAACGAAATTGGTAAAAAAACACGTGAGTGGATCAATAACGGCATGACCGAATTTAAAATTAGAAATGGTGTTAAGGACACCGGGCTCAACAACCCTGCGCCGGAGCGCAAAGCTGACGGGACCTGGGACTTCCACAACTTCATAAATGTCCAGTCGGCGCCTTCGGCAAAGTTCAATGGAGAAGGCAGGATGTTCAGGTTTGACAAGGCAGGAAAGCTGTTCTACATGGGCTTCACAATTAAGAAGTACCAAAAGGAGCACACGCCTGTAGAAGTCTCCGTCAATGTCATAAACGACGATGAGCTTGAATTCACAGACTATGGAAAGGATAACCCTGATGGCTTCGAGAAGCAGACTATCGATGTAAAGGTAGAAGTGACTGCTTGTCTCAAAGACGATGAGTATATGGAGGATCAGTTAGCCAGAGCGGTATATTATACAAGAGATGACAGGGCTCGTTGGGAAATCACTTTAAATGGTGAGCAGGCCTCGAAAAACGATATCCAGATATATGACAACTATGCTAAAACAACATTTACAATACCAATGACAAAGGGACAAATCAAGGCTTTAAACGGTGATAATGTTAGCTTCAGGGCAACAGCACGCTGCATTTATTTCGACGAAAAATATGATGAAGGTAGTAACAATGGGAATGCAGATTTTGAGGTCAAGGAGTGCATAATCGAGAAAAAGATACCCTTTCTGATGGAGCCTAAATGTATGATACCTCAGAAGGGCTTTGATATAGTGAAATTTGATGCAAGCGACACAACAGACATGAATGGGATAAAAGAGCGTAAGGTGTTGATAAACAGTGTCGAGGTTGATGATGAATTGTTTTTCAGCGGCAACTATATATTTGGAACGGGGCAGGATGGACTTAAGAAAATCGATGTTTATTATACCGATATTGACGGCAAAACAGCATTCCATACAGCCTGGGCATACATATATGATACTAAGCCGACTGCACAGTTCAGGCTTACCGGTACATTCAAGCAAAACAGAAAGCTGACGGTTTCCGATATATCAAATATAGGAGGCTGTGACATTGTCAACAGCGCATATCCGGTTAGCTCGTATACATGGAAGTTCAGGGCAGTTAACGGGAATCAGGAATCGATAAAAATGAAGGACAACAGCATAACACAAAAAGACCTGCTGTTCAAAACCTCAGGTTCCTACGAGGTGGAGCTGACTGTAAAAAACACGCTTGGACGAGTTTCCGATCCATATGTAGTAAGGTTTGAAATATTTCCAGATTATGTTCCGGCATTGGAAATAGATCTCGATAACTCAGTCATTTCAAGGCTTGAGACGGTGAATGCGTGGAACTATAATGCATGTAGCACTGACAATGACTTGATCAGTAAAAATACGATCGAGCTTTGGTACGACAGTGACAATGACGGTAAATATGACAAGCTCCTGGAAACCTATGACGGTATTAAAGGTTTTCCGGAATTCCGCCCTGTTGGTCTGGGCAGGTACAAGTTCATCAATACGGTAGAGGAAAGCTTTGGAGAAGATACTATAAAAGAATTTATCACTAATAATGATCGTGTTAGCAGGACGGTCGAGCGTGAGATACTCGTCGACAATATACAGCCTATGGCAGGGCTCTATGTACAAATTCCATTAAACAGAGCCCAAGTCGATACCTTTATAATGATAGACTCATCTCTTGACAGCGATAAAGTAAAATATGTAAAGGATAACAGGCTGGAATTCAACAATTATCTGCGTTCCTCAAACATTCAATCCAATGTTGACATATGGGATCTTCATACATATGAGTACACTCAACCCGCTAGTGTTTCTGTCCATACAGGCAGCAGTTCTCCGCCCGAGACTACGGAATATACGAGTAACGGGTATTATGGGGTTTTGAAAATGAAAAGCTCTTCCAATAACCCGTATCAGACCGACGAAGGAAGTTATGAAAGTAAAACAGAAAGCAAGACGGTTACAGGAACTCAGTCAGGATGGGCAAAGGCTTATTATACTTATACAGGTACCGGTTGGAGGCTTGATTCGTCTGACGCTTCGGACCAGCCAAGCATGAGTTATAATAGCGACGGTTTCACAGGTACACTATCCAAAGACTCAGCTACCATGGATTCAGATAATGGTGCTCCTTCGGGATCAGGTAAAAAGGGAGATACATATACAAGATCAAAAACCTTCACCGGCTATTACAGTGGCACAGTATCCAGAACAGTAGACGTATGGGTACCTGATTTGGTTTGGCATGATGACTACACAGGCTTCTATGAAGGCAATATAAAAAAAGAAGTCAAACAACCCTATACTGACCCATTCAGGGCTACTTCGAAAAAATATATTATCTACTTGACCGATGATGGAATTAATGACATGAATGACCTGAGCACCGCATTGAACAAGAGCGGAGCAAAGCTTATACTCATTGGGCCGGAAAGCGTCGGGCAACAGGTTGGACATGAACATTTTATAGAAAATGGGAGAGATATAAGTGAATCTCTGCAGGAGGCCCTGGACATCATAGCAGATACCGGCGAGGCCGAGAAATATACACTTTTGGCGGGGGAGGATGCTCTGAAGCTTAGCGTTGCGGACTTTGACGAGGAAAATGACGGTTTGGTTGAGCATAAGATGCTTTATGTACATGATGCAGATTACTTTGATAACGGAAGCGGACTGGAATCGTTTACAACTGACAAGTACTCCGACAGTGAAGGCTGGGTGGATACAATTATCACCAAGCTTAACAAACCCGGCAAATACACCATCTATAGAAGGGTAAAAGACGATCCTTCCGACGATCCTGCGTTTGAGAGCTTCTCGCGTTACTCCGGTACCCCGTTCATTGAAGTATATGCGCACAGAAAGCCTGTGGCGACTGCCATGCTGGACTGGGATTATGACCAAAAGGAAATGGTATATCGCACTACATGGGTGGACGATTCATATGATCCCGACCACCAGCAAAGCAGAAGTGATAAGGGAATAACGGAGAGAAAGATAATGTACAGGGTAGCCGGAGGAGAGTGGATCTATACTATCCCCGACAAGCTAAGCCCGGGTACATATGAACTGCGATACTATGTAAAAGATCTGGAAAATACCTGGTCTGAGCCAATGATATTGAATTTCACACTGGAGGAAGCGCCTCCTATCCAATTTAATGCATCGCTCCGTGCACTGGACAACAAATTCAGCCTTGCAGGTATACCGGCGTCTGAAAAGCTTGAGCCATATGATCTGTGGACTCGTTTCCCGGGCAATATAAAGCTGGAGATGGCCCTATATAACGGTGCTTCCAGGGTTTCGCCTCTGAAGACAGTTGCATTTGGAGATGAAACAGGAAGCAGGACCGGCAATGATATAAGCTGGAACAATATAGTATATGAGATACCTGAAACGTTGCCAGATAGGACTTATGACTTCAGGATATCTGCCGCAGGTGACGATGGCAGGAGCGCTGCAAGGACTTTCTCCGTGAGAGTTGCAACACCGCTCGATCTAGTGCCTCGCATGCCCTCGGAGGTATCAGGGGGTACGACTGCGGAAGCATCCGCAAGTTCTTCGATATATGCTGATGCTGTTAATGTGACCTTGTTCCAAGGGACTACGCATGCAAGATCATACAACATGACCTGTGCTGACGGGAAAGGTGACAAGAGCAAGGAGTGGGAGGGAAGTATGCCCATACCAACCGGAATACCTGACGGAGAGTATACGGCAAGATTTATTGCAACGACGCAAAATGGCAGTACCCAAAGCAGGGATGTGACATTTAAACTTGTCAATCTGGCCATAACAAATGTTGATATCAGCGGCTACTGGAATCACTGGAGGGGACAGGTGGATATCTTTGGTAAACGGATGACTGTGGAACCGCACAGGTTCCTGTCGCTGGAATGTGTCAATATCGATATCACCACTTTAGGCGGCCCGGACAAAGTAACCGTACGGTTTAGCCCGGAGCTTGAGTCCATGTATTATACCGATCCGCAAGGCCACACCTATGATTACAGCGCAGATTATATGGGCTATCAGGTAAAATTCCCACAGGATTCGACGATATCTGTTTCGGATAACAAAGCCCACTGGGAATACCATCTGCCGTTGGCGCCATCGAGCAAGGATTGGGACAATAACAGGCTGAGGCCGCAGTATAGCATGACGGTCACGGCATACAAGGGCAGTAACACAGCGACTTATGTTGTCAATGATATCGATGTTACTGGGAACATATATGACTTGACGTATATTCAACCCAAAGATTAACAGACAAATAGTTTATTTCTTTAGTATAGTCTTGTATAATCGTATATATGATATTATTTAGATTACACAAACTTTTGAAAGCGGGGGGTCATTATGTGGACCAGGGCAGAACTAAAGGACAGAGCAAAGTATGCATTAAACGGTAAATACTGGAAGGCGTTTCTTATCAGCTTAGTCATTGGACTGACAATGGGGGGCTCTGGAAGTAACTCGGGGAGGTCGAGCGCGGAACAATTTTCTGAATTCGGCCACTATAATTTGGATCCAGTCGAGATAATTGCTATAGTATTTGTTGTTTTAGCTGCGGTATCATTTGCTATTGTTGTAGGCTTGGCAATACAGGTGTTACTGATGAACCCGCTGCAGGTAGGCGGCAGGAGGTACTTTATACAGTCGGCGCAGAACTTTGATAACAGAGAATGCTTCAGATTCGCGTTTGACGGACAGAACTGGAAAGGCATCGTTGGTACGATGTTTTTGAAAGGTCTGTTTACTTTCCTGTGGACACTACTGTTTATAATACCTGGTATTGTGAAAGCATATGCATACAAAATGGTTCCGTATATTCTTGCCGATAATCCCAATATCGGGGCTAAGAGGGCAATAGAACTCAGCAAAAATATGACTAATGGACAAAAGTTCGATATGTTTGTGCTTGATTTATCATTCCTCGGCTGGTATTTACTTGGCTTACTTTGCTTTGGATTTGGCGTATTGTTTGTTAATCCTTATTATGATGCGACAGGCGCAGAATTGTACCTGACGTTACGGCAGAATGCGATAGAGAAGGGAATGTGCAGCCTTTCCGAATTGAACCTTTATAATCCCGGCCAGGATGGGTATAATTTCTAATGAGGCGTATGAAATACAAATGATATTGTTTGATGGGGAGGTTGGTACGATTGTGGCTTGACAGATTGGAAAGAAAGATAGGTAAATACAGCATCCGAAACCTGATGCTTTATATAACTGCGATCAATGGGGCAGTGTATCTTCTTAATCTTTTGGTGCCTGAGTTAAATATCATTTACAGGGCGATGCTTATACCTGAATTTGTTTTGAAGGGTGAGGTCTGGAGACTGATTACCTTCCTTTTTATCCCCATGGGTTCATCCCCGATATGGATATTGTTCACTCTATACTTTTATTATTTGATAGGTTCGACGCTGGAACGCGAGTGGGGTGCCTTCAAGTTCAACGTGTATTACCTGATCGGTATCCTTGGTACTATAGCGGGTGCCTTTTTGGGAGGCGCGGGAACTGCTGAGTACCTCAACCTTTCGCTAATATTTGCATTTGCATTCCTGTTCCCGAACTACGAGATGATGCTGTTCTTCTTTGTGCCGATAAAGATCAAGTACCTGGCTATAGCCTACGCAGCGCTCCTAGTGCTGAGCTTTGGCTTATCTCCGCTTTACGGACTGATTACGATCCTTGGTTCGGCGGTCAACTTTATAGTATTCTTCTGGAGAGATGTTTATTACAAATTAAGGTTCAGGCGGAAGTCGCAGAAAAGCAGGCAGGAGTTCAGATCGAAGATCCCAAAGATACATGTCATGCACCGCTGCTCGGTATGCGGGAAAACGGATGTTGAGGACAAAAAGATGGAGTTCAGGTATTGCGTGGATTGCGAGGGAGACTACGAGTATTGTATGGACCATCTCTATAATCATGAGCACGTCAAGAGTAGCCGGCCTGAAGGCGGCAACCCGGACGAGGGCAAATAACAGGCTAATAGCGTGTACAAAAATGAATGGATATAAATAAAACCGGCTAGAATTCAGCCGGTTTTTCTTTTGATATGCCATATTCATATAGCAGCGCTTTAACTATTCTCTCTGAGGCTTTGCCGTCACCATAGGGGTTGACGGCCTTTGCCATTTTGTCGTATTCCGCAGGATCGTCAAGCAGCTGTGATGCCAGGCGCATGATGTTATCGCGTTCAATGCCTGCCAGCTTCACTGTGCCCGCCTGCACTGCTTCGGGGCGTTCTGTTTCCTTTCTGAGGACCAGTACCGGTTTACCTAGGGACGGAGCTTCCTCCTGAAGGCCTCCCGAATCGGTCATTATCATATACGATCTGTCCATCAGATTGTGCATGTCCTCCACATCCAGAGGATCGACCAGGTGGACTCGCGGATTATTGCCAAGTATCCTGAAGGCTGTTTCCCTTACGGCCGGATTGAGATGTACTGCGTATATTACACATACATCTTCATAGCTGTCAGCGATATCCTTTATGGCCAGACAAATCTGTTCCAGCGGCTCACCGAGGTTTTCACGCCTGTGCGCGGTCACAGCTATTACGCGCCTGCCTTTTAAATCAATGCTTCTGAGTGCTTCGCTCTGGAATACGTATTCGCTTTTTACTGTGGTCTGCATTGCGTCGATGACGGTATTTCCTGTGACATATATTTTTTCCGGCAGTACTCCTTCATTAAGAAGATTCCTTTTGTTTGCTGCGGTTGGCGCAAAATGCAGCTCTGCCAGCGCTCCTGTGAGCTTTCTGTTCATTTCCTCGGGGAACGGGGAGTATTTGTCGAAGGTTCTGAGGCCTGCTTCCACGTGACCTACGGGTATTTTCTTATAAAAGGCTGCCAGTGAGGCAACGAAGCAGGTAGAGGTATCGCCGTGAACCAGCACGATGTCAGGCTTTTCATTCTCAAAAACACACGAAAGGCCATCAAGCGTCCTTGCGGTGATTTGCTCCAATGTTTGCCTTTGCAGCATAATATCAAGATCATGTTCGGGCTTTATTTGAAATATTTCGAGAACCTGGTCCAGCATTTGCCTGTGCTGTGCTGTTACGCATACGACCGTGTCGATATCCGGACACTTCTGGAGCTCTTTTACAAGCGGCGCCATTTTAACGGCGTCAGGTCTCGTGCCGAATATCGGCATTACTTTTAACTTCTTCATTTTGTAACCCCGTCAGATGGTTTTTCTATTTCTTTATCAGGCAGTACCGCAGTTGTCTGGGTATCCTTGCCTGCATCCTTGTTGTCTATTGTTCCGCGATCATTCATATATTTTGTTCCGCCTATGACAAATACAGATACGGCAAGCAGCATTATTATTGCACTAACTGCTCCGCGATCAGCAAGTACTATCGCGCATAGACCGAGCGAGCCGCTTGCGATGTACATTATCAGGACTGACTGCCTTTGGCTGAGGCCCATGTCGATGAGCCTGTGGTGCAGATGCCCTCTGTCCGCCTGCATTATCGGTTTGCGGCTCAGCACTCTCCTGATTATCGCAAACAGCGTGTCGAACAAGGGAAGTCCCAAAACCAGCAGAGGTATTGCGATCGATATGGCGGTGTACGATTTCATTGCGCCCTGTATCGAAATGACTCCCAGCGTGAATCCGAGAAATGCCGCTCCGGTCTCTCCCATAAAGATTTTTGCCGGATTGAAGTTGAAGGGGAGGAAACCAAGTGTCGAGCCGGACAACGCAGCTGTTATCAAAGCTGTGTAAATTGCTATTGAAGGGTCCAAATCAGCCCTGAGCATCGAGACAAAGAAAAGCGACAGGGAAGAGATGGAGGATACGCCTGCAGCAAGGCCGTCAAGCCCATCGATCAGATTGATGGCATTTGTTATCCCCACTATCCACGCTATGGTGAGCGGAATTGATATATAGGGACTGAGTGTGATGTAGGGATTGGGACTGAACGGATTGGTCAGTACCGATATCTTTGTACCTGAGATCGCTACTACACATACTGCCGCCGCTATCTGGAAGGCCAGCTTGACCCAGGCTTTAAGAGTCCTTGTGTCGTCAAGGACTCCCATGAAGGTTATAATCGCTATACCTGCCATAAGACCTACGATTTCTCTTCTTGGCGTAACGATGTTTGAAGAGGTTATCAGGTCAAATGCCAGTGAAACGACAAAACCGCTGACAATAGCCAGTCCACCCATAAGGGCGATCGGCTTCTTATGCATCCTGCGGTTATCCTTGGGTATGTCAACGCCGCCTACCTTGAAGGCAAGCTTTCTTACTATCGGTGTTGCTGAGAATGCTACTATAAATGCTAGTACAAATGTTATTATATATTCATAAATATATGACAATCAGACACACCTGCCTATACTTTGACGACCCTTACACCGGCTTCTTTAAGTAGTTCCATTGCCAGTTCATCGGGGTAGTCGCCTCTGAAAACTATTTTTTTGATGCCTGCGTTGATCGCCATCTTGGCACATAACACACAAGGCTGATGCGTGACGTAAAGGGTGCCATCCTTCACGCTTACTCCTGAGTATGCAGCCTGAACAAGGGCATTCTGCTCGGCATGGATAGCTCTGCAAAGCTCGTGGCGCTGACCTGATGGTATTTTCAGCTCTTCGCGGAGGCAACCGACTTCGGAGCAGTGCTTGCAGCCGGTCGGGGCCCCATTGTAACCTGTGGCAAGGATACGCTTGTCCTTCACGATCAGAGCACCTACCTGGCGTCTGAGACATGTCGATCTTGTTTTGATCAACTCGACGATTTCCATGAAATATTCATCCCATGACGGTCTCATATTATGCCTCCCAAAATATATTATATCCTGATCCATTCAACATATTGGACGAAGTTCTCTCCTTGTGTCAAAGTGGATATAGGGTCTGCCCCTGTGTTGTTATTTTGTACCAAACAGACGGTCGCCGGCGTCTCCGAGACCGGGAACGATGTAGCCATGGTCGTTCAGCTTCTCATCGACTGCCGCACAGTAGATCTCAACGTCGGGGTGATCCTTGTTGATTCTTGCTATGCCTGATTTTGCGGCTATAAGGCACATGAGCTTTATGCTTGTTACGCCTCTTTCCTTAATGAAGCGTATAGCTGCAGATGCTGATCCGCCGGTTGCAAGCATCGGATCAAGTACGACGATCTCGCGCTCTTCTGCGTCGACAGGCAGCTTGCAGTAATATTCAACAGGCTCCAGCGTCTCAGGGTCACGGTAAAGTCCAATATGCCCGACCTTTGCCATTGGAAGCAGGTTCAGCATACCGTCTACCATGCCAAGGCCGGCTCTGAGTATCGGCACAATGCCGAGCTTTTTGCCTGAAATGACATTCGTTTTGGCAATCGCTACAGGTGTTTCTATCTCAACTTCTTTTAAAGGCATATTTCTGGTGACCTCGTAGCCCATTAGCATTGCTATTTCCGATACCAGTTCTCTGAACTCCTTGGTGCTGGTATTTTTGTCCCTCAATAATGATATCTTGTGTTGAATTAACGGATGATCGAATATAAATACTTTTTCCATGTGTAGAAACCTCCAATTATGTATTTTTTATTGAATATTTTTTCTCAACGTCTCCGAATTTGTTGACCCTTAACTGATGACGTCCGCCCAAAAAAGAAGCGTTCAGCCACGTATCGACTATATCGATCGCCAGGCCGACGCCCACTACTCTTGCGCCGAGTGCCAACAGATTTGCGTCATTGTGCTCCCGGCTCATTCTTGCCATATATGGATCGGTGCAGAGAGCAGCTCTTATGCCAGGGACTTTATTTGCTGTGATTGAAATACCAATGCCCGTGCCGCAAATAATTATGCCGCGTTCGTGAGTTCCGGCAGTTACCGCTTCGGCAACCTTCAGACCGAAATCGTTATAATCGACGGAAGTGGTACAGTCGTAAGTACCAAGGTCTTCAAATGGGACATTGATCTCGCTCAAATGCTTGATTACTTCACTTTTCAGGCTAAAGCCTGCATGATCGCTTGCTATTGCTAACATTGTTAAAAGCCTCCGTTACAATTTTATAATATTGATATAGTAAAGTCAAAGCCGTATCACATAATTTTAAGTTTTTCTACAAGTTTTTTGACTGCCTGAGCTATTTCTTCTGCATTCTGCCTATATATGGATTCGTCGCCCCCGTAGGGATCTTTTACATCGGCTGAAGTACCATAAACATATTCTTTCAATGTAAAAACCTTTTGATACGCTTCCGGACATATCGAAAGCAGCTGCTGCTTATGGCTCCTGCACATTGTAAGCACGAGAAACGCGCTTTCGATGTCGGATGGCTTCAGCAGCCTTGAGCGATGGCTCGACAAATCGGCGCCTGAATAATATTCCATTGCCTTTACAGAATTGCTGCTGGCAGGGACTCCGTCAATTGCGGACAGACCAGCAGACACAGCCTTGTATTCATAGCTGCCTGGCTCCAGCGCGGCGAGCCGGTTGAACAATGCCGCGGCCATTGGGCTTCTGCAGGTGTTGCCAGTGCATACGAACAATACCTGTTTCATGCTTTCTCCTCAAAGTCTTATGATATTTCCTCCGGCGGCCTTCAGCAATCGGTTCATAACAGCTTGTCCGATGCCGTTTACATCAGGTGTTTCAGCCAGAATCATTTCGACAGCTTTTTCATCAAACTCTCTGAGGCAGCGGAAGAGATTCGAAGCAAGAGTCTCGGGATGCTCTCTGCTTCCGAGAGAAAGTATCTTGCAATATGCAAACAAGGAGGGCTCATATAGTGAGGCGGTCTCATCTGTATTTAGTATTCCGATCGATGAACCTTCCCTGTGGTAAAGCTCGGCCCTCTTGCTTATTTCTGCCGCTACCCGTTCGGCATCGCCCTGAAGCAGAAGGAGTGCCGCTTTTGGTGAATAGTGTTTGTATTTCATACCCGGTGATCTGGGAGCGGAGTGGGATACTCCTGAAGCTGCATGGTCGCTGCAGACAGCGCCTAATACATTGCGCAACTGTTCGAGCGTTATTCCTCCCGGTCTTAGAATCATCGGGGGAGTGACTGTTATATCCAGCACGGTAGACTCGACTCCGACTTTTGCGCTGCCTCCGTCAATAATCACATCGACCTTTCCTGAAAGGTCTTCAATCACATGCTTTGCAAGAGTCGGGCTTGTTTTGCCTGAACTGTTTGCGCTTGGCGCGGCGACCGGTACGCCTGCCTTATTTATCAATGCCGCGGCAATGGGATGCGAGGGCATTCTGACAGCTACAGTATCAAGGCCTGCGGTAATGATGTCGGGAATTTTCCGTGACCTTGGCATTACAAGTGTCAGCGGCCCCGGCCAGAAGTTTTCCATTAGCAAAGATGCAACAAAGGGTATATTGTCTACCAATTCTTTTACCGAGCCGGTGTTGGTTATATGGACTATCAGCGGGTTGTCAGACGGACGGCCTTTTGCCCTGTAAATGCCTTCGACAGCCTTTTCATCAAGCGCATTTGCTCCAAGACCATATACGGTTTCGGTGGGGAAGGCGACCAGGCCCCCTGATCTCAGTACCTCAGCTGCATAGTCCAACTGCTTGTCCCAACCAGGTGCAGATGTATCTACTTTGATTATTTCTGTCTTCAAAATATGTAGCTCCCTTTTTGTATGTTATCAATTATAGATTGATACTATTATACCACATAATATTCCCCATACATTCGCCAAAGAAGATAATCTTCCCAAATAAAGACGCTTGGATTCCGGAACAAGCTCGCCATAGATTATATAAAGCATGGCTCCACCGGCAAATCCAAGGCAGGCGGCTGTAAACAGGTCCGAGATCCTGCCGAGTGCTGCCCCCAATAATGCTCCGAAACCCATCGGGACGCCGGAGAGCAGTGTATAAGAAAAGGCCTTGAGCCTGGAAAAGCCCCCGGCCCGCATCGGTACAGCTATAGCTATTCCTTCTGGGATGTCATGTATGACTATCACTGCTGTAATTGTTAATCCAAGGCTTGAAGAGGCTTCGAAGCCTGAGCCGACTGCGAAGCCTTCAGGAAAGTTATGCATGGCTATTGCAATGGCCATGAGGATTCCTGCTTTGAGTAGTCCGGTATTTTCTCCTTTTCCGATTACTTTAGATTTTTTTAAAAGACTCTCTATCAAAACAACGACAAGAATTCCTGCGAGGATGCCACCGAAGGTACAAAAGGTACCTCCAAGCTTGAACGCTTCCGGCAGCAGTTCAAAGCATACTACGGCGGTCATGAGGCCGGCTGAAAACTCCAGGATCGAACTCATTATGCGGTTGCTTGCTTTTGAGATCATAAATGCCGACAGCCCGCCCAGGCCGGTTCCGGCCAGGCCTGATACAAGCCCAACAAGGGTTATTCGCAGCAGGTGTTCCATAAAACCCTCCATATGCCGAATTTCTAGTGCCAAAATACATTTGACAATACTAACATGTATATTCGGGGAGGGCTTTATTTATTAGTTGTTCAGTCTTCGTCGTATGAGGCGCTGCCGAGTTTTTCGGACTGTGCAGCTGTAATCAGCGCGTCAAGGATCTCGTCTAGATCGCCGTCCATTATTTCATCTATTTTGTACAGTGTAAGGCCTATCCTGTGGTCTGAGACTCTGCCCTGAGGGAAATTGTAGGTACGGATGCGTTCGCTTCTATCGCCTGTACCTACCTGGCTCTTACGTGCCATTGCTATTTCTGAATTCTGCTGTTGCTGCGCCATTTCATAAAGCTTTGACCTGAGTACCGTCATCGCTCTGTCCTTATTTTTGTGCTGTGAGCGCTGATCCTGGCAGGTAACTACAATGCCTGTGGGGATATGGGTTATCCTTATGGCGGAGTCGGTTTTGTTGATATGCTGTCCTCCTGCGCCTGATGCGCGGTAGGTATCTATCTGAAGGTCATTCGGGTTTATATCCACATCAACTTCGTCCACTTCCGGAAGGACTGCTACTGTGACAGTGGAGGTATGTATCCTGCCGCTGGACTCGGTAGAGGGGACACGCTGGACACGGTGGACGCCGCTTTCATACTTCAGTCTGCTGTATGCGCCCTTGGCCTCTATAGAGAACACGACTTCTTTAATACCGCCTATTTCTGTATCGTTGAGGTCAAGTATCTCGGATTTCCAACGATGTCTCTCACCATATCGGGTATACATCCTGAAAAGGTCGCCCGCAAACAGCGCAGCTTCTTCACCGCCGGCGCCGCCCCTTATTTCAACGATAACGCTCCGGTTGTCGTTAGGGTCCTTTGGCATTATGAGTATCTTTAATTCGCCTTCAATAACTTCAAGTTTTTCCCGTGCTTCATTGAACTCAAGCTGGACTAGCTCACGGAAGTCCTTATCCAGACTGCCGTCAAGCAATTCCTTCGCCTCAGCGATATCTGATTTTACCTTTTTATATTCACGGTATTTGGCTACTATCTCTTCGAGTTCTGAATACTCCTTCATAAGCCTGCGGTACTCATCCTGGTTGGCTATCACCTGGGGATCGCTGAGCTTGAGACTGATCTCCTCATACCTGTTGTCCGTTGCTTCGAGCTTATCAAACATATTACACCTCATTACTAGAATTATCGGTGTTTAATTATAGCATAGATAAAATTTATAATCTAGGTGGGAAAATCGGCCTGTGGAAGTAGGGAGCGGATGCAGGATAAGAGATAAAGCAAAAAACGGGCTGAAGTAGTTTTCACTGCTTCAGCCCGTATCTGTACTGCTTACATATTATGTGATCAAATAACCTGAGATATGGAGGGCCTCTGGAAATATTATTTGATCACTTCAATGTAACCATTGGTGGTCTCTGCGTTTATATTGACCTTTTGTGCAGCTGTTGCATAATTGTCGGTTTCTGCCTCAGCCTGTCTGCTAAGACCTTCGAATTTTGGTACATTGCGGTACAGAAGGTTTGGAATCAACAGATTGATGCCGCCGTTGGTGGTCTGCGCCTTGACCTTGTAGCCTTTGAGCTCGCTGTCATTCATATTTGCCTTGATATCAGCATTGCTGGTCTTGAGGTTGAGCTCAACTGCGCTTGTGTTATCATAGCCCTGGACATTGTCGAGCAGGATCTTTCCATTGACAGTTACGGCATTAAGTTTTTCAGCCTTGAGATTCTTGATGTCTATAACTGCATTTGTTGTTCCAAGGTTGATATCCTTGCCGATCATATAGTTAACAGCTATCTTGGCATTCTTTGTCTCGACAGCTATCTTGCTGCTTGTGACACCTGTCAGGTCGATAGCGGCATTTTTTGTTACGCTCACGAATTCTTCGGAAAGAGTGTCTTCAACATATATTTTGCTGTTCTTTGTTTCGAGTGCAATATGGTTGAACTTTACTGCAGGCACAAATATATCATATGAAACGCTGAGATTATAGGTATCCGGCTTTGCAAGCTTAACGGATACGGTACCGTTCTCATTTGAGAAGACTACTGAATTCTCAGCGTTAGTCTGGGGTGTGCGGATCTTTGTTTTTATAAGTATCCTGTCCTCCTGGTGCTTTTTAACGATGATCTGTCCGTTTGTTGCCTGGAGCTCGAGGTTCATGCCTTCTGCTGCGACTGCCTCAAATTCCTTTTCAACTGTTACACAGCTGCCGAAGATATTGAATGCACCTGTATCAACAAAGCTTCCGACAAAATCCACTACCTTGTCAGCAACACCGAAGGCTGCTGTGGCGACGTTCTTTCCGAACTTTTCAGCCTTTGCGCTGAATTCGTCTACCATTTTGTCAAAGTCATTCTGGCTGTAATTCTTCGAAATGTCCTTTCTCCAATCATTGATCCTTTCCCTGACCCTGATTACTTCATCGTAGTAGTTGTGCGGCGGGGGCTTCGGTATATTGAAGCCTTTGAAACCTGCATTCTGAGGTTCCTGTTTTGCTTCGAGAGCTTCCAGAAGCTTTGCGGCTTCGTCACTGTTGATCCTGCCTTCCTGCAGCATCTTGAGTATCATCATTCTTTCTTCACTAATAGACATGTGTAAATCCTCCTGTTAAATAAATTTTTAATATTTTATGATTTCGATCTAATATTTCAGCAGATCCAATGCTTCCTCTACTGAAATGACACCGTTTTCCAATTTGTCAAGTATCTCAACTCTTTTCTCGCTTTCCGGGCTGGCGTAGTTTTGTGTGTTGCCGTAGCCGAGAGCGTTTGCGGCATCTTCAAGCCTGCTTTTTACTGTGGGGTATGATATCCCGAGTTCCTTTTCCACCTCCTTGATATTTCCTCTGCACTTTATGAATGTCTCAATGAATGATTTTTGCTCGCCGGTCAACCTGCAAAACCTGCAAAGTGTGAAATGTCCTTCGATCCTGGTTTCACAGCTGCTACAGTAGATTGTCGTGACTTCTGTGTTTTGTCCGCACACGGGGCATTTTCCCAATGCTTCTTTTGTCATATATGACTCCTTGTATCTAAAGATATATTATGTATCGTATTAAAATAATCAAGGTCTATATTAATTATATTAATTGTTACATGATATATACTATTATTGTTAGAGTCGGTTGTCAATATACATTTATCAAAAATATTAAAAATATTAATTTGGATATTAATAATTTTAACATCTCGATTAAATATACGATATTGTTAATTTAATGTCTTATAATTTTTTTAATTTTTTGGATTATTTTTAATTAATAAAAGAGACTGCAATGTATTTCTACAGTACAGTCTTAATACGGACGACTATATGGATGCTTCTGGTAGTGCTTTATTTGCTATGCTCTTATGCTTTGAATTTGTTTACCGTATTGCCCAGTTCCAGTGCCATATCGTTCAATGCCTTGACTCTATCGGTTACACTGACTACAATTGCATTTTGCTCCTGCTGTGAGGCGGAAATCTCGGCAGTGGACGAAGCCATTAGCTCGGATGCCAGCTGTATTTCGGTGTTTATTGATATTATGTCCTGCTTGTTTCTGGAAATGCTTTTGATCGACTTGCTTATATCTTCCAGAGTTTTTTTGATTGAGCCCATGACATTGCTGATATCTAAAAGTGAACAGGAATTACTGTTAATGGAGCTGGTCTGATCCGATACTGTTATGACCACATCACTAAGGGACTGGGATGTTTCGTTTGACTGCTGCCTGATTTTATCGATATATTGTGCTATTTCCCTGGTGGATTGGGCAGTGCTATCCGAAAGATGCCTTACTTCCTCGGCAACCACCGCAAAACCCTTGCCGTGTTCACCTGCTCTTGCAGCTTCTATGGCTGCATTTAGAGCAAGCATGTTTGTCTGGCCTGATATCTCCGATATTGCCTCAATGATTCTTACAGCTTCAACAGAATAGTTTTCAAGTTCCTTGGCATTATCCGAGACCTTTTTCAATATTTCTACGTTGTTCGAAGTCTGAGTCCGTAAACTATTTACCGATGTAAGGCATTTATCTGCATAGGCTGCTGCAGATGAGGCGGAAATTCCTATTTTTTCAGAATTTGCTTCAAGAGCATCAATAGCTGAGGAAAGGGCGTTAAGCTGTGAAGTGCTCTGGTTTATGTTTTGCAGTTGCTCTTCAGAGCCGGCAGCAATCTGGCTCATCGTGTTTCCAATCTCTTCTTCGGCTTTTGCTGTATTAAACATAGCATGACTGATCTCAGAAGTATTTACATCTATCGTATTAGTTGTAAGCCTTATGGCTTTAATAATTTCCCTAATATTTGCCAGTACCCTGTTTGCAGCATCTGCAAGTGCTTCTATTTCATCACCCGTCTTTATGTTAATTGTCTGGGTAAGATCACCGCTGTTTGATGCGACTTCATCCAGGGACTTGACCAGCAGCTTGAGCGGCCTTGTCATCCTTAATGACAATATTATCGCCAGAATTGCGGAAATAATGATACTGATGAGAATACCACCTGCAATAGTTACAATCAGATTTGTTTTGATCTGTTTTACTGATCCAATGTCTATGTCGGCGCCTATAACTGCCACAATCTCATTATTCGAATTATATAGTGGCAATAATGTGGATAAGAATGTACCCCACTGGTCTTCATTTTCGTAAATAACTGTGCTACCCTGGAAGGCACGTTCCATGTTTTCATCGATTTCGTATAAATCACCTATTACTGCCTTATCTTCCGAATCGTCCGAATCCAGGACAAATTGAACAACGCCATCGTCTGTTTTGATAAAAGTATACATATATGTTAGGCCGAAGTTGTTATTCAGCATCCGAAGTTTTCCTATCAATTCATTATAGGTGTCAGAGTTATCATCTCCCGGCTTCAGACTGCTGTGAAGATCGGCGTCAATAAGGTCTGAGCCTGTCTTAACCGCTGTCATAAGCTTTTCTTCGAGATTTGAAGTCTGATTTTTCGAAACGAAAACGTATGATATTGCACCGACAAGCACTGTGGAAATTGTTACCACTAAAATGAAGCTTAAGAGAATTTTTGACATAATGCTGAACTTTCCTCGGGATTTGGCCATACAAAACAACCTCCTAGTACCAACAAATACTTTGTATATTTATGCCACAAAAATGAACAAATGTGCATTTTGGATACAACATTTTACTTACCACAGATATGACCATGAGTAACGTAAAATAAAAACTGGCATGTAATCTTTTGAAGATTCAAACCGGTTCTATATTTCTCGCCGCCCTTCCAGCGCTTTGGCCAGCGTTACCTCATCTGCATACTCCAAGTTGCCTCCTACCGGGATACCATGGGCGATCCTTGTCGTTCTTATGCCTACAGGCTTCAGGAGTTTTGATATATACATAGCTGTAGCTTCGCCTTCAACATCGGGATCGGTTGCGAGTATGACTTCGCGTATTTCACCCTCACGAATCCTCTGGAGGAGCTCTTTTATTTTTATATCTTCAGGGCCTATGCCTTCCATGGGGGAGATAACTCCGTGCAACACATGATATATGCCGTTGAATTCGCGTATCCTTTCTAGGGCCACTACATCTCTAGGGTCTTCTACAATACAGATGATACCGTGGTCACGCTTGACGTTGCTGCATATATTGCAGGGATCAGTTTCTGTGAGGTTGCTGCATATTGAACAATATCGTGTTTTGAGCTTTGCTTCTCTTATTGCATTTGCAAGAGCCTCCGATTTTTCGACAGGCAAATTGAGCACGTGAAAAGCAAGCCTCTGGGCTGTCTTGTGACCTATGCCCGGAAGCTTTTCAAATTCCTCGATCAATCTTGCAACAGGTGGAGCGTAAAAGTAGCTCATATTAGAACAGCCCGCCGAGTCCGCCCATGCCGCCCGTGATTTTGGACATCTGGCTATTGACCATTTCATCAGCCATACGTATAGCTTCGTTGACGGCTGCCAATATCAGGTCCTGTAGCATTTCGACATCATCCGGATCTACAACGTCACGGCTAATTGTTATTTCCTTTATTTCCTTCTTGCCTGTGGCGACAACCTTTATTGCGCCGCCTCCTGCAGTTGCTTCAACTTCTTTTTCCTGAAGCTCAGCTTGCATTTTCTCCATGTCCTTTTGCATTTTCTGAGCCTGTTTCATGAGATTGTTCATGTTTCCGCCGCCGAAGCCGCCCGGAAATCCGCCTTTTGCCATACTGGCACCTCCGTTGTCATTTATTTCTTTTACTATTATATATAACTTAATGCAGTCCTTCAAGGGTCATTGAATGTAAATAACATCTCACCTTACTCATCAATTATCTCAAGCGGAAGGCCTGCCTTGTCAGCAATGATCCGCGCTCTTTTCAGCAAATCACTAGATTCCTCGACCTTCGGACCGGAGACAGCCTTCTTGAGTACATCATCATCCATGCATTTTATTCTCATCTCACGGCCTGCTACTTTTTGCACTGCCTCTTCGATAATCTTTATATGGTCTACCTTGGATATCATGTTTCTGATCGCAGCGTCCGAGGATACAAGGCCGACTGTAGCGTCATCCAACAAAACAGCCTTGACGTTGAGCAGTATGGAATATATGGCCATCTTGCCCAAGCTTTTTAGGTGCTTCATCACAGCCGGCCATTTATCGTACTCCGCGGCATCTTTTACTGATGATTCACGGGCGGCGGATTTTTGCGGCTGTGCTGTTGTAGAGTTCCCGTAAAGTGGAGAGTCCATGCTGCCGGAGAGTGGAGAAATTGTGCCGCCGGTATCCGAGATGCTTGGATCAACAGAATTATTGCTGCTGTTTTGTCCGGGCAGTGTTGAAGGCTCCGGCGTTCCTGATATAGCAGCTCGACGGCTTTCAGCCTGTGCTGCGTATGATGCGGCCGCCCGGAAATCGCCACTTTCAAGCATTCTTTCAATTGCCGCAAGCCTTTCCTCAATTCCTGTATTCACGCCGCTGCTTCCGCTACTTCCAATACCACTGCTTCCATCACCGCTGCTTGCATCACCGTTTCCATTGCTGCTGTTGCTGCCGCAAATCTTTATCAGCGTGACCTCCAGCAGTACTCTTGGATTAATGGCATATTTCAGGCTGTTTTCCAGAGAAGAAAGTTCTCTGATCTGGCGCATGATCTCGTCGAGGGAAATAGCTGCGGCCTGTTTCTTCATTATAGAAAGTACTCCGGACGGAACCTCTATCAGATCATCGCATTTTCCTCCTGTAGATTTGCATATCATCAGGTTTCTGAAGTACATGACAAGATCTGAAACAAAATGCGCCGCATCGCGTCCGTCTGAGACCAGATTGCTGATGTTCTGCAGCAGCTTTACTACGTTTCTGTCAAGCATATCTGAAACGAATCCCGTCATGAATTCATCATTTACTATACCGACTACTGATAGCACATCATCATAGCCTATGTCTTTCTTGCCCAGAGAAATACACTGGTCTAGCAGGCTAATGGCATCTCTCATGGCGCCATCTGACATCCTGGCGATGAGCCTGGCTGCGTCATTATCCAATGTGATGCTGTCTGACGATGCTATTTTATTAAGATGCTCCACGATGCTGTCCTGAGAAATACGCCTGAAATCAAAACGCTGGCAGCGGGAGAGAATAGTGGCGGGCAGCTTGTGAGGCTCGGTCGTTGCAAGTATGAATATGACATGCTCCGGGGGTTCCTCCAGTGTTTTCAACAGAGCGTTGAAGGCACCTGTTGATAGCATATGGACTTCGTCTATTATATAAACCTTACGTTTCGCTTTTGTTGGCGCATATATTACTTCATCCCTTATAGAACGGACGTTGTCTACACTGTTGTTGGAGGCTGCGTCTATTTCAAGCACATCCACGCTGCTGCCGGAGAGTATCTCACGACATATCTCACACTGGTTGCAGGGCTCGCCGTCATGCGGATCAAGACAGTTGACGGCACGCGACAGTATGTGTGCCATAGTCGTTTTGCCGGTGCCTCTTGTACCGCAGAAAAGATAGGCGTGAGCGATCCTGTTCGTGCTGACGCTGTAGCGAAGGGCTTTTACCACATGCTCCTGCTCGACCACATCCTTGAAGCTTGTCGGCCTCCATTCTCTGTATAAAGCAATGTAAGACATTATCAACAGCCTTTCTTACAATCTGTATTATGAACATAGTATATCAAAACGGAGGGTCAAAAAAAAGCCCCCTCAAAGTAACCAGTCTTTATATAGCTTTCTCTGGCCGTCCAGCTGGATACGTCAGCTCTAATGATAGGATGCTGGTCGGACTATAGCTTGAATATTGTTACTTAATAATATAAGAAGGTGCGATAAACGCACCTTCTTATATATTTAGAGGCTGTGCACCTGATGTCGACTTACTTCTACAAGCGTTACCCATATAGTTGGCTCTAACCAGGCAACCCTGCGGCACACGTAAGTATCTGCTTACCGTTGCTTCCTTCCAGACCTGGCGGGGTTCACAGACTTACATTGCGCAAGACCCAGTTGTCATCACCACTTGCATGGAACAGACCCTACAAAAATAAAGCCTCGACCAGGAATTCGACCCTGCTGCAGCGGATTGCAGGTGTAGGGCACCGCTACCTCCCCATCTAGCACAGCCAAACTTTAAACAAGTGTTAGAAAAAATGTCACTTACCTATTATACTCAATAAACCTTTTCTTATCAACACATTTCGTACTTTGCACGGAAAGTATTTTGTGGCAAAAAAATAAAGCACTTGATAAATATTTATAAATAATACCGAATAATATAAGTGCTTTACCAGATAAGATTAAATTAGCCATAGTCTATATTAAAAGGAGGAACAAAAATGAAAAATTAGTATTATTGGCTGTGGCAATTATATTGTACCATGATTTGCTAATGAAAAATATTAAATTTTTGTAACAAATGCGGGAAAATCATACGGACAAAGGTTTCTACATATTCATGGCCTACAATATTTTCCACTATACGGGAAAAAGGGAAGAGCAGCAGTAGAAAAATTTCAAAACCAAGAAGGCGGTTTTCCTGGCGCCTGTATCTGAGAGTGGAGTATGTCCGTACGATGTTCCTCAGCTCTGTGGCCTTGTTTTCAAGGACCTCATATCTGTCCTCAAGCTCATAGTACGATGAAAGCTGGTCGTAGGCATTCCTCAGCATAAGACTTCCGGTAGCTGCGGCAGGCCTGTCAAATAACCTTATCCCCGCTGCGCTTTGCTGTTCGAATTTGATAATATGTGCCATCGCTGATGCAAAACGTCGTGTACTGATTCGCAGGATGCCATTTTGAAATCTGGAAATATAGTGGTCTGCATCATCCAGCAATTTATTGATAGCTGACTCCTCTTTTGATAGTGCCGTGGATTTTGCAAGTATTATTGCGATTATATCAAAAAGCTCAGCTGCAGCCGGAAATGATGCTTTACTTCCTTTCCAGAGGCTTACTGTGCCTTCGTCCGTTAGTGTAAGCGTGTGATTATCCCTGTAAGTCGCAAGCATCCGGTAGTCTGGTTCGCCCATGGTCAGTTTGATATTATCAAAAAAAGTGTCTGTTTCATCAATACTAAAATCTTCAAAGACGATGCAGCCGGTATTGAATATATGAATCCTTCTTTTTTTCATATCGTACCTATATATTTCTGTCAGCTGACTGCTTTTGAGTATGACAGACCTGTCCCTGCCTTCGGGAGAGGGGAGCCCAAACAGAGCGGTGGCATTTTTCAGATCTATTGAATTGTATGCTTTGTAGCATATAAAGTGTTTGGTGAGCATTACATTCTCCTATTGGTTTTATAGAACCAGGTCCATGATCATCAGTATGACCTCAACGACGATCAGCAGTACTATTATCCATTCGACAAAAAGTCCTCTTATGGAGTGGCTTATTGACGAAAAGCCATTTATTACATTGTTAAGTATATCCGCTTTTTTTGTCAGTATTGTGTAACGGTCATTCAATTCGAAAAAGTCCGACATTTTTTCATAGAAAAGTGCCGCGTCACTGCTGCTCCATGTGATATCGGGCTTATCCAGTATCATGATATAGCTGAGCGTATTGTACTGGTGCCTTGTCACCCTGGCGGTAGTCCTTGCAAGCTCTCTGTTTCCGATATGCAGTTGGCCGCGTTCCAGACGGTCTATCATTGTTTCCAGCTTGTCGAATATTTTCCCGAGCTCGTATTCGGTTTTTTCCATAGCAACTGATTTAGCAATTATTGTTGCAGCCAGTTCCGTATAGAATAACTCATACTTGGGAACAACGGCGTATGCATCGGTAATTTTCAGGTGACCTCCCTGATCTACACGGATTTCGTACTCGTCCGTATAACTGCTCCAGCTGTTCAAGTCCAGCTCGGGCTCGAACTCCTTTATATATTTCAGAAGGGAGGGCATTTCACTCTCCGGCACATTGACAAGTATTATACAGCCAAAGGAGAATATAAATACTCTGCTGTTTTCTTCAAATTCCTTACCTAATATCTTTTGCATGAGATCCTTATGCAGTATGAGAGGCTCTTCCCAGGTATATTTCTTGGGGATTCCGCAGCTGACTGCGATTTTGTTCAGGTCGATCTCGTTTAGTACAGCATAAGCCTTGAATTCGAAATGTACCATATGATCCTCCAGCCTTGTGAGAACTTTACATTTATATGATTATTACCCTATGAACGATTTATAATAACAAATTTATATTACACACGATCAAATGTCAAGAATTGGTAAGAACCGGACTTTATAGTAAGGATCGGTCTGATTATCTCAAAACTAAGGTGCCAATGGTTGTTCATGATTTTGCCGTGTTTTGTTTGTGTCGGCGTAAATTATTATGTTTAATACTGCCATGATATAGTGTATAATAATGTAAATGTTATACAAAAGTATAATGTTGCAATAAACTGTTGATGGGGGAGTGATAATGTTGAAGGTTCGTAAAGCCGTAATTCCGGCAGCTGGGATGGGCACCAGATTTCTGCCTGCCACCAAGGCGCAGCCTAAAGAAATGCTTCCCATAGTAGACAAGCCCACTATTCAGTATATTATCGAAGAGGCTGTTGCATCCGGCATCGAAGACATCCTGATTGTTACCGGCCGCGGAAAGAGGGCCATAGAAGACCATTTCGACAAATCCTACGAGCTCGAGGACATGCTCAAAAAGAAAGGTGAAGAGGAATTACTGTCACTGGTACAGGACATATCAAATCTGGCAAATGTGAACTACATCAGGCAGAAGGAGCCGAGAGGACTCGGACATGCCATTTATTGCGCCCGCTCCTTTATAGATAATGAGCCTTTTGCTGTGCTTCTCGGAGATGATATCGTAGACTCCGGCGTGCCCTGCCTTAAGCAGATGATTGATGTCTATGAGCAGTATAATACAACTATTCTGGGTGTACAGCATGTGCCTGATAGTGATGTTTCGAAATATGGTATTATAAAGGGCACTGGGATCGGTGAACGGATCTATAGGGTGGAGGATATGGTAGAGAAACCTGATCGTGATAAGGCTCCATCCAATGTGGCCATACTTGGCAGGTACATAATAACGCCTGAGATTTTCACATATCTGGAGAAGGCAACTCCGGGAAAAGGTGGGGAAATACAGCTGACGGATGCGTTGAGGGCTCTGCTTTCATCAAATTCGGTTTATGCTTATGATTTTGTCGGAAAACGGTATGATGTGGGAAATAAGCTAGGCTTCCTTGAGGCAACTATTGAATTTGCGCTGAAACGAGATGAACTGAAGGACGAGTTTACATCTTATCTTAAAAAAACAGTGGATACATTGTAATGAATACCAAACATCTATAGTGTAAATAATACCTGTAAAAGAAATTACAGGTATTATTTTTATGGGAAATTTCAATGTCCGTTGCTTTTTGAGAACGTTGACTATCTTATTTATATTAATGCTTATAGTAAATGCTGTGGTATTGCGTATATACTTTAATGTTCGCTTATCCGATTTGACTATGCTCCTTAAAGGGGACAGTTCTATCGAGGGGGACAGTTCTCCCGAAGGGGACAGTTCTCCCGAAGGGGACGGTTCTCCCGAAGGGGACAGTTCTACCGAGGGGGACAGTTCTACCGAAGGGGACGGTTCTATCGAGGGGGACGGTTCTATCGAGGGGGACAGTTCTACCGAAGGGGACAGTCCTATCGAAGGGGACAGTCCTCTCAGCAGCGAGTTAACGGCAGACGATGCACGGTGGTTGGCAAAAGAACTAAGCCTCAGGGACAAAATAACCCTGGGCTTAATACTAAGCAAAATCGATAATGACGATATGCAGAAAGTATACAATACCTTTGAGGATGGTATAACTATAGAAGAAGTACAGGGAATAATGGAATACGCTGAAAAAACCCTTGAGCCAGCAGATATGGAGAAGCTCAAAGACTTATTCCACAGAAACAAGCACTTGTACGCAGTTGCACAGCAATAAGGTCGTGGAGCGATTCCGGAAATGTTGCCTAAAAAAAGAAAAGCCGATATAGCTTTATTGCAGCTGTATCGGGCTTTATCCAAGAAGTCATAATAATCAGGCACTTGCTTATGGGTTCAAGGCCTTATACACATATGTCACCGAATTGCCCTTGACGGTTACAAGCAGATACTGGGCATTGGCAGTTTCACCAGACTCTGTACCGGGAACCGCATATCCTGCTGTTTCAAAATACCTGACACCGTTTTCAAGGCTGCAGTCATTCTCATCACCGTTGTAGATAACAGACACATTCTTGAGCGTATCGAATCTGTAATCCTTTAAGGTCTCTTTGAACAGCTTGAGCTCAAGCTTGTCGGTGAATGAATCAGGATCAGTACCCATAAGGATGAACACGTTTTTGCCCTTGAAGGATTCAAGATCCCTGAGGAATTTGTTCCACTGGTCGGGATCACTTAGCCTGAGGCCTTTTTTCCTTGTATCCAGCTTTATAAACCTGCTGTTTTTGTAGTCGGTGACCGAGTATTTATAATCAACAGCTTTAGTGCTCTTGAGATCGACAGTGTGCGTAGCGATTACCGGTTTCTTCTTGACAAGGCTCGTTATCGACTCATGAGAGCCGCTGCCGACTACCGCGCCGACTTCGAGATACTTCGACACAGTGTTTGCGAATAACTTGACAAGTTTCTTTTCAGTATCATTAGCAGGCTTTGTTGACTGCCCGACAACACCGAAGCGGAACGAATCGGAGGTAGCCTTTTTGAAACTTACTGCAACATTTTGCTCATCCTTGAAGGGAGTATTCTCCGGAATTTCTGTGCCTTCCAACGTCGGGTATCCGCTCACTGTCATCGTCAGGTCGTCAAGATACAGACAGCCTGCATCCTGATCCGGATTGACCTGGACAAGATATAGCTTTTTAAGTTTGGCTGGCATTTTGACATGCTCAACAGAGGCATCGACATACTTCCAGCCAGTCCAATCCATGGGATTGGCAAGATCAACGACCTGCTTCTTACCGTCTGCATCGATCAGTTCAGCCCTCAGCCAGCCTGAATTTTCATGGTCGTTATATACCTGGAGTCCTATCCTGGAAGTATCAGCTTCGATCGTATACCCTTCACCGGGCAGTACATAGTAAACCGCACGTGACACGTCGGTATTAGTGGTAAAATTGTATTCCAGCTTGCACGAACTAGAACCGGATGTTTTTTGCTCATCTGTTAAATCAATGTAGCCTTCAACTGTTGTAGGATATGATTGGAATGAACCATTGAGTTCTTCGAATTCATCCACTACTGTTAATATGTCGGAAGAGATCGAAACATAGCAATAGGCATGAGCATCTCCAATGGATGCGTCTATGTATCCCGCTCCTCTTTTCTCGGCTGTAAATACGCCATCTTTAACTGAACCCAGTTCGTTAGTGACCACCCAATCCAGATCGTTTGGGTCTATTGTGGCTGTATAACCTCTCGGGTTTATGCCGGTTACTGTAAATGCCTTTGATTTTCCGACTGGCAGCTTTAATTCGGAGCTGTTTATTTTTATAGCCGCAGGCTTTGACAGAACGCTGATGCTCTTTGTTCCTCTAATTTTACCGATGCTTGCCTTTACTACTCCTTCTCCGTATGTACTAGGACGGAACACATTGCCCTCAAACTTGCCCTTAACTCCGGATATGCTCCATTTTATGGCGGAAGGATCTATTTCCACCGGGTTGTTAAATTTATCATAGCCCTTTACTGTGAAGGTTTTTGTGGTATTGGTAAACATATATCTGTCGTTGTTTTCTATGATAAGTCCAGCAAGCTCTGACTGAGGTGCCGAGGTGAATACTCCGACACCGTTGATCACCGCTCTGGAAACTCCATCTGAGGGTTTGTTCATGACTTTGACGCCGGTCTCGCCAAGAGGCCTGGCAACCATAGTCGTTGACCCGCCGCCGTCCATGTTGATGGCATTGTAGGCGCCTATACTCTGCATGAAAAGCGCCATGTCCTTGAGAGTCAAGCCTATGCTTGCAGTTTGCCTGCCGTCTACAGTAACAAAATACAGCATCTTACCATCCTTTGAGAAACCGAGTGCCGTTTTTGGGCTTTTTACAACTGTGTCTGTTGCTGTAAAAGAGAATTTTGATGGGATCGTTCCATTTTCGACAAGAATGGCGCTGCCCGACACGGACATCTTTATATCCTTCCAGTCAGGGGTAGTATTGATATTCATTGATACTTTATCACCCAGCAGGAAGGCGCTTTTTAGCTTTTCTGCCCCAGCTGTACGAGTAACGGCGACAAAACCGTTTTCAGGTAATACAATAGCCGGCTCACCTGTGATGAGCTTCGTCACTACACCGTTCTCCACTACCATCTGGAACAGGTCAGGCATTTCGGGTGTTGCACCGACAGCATACTTTCCCCACTTATTATCGTATATATATATTTCTTTGTAGCCGTTACTGTTGGCCTTATTGTAGTGCTGGAAGGGAACCGAAGCTCCGCTCCCGGATGCCAGGTTCATATCTGCCTTCCAGAAGTTCAGCAGCATCTGCTTATCGTTTGTGACAGACAGTGATGCCATTGAATTGCTGTATTTATTTATGTTATCGGAGGCGCACTGTATATCCGAGGACTCAACTATTACTCCTACAGGATAACCAATACCGGTGCCTGCAGGAGTGAAAAAGCTTCCATTGACTGCAGCTACGGCTCCGCTTTGTTCAGCGAGCTTCTTGGCAGAAGCCCGCTTTGAGAAGGATTCGATATTTGTTAATGTGTCCACACTTAAGTATTTATTGGACAAATCCACTTTGAGTATGTGGAAATTGTACCATCCGTCTTTTGTAAACCTGATAAGGTTTTCAAGCGTGACACCATGGGTAACTGTCTGTGCGCTCTTTTCCTCATGTATGAGATTTGCCGCAGTAGGGTCGGCGGCATATACATCCGCAGATATGACCGGTGTCAGCAGCATAATGGCAGCTAAAGCAGCAGCCATGTATTTGCTTTTTCCTTTGTTCATAAACATTTTGACCTCCGTAATTGTGTCGTTTATTTGAGCCGGTTTTTAGCCGTATATTCGAACCATCTAATAAGGCTCTGTATTCGGGCTTGTTAATCGATCTGTTTAATCATGCCAGCCGTCAAGCCCTGAGCGCCTTATGGCACCGAATATGTTGTTTTTTATTTCTCTGTTTTCCAATGATAGCTCTGTTAGCAGTTCCTTTATGTACTGCCGCTTTGTATGTCCGTTTGCGGTGCAGGGATTGTGAACGACCTGTATGTTGTTGGACTTTATGAAAGCCTTTATTTGCTTTTCTTCGACATATATCAGCGGTCTTATTACATGTACACCTTTCCTGTCCAGATAAGTGACCGGAGAGAACGAGTGGATACGGCCTTCATAAAAGGTGCTTAAAAGCAGTGTCTCTACGATATCGTCGCGGTTATGGGCCAGCGCCACCTTGTTACAGCCGTACTTCAGGGCCGTGTTGTTCAGTGCGCCGCGTCGGAGATTTGCGCATAGGGAGCAGGGATTTTTCTCCTGTCTTGCTTCAAAAACGATTTTTCCGATATATGTATCTTCAACTATGTATTCAACGCCGATTTCCTTGCAGAGCTCCCTGACCGGTGAATAATCCGGTTCGCCGATCCCCATTGCCAGCGTTATCGCTTTGATTTCAAATCTGGCGGGGTAGAAGTCCATCAGCTTTCTCAACGTGGCCAGCAAAGTCAGGGAATCCTTGCCGCCCGATACTCCAACGGCGATGCGGTCAGCTTCGTGGATCATGTCGTAATCCTGGATCGCCTTCCTCGTCTGTCCCAGTATTCTTTTATCGTATATCACTTTTTACCTGCTTTTCCTGTAACGTTTTATTTATCCCGCTTGTTCCGTTAAAGTGCTAATTTCTTTGAAACCGGGAAATATCCCAGCGGAAAGAAATATTACCTTTTGTCCTATAATCTAATTATAAGGTAGTAGTACAAGGGTAGCAAGTTATTATACTGTTACAAAAATCTTTCAAAACGGTTAAAATATTTGTTGCTATTGGCAACAGATTCCCATTGATTAATTGCCAAGTGTGTAGTAAAATATACTTTGCGTCGCGCTGAAATTACTTAATGCTTCGCGGGGGCAAATGAATAACGGGGTGTAGCGCAGTTGGTAGCGCGCTTGGTTTGGGACCAAGATGCCGCAGGTTCGAATCCTGTCACTCCGACCAAATCCAAAAAACAGCGACTTTTAAAATGAAGGCCGCTGTTTTTTTTGTTCCCTCGCATCTGGAAGTGGAGACGTAATATTTCATTCTTCAGATTTCGGAATTATATTGAATTCAAGCTCAACAAACTCTTTGAATTCTTCAGCGCACTCCAGTTCATTATCATTTTCAGCATCATAATACCAATTCACAACTACGTTTTTTCCATTATTACTCGCTTCTTCGGATTTTTCCAGAATCATCATAATGCACTTGGAACTGCTGGTATTTATATAGGGCATACTAAGCTCCAATTTGACTAATGCTTCATTTTCGATCTGTTTAAAGAATTCATCCATCCAAAGGAATATTGGCTCATAAAATTTAAATGCGTTTTCAGGATAAGACTGTCCTTTTATCGTAAGAGTTTTACTCTCGGCATTAAAATCTACCCTAGGTGTTGCCTTTGTTTTTTCAATACTCAAATTTTCCATTCCGACTCCTCCTAAACAATCACCATTATCTCATAGAATGAATAAATATCATCAATTCTTTTAATGGAATATTCTATCGGCCGGCTTGCTTTCCTTGCCATGTCGATAAATCCGATGCCTGCACCGTTTTTCCCCGGTTCAAGCTCCTTCTTGAGTTGTTCCTTATACATAAGCTTCAACTCATCCTTACTTTTGCCAATAACACGATCAAGCCCAGTCTTAATAACAGGCACATCAATATTCTCAACAGAATTTCCGGACCGGATGAAATACCCGTCATTTGACTTGCCAATACATACTATTCCCGAGGCGGATATATCCTCATAAACATTGCTGTTTTCTTTACTTACGACATATTTCTTTATATTCTGAGACTGTTCGATAAAAATGGAGAAAACATTGAAGATATTGTTTTGAGGCTTTTCTTCACTTTCCATATGCTTTTTGATCGCCTCTCCCAATTCTTCTATGAGTCCTTGTGTAAAGCGGCCCGAAAAGCAAATGATAATACCGTTTTCCCCTAAAAGCCTTTGCATTTCAATCAACTTGTTATCCATCATCCTGTAGCCTCCTATACTATAATACCATTAATTCCATATTTCCTGTACCGTACTACATTTCGATTGCGAGTACAGTTATGTCATCTCTTTGCTCAACCTTTAACAGTCGTTCGGATATCAGGTCTTCAACCGTCTTTTTTTGTTCACTTAACGTATTGTTGCAAATGGCCTGAATGAGCTCAATAAAGCCCTTTTTCCCCAATCCTCCCTTTTCCTCCTCAATATTCTGATCAAGCAACCCATCGGTTGTAAAATACAGCTTGCTTCCATCTTTCCATTCAATCTCATAATCCTCATAAGAAATATTCCTCTGCCTGGAGTAACCTACGCTGCTCCTTACGCCCTTGTATTCCAGAACCTCGCCGTCGCATGAAACAAACATGGATAATTTTGCTCCTGAGAACATAATCTTTTTGTGTTCCTTATCGATCCGGCACAGGGCTATGTCAGCTCCATCGTCGGCAGTCGAATTTTCGTTCTCCTGTCTGAGTGTTTCTTTCAACCGGATATTTATAAGATTTAACACTTCAGAAGGCAGTATGTCTTTTAGATTACGCGGAAGGCTGTCCAAAATGGAGTTTACGGTCATGGTCATAAGCGCGCCCGGAACACCATGTCCCGTACAGTCAACAATGGCGAGCAGGGTGCAGGACTCATCGCCTCTGCACCAGTACATGTCGCCTCCGACAATATCTCTTGGCTTCCATATCACAAAGCACTTTTTCTCATCTATTCCAAGACTTCCGGGAAGATCCGGGAGTATTGCCCTTTGGAGGCGTTGGGCATAGTCAATGCTTTCCATTATATTATCATTCTTTTCCTTCAACTCTTTCGTCCTGTCAGCCACCTTTCTTTCCAGTGAAAGGCTGTACTCCTGTATGGTTTCTGCCATATGATTGAAATTTTTCCCCAGTTGGCCAATTTCATCTTCCGAGTTTACGGTAGTACGGACGGACATGTCTTCCGTTGAAAATAGCTTTACCGTATCGCTTAATGCCTTTATCGGCTTTACCATTTCGCTTGTAAGTTTCAGCATGATCCCCATGCCGACTAGTATGGAGATAAGAATTGCAATAACGAAACCGTAAAGCAAATTATCAAGTGGCTTCTTATACTCGGATTGATTAACCGCTATACCAAAAAACCAATTACAGGAGTTGATTTTACTTATCATAAAATACTTGGAATTGCCATCATAGTCTGTCATATTAATTGCGTTAGCCGTGTTGCCTTTCATTGCACTAGACAGCTTGGAATAATCCGTTTTACGGGTTTCCATGATATTTTTCAGTCCATTTTCGTCAGGCGCAAATAGTTTATTGGGATGAGCGATAAAATTACCGTCACCGTCCAAAAGAAAGGCATAGCTGTTTTGATTGATATTATACTTTTCGACGACATCAATTACATTAGTAATTACTATATCAGCCGCAGCTACCCCTATTAGCTTTCCGTCTTTTTTTAGTACTTTTGAAATAGTAATTACTATTTTACCTGTCTGAGCATCCACATATGGCTCGGTATAAACTACACCCTTGCTTTGCAATGCTTGCTTGTACCAAACTCTTGTGCGGCAGTCATATCCTTCATCAGGCACCCATGAAGTTCCGCTTATCATTTTCCTTTCCGGATCCTCAAAGCCGATGTAATAGTCCAGAACGTCCTTGTTATAAATATCAACCTTCCCTTTCACCAGTTTGAACAGGGAAGCATCGCTGTAATCTCCGGAAATTTCGATGTCCTCAACCATGCCTTCGACAGTTTTTCCATTCTGTAAAAACCAGGAATCCAATTCTGCTGCATTCTTCAATGCAGCTTCCTGTATTCTCATGTTTGATTGTTCCGCGGTGATATTATAGGAAACGATATAGCTGAAAATAGAAACTAAAATCAGCGATATCATGCATATTGCCAATCCGGAAAGGATGTATTTTGTTCTGATGCTTTTGCTTTTACTTCTCATTGCATTATCCTCCAAGCTTAATCTGTTTTTTTTGAATTTCCCTTCCTTAGTACTTTATTCATATACATTTTCTTATCTGCTGTTTTTATCAGTTCATCCAGTTGAATACTGTTATAGCCATTCACTTCCTCTATTCCATAGCTGAAGTGTAAATTGTAAGGCTTTCCACTAATCTCATCATGCTGCTTCATTTTCATCTGAATACGGGAAATGGCTTCATATGCGCCTTCCATCCTGCAATCCGGAAAAATGATCAAAAATTCATCGCCACCCATTCGGCTCACACTATCCACATCTCTAAGAGAATCCTTAATTAGCCGCGATACAGTATTAATCAGATAGTCGCCTTCGTTATGACCATAAGCATCATTTACATCCTTTAGCCCATCAATATCCAAAAAACATATGGAGACGGGTTTTTTGCTTATAGCGCTTGAATCCAGTTCCTTTTCCAGCTGAATAAGCCCGGTCCTCCTGTTTGGGATCCCGGTCATGGAATCAGTAAATGCGTAGTATTCCAGCTTCTCCTCGACTCTCTTTCTCTCTTTGATCTCTCTTCCCAATTCGTCTTTTATTTGCTGCAGGTGCGCCTGCTGGGAATCGCTGATTTTCATAAGCTTCATCATTGACTTGATACTTTTCGCATATGTTGAGGTCAGCCTTTCAAAGGCCGGGTAAAGCTTATCGCTTTTATATTCTTCGCTTAAACAAATTGCTTCTGCTTTTTCCAACTCCAGCAGTTCCTCGTTGAATAAGTTGGATAAATCAAGTTTCAAGGTATACCTCCTAAAAAGCGATTAGGATTTCATTTTATCAACAAAATCAGTAAGTCTTCACAAACTCGGCTAAATGAGCAAGCTCGAGCGATTTAACGTAATTGATGAAATTATTGTTGACAGAAGATAGTAAATATTTCCCTTTCTTATTTATGACTTCATCAATAAATTGCGATACTGTCACTAACAATTGCGGATTAAGTCTCTCAAATTTGCCAAAATCAAAAATGATGTTCAAATCCGGTGTGTTTAATAAGCCATGCAAGAAAGAAGAAAAGCTATCCGTCTCCGCAATCGTCATGTCACATAAAATCTTTGCGACAAATGTATCGGCGATGCGTACAATTTCAAAGCATCTATCCTGAATACAAATGCTGCTTTTGTCAGAAACAGTTTTTTCTTCATTCACGACCGGCTCATTTGTTGTCGGCTTGCTCACCCTGCTTTTCGAATTAAGAACCTCCTGGATAATCTGCATTACCTTAAAGTCATCAAATGGTTTGACTATGAAATGGTCGGCCCCGTTTTTTATTGCATCCAGCACTACCAGTCTTTGTCCCATGGCGCTGAGCATAATAACCTTTGTTTTTGAATTAACTGCGCGAATTTTTTTGAGCGCCTCCAAGCCATCCATTTTAGGCATGGTGATATCCAGGGTGACAATATCCGGATCAAACTCTCGAACCTTCGAGACTGCCTGAAGGCCGTTCTCCGCTTCGTCAACCACTTGATGTCCGCTATCTGTCAATAATTTCTTTAATCGATACCGAACAATACTCGAATCATCAACAATCAATATCTTTGCCACTGACATCCCTCACATGTTCATGATTTCAAAATCAGTATTTCAGGGGCAGGAAAAATTTAAAAATTGTTCCCCTGCCTTCCTTTGTTTCTACCTCAATCCTGCCGTCCAGCCTTTCAACCTCTTGATATACCGCAGCAAGACCTTCTCCCAGACCCGAAAGGTCATCGCTTTTTGCTGCAGTTGAAATACCGTCCGCAAAAATCAGTTTTACCAGATCCCCATTATTATTGCTGCTTGTGCTTTGGTCTTGCCAAATACCTTTTTCCATTGCGGCTTGTCTTAATCCCTCGGTGTCGATTCCCTTTCCGTCATCGGATATTTGTAATAGAATCCAGCCATCTGCCTTATCTACCGAACAATGTATCTCCCCAGACTCATTTTTACCGCATGACACTCTGAGGCCAGGTTCTTCTATGCCATGACTTACTGCATTTCTGAAAACATTTACAAGTGTTCTTGCAAAATTATAATAGTAAGATTGATCTACTAATATTTCTTTGGAGCAATTTATTTCAAATGGTGTTACAAGTTTTCCATTACGGTCTGCAAGCCTCAGCACATATTCAGGATACATATGCAGAAGGCTTTTAAACTCGCAAAATTGAAGAGCTTTTATTTCTTTCAGCAGCATTTCCGAAGTTTCATCTTGAGCAGCTTTCAATTTCTCTTCCATACGCTGTAATTTGTCTCTTTCTATAACGATTTCATCTTTCTCAAGCAGATCAAAGCTTACAGCACTCCGAACTTTATTCAGGGACCGTTCGAGCCCCTCGTAAAAGCTGTACTTCAGTATTGTTTCCTTAATCTGTTCCAGTTTCAGGCTGCCATAATTGTCAACTAGCTCCAGAAGGGACAGCTCAATCCCGCTCAATTCATTTACAAGATCCTGCATTTGAAACAGGGAAAAATCGCCTTTGAAGGTATGTACTTTCCGTAAAGCCTCATAAAGCGACGTTTTATTTATCGTAGTACTCTCAATGAAAGAAGGCATAAACAACTTACAGAAGTTCTCATATTCCATGACACATCTCTTAAATCCGCTTTTATCCGAGACAATCCGAACCACCATTTTCAATAACTGCTGCTCTTCCTCAACTCTTGCGGCAAGCTGCTTTTTTTCGGTGATATCGGTAAGAACAATCATAAATAAGTCTTTGGACTTCTTTTTGGATGTCTCCTGAACAACCATATATTTAATGCTTAATAGTTTGCTTTTATAGGCAACCTCATCAGGAAGCAGAAGAAGGAGCACTTTTTTCTTAAACTCATCCTCCCCGAGAAAATCCTTATTCAGTATCTGCTCCATCACCTGGATGCTATCCGCGGAATTATAAGGCCTGAGAATGTCAGAAAATTTCCTGCCCCCTATTTCCTGCCCGAAGATATTGATACATTCCGTACTATAGGTATCAGTAATCATCAGATTGTCATCTGTCGTAAATATTCCCTGTCCCATATTATCAAGGATATTCTTCAAATCGCCCTGCAGCTTATAAAGGTATTCCTGCTGGGTGTCTCCTATAGTGACTAGTTTTACGCTCTGACGAAAAAGCTTTTTATAATCATCCGCTAATTTCTTAAAGGTCGGGAAAATTGGATTTTCTTTAAATTCAGAGAGTTGTAGAGCTTTTTCGGCTTCATTGAGTACTTCTGTTTCTCTTTCAAAAATTTTATCAGTTACATCGCTCTTCATTCCTGCGTCCCCCTGATCAAAACTACATAATGCAATATGCCACTATTCGACAATATAAGATTAAATTCCTTTAAAAAAGCGGAATAGAAACGAATGAATTTTGGATCTACCGCGTGGTGCTGTGGGATCAGAGAGGAGCAGGATTATCTTATAGCAGTAATATTGATCAAAACACTATAACAGTTGATCAGTATATTGAAGATACAATTACAGTGACAAATTATCTGCGCGAGCGTTTTAGTCAGAATAAAATCTACCTTATGGCGCATTCATGGGGAACCTATTTCAGCATTCAGGCCGCGCAAAAGGCACCACAGCTCTATAATGCATACATAGCAGTTGCGCAAGTTACTTGTCAGGGTGAGTCGGAGAGATTGGCGTATGAATATAAGCTGGACTATTACTTAAAAGCAGGTGATGATAAAACCTTAAGGAAGCTTGAGGAGAATGACTATATCTTTTTAGAAATTCAGCACATAGCCCTATATTTGAAGAGCCAAATAAAGTTGCACAAATCGCTGAAAGTGATATATTAAAAAATACTAACGATTTTGCCGATATTAAGTAGGTTATCTTTCCGTACAGTTAGGGAATTTAAATCGGAGCGAATGGTATTCGTGAAATATCAGCCAGTCTGGAGTATAGGTATGATAGTAAAATTCGCAATTTGCGATGATGAAATTACTGAAACTAAATATCTGAGTAAGCTTATAGACAAGTGGGCAGGTACAAACAAAAAAGCTGTTAAAGTACTTACGTTTGATAGTGCGGAAAGCTTCCTTTTTCACTATGCCGAGGATAAGTCCGTTGACATACTTTTACTCGATATCCAGATGAAGAATATGAGTGGTATGGAACTCGCAAAGCAAATACGGCAGGATAATGATTCGGTGCAAATTGTATTTATCACCGGATATCCGGACTTTATGGCGGAAGGCTACGAGGTATCGGCGCTGCATTATCTTATGAAGCCCATTAATGAGCAAAAGCTTTTTGATGTGCTGGATAAAGCCTGCAAAAGGCTTAACAGGGTTGAAAAAGCAATACTTCTCAAGGCAGATGGTGAAAGTGTCCGCATTCCTGTAGGGAGTATTGTTTATGCAGAAAGCTTTGCGCATACGGTTGAGATTACAACAAATGATGACAAAATTACTGCCAGCCTGTCTATATCGGAGCTTGAAAAAGCTTTGGACGAGGGGGTTTCATTCGCTGTCATCGTTCATACATTGTCGGATTAAAATATATCAATCGAATAACTAAGAACGAAGTCATACTTGATAATAATATTAAAATACCGCTGTCCCGGCGATTATACGGAAAAGTGAATCAGTCGTTTATCAGCTTTAATAGGGAGGCCGACTGATGGAAAATCTTGCGTATCCTATTATTATTCTTTGTTGTGCGGTAATTATTGCGGCGGCTTTTCTGCTTTTGCGTACATACATGCATAAGCTTGTGGACAAGCGGATATCAGCATACCAGAGTGATCTTATCAACAAGCATTACGATGAGGTTGAGAACATTTACAGACAAATGCGTGGGTGGCGGCATGATTACCATAACCATATCCAGACTATGAAAGCCCATCTGACACTAAGCCAGGTTGAAGAGCTGAAAAACTACCTGGATAAACTCGATACTGATTTGACAACTGTTGATACCATGTTGAGAACCGGTAATATAATGGTTGATGCTATTCTGAACAGTAAAATTTCTCTTGCCAAGTCTAAAAACATCAGCATTACTGCAAAAGCCACCGTACCAGAAGAGCTGAAGGTCTCTGAGATCGACCTCTGTGTAATCATTGGCAACCTGCTGGATAACGCTATGGAGGCCTGTCTTAAACAGGCGAATGAAGCTGACAGGTTTATTCGTGTTTATATTGGCAAGCTTAAAGGACAGCTCTATATATCTGTTTCAAACTCTATGGGCGGCGAGATAAAGAAAAACGGCAAAGCCTATATATCTACGAAGGATTCCGCAACGCACGGGTTTGGTCTTATGCGTGTCGACAGGATCGCAGAAAAATACGACGGATATGTGAACCGCCAGCATGAAGAAGGCGTGTTTGCCACAGAGATCATGCTGCCATTGTAATGGGGCGGGAGATGTCTGCCGCTTCACCAATTTGCCACTCGTGCTTCAAGTGATACCGTTTGTGCTAAAACAGCCATAAGACGGAAGTGCCGCAGTAGTATTAAGGCGAGGTGAGAACAAGTGGAAGCAAAACAGAAATTGAAGTACTCTTTTTGGAACAATGTTAAGTTCATGTTGGGAAAAATGTGGTATTGGGATAGGAAAACTACAATCCTGACCTTCCTGCGCGCTCCGTTTATTGTAGCAATACCCTTTCTGGGATTGGTACTGTCAAGAACCGTCGTGTCTTCTGTGGGCAGCGGGGCGGATATGAGCAATATCGCTGTTTCAATCCTACTGTTATGTGCCGCAACAGCTGCCTGTATGGTTATCCTCAATTATCTGAACGGTCAGAACAGACGTATGGAATTCATCAATGACTTCAAATATCAAGAGATTATTACTGAGGCATCAATAGCGCACGACTACGAGTATAATGAGAGCCCGAAGGGACTATCGGATGGAATCAAGGCTTTGATGAATTGCGGAAGCGATCAATCCGGCGCACGTAAAGCCATAGACACACTCTCATCGTTCATCGGGAATATGATCGGATTGGTATCGTACGCCGCGGTGATCTTTATGCTTCACCCCATGATTTTACTGACGATTTGCGTGACCACCATTTCAAGCTACTTCATCATGAAATGTACCACGGCGTGGAATCATAAGAATAAGGATAATTGGATTCCCATAGACCGTAAAAAGGAATATCTTGAGTCCAGCTCCGGTGATCTTGCACCGGCAAAGGATATAAGGCTTTATAGTATGACAGGCTGGTTTCAATTGGTCTTTGCGGACGTGCTTCACCAGCGCATGGATTGGCAGCGCAAGGAAGAGAAATATGGGCTTGGCATAGACATTCTCAGCTTATTTCTGTCTCTATTGAGGGAAGGTATAGCTTTCGGCCTGTTGGTTTATTTAATGTATGAGAAAGGAATGCCGGTTGCCGATTATGTGCTGTATTTCGGCATAATCGGCGGATTCAGCACGTGGTTTGACGGTATTGTGAATAATCTCTACTGGTTTGACCGTATTAATACCGGTTTTAATGAAATGCGCGAATATCTCGACCATCAGAATAAAAACAATACCGGAGCGGGTGTGCCAGTGCCAAACGATTCATTTCCCATCGAGTTCAAGAATGTCAGTTATACATTTTCAGGCACAGACAAGGAAATCATTTCCGATTTGAGCTTTAAGATCCGCAAAGGTGAAAAGCTCGCTGTTGTGGGGTTGAACGGAGCTGGTAAAACAACGATCGTAAAACTCATATGTGGGCTGTACAGGCCGACCAAGGGTGTTATACTCGCAGGCGGAAGGCTGATAGACGAATACAATATCGATGAATATTACTCGGTTTTCTCGGCAGTCTTTCAGGATATCTCCATCCTGCCGATGACTGTCGGACAAAACATTGCAGCAACACCGGACGGAATTGACGAAGTTCGCTTGCACAATGCACTTGAGCAATCCGGCTTTATTGATAGGGTAAATGGTTTGCCGCAAGGCAAGGATACCTATCTCGTAAGGGGACTTTACCCGGATGCCGTAGATCTGTCGGGCGGTGAGATCCAAAGGCTGGCTTTGGCCCGCGCGCTCTATAAAAACGGTAGGTTTCTTATCCTTGATGAACCTACGGCCGCCCTTGACCCGATTGCTGAAAGCAATATATATCAAAAATATAACGAAATGGTTAAGGGAAAAACCTCGGTTTTTATATCTCACAGGCTTGCAAGCACCCGTTTTTGTGACCGGATACTGTTTATTGAAAACGGTCGCATCGTTGAAGAGGGAACGCATGAAGAGCTCATGAGAATAAATGGAAGATATTTTCAGCTTTATGAAATTCAAAGCCATTATTATAAAGAGGAGGCTGAGGCTGTATGAAAAAAAGTCTTACCGTCCTTTTACGGGGCTATAAAGTCCTGCATAGCTTGATTCCGGGCTTCTTGCCGGTGGCTGCGGCACGTGCGGCTTTTGGTGCAGTATTGCCGCTGATTAACATAGTTATGTCGGCAATGATTATCAATGCGCTGACAGATAAAAGGGTCCTCGAGTATGTTCTGTTTTTATCAGTACTTACTGCTGTTATGAACTTTGCCGCCCAGGTCATCATGCGTATTTTGGGCCGTATATCTTCATATTTGTCTGTAAATATATGGAATATTTATGAACAGCCCTTAAATGAAAAACAGCAGCAAATGGATTTTGAACACATTGAAAACCCAGCGACAAGGCTTCTCCGTCAAAAAATATTCACCTTTCGAAATGCAAACGGAAATGGGATATTGCCACTGTTTTGGCTGTTTGAAGGAATGCTTACGAACTTTTTTATGGTCGTCTTCTCTATTGGGCTGTTTGTGTCGGTGTTCTTCGTAAAAGGCTCGGCGACTGACAGTGTTTGGGGCTTTGTGAACACATCATGGTTCGGAGTGCTGTTTATCTTGCTGGTTCTCGGGAATGCAGCACTGAGTATGCTGATCGTTTCAAAAAGCAATCAAAAGCTTTATGATGTTATGAAAGGCTTTCACTTCCCAAACATGATCGGACAGTTTTTCATGGATAAGTTCTTTAGCAAGTATCAAATGGGGAAGGATGTGAAAATCAATAATTTGAAAACAAGTATTTCCCATTCGATGGACGAAGTATTAAGTTCAGCCCATTCAACGGTTGAAAGTTGGCAAAAGACAGAGTCGCGCTATCGAAGTCTTGGTGATGTCTCAGCTAATATTTTAACTGCTCTTGTGTACATTTTCGTCGCAGCAAAGGCAACCCTTGGCAACCTTGGAGTTGGCAGCATCGTGCAGTTTGTTGGCGGCATCACCCGCTTCAATTCGGGAGTTACCGGGCTTGTCGGTCATATATCCCAACTTTTTTCCAATGTGGAAGCTCTTAATCTATATTTTGAGTTTCTTGATATGCCGGATAAAATATACCATGGCACCCTCCCGATTGAAAAGCGTCAGGATTATGATTATGAACTTGAATTTCATGACGTATCCTTCAAATACCCCGGTACTGACAAGTATGCGTTGAAACATCTGAATCTCAAGCTGAATGTTGGTCAGCGGCTGGCTGTCGTAGGTATGAACGGTTCGGGCAAGACAACTATGATAAAGCTGTTGTGCAGGCTGTATGACCCGACGGAGGGGTGTATAACCCTCAATGGCATTGATATCAGAAAGTACGACTACAATGAGTATATGAGCATTTTTGGCGTAGTATTTCAGGATTTCAAGCTCTTTTCCTTCCCTCTCGGACAGAATGTCGCGGCCTCTGTCGAGGTTGATACTGAAAAGGCTGAGGCCTGCCTCGTAAAAGCCGGCTTTGGAGAATGGCTCAAGAAGATGCCAAAAGGGCTTGATACCTGCCTGTACAAGGATTTCGAGGAGGATGGAGTGGAGGTTTCGGGAGGCGAGGCACAGAAGATTGCTATCGCCCGCGCATTGTACAAGGATGCGCCGTTTATCATCCTCGACGAACCAACCGCTGCACTCGACCCTATCGCCGAGTTTGAGGTGTACAGCAATTTGAACGAGATCATAGGCAAAAAAACAGCCGTATTTATCTCGCACAGGCTGTCATCCTGCCGCTTCAGTGATGACATCGCAGTGTTCCACGAAGGAGAGCTTATTCAGCGGGGCAGCCATGATGCACTGGTTTCCGATATAAACGGTAAGTATTACGAGCTTTGGAACTCCCAGGCTCAGTACTATAATGAGAAAATCGCATAAACGATGCACCAGAAGAAGTTACATAAATCGGCATCTTGATTTTGACCAACAGACTCCATTAAAATGTAATTGTGTGGAATAGAAAATTCCTACTAATACAGCGTTAGTTAAAAATCGGGGAGCTGTTGTCTCCTGGGAAAAGGCGGTTGCTGATGGCAAAGGCGTTGATTCTATATTTTTCACAGGGCGGTCATACAAAAGATCTTGCGGTCAGGATTGCCGCAAAGCTGGGAGAGAACGGAATACCCAGCGACATTATGGCTGTTCCGTGCGAGAGACCGGCGAATCTTTCAGATTACCGGCTTGTTTTTATCGGAACTCCACTCTATTACGGGAGGGAGCCGCGTGTCTGGAAGGATTACATAAAAAAGCTTCCGGATATGTCCGCAAAGCCGGGCTTTCTCTTTTCGACTTATGCAGCTGAAGGGACCAAGCACCCTGACAGGATCATGGCCGAAAACCTTACGAGGTATTTTTGGGAAAAGGGTCTCAAGCTGATCTCATATTGCGGAACTACCTGCGAGGATACCTGGACCCCTATGAGAAAACTGGAATATGGTAAGGGAAGACCAAACCGGGATGACCTCGATAGGCTTGACAAATATATTGACAGTGTTGTGTCGGATTGGAAAACTGGCAGGATTGATCGGGCAGTGTATGACATTTCAATTGATCTGAAAGAAAGCAAATTGATCAATGCTCTGCTTGGAATATGGTTCAGAATCGTTCCAAAGCCTGGAATAGACAAGGAAAAGTGCAGTAAGTGCCAGGCATGCGTCAAAATCTGTCCTGTCGGCAATATTAAGGCCGGCAGTACGATCCGGATAGGGCCGGGGTGCATCAAATGCATGGAATGTGAACGTATATGCAGCTCAGGTGCAATAAAGACCAACTGGACCCTGATTGAAAAAATATTGCATTTTACTAAAAGGGAAAACATGAAAAAATAGATGATTGGAATGAAAAATGTATATAGTCAGAAGTAATAAATGAAACGACTACTTCAGAGAATCAATATTTTGGCAAACATAGGCATATTGTTTTGATCCATAGTCAGCTTTTTTTCATATCCTATAATGTGACTTATAAAGAAATGGATATTATTAGTATGACAGCCAGCGCCATTTTTCTTGTATTCGGCATAGCTATCTTTATCCATGGAGTCATTCTTCCGGACCGGGAAATGCCGTTGGGCGAAAAAGAAAGCAGAATATTAAGAATTTTAATGTTGATAGGCATTCTTTTTGCAAAGAAAAGAATTCTATATGCATGTTCATATATGAACCTTTCACCGGCCAAGGTATATAGAAGAAGCTGGAGTCTGGGCACTATGTTTGCCATATTGGTGGTAGGGTCGTTTGTATTTTTCTCAGCACTTCTGGTAAATACAAATTTTAATTACCGCTTATGCCTGTTGGGAGCCGGAATTCTCATTTTCATTCTCTTTATCCTCTCTTTCTTTTACGAATACTAAGATAGCAAGGAAAATCAAAACGGTAGATTTAAAAAGACCGTTATAGGAATCCTAGCTGCATTTCTGGCCTTTTGTGTTAGGATATGTAGCTTTCACCCAAGCGCCAAAATATATCGGACCATATGATAACTATGGAAAAATTTCTTTACCCGAGTATACTTACAAACTGGAGAAAGAAAAGTGATGGAGAGTATCATGACGGTGGTTGAACTTCGCCAATGATTAGGCTGTCCATTGTAGCTTATCTCCCTATGAATTAGTCATTTTCCTTTCGAATAGTGTTGGCACCATCAAAATCGCTGGTACTGATAGACTGACTTTAATCATCATAAACGAGCTCAAATACGAAAAAACTATTAAGCCATAGGCATTAATATTAGCCGAATGGTGTAAGGTTTCATTCTGTTTTAAGAAGATATTGTTGAGAATGGCAGAAAATAGTGATACAATAATTTTAATTACGTGCTGACTCAACATATAAAGTCTTTTGGAGGCATACTTTGTCACGTACATTACACTTTAGCGCATCTACCAGTGTGAAGAACTTGTTTGGGCGTGGGCTGGTTACGGATCAGATCGCCGCTGTTTTTGAGTTGGTAAAAAACTCATATGATGCAGATGCAACGGAAGTCGAGATTGTTTTTTCAGATTTGAAAAGTGAATCTCCAGCGCTAACAATATCAGATGACGGAACAGGAATGGATATTGATGATATTGAAAACCGCTGGATGGTTATTGGTACCGATAGCAAGAAAAACACAATGTATTCGCCAATCTTTCACCGCCCATTAAATGGCGATAAGGGTATTGGACGCTTTTCCGTTGATCGTTTAGGTTCATATTTACATATGGAAGCGCAGAAAAGGGATTCTATTGAGAAATATCTCGTCGAGTTTGATTGGTCTCTTTTTGACGGCGAAGCACGAAATATTAATGAAATTGACATCCCATATATAAACCAAATAAGTGATAAAAGAGCTAATGGTGTTTCTTTAACCATCACTGAGTTGCGAGATCGATGGGACGATAATAAGCTTCGGGAATTGTTTAGAAATTTACGCCAGTTTAAAAGCCCATTTTCACAAGATGACAATTTTAGAATTTATGTTACCGCTATAGAACTTGGGTATAACAAGCGAGAAGTTACTGTTGAAAAGCTAGAGGGTGTTAGCTCATTGTGGATAAATGCTGAGATAACAGAGCAGAATCCAGATATTGTGTATATTTCTGTAAATAAGGATGGATTGGACTATGAGATAACACAGAGTAACCCTTATTCTTTTGGTAGCGTCAAAGCACAAGTGTTTATGTTTAATATAGGAGATAAAATTCGTTTCTCTAATAGGTATGGCCTACGTGTACGCGATTATGGAAATATTCGTCTTTATCGAGATAATTTTAGGATATATCCTTATGGTGAAGCAAAAAATGACTGGCTCGACATCGACAGGCGGCAAACACAAGGAACGATGCGCTTTTTTGGCACTCGAGATCTCATTGGCTATATTCAAATAGGCAAAGAGTGCAATTTCAATTTAAAGCCTCTTACAAATAGACAGGGACTTGAAGAAAACGAAGCATTTGAAGAGCTCAGAAAATTTGTTATTGAAATTTGCATTAAAAACCTAGAGTCATATTACTTTAATAAAGTAAAAAAGAGCACAAATGAAACTATAAAGATTGCTAAAGTCGAAATTGGCGGAGCAGTTGAGGGTCTTGATAAATTAGCCGGTGAAATCAAGAGCATTAATCCAGATGCAGCTAAACAAATTAAGGACTTTACATCTACAATTAAGAAACAGCACCAAAGTCAGTTGCAGTTTGTCCAAGATCAGCAAGAGATTGTAAAAGTCTATTCCAGAATTGCTCAAAAGGAAACGTTTTTGCATAAACTCATTCATCAATCAATGATACACGTTAATGATGCAAACGTTGCTATGGCGACCTATATAAAGAGCGTCAATAGCATAAGTGATGAAGAGAAACTCAAGCTGAATGCTATACAGAGTTATATTCAAGATGCATTATCTCTTCTGCGCACTGTTAGGGATGATGTTGTAAAGAAAAGGATAAAATCTGTTCAAGACATTGCAGCGGCTACAAACAAGTACATCCAAGAGAATCAAGCTTTTTTTGATGAAAGTAACGTGGAAGCGTCCGTTGTAAGTAATGGGGATTTGCATTATTACATAGACCCTGGTGACATCAAAGCTGTTCTTAACAATTTAGCAACCAATGCAGTAAAATCTCTTAGGCAAATAGGAGATAGACCACGTCAATTGCGGTTTGAACTTTACAAAACAGAAAAATTTGTCATTATTAAGTGCGTTGACAACGGTGTGGGAATTAAAGAAGCTGATCGGGAAAGAATATTTGACCCATTTCAAAGCACAACAGAAGGTTTCGGTTTGGGTCTTACTATTATTGATGAAATCGCTAAAGAATATAGCGGCGCACTCGAACTTATTGAAACATCGGTTGGGGCATGCTTTTCAGTGAAACTGAGGTGCTAATATGATTGAAAGAAATATACTAATTGTCGATGACAATACACGGATACAGTCCATTTATATTCCTGCGTACTCTCTTGAGATAGATTCTCTGAAGAATGCTTCGGAAAAATGGCGACAATATAGTTTTAACCTTATACACCGTGCGAGCATGAAGGAAGCGTTAGCATATTTAGCAGAAATAAATAATTGTGTAGATGTGCTTGTTGTGGACTATGACTTTAATGGCGAGGCCACTTTTACGAGTGGAACTGCCTTTGTAAAACATATCCGCGAAAAGATTAATCGCTACTGCCAAGTAGTGTTTTATACCATGCAAGGATTAGGAAGTATAGATAAGCAAGAACTGGTAGACTTAGTTAATTCAGACGTGTTTAAACTTGTTGATAAGAGTGATGATCATTCAGAAATGGCACGAATCTTATTTGAAGCAGCAACTTTGCGAAACCCAATTGTGGAATCACTGGAACATTTCTTTATAAAATATAGCACAATGCTTCAGACCTATAAATATACATTGGGCGGAGAACCTGTTTCTTTTAATGAAATCATTAATCATATTAGGATGGATGATGTACAGGGGCGAACTTTTATTGAAAAACTTCTTCAAAAAGCAGTTTTAATAGATACAAATATTTGAGGCATAATTTTATGGATGCAATTTTGCTATGCATGAAAAAGAGCGGTATACGTTTTTTCAACAACATTAAATTTCAGAACACCGATGTTACTAGATTCCATGCGAAGAACAATTTTTTAGGACTGCTTTACACCAGAGAGAGGGAATTTGACAATATACTTTTAATGGCACATGGATCAAGCAAAGCTATATTAACGACAACCCATGATCTCAATCAGCCGTATACTGTTTATATATCTGCTGATGAGGTAAGTGCATTTAAAAATGATTTTGTTTTTGCTGTATCTTGCTCAACAGCTAACGAATTTGGTAAGCGGTGTGTTGATGAAGGTGCAATTGCTTATCTTGGGTATCAGGTCGAACTAGGATGTTTGTTTTACTCATATACTGGTAAGAACAGCAACGTACCAAAGAGAATAACTACTGCAATAGATACAATAATCAAGCGTATTTTTGTTAAGGAGTTGTCTCGTGCTTATGAGGAATTTCTTAAAAACCCTTTTAACGTACGCGTTTTAAAAGAGCGGTTTTCTTATCTGCTTGAAAAAAGAATAGCACAACTTACGAGTATGTCTGCAGCACAGTTGTACGAGGAGTATAGTATTAAAATTACAGAACGTGATTTTAAAAATTTTGTTGTGGAAATTGTTCTTCGTGTGTTATCATATTTGGATGATATTTTACCAAGGCTAGTTTGCATTGGTGATGAGAACTATATTTCAGCTAGCTATATAACATATAGAAAGCGAGATGGGGTCAGCCTAGAAGCGCTATCTGAAGAGCTTGAATCTAACAAGGCATTTCAAGCCTTGAATCATGATAGCTACAAGCAACATCTAAGAGAAATAGTAATTAAATTAGGTAATTGCGAAACGATTCCAGAAACATAAACAAATGTTTCGCAAATAAGAG
>CAZBEQ010000016.1:35014-67582 GCA_964490975.1 uncultured Oscillospiraceae bacterium | reverse complement strand
TGCCTTAGTTGTTAGACAATCTTTTTACCTTTATTTTTTCATGCGTTTGCCCTGTATCGGACACTTTTTTTGTGGCAGGCGGGTTGGATCGCCCCATTATTTCCAGAATTGCCAAGGCTTCTTTTTTATCTCACTTGAGGCTTTGGCACTGACCGGCTTCTTGACTTCCTTCGCACTGACCGGTGTTCTGACTTCCTTCGGGCTGACCGGCTTCCTGACTTCCTTCGCACTGACCGGCTTCCTGACTTCCTTCGCGCTGACCGGCTTCCTGACTTCCTTCGCACTGACCGGCTTCCTGACTTCCTTCGGGCTGACCGGTTTCTTGACTTCCTTCGGGCTGACCGGTTTCTTGACTTCCTTCGCACTGACTGGCTTCTTACCGGGACCTTCCCGTCCATCCGCCTTATTTTCGGCATCCGAACCGGCCGGTTCTTCGGTGGAAAATTCCTCCTGAGCAGCCGCTCCCGGCTGTGGCAAACGTTTCTGATCGAGCTTTTTTTTCAATAGCTCCATGGTCATCTTATCCCTGTAAACATGTTCTGCAAATTCGACAAGCTTCTCGTTAAAATCAGCTCCGTTGTTTACAAGATATTCTGTTATTTTATAAATTTCTATCTCTTCTCCCTGATGGGCAGCCGGTTGTTTAATGACCCATTTTAATATGGAAGCGCCCTGACATACCTCATTAACATTAGCTCCATTTTCTACAAGGTACTTCACAACAGGTATCCTGCGTCTGGTAGCTGCATAGCAAAGAGCAGACCAGTCAAGCTTGTTTTTCTGATTGACATCAGCTCCATTAGACAGAAGAAATTTTACCATCTCAAGCAGCCCATGTTCAGCGGCTGTCATTAAAGCTGTGAAGCCATACCCGTCTGCTGCGGATATATCCTCTCCCTGATCCTTGCAATTTTTCAACTCATGCAAACTTCCGTCTTTAGCTGCATCCGGTACCCCCATGTCAAAACCTCCCTCTCATCATCACTGTTACCAGATTAGAATAACTTCACAAATGGCAAGCTATACACTTATCGGTTATGTAATGGTTATGATGGTTATGTGATGATCATGTAATGGTCATACGATTACGGCACTGTTTATATCACTATGTAAATAATACCATATTAGAACAAATAAATACAATTTCTTTGTGATATTTGCACTAGAGTTTATATTGATTTTCTCTTGACACACAATTCTCCCAGTGGTATATTGTGCATATACGGTATACACAATATAAGGAGGCAGACTTTTGTATGGAGATGCTGTCTGTTCAAAATCTAAGCAAGAAATATGAGAAATTCACGCTGAAGGATGTTTCGTTCAGCCTTGAAACGGGCTACATAATGGGCTTCATCGGCTGCAACGGCGCCGGAAAGACCACTACGCTCAAGTCTATGCTGGGACTTGTCCATGCTGACAGCGGAAAAGTGTCTATTATGGGAGAAGAATTCGCAAGCAACGAATTTAACTGCAAGCAGAAAATCGGGCTGGTACTTGGCGGCGTTGATTACTATCCTAAGAAGAAGCTGAAGGTCATTGCGGATGTAACAAAAAGATTCTACCCTGAATGGGACAATGACGAATATGAACGCTGCCTCAAACGTTTCGAACTTGATCCCGAAAAAAGGGTAGATGAGTTATCAGCAGGCATGAGGGTCAAATTCTCACTTGCACTGGCATTGTCACACCACGCACGGCTCCTGATACTGGACGAACCCACCAGCGGACTTGATCCTGTATCAAGAGACGATCTGATAGAACTGTTCCAGGAGATAATTGAGGACGGGGAGCATAGCATTCTGTTCTCCACACATATCACCTCCGATCTGGAAAAATGCGCCGATTACATAACTTATATCAAAGACGGCGAGCTTTTAACAAGTACTGAGAAGGACAGTTTCACCGATTCATACCGTGCCGTCAAGGGAACGGCCGGACAGCTTACGGATGCATTTTCACAAAAGCTTATCGGCTGCAGAAAGCACAGCTTCGGCTTTGAAGCTTTGATACGGACGGAAAACCTTCCGGTGCCCGATGGAGTTGAAGTATCCCCGGCAGATCTCGATACGATAATGATCCATATAGAAAGAGAGTGAGATATGATGAAAGATCTTCTTTACAAGGAATTAAAGCTTATATTGCATCCTACTACATTGATATTTATGTCTTTTAGCATAATGCTGCTCATCCCCTCCTACCCATATTATGTAATCTTCTTCTACACAGGCCTGGGACTGTTTTTAACATTTCTGAGTGGGAGAGAAAACAAGGACATATTTTACACTGTAACACTGCCTATAAGGAAAAGAGATGCTGTCAAAGCGCGGTGCTATATGGTGATGTTTATCGAGCTGGCGCAAATAATCGCATCGGTTCCCTTCGCATTTATTAGTACGAAGATCAACCGCAAGGGCAATCTGGCAGGCATAGATGCAAATGCAGCATTCTTTGGCCTTGTCTTTATCATGCTGGCAATGTTCAACTTCTTTTTCTTAACCACCTTTTATAAGACCGCATATAAAGTAGGAAAAGCGTTTGCATATGGCAGTATCTTCATTGCAGTGTTCGTTATGGTCGCAGAAGCACTCGTATGGATCCCTACGCCAATAAAAGGATACCTGGACACAACAGCTCCCGGTACATTTATGGCGCAGCTGCCCCTCCTGCTCGCAGGAATCGTATTCTGGGTGCTTATGATGCTGCTGACCTATAAAAAAGCAGCCAACAACTTTGAGAGGGTAGACCTTTAAGTCAGGAGGAGCACATGATAGATTCTGGAGATATAGGATAATATGAATATTGTTATATCAAGTAATACAGACAGTCCAATATATCAACAGCTCTTCGAGCAGATAAGTGCTCAGATCATCCGGGGTGAACTGCCGGGTGATTTTTGCCTGCCCCCGATCAGAACTGTAGCAAAAGAACTCAGGATAAGCGTCATACCTGTCAAAATGGCATGGGAGGAACTGGAACGCCAGGGCTTCATATATACGATGGTGGGAAAAGGCTGCTTTGTTTCACAGCTTCCTCCGGAGGAGCTTGTCAAAAGGCGTAATACACTGGTGCAAAAAAAGCTGGAACAGAATATTGATTTCTGCAAATCACTAGGGCTTTCCATATCAGATATATCAGAACTAATAAAAAAATCTGAAAGCTAAACTGAACTCCGTGCCAGACCCACTATATCGTTTTATTTGCAGTCTTGAAACATACATATCTGTCTGCTAAAATAAAAATAGTTTGCATAATTATACTTTAATCTACACGAAAGCTGGAATTTAATATGAATGTTGATGAGGGTAACACTTCCGGTAATTTTCAGAAGCTCCTTGATATCATATCATCAGGTGGACAAAGAATCCTTATACAAATGCACAATTCACCTGATCCCGATTCTATCGCCAGTGCTTTTGGTCTTCAGTATCTGCTGCAGAATGCAGGGATACGGGCTGATATATGCTATAGGGGCGAAGTCGAAAAATATAGCACGAGCAGGATGGTGGAGTTACTGCATATAAAGTTGAAAAACATCAAAGAAATCCCCGACATGACCGAAAACGATTATATAATATTGGTAGATTCTCAAAAGGGCAATTCTAATATTACAGATTTTGTCGGAAACGAAGTTGCCTCTATTGACCACCACCCGACATTCCATAAAATAGATTACTTGTTCCAGGACATTCGGCCACACGTTGGAGCATGTTCGTCCATCATAGCAGAATATTTTAAGGATAACGGCGTAGAAATGCCGCAGGACATTGCAACAGCACTGATCTATGGCTTGAAAACCGATACTCTTGACCTTTCCAGAGGTGTCAGCAATCTTGATCTGGATATGTTCTACATGCTTTACAACGCTTCAGATATCGAACTGCTGAACCTCATCCAGCTCAACCAGCTTCAGTTCTGTGATCTTCTGGCCTATAGCAACGCCATCAAAAACATAAAGATATACACCAATATAGGCATAGCAGATATCGGAGCAGATTGCCCCGATTCATTGCTTGGGACCGTATCTGACTTCATTATGTCTCTTAAGGAAGTCGAATTTTCAGTCGCCTATTCACAAAGGAAGGGTGGCGTCAAATTCTCTGTCCGCAATGAAACTTCCCATCTCGATGCCGGGAAAGTAATAATGGCTGTCCTGAGCGGTCTTGGCAGCGGCGGAGGCCATAAAACCATGGCTGGCGGTTTTATACCACAAGCGGCTGCAGATGCGGTCGGCCCTTCCTTCCACTCATACATTGAAAACAAGATACTTGATACTCTTAGAGATTGGTAGAATATTATTTGGGGATGACCCATGTATATCGCATAAGTCATCCCCGCCTTACATTTTAGTGCCATCATTTGCGACTATTTTTTCTTGCTACACGGCTTATAGCTTGCGCACAGGGTCTCATCATAGGGTGCACCGCTATCCGATTTCGCGGCAGCGCTTACCTGGATAGAATCCAGCGTACAATGGTTGTCATTGTGAGCATTATACATACAACTTGATACTGAGCATAATATACTCTGACATTTATCCATGGCAATACCTCCCTGTTACATTTATGAAACCTGCTTAACAGCACTACTAACTTATAATGTGCATTTTTCAAATATTTATTAGTAACTCAACTTTTCCAGCCTAATACGCCCTAAACTGTAAAAAACGATATGATATAAATGGCTGGGAAAAGAAGAAATGGTAGATGGAGGGTGAAAGATTGGGTAATAGATAGCAGAAATAGACCACGCTACTCGTTATTTCAATTTGAGAACGCTACTTCGAGGAACAAGTCTTGTTTTATAGATGGTTGGTTATAAAATAGACCTTTTTAATATATAATTTCGTTCTAAAGTTGAAATAACGAGTAGTGCAGTGCGAGCAACTACTATATTTCATTGACAAATTTCATCAGCAATGTTAGTATTGATTCGGCAAAAACATCTTTAAATTCGGTACAGAGATGCCGACAAGATTATATATAACGTCATTAGCGAGGCAGGAGATATGCTCGCCGCCTGAAAAGGCAAATCGGTACCCGCACCAAGGCTTTTTACGAAAGCAAAAGAGCCAAGAGGTGGGGGACATATATCGCCTAGCTATACTATTATGATGTGTCAAATCTTGCGGTCAATGCAGGATTTTTTTATGTCCTGCGTCGGTTCATGGTCATAAAAGGCATTTTTAATAATGCCCATACCGTCGACGTATTTCAGCTGCTTACAATTTTATTGTAAAGGGGAAAATCATGGCAAAAAAAAGCAACGAACACATCAACGTCGACTACTCACTCGAAAGAGTACCCTCCAGCGCGCGGAAGGGCTTTTGGCCAATGTTCTTCATTATGCTCGGCTTCACCTTCTTCTCAGCCAGCATGAGTGTTGGCGCCAGCCTCGGAAATGGCCTGGACCTGTCCGGCTTTATATGGGCGATCCTGATTGGCGGTATCATACTGGGAGCATACACCGGGATACTTGCTTACAATTGGCGTTGTAGCAGGAGCGTTGGCTGGAAATTTCATTCACTTCGGCATCGCTGCGATCAATGCTATGGCAGTAGCATGTGTATGTTATATAGTAGCTGAAATTATCGACAGAAAAAAGGTATAATAATTAATGAGTAGTGTTGTTATCACAGCAGTAATGCGCGTCGCTGGCGATTAATAACACTGGCATCAACATAATTATGATAGAAGGTAAAACAAATGCTTATAAAAAATGTTTACATTGAAAACTCTCAAATGCTCTCCGACATCCGTACATCAAACGGCATATTCGAAGAAATAGGCGAAGGGCTGTCTGCGCGTCCAGGTGAAGAGACGGAAGATTTTGGATGCAAGCTCGCCCTCCCACCGTTCATCGAATCCCATGTACACCTTGATACCTGTCTGACAGCAGGTGATCCGGTGTGGAACCTTTCCGGCACTTTATTCGAAGGCATCGAATGCTGGAGCAAGCGAAAGGAAAAACTTTCAAAGGCTGATGTCAAGGAGCGTGTAAACAGGGTAATACGCATGCAGGCAGCCAACGGAATACAGCACGTCCGCACTCATGTGGATGTTACAGACCCCAAGCTTGTTGCTATGGAAGCAATGCTTGAGCTTCGCGACGAACTGAAGGATAAAGTAAGCATACAGATCGTAGCCTTTCCTCAGGAGGGGATACTCAGCTATCCAAACGGCCGCGACCTTATGGAGAACGCGATGAAGATGGGCGCGGATGCAGTTGGGGCAATTCCCCATTTTGAATTCACCCGCGAATATGGTGTCGAATCGCTAAACTTTGCTATGGATTTGGCCTGTAAGTATGACAAGCTGGTGGATGTACATTGTGACGAGATTGATGACGAAGCCTCCCGCGGTCTGGAAACCCTGGCAGCACGGGCATATGAGATGCAGTTGTTTGATCGTGTGACTGCCAGCCATACAACAGCAATGCATTCATACAATAATGCATATGTTGTCAGACTGATGAGGCTGCTGAAAATGAGCCGTATCAACTTTGTTGCAAATCCTTTGGTAAACACCCACCTGCAGGGACGTATGGATACCTATCCAAAGCGCAGGGGTATAACTCGTGTAAAGGAGCTTGCCGCAGAGGGGATCAATGTTTCCTTTGGCCACGATGATATATTCGATCCATGGTACCCTCTGGGGAATGGCAATTTGCGCGATGTGGTGTTCATGGGTCTGCACGTATGCCAGATGATGGGCTATGAGGATATAATGAACTCGTACAGGTTTATCTCGTCCAATGCCGCAAAAACGCTGCATTTGGGCGATAGCTACGGTATAAAGGCTGGAAACCCTGCAAGCTTCGTCATACTGGACGCGAAAAGCTATTACGACGCTCTGAACTATAATTCACTGGTCCTGCGTTCGTACAACAAGGGACACCTTATTGCCAAGGCATCTTCAGGTGCAAGGGAAGTATTGTTTTAAATTTGGTTAGTAAGTTGATAGGGTTTACAGTGAGTCGTACTGTAAACCCTTTGTTTTTCCCTCGAGCCCTGTCTAACTCATATGGATAGTACCGATCCTTACAGCACCTTGGACAAGAACTCCCTCGTCCTTGGGTTCTGCGGGTTTGAGAAGAATTCGGCGGGGCTGTTTTCTTCAAGTATCCTGCCCTCATCCATAAAGAGTATCCTTGTGGCAACTTCGCGGGCAAAGCCCATTTCGTGTGTAACGATCACCATGGTCATTCCCTCATCAGCAAGCTGCTTGATAAGATCCAGGACCTCCCCGACCATTTCCGGGTCGAGGGCGGATGTAGGTTCATCGAACAGCATGACCTTCGGATTCATTGCAAGAGCACGGATTATTGCTATCCTTTGCTTCTGTCCGCCTGAGAGCGTCGATGGGTAGGTCTCGGCCTTATCCTCAAGCCCGATCCTCTTCAGCAGACGGATAGCATTTTCCCCTACCTCGGCTTTGATTTCATTGCTAGTTGTATTTATTTCATAAAGAGGCGTCTTATTTTTTCTGAATGCATTGCCGATCTTTATCAAGCTGTTCTTCAGCTTCTTCATCCGTAGGTCATGGAGCCTTATATGCAGCGGAGCCAGCATGATATTGCCAATAACGGTCTTGTTGCTAAAAAGGTTGAACTGCTGAAAAACCATGCCTATGTGGCGCCTGTGAACATTTATATCCACCTTCATATCTGCAATGTCTACGCCTTCAAAAATTATCGAGCCCCCAGTTGGGTCCTCCATACAGTTCAAGCAGCGCAGGAACGTGCTTTTGCCGCTTCCGGAGGGGCCTATTACGGCAACCTTCTCGCCTTCGCTTATGGTAATATTTATACCTTTGAGCACTTCGAGCCTGCCATAGTTTTTTTTCAGATCAATTACGTCTATCACTTTTTCTCAGGCTCCTTTCCATAGTTTTAACGAGCAAGGCTATTGCCATGACCAGTACTATATAAATCAAGGCCATTACAAGGAACGGAACCATGAATTCATAGTTATTCGTACCTATATAGCTGAAGGCCACATACAGGTCAGCCGCCCCAACGAAGCTCACAACAGAGGTTTCCTTTACAAGGGCGATCAATTCATTGCCAAGCGTAGGTAGTATGTTTTTAACAGCCTGGGGTACGACGATCTTTACCATGGTAATTCCGTAACCAAGTCCAACAGCGCGGCCCGCTTCCATCTGGCCCGGGTCCACAGACATGATCCCGCCTCTCATTATTTCAGAAACGTATGCTCCGCTGTTTAGTCCGAACACAAGTATACAGACATTGAGCGGAGGCATGTTTATTCCCAGCAGGGGAAGAATGACATAATATGCTACCAGCAGCTGTACTACAACAGGAGTCCCTCTGAATAAGCCTACATAAAAAGTACATATTCCATTAAGTATCCTTGGCAGTCTTTTGTATTTTGGCAACACTTCTATGCTGGCGATAATAGTACCAATCACGATACCTATTGCCAAACCGACAATAGCGATGATCAGGGTATTCTTTAGCCCTGTCAGGACTTTCTCGTACCCGTTGTACTTATAAAATATTTCCCAGAAAGCAGCAATTTTCTTGTCAAAATTCCCCATTATTTTTACCCTTTAAGATACAATATCCCCGCTAATGTTATCAGCGAGGTATTGTATCTCTATATTCTTTTATTGAAATCTAATATCACGTTTTAGTTGAGCTTATTTATTGTTTCTGTTATGCATTTTGCCGGTGCTTCATCTATTATAACATAATTTATATTGCCATTGAGCATATCCTGTACTGCCAATGAGCCGGATTTATAACCAACGCATTCAACAGGGTAGCCGTTAAAGCCCCAGTCCGGATCGCCTTCAACATAGAATTTGCCGGTAGTGCCATTCTGAACGCCTATCTTTGTTTTGCTGTCAAGGCCTGAAAGGATAGCTTCTACATCAGCTGCAGCCTTGCAATTGTCAAATGTCGTATCCGAAGCTTTAACAATCAGCTTCTGAGCTGCATCATAGTACTTGTCGGAAAATGTGACATATTCTTTTCTGTCCTCTTTTATTGTAAGTCCAGCCATAGCTATGTCAGCCTTGCCCTGTCCTACTGAAAGACATACTGCCTCAAAATCCATATTGCTGATAACAAGCTCCTTATTAAGGCTCTTTGCAAGCAGTGCAGCAATTTCCATGTCTATTCCAAGGTAGTTTGCGCCTGCGGTATATTCAAAGGGCTCAAATCCCGCATTCGTTGCGACTACTAGCTGATCCTTTGTTTCATCGAGCTGTGCGGAAACTACTTCAACAGGTGTTCCATTGCCAAAATAGTTATTCATTATTTTGTCGAAGGTCCCATCTGATTTGATCTGTGCAATGAATTTGTTAACCTTATCTAAAAGCTCCGGCTGATTCTTATCTACACCAAAAGCATACTCTTCCTGTGTGAGCGGTATGTCTATGACCTTAACTGATTTGGCCGATGCGCCATTTTCCTGGTTTCCGCAGCCTGTCAGCAATACGCCGGTGGTCAAAATAATAACAGCTGTCAATAATGCAATGATTCTTTTCATAATTTTCTCCTTTAATTGTAATCTGGGACGAATAAATATACACATCCCTGCAATTTTTGCATAAAAATAAATTACCCCAATAATATATATTTGTCAATGAAAAAAATATTCATGAGAACCCTAAGTTCAGGCAGCGGACTGATCTGTAACCACATCCTAAGCCCATCAGCAAATATAACTCAATCCTCCAAAGTTTAACCTGCAGATTCAGCAACAGCCTTGTTATCCACCACATTCTGAGCCCAATACCCCGTCCTTACAACAAGTATACCGATCACGCTTTTAATAATGTCAGGCAGATAGCATATCGGGTATGCCAGATAAATATTCAAATCGGTATAGTTTGTCACAATAAATGCAAGCGGTATAAATACGACCCAGGAATATACGCTGTCAAACAAAACTGTTATAATCGTCTTCCCTCCGGCACGTATAGTAAAGTAACTACAGTGGGAAATAGCAAAGAACGGCATCAATACGGCACCGACCCGCATAAAGTGTGTCGCCAGCCCCCGCACCTCCTCCGTCGTATTATAAACCCGCGGTATGAATGGTGCTGTAAAGGCCATAACCGTACCTATTACAAAGCACGTGCATACGCTGAAGAATATCAGCTTCCATGCCTGAGCCTTGGCACGCTGCATATCTCCGGCGCCAAGCGACTGCCCGACCATTACGGCAACTGCCGATCCCATCGAAACGAAAACGACATTAAAGAGATTTGCTATCGTGCTGGATATATTCATACCGGCTACGACATTCAACCCATATGTCGAAAAGATCTGGGTCAGCGTCGAAACACCCATTGACCAGAACAATTCGTTTCCAAGAAGCGACATCCCCTTTTTGAATATTTGTATTACCAAGCTCTTCGGGATCCTCATCGAACGGTAAAGGCCAACGATAAACGGGAAACGCACCGTGTTCCTGTGCGTATATATAACGATGATCACAAGCTCGACAAAACGGGATATTACAGTTGCGATAGCCGCGCCTTCAACACCGAGCTTTGGAAACCCAAGCTTTCCGAATATCAGCACATAGTTAAAGCACAGATTTGTGAGTACGGCTGCTATACTCGCTTTCATAGGCAGCATAGTCTCGCCCGTTTCACGCAGTGTACTGCTGTATGCCTGTGATAACGCAAACGCCGGCAGCCCCCACAGCATGATTTTCAGATAGGCTCTGCCGTACTCAAGCATCGCTGCTGCGTCAGCGGGATCTCCCCCGCCCTTAAGATATAGTGATATCAGCATATCGCCACTGGTCAGAAATATCGTGACAGCTGCGACCAGTATGACCGCAACAGTCAGGAGCTTGAACCTGAATGTATGGCGGAGTCCATCGTTGTCGCCTGCGCCATAATACTGCGCGCCAAATATACCTGCACCGGACAGGCCGCCAAAAAGAGTCAGCATAAATACAAACATGAGCTGGTTTACAATTGCCACCCCCGACATTTGTACCGTGCCAACCTGCCCTACCATGATATTGTCAAGCAGATTAACGAAATTGGATATCGTATTTTGCACTATCATAGGTATAACAAGCGCAAGCACTGATTTATAAAATGCCCGGTCGCCTATGAATGTGCGGCGGAATTTGTCGAACATATTATCTGATACGTATAGTTGTTCCATTTGCGGACCCCCATCCTCCATAGGTATCCGTAAATTGTAGCATAATCGAGGGTCGAAGTCCAGAATTAGTGGCAGTGCTATTGTAAGTAGCAGTATTAGCACGGTAATTGCATAAAGCAAAGCACGAGTATCTACTCATAAAACAATTATCGTGGCCAAAATTTTAAGTATAGGGCACGATAATAGCATGGTAGGTTGTCATAAAGCTATAAAAACATTATTTATGTGCATCTATTACTATAAAAGTGGACTATTCCTGAAATTTGGGCCAAGTGATTATTTAATATGGGCTATGAATATATCAAAGTAGGATATGTCTGGAAAGACGAGTCTAAAAAAGAAGAGGCGAATAGCCGGGTGGAATCAGGTATTTTGGGAAAGCCATTTTGGAAACTGTATTCAAGCATATGATAAACCCTAAGACACTGGGCATATCCTGAGCAAGGACTGTTTGATTTTCTGGTTTGTTATGTGCTTGGAAAACCCTATGCGTAGGCAGTAGTAGTAGTTATTCTTGTAGTTGTCGCTATTGTGGCGTATAATAATGGGTATAATGATGTAATGCTGGATCATCGGCTTGGGAAGTGATAATATGACAGATTTATTTAACAGAAAAGTTTTAGCTGTAATAATAGGAATGGTAGTAATATTAGCAACAATATTGCCTGTTGTCTACAAAGCTAGCTACGATATTGGCAGAAATGCGGCCAAGAGAGAAATAATACGTAACTTAAATGATTCTGGTACTAATACCTTGACCAATTAGGCACTATTTTCAGATTCCATGATGATTATGTCTATAAAAAATAGCAAGAACCCAGTATACAATATATTGGGCTCTTTTTCTGCACAATAATCCTCTTGCCTGAATTCTGGAAACCCATTTTGAACAAAGGGAACATTGAACTTCATCTCTCGCCAAAGATCATGGAATCTTCCTGTTAATTATCAGATAAAACATTAATTTTTTTTATGTTTTATTGCTCTGGTTTTAGCCGAAATATGGATTCCTTCATTTTAATGAGAAAATATGATAATATTACATCAATGTTAAAAAAAGCATATTTAATCAAAGCAGGCAATAAATAAAAACTCTATTTGAAAGGATGGGCATTTTATGTCTGATCAAGTTAAGCAGATTGCATCCAGGATAAAGGATCTGCGTGAAATAGCCGGCTTGTCCGTGGAAACCCTTGCCGCAGAGCTTGGTGTCACATCAGAGACATACAAAGAGTACGAAAGCGGTAATACCGACATACCAATAGGCTTCCTGTATGAGGCTGCAAACAAGTTTGGGGTAGAATTGACAGCAATACTTACCGGTGAGGATCCAAAGCTGCACACCTACTGTCTTGTAAGAAAAAACAAGGGTGTGAGCGTAGAAAGGCGTAAACCTTACAAGTACCAAAGCCTGGCATACAAATTTGTAAATAAGAAATCCGAGCCGTTCCTTGTGACTGTGGAGCCCGGCAGCGATGATACGATCCACTACAACTCCCATCCCGGGCAGGAATTCAACTATGTCCTTGAGGGCACACTGGTGATCAGTATTGACGGACACCAGCTGACGCTGAACGAGGGCGACTCACTGTATTTTGACTCCGGCTGCAGCCATGGCATGAAGGCACTTGACGGGAAACCAGCCAAGTTCCTGGCAATAATATTAAATTAAAGAGGTACTGATTATGTTAAGCAAATATGTATCAAAGCAGAACTTTGAGAACTACGAGGATTACTACAACAATTTTAAGATCTCCATACCCGGTGATTTTAATTTCGCATACGATGTAGTAGATGAAATAGCGGATAAAAGCCCTGATAAAACAGCCATGGTCTGGTGTAACGACAAAGGTGATGAGAAAATTGTAAGCTTCGGCGATATGAAGTATTACAGCAACAAAACCGCCAGCTTCCTCAAATCTCTTGGGATCAAAAAGGGTGACAGGGTAATGCTCATCCTTAAAAGGCGCTTCGAATTCTGGTATGCTCTCCTTGCGCTTCACAGGATCGGTGCTATAGGAATACCTGCGACTCACCTTCTGACTTCAAAGGACATTATTTACAGATGTAATGCTGCCGGTATAAAAATGATCATATCTGTAGCAGAAGGCGAAGTAGTCAGGCACATAAACGATTCAAGGAGCAAATCAACTACGCTTGAAACGCTTGTTGCAGTCAACGGCAAAGCTGAAGGCTGGTATAATTTTGACGAAGAGCTGGAAAAAGCATCTCCTGATTTCCCAAAACCAGTCGGAAGCGAAGCGGCAAAGAATGAAGATACAATGTTGCTCTATTTCACTTCTGGAACAACCGGAATGCCCAAGATGGTTCTCCACGATTTCACATACCCCCTGGGTCATATCAATACCGCGAAGTACTGGCAGTGTGTACAGGATAACGGGCTTCATCTTACAGTATCGGATACGGGCTGGATGAAATCCATGTGGGGAAAGATATATGGCCAGTGGATCTGCGGCAGTGCTGTATTCACATACGACCATGAGAAATTCAATGCCAGGGATATGCTGAACATTATGGTAAAGCACAAAGTAACTACCTTCTGCGCTCCGCCTACGATTTACAGGTTCCTTATCAAGGAGGACCTCACACAATTTGATCTCAGCTCACTGACTCATTGCTCTATCGCAGGAGAACCCCTTAATCCGGAAGTATATAACCAGTTTTACAAGGCAACCGGCCTGAAGCTGGCAGAGGGATACGGGCAGACAGAGCTTACACTGACGGTTGCCAACTTCCCGTGGATGGAACCAAAGCCGGGTTCGATGGGAAGGCCGGCACCGGGTTATAATGCTGATATAGTGGATGAGGACGGCAATTCCTGCGAGGTTGGCGAAGAAGGCCAGATAGTAATAAGAACAGACAATGGTAAACCCTTTGGTATGTTTTGCGGTTATTACAATGATGAAGAGCTGAAAAAAGAAGTCTGGCACGATAACATGTATTTTACCGGAGATATGGCTTGGCGCGATGAGGACAGCTATTTCTGGTTTGTTGGAAGGGCTGACGATGTAATCAAGAGCTCCGGCTACAGGATCGGGCCCTTTGAAGTCGAGAGCGCGCTCATTGAGCATCCCGCCGTGCTGGAATGCGCCATCACTGCTGTGCCCGATCCCGACAGAGGCCAGATCGTCAAAGCCTCAGTAATACTAGCCAAGGGTTATACCGGCAGCGAAGCACTGGTCAAAGAGCTCCAGGATCATGTGAAGCGCGTTACGGCGCCATACAAATACCCCAGAGTCATCGAGTTTGTCACAGAGCTTCCAAAAACTATCAGTGGAAAGATTCGCAGGGTAGAAATCAGGCAAGGCGATGTAGATAAAAAGAAGGAGTAAAATAATAAAAGCCGCACAGCTTGTGCGGCTTTTATTATTGAATCCATTAAATATCCCTGACGTGATCCAAAACGCTCTTCAATTGCTCTGCTGAATATAAAAGCGCTTTCTGCTCCTCATCTGTCAATTTGAGGTCCAGTATACCCTTGACTCCGTTTGAATTTACGATCGAAGGAAGACTCAGTGCAACATCGTCAACACCATACTTGTTATTTATAACTGATGAGACTGTTCTTATTGTGTTCTGATTCTTCAATAGCGATTCAAGGATCGTATTTATGGTAACTGCAATTGCATAATATGTGGCGCCCTTTTTCTTGATTATCTCAGCGCCTGAAGTCTTTACATCCTGTATTATAGCTTCCTTTACTTCATCAGTTATACCATATGCAGGATCATCGAAGAATTCCCGGATATTTTTCCCTGCAATGTGAGTGCCGCTCCAAAGGGGCAACTGCGAATCGCCATGCTCTCCGATCATATATCCATGGACATTCCTGATATCAACATCGAATTTTCTGCTTAACAGGAACCTGAACCTTGAACTGTCCAGGACAGTACCTGTTCCAAATACTTTTCCCGCCGGCAGTCCTGACCATTTTTGGATCTTATACGTGAGGATATCAACAGGATTGGCTACAACCAGTATTACTCCCCTTGTATAGTACTTCATGATGTTTTCCGTGATTTCCTTGGCTATCATGGTATTCTTACGCGCAAGATCTATGCGCGTTTCGCCGGGTTTTCTGTTTGCGCCTGCTGTGATAATTATTGCATCACAATCAGCACAGTCGGAGTAATCGCCGCCGTATACCGACATCTGTCCTAAAAATGAAAGGCCGTGGCTTATGTCCATTGCTTCGCCTATGGCTTTCTCTCTTGCTACGTCGATCAGGACCATCTCATTAACCATCTGATTTAATGACATAGCGAAAGCTGCGGAAGCTCCAACAAAACCTGACCCGATAATTGCTATTTTTGATCTACTATTATTCATAATTGCACCTCGGTGTACTTTTTTTTGCACATACTAGCTACTATAGCATAATGACGCATGTTTTTTATACTAGCATTTTTCACAAAAATGTACAAGAAAAAGTACACCAAATTTGTTGTTTTTTTGACAATTTTTTTAGTTAAATTAAAAATAAAATAAATTGCCCCCGAAAGATGACAATGCATCGTATCCGGAGGCAATCATTCTTTAACCGGTTTTTACAGTCTGTTACTTCTCCAGCGTAATAACGCCAAACACCGACGGGTCCTGATAACCGTTGCCGGTCAAATCATTCCACGTAGCTACGCTCTGCCGTGCTCCATCCTTCCCGTCATTGATCTGTACATCAAAGCCGAGCTGCATGCCGGATTTGGGAGTTATTGATCTGAACGGTATCTTCATTTCAACAGTATAGCTTGTTCCTGAAACAGTGACTGCCGATTTGAAGCCTTTTTCGATACCTTCGGGGTTAAATGTTGCCGTATTCTCATAATTGACTCTGAACTGTCCGTCATCTTCCTCATAGAAGGTCGTCTTTCCATTGTTCTCATCCACAAATGCTTCAACAGAATCCTGTTCCCATGGGTTTTCACTTGCCTTGTCGAGCTGTGCATCGTTCACCTGATACAGTACATACAGGTTTTTGTTGTCCCAGAGGACCTTTGCTGTGCCCGATGCTCCCTGCCAAGCCATCTGATAACGGTTAATCTGCAGCTCCGGAGCGTTCTTCCATGAGGCGTCTATCTTGCCATCGATTTTTGGGGTTCCAAATTTTGCGGTCGTTTTGTTGGAATCTACAGATTCCACCTTAAAGTCCTTTAAGAATTTGTCAGGATCGATAACTCCGTAATATGCCGGTTTAGCCTGGAGATCCTTGTTGAAGAGAGTTGGGTTTTGTGAAGATCTCCAGCTTGTGCCATCATCCATGCCCCATACGGTAACACGAGCAATATTATCCGCATGCTCGCTGAATATCTTGAAAAGCTGCGCGTACAATACACCCTGGGCATTTGCCAGTTTTTCCGAGAGCTCAGAGTTATTTCCTGCCATTATATCAAGCTCTGTTATACTGACCTCTACTCCAAGGGATGCAAATCTTTCCAATGACAGCTCTACATTTGCCGGGTTAGTGTTGACAGAGTAGTGTCCCTGCATTCCGACACCATCGATGAGGCGCTTGCCGGGATGTTTCTTTGCATATTTCTCATTCAGTTCCTTGACCATGTTGTATATAGCTGTTGCCTTGTTCTGGTTATCATCATTATAGTCATTGTAATACAGCTTTACATCCCAGTCAGGATGCTGATCAAGCACCTCTCTGGCTGCAAGGAACGCCTGCTCGATATAGTCGTCGCCTATAGCGTTATACCACGGTGACTGACGAAGCGAAGCCTTCCAATCCGATGGCTTGGTAGGATTATCATTCATTCCTTCGTTTACTACGTCCCAGGATATGACCTTGTTGCCGAAATGCTCTACTACCGTCTTGATATGGGTACGCAGATTTTCAAGTGCTTCCTCCCGGCTAAGTTTGGAACCATCCTCTTTCGTATTCATCCATACAGGAGATTGCTGATGCCAGGCCAGCGTATGACCATGCATCTTCATACCTTCAGCAAGGACCTTATCAACCATACTGTCTGCAGCGGCGAAATTGAAGTTGCCCTTGGTGCGCTGCAAAGCGTCAGGCTTCATTGCATTGCCTGCAGTAATTACGTTATGGTGCATTTTTAGAAGGTCAAACCTGACACCTTCCAGATCTTCGGCTGATATAGCATTTCCAAACAGGAACATATCTTTATAGGCATCCTTGATCGGGGCAATATCCTTCTGTATTGCCACAGCGCCTGCACCAGTGCTCTCAAAGCTGATATCATCAATATAGAAGGATGCCGTAGCGTCACTTGCACTTTCAACATAAATAGTCATGTATCCGCTGCTTGCATTGTTATAACGATATTTCCCCTCGAGCTGGACCCATCCTTCGCCTGTACTGATAGTTTTGGGTGCTAGATTTACATATGAGGCCCCGTCACCATTGCCTACCTGAGTAGAAAGCTGTAACTGCGAGCTTGTCGGATTGATCAGCTTTACCCAAGCCGTGATCTTATACTCCATTCCTTCGTCAATATATTTTTCAACATTTAGTGAAGGTCCATGCCATGCGATGGTCCTGCCTTCTACCTTAAGAGCGTATTTACCGCCATCAGTATGATTTGCTTCATCAGTCACGGTCAATGTCTCAGTGCCTGCCCTGCCCTTGAAGCCCTGTGCTGTATTATCTTCAAAATTAATGGGGGTGAACTTTTCAGCAGGCGCCTTAGGTCCTGTTGCTGCAGGTGCCTGAACCTCTCCCTTTTTACCGGTGATCGTTATTTCTCCTATGTAGAACGGTACTGTCTTTCCTTCTTCGCTGGACTGAACGCGTATAGCGACGTCCTTTCCGGTATCGACAGTATATTTGCCTGTCAGCGTGAACGCCTTTCCAGCTACATAATCAACACCGCCGAGCCATTGATAGCTGTCTACTGCCTGCAGCCATGCCTGTCCTCCTGCGGGTACCTCCGCATCTGCATCAACATATCCCTTGACTGTTATGTTGCATATCGTTCCATTTTCAAGGCCCAGGTCTGCGAATTTGAAATCTGCCGCATCCCAGTTGTTCACTCTGTTGCTGATATACAGCGCAGCTCCGTCATCGTTTCCGTCAAACACCTTGCCGGTCACCGGCTTCAGGTTTGCTCCTCCTGCCTGTACAGCCAGTCCCTTCCCGCTTGCAAACGTTTCCTTGTAAAGCTCTGTTTCTTCAGCTTCTGCAGCCTCAACTGCCGGAGCCTCATTTTGAGCCGGCTCGGTTGGATTCTGTACCGCAGGTATTTCTTCCTGCTTAGCTCCGTCCGTTGAACTGCATCCGGTCATTAATGACAAAACCAGCGCAAAAACAGACATCCATGCTATTAACTTTTTAATGCTCACAACTTTGTTGCTGTTCATATTGAACCACCCCCGCAAATTTTGTTCCCTGCACTTGTTCTCTGTGCCCCGACTGTTGTAAATAACTGTTCTGGAGAGAATAACACAATTAACCATATGTATAATAGTATAATGTATTACCAAGTACATTGTAAATTACAAAAAGGCGGTCTCGCGGGATTAGCAACCATTTTTTATGCTGAGACCGCGGACCCATATTCCCCCTGGCTTCTGCTCCAAGTATAAAAACCTGCTCAAAATTTACGCTAAGGGCAGCCATACAGCTATAGCTGGTTGTCATAAAGCAGGTTATGTATGAATTTTGTTAACTATTTGTGGAAATAATTCAATGACATATCAATAAAAGTTGCCCTTACCGAAAAAATTGAGCAAAAAATTAATATTGACAATATTTCACTATTCTGATACAGTATAAAAATCAATTAGCATAAAGCATATTTATTTTAAAGGCAAAGGCGCCGAACCAATTTTTCGTTGGTTCGCGCCTTTTTTTGTTTTTAGAAATAAATTGCCGGATTGCAAAAAAATTAACAGGAGGGATTAATAATGGATACAAAAGTAATTCTGGACACCGTTTGGGTAATTTTCGCAGCAGTACTGGTTTTCTTTATGAATCTTGGCTTTGCATCAGTAGAAAGTGGGCTTGCACGACAGAAGAATTCAGTTAACATACTATCAAAAAACTTTATTGTCTTTGCTGTTTCTTCTCTTGGCTTTCTAGTCATAGGATGGGGCCTTATGTTCGGAGACGGCAATGGCTTTATGGGTCTGAACGGTCTGTTCATGGCAAGCGGCGCCGACAACTCACCGGCGACCGGCGATGCATATCAGGGCGTTTACTCGGCAATATCATGGGCAGGCGTCCCCTTCTGGGCAAAATTCTTCTTCCAGCTGGTGTTCTGCGGAACTGCCGCAACTATCGTTTCAGGAGCGGTTGCAGAGCGTATCAAATACATTTCATTCATTGTTTTTTCACTAATACTGACTATGCTGATTTATCCGATAGTAGGACATTGGATCTGGGGCGGTGGTTTCCTTGCCAAGCTTGGAATGCTGGACTTCGCAGGTGGTTCCGTTGTACACTCTGTCGGCGGCTGGGCAGCTCTGGCCGGTGTGCTTCTCCTGGGCCCCAGAATAGGAAAGTACATGAAGGACGGCAGCATACACCCTATTCCAGGCCATAACATGAGCCTTGCGACAATTGGCGCATTCGTTTTATGGTTCGGCTGGTTCGGTTTCAATCCCGGTTCCACCATGGCAGCAGATCCTACTTCAATATCACATATACTTGTTACAACAAACACGGCCGGCATCGTAGCAATACTCACAGCTACTGCCACTGCCTGGCTGGTGATAGGTAAACCTGATCTGGGCATGTCTATAAACGGTCTTCTGGCAGGACTCGTTGCAATAACACCCTGCTGTGCATATGTAAGTGTGACAAGTTCACTCATAATTGGAGCAGTTGCAGGCATTCTCGTCGTACTGGCGGTAATGTTCTTCGACAGGATCAAGCTTGATGATCCGGTTGGTGCATTATCCGTCCACCTTGTTCACGGCGTGCTCGGTACACTTTTTGTAGGCTTGTTTGCGCAGGATGGGATAGGCGGAATAAGTTCACCAAACGGACTGTTCTTTGGAGGCGGTTTTGAATTACTGGGCAGACAGGCTCTCGGCGTATTGTGTGTAGGAGCTTTCGTTTTCCCGGCATCACTCCTGGTATGGAAGATTATTAAAATGACTATGGGACTGCGTGTTTCTGCAAAGGAAGAGATCGAAGGCCTGGATATCGGCGAACATGGCAACATGGGTTATCCTGATTTCGTAACGGTTGATTATACAAACGATGTTGACACCTCTGATGCCATCGTACCGGCTGCTTCCAAAGCAACAGGCAAGGTTCCTGTAGAGCGTGCAGTACCGGTCAAGGTCATCGAAACTCCTGCAGACAGTACAGGCATTAAGCTGACCAAGGTCGAGATCATCACCAAGCAGAACAAATTCGAGTCGCTGAAAAATGCAATGGATAAGATCGGCATAACAGGCATGACGGTCACAAATGTACTTGGCTATGGACTGCAGGGTGGAATGACCGAATACTACCGCGGCGTGGAATTTGAAACGAAGCTTCTCCCGAAGATAAAGGTCGAGATCGTCATTAGCAAGGTCCCCGTCAGGCTGGTAATAGAAACCGCGAAGGAAGTCCTTTACTCAGGTAATATTGGTGACGGCAAGATATTTGTATATAATGTTGAAAATGTCGTTAAAGTCCGGACCGGAGAAGAAGGCTACGATGCGCTGCAGGATGTTGAATAATTAAAGTGGCTGTAATGTTTCCGCCGCTGGATCACACAAAACTATAGTTATAAAATTACCATCATGTGTATGAAAAATATTGTATGATATAATAAAAAATTATAAAATAAAGTAATAATAAATATAAGTGTTGTGCCTAAAAATGATTATGATTTTAATAGTATTGGCAGATAAATAGCATAATCAGATAAATGGTAAGATACGGAGGAATTTCATGGGTGATATAAAAACTATAGGCGTATTGACCAGCGGCGGGGATGCTCCCGGTATGAACGCAGCTATAAGGGCTGTGGTCAGAACAGGGATCTACCACGGATTCAATGTAATGGGAATAAGGAAGGGTTATAATGGCCTCATCAGCGGAGAAGTATTTGAAATGGATCTTAGAAGAGTGTCAGATATAATCCATAGGGGCGGAACTGTACTGCAGACAGCCCGCTGTAATGCCTTTAAGACTGAGGAGGGCATCAAAAAAGGCATATCGATGGCTCAGGTATTCGGTATCGATGCACTCGTAGTAATCGGCGGAGACGGCTCCTTCCGTGGTGCAAGGGATTTGAGCAAGTATGGCATGAAGGTCATCGGAGTACCGGGAACCATAGATAATGATATCGGCTGCTCTGATTACACCATTGGTTATGATACCGCTTTGAACACAGCGCAGGACGCTCTTGACAAGATAAGAGACACTGCTTATTCCCACGAACGCTGCAGTGTACTGGAGGTAATGGGAAGGCATGCGGGCTATATTGCACTCAACGCCGGAATAGCCTGCGGCGCGGAAGTAATATTGCTGCCTGAAAAACCTTTTGATTTCAACAAGGATATAATCAAGCCGATATTGGATGGCAAGAACAGGGGCAAGAAGCACTATATCGTAATAGTCGCAGAGGGTACAGGCGGTGCCATCGAGATGGCTCAAAAAATCGAAGAGGTCACAGGCCTCGAGGCAAGAGCCACTGTCCTTGGCCATATACAGCGCGGAGGAAGCCCTACAGTTCGCGACAGGGTCATGGCAAGCAGGATGGGTGCAAAGGCGACAGAACTTTTAAGCAACGGTATATATAACCAGGTCGTGGTGTTCAAGGATCATATAGTACAGGGTATTGAAATCAACGAAGCGCTTGAAATGACAAAGACAATTGATGAAAGCATGATAGAGCTCAGTAAAATATTATCACTTTGATCAATCGAAGGTCAAAGAGCCTCCTGCTGTTAGTAAGCGGAAGGCTCTTTTTTTACCGGATCAGTTCTCCAGCTTCAGATCCCCTTCCTTTATCCAGCCGAGCCTTCTGCAGACAAGGCCCAAAGCCCAGCATATGACTGCCGGCAGAATGAAGCATATCAATATCAGAGCTACCCAGTCCATTGCTGTTATTGCCGCCTTTGAACCGGCTGCAACATCATTGATCCATCCCGTATAAACGCCTATTGGGCCAACCAGGCCGCAGGTGCCCATGCCGGAAGCAACCGCCGGGCCATTCATCTTCAGGCCGAACACAACCGTTGCAATAGGCCCTGTGATGCAGCTTGTAACAATAGCAGGGATCCATATCTTCGGATTTCGGACTATATTGCCCATCTGAAGCATTGATGTACCCAGTCCCTGTGATATCAACCCACCCCAGCGGTTCTCACGGAAGGACAGTACGGCAAAGCCGACCATATTGGCACAGCAGCCGGCCACAGCCGCTCCTCCGGCAAGTCCGGTAAGGCTAAGTGCAGCACAGATCGCAGCACTGCTGATGGGCAGTGTCAGTGCTATACCGACGATGGCAGAAACAAGAATACCCATAATGAATGGCTGCTGTTCCGTCGCCCACATGATGATTTGACCCACCCAGCTGGCAGCCATACCAACAGGAGGCGCAATAAGGGCTGACAGGCCCACGCCTGCAAAGATTGTGACCAGTGGTGTAACAAGTATGTCCACCTTGGTCTCCTTGGATACCATTTTACCCAGTTCTGCCGCAATAATTGCTATTATAAGCACTGCAAGCGGGCCACCTGCCTTACCCAAGGTGTTTGCAGAGTATCCGACCGCAGCCAGCGAAAAGAGTACCAGCGGCGGACATTTTAAAGCATATCCGATAGCAATGGCCATTGCAGGGCCGGCCATTGCAGAAGCAAAACCTCCTATATCATTCAAGAAGGGCAGTCCTGCCTGTGTACCGACCGTATTTATGATCGTGCCGATCAGCAGCGAGCAGAACAAGCCCTGCGCCATAGCACCCAATGCATCTACACCATAGCGACGGGCAGAAATGACTATATCCTTTTTCTTAAAAAACGCCTTCACCTTTTCCATACCTTTAGCTTCCTTTCGAAATAAACGCAGAATATATTGATACCATTTAAAACCTTTCTGCAGAATATGTCAATATACTGCTTTGGAAGCTACGTCCAGGCGCTTGGCATCTCCTTCAAAGGACTTACCGGTCAGATCGCACAATAATCAGGCAAAAAAATACAAGCCACAGATCAAAAACCAACCGTCGCGTCAATCCCAGATTTATCCTGCAAGGCCCGCTTGCATATCCGGTGCCTCGCATAGAAGAAAACGCCCACCTGGCCAAGCCCTGCAATAGTCCATGTGATCGGGTAACAAATGAATAGCGTGAAAATGGAACGATACCATACAAAGAAGGTTCCCAGCCAGACTATACGCAGCAGGCAGGCGCCTACGAGCGTGCACACCATCGGCAGTACGGAATAGCCCATGCCGCGTGTCAGTCCTGGATAGACGTTCATTATGCCGCAGGTAAAAAAGGCTGCCATCATGATATACATACGCTGCATCCCGAGCTCGACGACCTGCGGATCTGATGTGTACAAACCAAGCAGCGGCCTGCCGAACAGCAATGTCGCCCCTCCCAGGATAAACCAGGTAGCAAATATCAATACCGTACAAACCTTTGCTACAGTGTCAATTCTTTTATACTTACCGGCTCCCATATTTTGCCCGGCAAAGGTAATTGCGGCATTATAATATGCTGTCATAGTGGTGCCAACCAAGTTTTCCACATTTCCAGCCGCAGCGCTTGCCGCTACCATTATCGAGCCAAAGGAGTTGATCGCAGATTGGATCAATGTATTTGAAATGGAGAAAAGCAAGCTTTGCAGGCCTGCAGGCAGGCCTATCCTTACAATACACCCCAGTTTATGCCAATCTATTCGCATTTGCCTTGGTATAAATCGAATAGCTCCATCGGATCTGATCAGACAGATCATTATCAATATAGTTGAGATATACTGGGAAATAACCGTAGCCCAGGCCACACCATCGACACTCATGTGAAACACGACAACAAAGAACAGATTTAAGATAACATTGATGATGCCGGTAATGATGAGGTAGTACATGGGCCGGCGGCTGTCACCGACTGCACGAAGAACAGCAGCTGCGAAGTTGAAAACCATACTGGCCGGCACACCGATGAAATATATTTTCATATATAAAACCGACATATCAAGAATGTCCTTTGGCGTACCCATCATGACCAGCAAAGGCTCACAGAAGACGAGGCCGATGACCATTACGGCCAGACCGCCTATAATACTGATAGCAATTGAAGTATGAACAGACCGGCTTATAGCATCCGTCTGTCCCGCACCATAATCCTGCGCTACGATAACGCTCGTTCCAACAGACAAGCCCATGAAAAAGTTGACGATAAGGTTTATAAGAGCCCCTGTCGCACCTACTGCGGCCAGTGCCCCACTGCCTGAAAACCTGCCGACGACTATCATATCGGCAGCGTTGAACAAAAGCTGCAGGATGTTCATTGCCATGATCGGCAACGCAAAAATCAATATTTTTTTAAACAGCGGACCGCTGCACATATCCATGTCGTGGTTCCGTGTTAACATAAGGTGATCGCTTCCTTTGAGTTATTGATAATTATCATACCATATAAACGGGAACAATTCCAAGCGTTACGGGCACTTGTCTGATCTTTCCATGGTATTCTTTCCTTGATATATACAAAGATATGAGCATTGTTTGTTCTACCGGCAGGTCTATTTTATCGGCAGGTCTATCTTTATTGAGGTGCCTCCGGAGCTATTATTCTCAGCCCATATGGTGCCGCCAAAGGCCTCGACGATCTCCCTGCATATCGATAGGCCAAGGCCTGCTACAGAACGGCCTTTGTCAGAGGTATAGAACGGATCGAATATTTTTTGCAACTCTTCATCCGGAATACCGGTCCCATTATCTTCAACAGAAAAATGCGCCATATTCCCTTGCCTTGAGCAATAAACCGCTATTGATGGCGCCTTGCTGCCAAAATGCTTCAGGCTGTTGCTGATTATGTTTCCAAAGACCCTCCTCATTTTTGACACATCAATAAAAACATATTCATTGGGGCAGCTGACACTCACAGAGAAAGCAACTCCTCTTTCCGCCAATTCCGCCTCATAATCCGATTTTAATACAGCGCAGAATTTCTCAGCTGTTATCCTTTGTTGCCTTATTCCGCTCTTGATATGGAGATTGAGGAACTCATCAAATTCATCTACTAGATTGTTTATTGAAACCGCTTTGTTATAGATTATGTTAACATACTGTTCATGTCTGTCAGCCGGCAGGGAGTTTTTTCTCAAACGTTCGGCAAATCCCATTATAGAGGTTAACGGAGTTTTTATATCGTGTGAAATTGAAGCGATGATCAATGTCTGCTTTTGCTTTTCTTTTTCGATCGCATCAGTAAGCGTTACTAACCTGTTCTGCAGCAGTCCTATCTCATCCTTGCGAGTTACGCTGTCAGGCCGGATGCCTTCTTTATACCGTTCCACATTTTTTTGCAGAGAAACGATAGGTTTAACATAATCCAAGTAAATAGGAACTGCGGAGAATAGCAGGATCAAGCAAATTATAACTATTTCCGCCTTGAAGATATTCAAGCCTATCTGATAGGCGGTAATATTTTTCAGAGGCAGCGGTTTTGTTACCGTCAGCAGATAAACATTGCCATCAGCGTGAAAAAGGCCGGATGCGTTGTTCAGCACATTCACGCCCGTGATCTCACCGAGCTCTAATATGGTTGAACCATTTTCATCGCTCACCTGGATGGCCAGGGCTTTTTGTTTTGAGATAACTTGCAGTATTTTCGGGTAATCGCTCCTGTTGTTGATTTCTTTTGCAATACTGTCCGTTTCGGCCTGCAATTGAGCACGGACACTGATGTTGTAGTTTGATATCTCCTTTGAGAGGAAGATATTATAGTAGCCGTACACCAGCATTATATTTACTATTACTGCCGAAAGGACAAGCAGCATAAGTTTTATTCTAATACTCATTTTCGTTCTCCGGATACCTCACAAACTTGTATCCAACACCCCACACAGTTTTTATGTAGCGGTTTTCCCTATCGATCTTGTCCCTCAGATTTTTGATATTGACAGCTACCGTCCCTATGTCTGCAAAGTCGGTGCCCCATACTGCGCTGAATATCTGTTCCTTTGATACGACCTTTCCTGCATTTTCAAAAAGATAGTTAAGAAGCTGAAATTCTCTTGTCGACAATTCCACCGCCTTATCCTTTATCATGACCTCATAGCTTTCGGGGTCTATACAGATATTTCCGATAGTCATCGCGCAGTTTCTCTTCTTAAGGCTGCGCCTTTCCCTGCGCAGATGTGCTTTAACCCGCGCCACGAGCTCTTCTGTAATAAAAGGCTTTGAAATATAATCATCCGCTCCCATTTCAAAACCCAGCATGGTATCATAGGTGCGATTTTTAGCTGTCACGAACAAAATGGGACAAGCTACAGCATTCCTTATTTTCCTGCAGATCTCCAATCCGTCTATGTCCGGCAGCATAATATCCAGAAGTATAAGCGATATGTCAGGATTGTTTTTAATCAGTGCGAGTGTACTTTCACCATTCGATGCCAAAAGGCATTCATAGCCCTCATCAATTAGGGTATCTGAGATCAAGAGCGCGATTTCCTTGTCGTCATCAACTATCAATATCTTTTCCATACTCTCACCCCTTTTGCCGGTATGCACTGGTAGCGGCTGGCCGTGCCTTACACAGGCCTTTAAGGCTAGCACCGTCATCGCGTTATTTTGCAGGGAAATAAACATCCGTGCTATAGCCCGGCCTCAGCTTACCGTCAGGATCCTGCGGCTTTATCTCCACCTTAATGATCCTCTTCCCGTCCTTTTCCACAGCCAGATTCGAAATATGGGTCACGGTACCTGGAAATGACAGGCTGCTGTCTGATGCGGGAACGATTTTGACGGCATCGCCCATCGTGATATTGTTAATAAACTCCTCATCCACTTCCGCACTTACCACTATAGTATCTGCGTCTATGAGCTGAAGCACTCTTGTGGGCATATTCTGTGTCCCGAGTGCCGTGCCGTTTATCACTGCGATATTCTGTACGATGCCATTTTTAACACAAGAAACTATATTGTCACCGCTCAGATATCCCATTGCTCCTTTACTTTCCATAATCTCCAGGTCTATACGTGAAGCTTCGACACTACTGCTTTGCTGTGCAGTATTTGCTGTATTGGAGTTCTTTATCTGATCAAGCTGGGCCTGTTTTGATTTTAATGCGATATTTAGCTGGTCAAGCTCTGTTCTTAATGAGCTTTTTGCCTTTTTCATATTGCTCTCGATGTCTGACAAAGCTTTCTCTCTTTTGTCTAATATATCAATGTATTGATCTAATGTGCTTTTGGGGACAGAACCCGCATCATATAGCACCTGGTTGTCCCGAACGTCTCTTTTAGCATTTTCAAGATCTTTTTTAGCCAGCGCCAGCGACGTCTGAAGGATTTCAAGATCTGAAGCAGTACCTTTATTCAATTCTTCTGTTTTGGTTTTTATGTCCTTTTTAAGCTGTGCAATATCAGCAGTAAGAGCCTGCGTATCCTGCTCGGCGCTTTTCATACCTGCCTGGCCTGCTTCAAGCTGTTCCCGGAGCTTGCCCATTGTTCCCTGGTATTCCGACATGTCAAGCTTTACAAGCTCCTGTCCAAGTGAAACACGGTCACCTTCCTTGACATTCACTCCTGTCACCGTAGATGGAAAGCTGATATTTATTTCGTAGATTTTCTCGTATTTAACCTCACCCCAGACAACGATGCTCTTGTCACGTTCCTGTTCATATTCAGTTTCCGGAGAAGCATCAGCGAGGCTTTCGGTCTTATCCGCCTTTACTACATTATATACTATTACGCCTGCAGCAACAAGTACAGCAAGCAGGCCGGCCCCTGCAAACAACCACTTTCCACGATTTTTAAACATTCCTGACATAAGCATCCTCCAACCTTTCTATTCAACACTTTTTAGTGAATCAAGCATATCAATATTTTTCATTTTTTCTGCCACGATTATATTGATAATCATAGCAAAAACCAATGTTATGCCCGTTGACAAAGCTACAGTTCCAAACGATATTTTACTCAGCAGATCCATCTGATCATCCAGGCCGCTTGCTGCAATAGCCGCAATAGCCTTGCCTACAGGTATTCCGAAAACCGAACCCATTAATACTGAAATAATATTTTCCGCAAGCACAAGAGCACTTATCTCTTTTTGATAAAAACCCAGAACCTTAAGTGTGGTAAGATCACGTATCCTCTCCGAGAAATTTAGTATACTACTGTTATAAAGAACGACGAATGCAAGGATACCTCCCATAAATATCAGCAATATCGCCGCAATATAAACGACCTTGGTACTTGCCTTGACATCCTTTATCTGGGTAGCCCTGTCAACATATTCATCAGCAGCATCGCTGTCCATAAAAGTCCGGTCCGGCTGATCGTTCCATTTTACGAGGATCGCCGTCGGTTTGAAGGTCTCCCCAAGCAACTCAAAGTAACTGTCTGTCATGAACAGGCCCTGACCGGTAGCCATATAGACTATCTGTCTGATCGGGGCCTTCACATATCCTTCGCCTGCACGTTTAAGCTCAATGACGTCCCCAATGCCGATGTCCAGAGTCTGTGCAAGCTTTCTTGTTATGGTGATACCATTGTCTGCAAGCTGCAAAGGATTTCCGTCAGTATCCTCAAAATGTACAAGTGGGCTGTATTGTGTAAATACCGTAACCGGTTCCATTGTTCTGTTCCCGTCAGGGCATATTATTTCCGCCGCCGTCTCCTGAAGCTGCTGCACAGTCCCATCAAGCATCTTATTATGGATAAAACGCGAATCGATTTTATCATCGAGTATTATTTTGTGGTCGTAGGTATAGGTAACGTCGTATGTCTGCCGTGCGATCCCGTTGACCATGGTGCATAGCGTGAAAGCAGCCACTATAAGCCCCGAGCAGCCTGTGATCCCAAGTACGCTCATGGTCATTCGCATTTTATTTTTCAAGGTATTGCGCCAAATGAGCTTGCGGCTGAATCTCATCCTGTTCCAAAGCTTCGGCAGACTTTCCAGAAAAATATGGCTGCCTTTTTTAGGGGGCTTATCTCTCAACAGTGTCGAAGGAGAATCTCTCAATAGCTTGAGGCACGCGTACATTGAAATGCCTCCCGTGCAAGAGAGAATAATAATCAGGCTGAAAATGAAGTTAACAAAGTTCACTGAGACACCGCTGTACGCAAGGCTCAGTCTAAGCCATGGGATCAGCAGGCCTCCGAAAAAAGCGGGTCCGATCAAAAGTCCCAGCAATGCTCCGAGCAATCCCATGTACATACCATAGGAGGTATAATGCCACAGGATCTTTCCTTTCGAATAGCCCAGCGCTTTTAGTATGCCTATCTGGCCTCTCTGGTTTTCAACCATCCTGAGCATCGTACTTTGGGTTATCAACGCTGTCACAAGGAAAAACATCAGCGGGAATATGGCCGCAAGCGTCCTGAACTGGATTATATTCGCATAAACATTGTTTGTGCTGCTGTCATCTCCTTTGACTACGATACCAATAAGGTCATCCCCGACGGCCTTGCTGATTTCCTCCTCTACCTTTGTGACATCGGCAGATGGAGCCAGCTTCACGCATACCTGGTTATATATCTTCATACCATAAATGCTCTTTTGCATATCTTCATTTATGATAATGAATCCATATTTTTTGGAGTCCGGTATTATAGTTGTTGTGCCCTTGACTGAATATATGTGCTCACTGCTCAGGGCGATGCCTTCTATTTTAAAGCTTGCCCATCTGTCATTTAGCTTTAATTTGATTTCGTCATTTAGTCCAAGCCCGTTCTCTTTTGCAAAGGCCTCATCGAGTATTGCCCCGCTCTTGCTTTTAAGCCCACCCTGTTTTAGCATCGGACGATCCAGTGTGCTTTGTCCGGAAACCGCGTAGACCTTTAACGTCGGGCATCCCGCCAGTGAAGAAATGGCGTTGAGGGCAAAGCGCTTCTCCGCTTTTTCCACACCATCGATCCTGGAAATGCTCCACATTTCTTTCTCTGTAGGATTAGCAACGTTGACCCATACATCCGATATGTTGGTTGCCGTATACATAATGTCCGTACGATCCTCTATCGTTTTCCATACGCTGTCAAGTCCGGTAACGATCGTCACGGAAAGCACAGCCATAATGAAGATCGAGATGAACTGCGCCTTTGACTTTTGCATATCCCTTATGGATTTTCGGAAGAGCGACCTGCTTACCATATGATCTCCTCTGCCGTCTTCGGGCTTTCGTTACAGTGTATCCCATCTATCCTTCCGTCCTTCATGTGGATCACCGTATCCGCCATATCTGCGATCAGCGCGTTATGTGTTACTATTATTACTGTCTTTCCCATGCTGTAGGCCGCATCGCATATCAGTTTGAGGACCTTGTGACCCGTAGCCGAATCCAGTGCTCCGGTGGGTTCATCGCACAGTACGATCTGCGGGTTTTTCGCCAAAGCTCTGGCTATAGATACTCTCTGCTGTTCGCCGCCTGAAATCTGGCTGGGGAAGTTGTCCAGCCTGTGTTCAAGCCCTACCTTTATTAGCATATCTTTTGAATCCAGCGGATCGTCACATATTTCCTTTGCAAGCTGCACATTTTCAAGCACTGTCAGATTGGGCACAAGATTGTAAAATTGAAAAACAAAGCCGATTTTATTCCTTCTGTAAGTCGTCAGTTCATGTTCCGACATGCTGGAAATTTCCTGACCGTCCACGAGGATACGGCCTTTTGTCGGAGAGTCCATGCCTCCAAGCAAATTGAGCACGGTTGTTTTACCCGCGCCGCTCTGTCCCAGCACGACATTGACAGAGCCCTTCCTTATGGTGAAGCTTATGCCATCCACGGCTTTTATGGTGTTGCCGCCGATATGGTATTCTCTCTCCACATTCTCAAAAGTGATAAATTCCATTTGATCCTCTTCCTTTGCCATAACACAGGCTGCACCCCTGCCACACTGTTATCTGAGACAGGGGTACAGGTTCCTTGTCCCACTTGTATACATACCCTGCGAACCGCAAAAAAATACGGACCGAAATTCAACGACCCGTAGCTTCATTGCTATTTGTCCTAATTTAATTCTAGATGAAATTAATTAAATAGTAAGGGGAAATTTATTAAGAAATATTAAGGAACCAAAGATTCCCTTATAACACTTCATTTCAAAGAGGCGGGTGATATACTCGCCTCGTTATTTCATGCCATTGTACAATGAATTCAGAAGGAGCCTGTCCGGGTCCTGGCTCAGCTCCCATATCATAGCGCCGCCCAACCCCTTGTTTATTACATATTGTGCTTTCAGCCCCATCGACTGTTCATCCTCATAGCTGATGAAGGTCGAGCCGTTGAACAGCCACGGAACCATCGACTGCTGATGGAAGTAGCGGACATATCCGGATGCATTAAGGTAATTTGCCCTTATTTTCGCAAAGCTCAGCGATGAACATCCGGAGAACGTCTGGTAAAGGCCATTGTTCACATTGGCAACGGAATCGTATTTATATCCGTAGAAAGGTACTCCCATAACAAGCTTTTCTACTGGGAAACCGGCCTTTAGCCACGCATTTATGCTTGCATCAGTACTCCATTTATATTGCGGTGAAGTGTCACTGTTATTATATAACGGCGCATTAAAGTCAGTGTACTTGTCCCATGAACCATGGATATCGTAGGTCATTAAATTTCCGAAGTCGACATACTGATGAATGATCCCAAGTTCAACATTGTTTGCATAAGAGATCCCAGCTCCCCCTGCGAATGTGACGAGATATTTTTTCCCGTCGATAATTCCTCTTGCATCAAGCTTTTCGCGCAGCTTCTTCATCAACAGAGTGAAGTTCTGTTTGTCCTCAGGCCTTCTCACATTGGTGGAAAGTCCGCCGCTGACAGGGTACTCCCAGTCGATATCTATACCGTCAAAGCCATACTTTACTATGAAATCTACGCAGCTATCCGCAAAAACAGTTCTGGAGCTGTCCGTAAGAGCTGCATCCGAGAATTTTCCCGACCATGACCAGCCTCCAACGGAAATCAGTGTCTTCAGTTCCGGATTCGTCTGCTTGAGTGTATTCAGTCTGGCGATATTGGTAGGGTCTATATCCGGGTAACCCAGAGTTATTTTAAGGTCGCTGTTGATATTGGCAAAAGCATAGTTGATATGCGTAAGCTTTGTAGCATCAATTTTATCAGGGGTAAAACCTGAGTATGCAGACCATGCCGCGTAGTATCCGATTATTTTAGCCAGGGCCTTCGGCTGTGGTGCCGGCTCGGTCGGTGTTGGTGCCGGCTCGGTCGGTGTGGGTGCCGGTTCGGTTGGTGTTGGTGCCGGCTCGGTCGGCGTAGGTGCCGGCTCAATCGGCGTAGGTGCCG
>CAZBEQ010000016.1:0-34914 GCA_964490975.1 uncultured Oscillospiraceae bacterium | reverse complement strand
GGTGTTGGTGCCGGCTCGGTCGGCGTAGGTGCCGGCTCAATCGGCGTAGGTGCCGGCTCGGTCGGTGTTGGTGCCGGTTCGGTCGGTGTTGGTGCCGGTTCGGTCGGTGTTGGTGGTATCGGTCGCAGCGTTGTCACCGACAATATATTACTCGGTTTGGAAGTATTCCCTGCAGCATCTCTGGCCTTCACATAAAACTTATATGTTTTTGCCGAAGCTAAACCATTAGCTGTATATGTAGTCGTGGTCACATTACTGATTTTCACACTATCCATATAAACATCATAGGATTTTACGCCTATATTGTCCGCTGAAGCATTCCATGCAAGAGATATGGAAGTATCAGTAACCGTTACAGCTTTGAGATTTGATGGCGCTGATGGCGCTGATTTGTCACGCTTTGCCGCATAAACCGGAGAAACGGACAAACTGCTGGAAAATGTAAAAAAGATTGCCAGTACAAAAGCAAAGAACTTTTTCATAATTTAACCAACCCCTTTGTTATGTTAGTGATTCTACTTTCCCAGCCTGTTTTGCCGGGCTGACCCATTGACAGAATTACTTTGACAGAATTTCAACTTCGGTGCACAACCCTCCAACTGCTTTTACAGAATTTCAACTTCGGCGCACACCCGTCCAACTGCTTTGACAGAATTTCAACTTCGGTGCACATCCGTCCAACTGCTTTGACAGAATTTCAACTTCGGTGCACAATTGATTTACATAATATCGTACTTTGCGCTGTTATTACCATAATATCAAATAAAACACAGTCGAATTTCAAATATTTTGCACCCTAGTTGATATTTTGTCAAACCTCAATTCCTTAACTGCGGCTATAATCATATCGTGAGTCATATACAGTGAGAACACTTTACTTATGACAATTGTCTACATTAATATGTTAACAACGATGTAATGTTATGTCAACCTACTACAGTAGGATAGCTTATGGTAATTTAGACCTATACCAATTATCTTATTTGAGCCGTTGATCACACGAGAAAAAATCCTTCCACGGGTCACTGCCTTCGATCCTTTTTAATGCAGCTGCCATGTTGACACCATCGGGTGCTACCTTGTCAAGCTCTTCCCATGTGATAGGCATGGATACAGGCGCGCTTTTTCTTGCCCTTAAGGAATATGGTGCAATACTTGTCGCGCCTCTTCCATTTCGGATCCAGTCAATAAATATCCTGTTCTTGCGCTTTTCCTTCCTGATATTGCTCGTATACTTGTCAGGCCACTTCTGCTCCATGATTTCAGCTATCTGCCTGGCAAAGCCGCTAAACGTATCCCAGTTAACTGATGGAGCAAAAGGCACGACTACATGGTACCCTTTGCCGCCGCTGGTTTTGAGGAACGAGACCAACGAGAGCTGATCAAGAAGGCTTTTTATATCTCTCACACCATTACGTATTCTTTCAAGCTCCATACCCTCATCCGGATCCAGGTCAAAAACCATCATATCAGGTTTTTCCACCTCTTGTGCACGGCTCCCCCAGGTATGGAACTCCAATGTTCCCATCTGCGCTTCGTATAGAAGGCCATTTACATTCTCGACATAGAAATATTCTTTGTTTTCTCCACTGCTGTTCATGACCGGTATAGTGACGATCCCTTTGTTATCAGCGCCGGGATGCTTTTTAAAAAAGCAGGTCTCGGATATTCCCTTGTGGCAGCGTATGACACTGAGTATTCTGTTACCCACATAAGGCATCATGCGCCCGGCTACCTTTGCATAATACTCTACAACTTCAGCCTTTCTGATTTCAGGATCCTCAAATATGACCCTGTCGGGGTTTGTAATTTTTATTCCGCCAATGACCAGGTTTTTGCCCCTTCGTATTGCTGGTATTTTTAAATCCAGCTTTTCTGCTTTTGTTTCATTTTTCAGCCCGTCATCCATTTGCGGTCCATCATTTGTCTGCGGTCCGTCATCCGTCTGCTTCCCATCATCCATTAGCGGTCTGTCATTTGTCTGCGGTCCGTCATCCGTCTGCGGTGCATCATCCGTCTGGTTCCCATCATCCGGTACTGGTTCCTCTTCCGGTACTGGTTCTTCTTCCGGTACTGGTTCTTCTTCCGGCCTTTCTCTCCTTACATCCATTGGATCCTTATCCACCCGCAGTCCTTTAAAGCTTGCCTGTCTCAAAAGATTTTCGTCAGTCCACTCCGCAAACTTGATTTCTGCAACCAACACCGGCTTAAGCCAGGTTATCCGTTCACTTTTCTTAGTTTCCGGCGACTGCTTAAAAGCAGACACATCCATCTTTATGCTTTCAAATTTCTTCTCAAGCTCCTTCATGCTCCGTTCGCTAAAGCCCGTTCCGGCACGCCCGACATAGATCAACTCTTCTCCCTCATAGATACCCAGGAGAAGCGAGCTTATACCACTGGTTTTTTTGTCGGATAGTGCATATCCTCCAATGACAAACTCCTGCCTCGTATCGCATTTAAGCTTGATCCAGTCGCCGCTTCTTGTCCCGCTGTATATTGAATCTGCTTTTTTCCCAACTATCCCTTCCATATTGGCATCGCATGCTGCTTGAAAGCTTGCCTTTCCATTCCCTTTGACATATTTGCTGTAGTAAAGGTTCTTAGGGCAGTTCTTCATAATTGTTTCAAGTATTTCTTTTCTTTCAGACAGGTGGCGTCCTCTCAGGTCCTCCCCATTTAATGCCAGCAGGTCAAAAATGATATATGTAAGGTTTTTGCCCCATGGATTTTTCATATGGCTTTGCAGCGCCTGGAAATCAGTCTTCCCCTGTGCGTCGGTTATCACCATTTCACCATCGAGCACCATTGCCCTTCCACCTGCCCAATTGATAAGGGAATATGCGATATCCTGGAATTTTTTCGTATAGTCCTTGCCATTTCTGGTGCTCAGCCGGACATTGCTGCCTTCCAGATATGCAACTATCCTATATCCGTCATATTTAAGCTCATATAGCCAATCGTCACTCTCCGGGATCCTGTTCACCAGTTTGGCGAGCTGCACCCCGGTCTTTTCAAATGGATTGCTAATAATGCTGATTTTCTCATTCTCCCCGCCCTCAATATCCTCCATGGTGCGTCCGGTCCTAATACTTACTGTAAACTCTGAAATTCCATCAGATGTTTTAGCGTATTCATCCCTTTCTTTTAACAGTAGCCAGTTATTTTCACGCTCACCGTTCTTTGCCTTTATACGGACCAAGGCCCACTTGCCCTTAAGCCTTTGTCCATTAAGCACAAACTTTAGCGATCCATCAGCAAGCCCTTTATCTACATCCGTCTGAGGCTCCCAGTAGCCCTCATCCCAGAGCATCACAACTCCACCGCCATACTCGCCCTTTGGGATAGTCCCCTCAAAGTTCCTGTAATCCAGCGGGTGATCCTCCACCTGCACCGCAAGCCTCTTGTCGCGGGTATCATACGAAGGTCCCTTGGGCACAGCCCAACTCAGAAGAGCGCCGTCCCACTCGAGGCGAAAATCAAAGTGGTCTCTGCTGGCAATATGGTGCTGAACAACAAATTTCAAGAGTCCCTCCGGTTGTGGCATACCCGCCAGACCATCCGCAACAACCGCAGGACCTTCAGGCTCAAAGGTCTTATCAAAGTTCCGTTTCCGGTTATACTCATCCAGTTTTTCTGCCATTCTCACGCTCACCTTTCCCATGCTACCCTGACCTTAAAGTCCGGCACCTTTCCCATAGCAAACTTTCACCGTCGAGAACGCGCGCGTGCTGCGCACACAAAAAAATAACACTACTATTATTTGTAACAGTAGAGCTTTATAACCATTAAAAAAAATGTCTCGCCTGATTTGCAAGGCTGAACTCGTAGATTTGTCGGATTAATCTTCTTTTAACACTGTAATAATGCGCATTTATATAACAAGAGCGGCGGTCGTTTTACTAATCTACAATTTTAGGAATCAAAAACCCCCGTCCCCCTTGATTCGATCAGACAACCCAGTAAGCCACCGGCAATCCCCAGGAAAACACTTTCTGTTATAAGAAGCCTGTTGATCCTTTTACGTGGACAACCTATGCTCCTTAACGTCCCAATGAGAGGTATCCTCTCCAGTGTGATCAGATTAAAAGCTGTAAATATGATAAGCATGCTCATAAAGATAACTGCTACTGCAGAAATACGGAATGGCATTACATAGTTTGCAGTTTCCTCGGCTATCAATACCTCATCAACACCATACCTAACCTGGTATTCTTCCAATTCTTCAGTGAGCTTGTCTTTTATGGCCTTTTTTACAGAACTGTCCCTAAGCTTAACAAAAGAAAGGTTGCTGCCACCTTTGAAAACAGCTGAGAGGGTATCCTTCGGCACGATAATGTAACCACCGTCAGCAAGCTCTCTGGTAAACAAGCCCTTTGCTTCGCTGATGCCGGAGATTTTAAACTCATAACTCTTTCCATTGAGCTCAAGCCTCATTATGTCATTGACTTTGAAGTTATATTTCGCGGCATATACACTGCCGATAATCGCCTGTCAGGCTTTTCATCAAAGCTTTCAGGAATAATATCATTTGCGCCCCTCCAATCTCATATCGATTTCCAGTATAGCCGGAGAGGCTGATATTGGCGTCAATATAATGTCAGAAAAGACCTTTGGGATGGTGAACAGGACAAAAAGCAGTGTGAAATCATCGTGCAGGGCGTACCATTACCTCCGCTCGAGTATAGCTTCAAAAGCCTCGCCTGCAATTTCAACCGTCTCATTGATGTCTTCATCGCTAAGAGCTGCATTAATGAAATGGTTGTGATGATTCGTGAAAAATACGCCCCGGCGAACACATTCGGCAATCCAGTCCTGGTGGAGCATAAGGGACGGATCATTGGCTATGCGCATGTAGAAAAGACTTGGCAATCCGGTTACACGAAGGTCAAAGCCATACTTTTTCGCCTGTGCCTCAAGGCCTGCCTTAAGTCTGTTGCCCTTTTCAATAAGGATCCGCGGGCAGTCTATGTGCTTCATCTTCTCAATACATGCAATGCCGGCGGCAAAAGGAACGGCGCTCATCCAATAGCTGCCTGTGTACGTAATGCCCGCCACTGTATTTTTTAAAAAATTCTTTCCGCAAAGCGCTGATACATTATAGCCATTGGCCAAAGCCTTGCAGAAGCATATCAGATCCGCTTCGAATCCGAAATAATGGTCACTGCCGGCAATATCCATCCTGAAGCCGGTGCGGACATCATCCACGATCAGCACTGCGCCGCTGTTGTCACACAGGTTGCGGACCTTCTGCCAGTAGCCGTCCTCCGGCATAGTATTGTCGGCAAAATTACCATGCATATAGGGCTGAGCGATAATAGCAGCTATCTGATCACGGTTGTTCTCAAAGACCTCTGCCAGAGCGTCGTAGTTATTCCATTCCACATATATGTTATTAGCCACATCTTCTTCGATGATACCGGAATATCCGAGTTTTTGCGACCAAGGTGAAACGCCGTGATAATAGCCGGTGAAGAAAACTATCTTTTTCCTGCGTGTATGGGCGCGTGCTGCCAACACAGCCAAGGATGTCGCATCATTGCCGTTTTTAGCAAAGAAGGCCCAATCAGCACTTTTTACTGTAGATACAAGCAGTTCAGCAAAATCCACCATTATGTCGCAGGGAGCAGTGGTACAGTCGCCTTTTGTTCTCTGTCGTGCCGCCGCTTCATCTACATCAGGGTCGTTATAGCCAAGGATGTTTGGTCCGTATGCGCACATATAGTCAATAAAGCGGTTACCGTCAATATCCCAGAAGCAAGTCCCATTTGCATGGGAGCAGTATTTGGGGTATGCATCTATGGGGATATGGCAGCCCTCTGCCGGCCCCTGATGTCCATAGATACCGGCTGGGATCACATTCATCGCGCGCCGGAGCGTTGCCATACTTTTTTCAAACGTATATATCTTATGCATGTTTATCCTCCTCTAGGCAAGGTACAGTGCAACACGGTCCATGATGCGGTTCATATTATCGAGTTGAGAGATCATACCCTTGATTTTCAGGTTTCCGTCACAGACCATAGCAAATGATGATGCTGTTCCATCAAAAAGCTGCCTGGTATTGCGCAGCCCGACAAATTCCATTGATGACATAACATCGGCTGTATCGCTGTGTGTTGCTGTCAGCCTGTGGTTTTTTGAAGCAAGATAGGCCACCGGGCCATCTTTGATAGAGATACAGATATTCCCATCCACTATATATTGCGCACATAGTATTCCGACCTTATCTTCGTTTCCGACCTGTGCCACTGCCGATACAATGACATGAAACATAAGGAAAGTACTGATACGGAAAAACTCCTCATTCTCAAGGTCCTCCGGCTTAGGCCTGAGATATGCTGAGAGCAGATTTGTCAGTTTGGTAAATTCACCGGTGAGGAACCTTATTTTTGTGAAGCCCTTGCTAGGGATAGGAGTAACCGTTCCGTCAATCATACCGTTAAATTTTTCAGGAGTTCTGAAATTAAGTTTTATGTCACATTTAGCTGCTCCGTCACATATGGAACATTTGCCGTTTTCAAAGGCCAGCGTCGCTTCAGGCCCTCCCTTTACTGAGAATCCGATAGCTATCTTACTTCCCGCAGTCAAAGAGCCTGCCTCGGGTAACAGCTCACATAGCTGCACAAGAGATCCAAGCACCGCATACATATTAATAAAAGCCAAAGTTCTCTGATCCATATTATTCTCCATAAGAAATCCTTTCTGCTTATAACACTTCGGCTCATAGAAAATTTTTCGTTACGATAATTTGCTTTACAAATTACGCTTAGTAGAAAATTTTTCTTACCTCAACAGTGTTTCAACGAGGTGGTATACTCGCCTCGTTATACTTTTTTCTGCTGCTTGCACCAGCTCTTCATGACAAACGAGTGGGGCAGATGCTTGACAAGGAACACCTGCATCCGTTCAGGAGCGCCCAGTATTGAAACTTCTTTTCTCTTATTCATATCAGCCAGCGCCTTGGCGACAACCTGCTCAGCCGAGTAATAGCGGTTAAAGTAGGTAATCGTATCATCAGAAATAGCACGTCCGAAAAATTCCGTTTTGATCCACCCGGGGCACACGGCCATAACATGTATCCGGCGTTTTTTCAGTTCCGCGTTAAGCGCACGTGAAAAGCTAAGAACAAAGGCCTTTGAGGCACCATATACCGTCATGTAAGGCACAGGCTGAAAGGACGACATGGAGCCCAGGTTATAGATAACACTGCCCTCCTTCATGTATGGAAGCACAATGTAAGTTACTGCTGTGAGCGCTTTATCATTAAGTTCAACTATATCAAGCTGCTCCTCCAGACTAGCATTCTCAAAAGGAATAAATTTGCCAAAACCCGCCGCATTCACAAGGACCGCTATCGTGGGTTTTTCTTTTTCCAGAAGAGCCTTTAACACGAGAATATTGCTTTTATCGGTCAGGTCCATAGGTATAGGCCTTAGAACAGCCTTCACACTATCCTTCAATTCCTCTAGCCGATCCGACCGTCTTGCAATAGCCCAAATCTCATCAAATTGTTCACTTCTATCCAACGCAACGACAAATTCTCTGCCCATTCCTGAACTTGCACCAGTTACCATAGCAATTTTCATGAAACATCCTCCGAAAGTTGTCCACTCCTGTAAAATTATATTATACAAATCGATGTTTAGCAATATTTATGTTTAGTGGGACAGAATCAAGGGGGACGGGGGTTTTTGATTCTTGAATATTTTACATCAAATAATAGAAAACTATTGATAACATTTGTCACATTTTTCTGATACGAGGCATTTAATGAATTTTTATAGAAAAAGTACCAAAAGCACAGATACGACAGCTAAGTCGAGGCCTTTGAGCAATAAGTTAAGTGAAAACATTGATAAAATTAAAAATGAATTAGGTAACCCCAGCGACCTGATAATAAACCTTTCTGCCCTAAATACCAATGAGCTTCAATATGTATCAATATACATTGAAAATATAATTGATAATAACAGTATCAACCACTTGTCTGCTGAAATATCAGAAATGTTCACATCTGCTGATGTATTAAATACCTCAAAGCCTAAAGACTGTTTTACTTTTTTCTCGGACTATTTGTCCGGCTTTAGGAAATCAGAAGAGGGCTGCGAGTTAGATATTTTAATTAATAACTTATTATCAGGAAAAACAATTTTCTTATTAGACGGCTATAATAAATTCCTGTCTATTGATACTTTCATGTCAAAAGGCAGAGCAATAACAGAGCCTACTTCGCAAAGTGTAGTACGAGGCTCGAAGGAAAGCTTTACAGAGAAAATAGGCGAGAATATCTCATTAATCAGAAAGAGAATTAAAAGCAAGGCTTTAAGGGTTGAGAATTTATCTGCAGGGAGCTTAACGAATACACAAATCACCTTAATGTATATCGACAAAGTCGCCAAAGAAGAAATAATTAATGAAATCAGAAGACGACTTGGGAAAATCAAAATTGACGGGATATTAGAAAGCAGTTATATTGAGGAACTGATCAAAGATGACCGATATACAATATTCCCGGAATTTTTGAATTCCGAAAAACCCGATTCAGTGACTGCCGCACTTCTAGAAGGCAGGATTGCCATTTTGACAGACGGGACCCCTTACACTCTGACCGCCCCCACCATGTTTGTTGAGTTTCTTCAAGCGAGCGAGGACTATTATCACCAATTCATAATTGCTACAGTTATTAGATTGATCAGATATATAGCATTTTTTCTTACTCTTTTTAGTCCGGCGGCTTATATTGCATTGACAACATTTCATCAGGAAATGATTCCGACACCGCTATTAATTAGTATAGCGGCGCAGCGTGAAGGCGTGCCTTTTCCAGTCTTGTTTGAGACAATATTGATGGAAATCGTATTTGAAATTTTAAGAGAAGCCGGTGTGAGAATGCCACGGGTCATTGGTCCGACCATATCCATCGTAGGCGCCCTGGTACTGGGGCAAGCTGCGGTAGAGGCTGGTATAGTGTCTGCTTTTGTAGTAATAATCGTATCAATTACTGCCATCTCAAGCTTTGCAATACCCAATTATTCAATGGCTAATGCTGTAAGAATAATTAGGTTTGCCTTATTGGTATTAGCAGGCATATTAGGTGTATATGGCATATTTATGGGGTTCATAGTATTAGTCCTTCATCTATGCAAATTGAAATCATTTGGCATCCCATATATGGCACCTATTGCTCCCAAGGCAAAATATGGGACAAAAGATTCAGTATTAAGATACCCTATATGGATAAACAAGTCCAGGCCCGCAGGAATAAGTGCATCTGGTTCGCCAAGGGTGAGTGAGGATAATCCTGTAGACTCAAAACAAAAAGAAAAGAAGGAATTCAGGTGATAGAATGAAATCAAAAAAAATATTACTCTCACTTATTATATTTTCAAATATGCTTCTAACTGGCTGCCCGGCCGGGCGGGAGATAAATAAGCTCGCAATAGGTACTTCCATTGGGATTGATAAAGCTGGAGACGGTTACCAAATGACATATCAAATAATAAATCCCAAAGCGATAGCTTCACAAAAAGCGGTTGCAGAATCTCCAGTTGTATTATACACAGAAACCGGAAAGGATTTATTTGAGACATTAAGACATCTTACAACACAGTCACCGAGAAAAATATATAATGCGCACTTGAGAACTGTCATTTTTGGTGAAGAAATAGCAAAAGAAGGCATTCAGACAGTACTCGATTTTTTTGCTCGTGATCATGAATACCGTACTGATTTCTATTTTCTCGTTGCAAAAGGAACAACTGCAAATAATATTTTAAGGATAATTACACAACTTGAGGCAATACCGGGAGTTAAAGTGTACAATACTCTCGAAACCTCTGAGGATGCATGGTCTCCAACAAAAACTATTAAAATTTTCGATCTTGTCAATGATCTTATCGCCGATGGGAAAAACCCTGTTCTGACCGGTGTGGAGATTCGTGACCCTATGGAAAATTCGAATTCTATTGAATCACTAAAACAAAGTAACGGCTCTCATTTGATTTTATCCGGTTTAGGGGCATTTAAAAAAGATAAGCTCGCGGGGTGGCTGAATGAGGATGAGAGTAAAGGATATAACTACATTATTGGAAATGTGAAGGAGACTGTCGGGTTTATACAATACGATGAACAGAACCAGTTAACCTTCGAGGTTATTAAGGCAAAAGCAAAGTCAAAAGCATATTTGCTGGATGACAAACCTGCCATAAACGTTGAGATCATGTTAAAGGTCAATGTGGCTGCACAAACAGGAGATTTAGACGTAACAGCCAATGATGTAGTTGATAAAGCAAGTCGCAAAATAGAAGAAAAGGTGATGAGTTATTGTAATTCTGCGTTTGAACATACAAAGAAGGATTTAAAAACTGATATTTTTGGATTCGGAGAGGATATTCACAGGGCATATCCCACACTATGGCAAAGCATAAAAAATGATTGGAATAAAGAATTTGTTGATCTTCCGGTAAACATAAAAGTTCATGTTGAGATCAATAATTTAGGAGAAGCAACAAAATCCGTATTCTCGAAAGGAAGTTAATAAGGTGGCTATTGTCGGCATTATTCTGGTGTTAACTTTTTCTGCAATATTATGTTATATTGAAATACCCAAAATACTTCAAAGAAAGTCTATGATAGAGTTTTGGAGTTTTGCCCTTCTGCTCTTGCTGGGTACTGTCCTATCCATTTTAAAATACCTCAATGTCCCCATATCCAATCCATCAGACTGGGTAGCATGGGTATATTCACCTGTCAGGAATTTGTTTAAGGCTTTTTTGAAATGAGTTAAGAGGATAAATCAATGAAAAAAATTATAATAACAAATCGTCAGTTAATGATTTTAGTTTCAGGCTATATGTTTGGTTCCGCTCCGCTGCTTATTTCATCGAGTGTCGCATCTCTTGCAGGACCTGATTCCTGGCTGTCTTTAATTATTGCAGGTATAGCAGGCCTATTGGTTGTTTGGCTGAATACATATTTGGGAGGCTTATTTCCTGATAAAACACTTGCAGAAGTAATATCGTTTCTGCTCGGAAAATGGTTTGGAGGGTTATTAAATGTTTTGATTGTCTTTGCAGCAATGATTACAGGTACTCAGGTAATATGGTATGTAGGCGATTTTTTTACAACAGTATTTATGCCCGAATATCCCACTTATCCAATTAATGTATTATTCATAGCTATCATTGCAATTGCTATGCTTTATGGCTTGGAAGCAATGGCAAGAGCTATTGAAATATTTTTTATGGTCGGTTTTCCATTATTACTTCTTTCATTTCTTATGCTTTCCCCTGAGATTAAAGTTGAAAATTTACTGCCGATGCTTGAAAAAGGTATAGTTCCAGCAATTAAGGGTACGATTCCTTTATTGAGTTTAACAGTTATACCGCTTATAGCTCTAAATTTGGTCTACCCAATTAATATAGAAGACGTCAAATGTGCTAAGAAAAGTATTTTTAAGGGCTATTTGTTAGGAACGGTAACAACTTTCATTGCTGTAATGATGGCAATTCTTACTTTGGGGAGTACCGTTACTGCAAATCTGCGCTTTCCACTTTTTACGAGTACAAAATTAATTAGTCTGGGAACAGTTTTTTCCAGGATCGAGGCTATAGTAGTATTTGTTTGGATAATTACCAATTTTATAGCCACATTTTTTTATTTCTATGGAGGCTTTGTTACCTTATCTCAATTACTAAAGCTTAAGAGTTATAAAACTCTGGTTCTTCCTCTGTTATTAATATGTTCTGCTTATTCCGATACTATATACAAAAACATTCCATATGAAATAGAGTGGGACTCTCTGGTCTGGATTCCGTTCTCAGCCACATATGGGATTTTAATGCCTGCTGTGCTATTGATCATTGCAAAAATAAAAAGATCATCTAATAAAGGCAAGAATACCTGTCAGCGAAAAAACCAATCATAGGTTGAAATGATACAATTTTTGATTCAAAGATTGCTGTCCGATCAATAGTATATCTCACAATTATGCTTATCGACAAAATTCGCTTTTCTGCGCTATTTTATGACATATAATATATGCAGACGCTTATTCCCGTGGTATAATTTTATGTAATAAAAGCTTTACAGTTTATCGTCTGATTTCCATCTGATAGTAGTAGCCGAGGAGGGGTAATTTTTGAAGTCAGTTATCTTTACAGATGAAAGCAAATGCGTGGGCTGCAACAAATGTATTTTTGTGTGCCCGGTGGAGAATGCCAATACTTCTATTATTGTAGATGGCATCAGCAAAACTCATGTAGATGATCAGAAGTGTATCATGTGTGGTAAATGTCTAGATGTCTGCGACCACGGAGCGAGGGATTACAATGATGATACTGAGCGATTCATGAAAAATCTTTCTCAGGGAAAGAAAATTAACTTAATAGCTGCCCCTGCTATCAAATCGAATATTCCGGAATATAAAAAGCTCTTCGGCTTCCTGAGTTCATTTGGAAGCATTTCGATTTACGATGTTTCTCTCGGTGCCGATATTACGACCTGGGCCTACTTAAAAGAGATCCAAACCAAAAAACTGGATACTATGATTTCTCAGCCATGCCCCGCTATTGTGAATTATATCCAAAAATATGAGCATGACCTTCTGCCCAAGCTGGCGCCTATTCATAGCCCAATGATGTGTACGGCAGTTTATATAAAGAAATATCTGAAGGTCGAAGGAGAGCTCTGTTTCCTGTCGCCATGTATCGCAAAAATTTCGGAAATCAATGATGTAAATACAAATGGGTTGATCAGCTATAATGTTACCTTGAAAAAGTTGAACAAATATCTGAAGGACAACAATATAAACCTTGGGAAATACCCCGAAAGGGACTTTGACGCCCAGGTACTTGGGCTGGGGGATATATACAGTATGCCAGGCGGGTTGAAGGACAACGTTTACCATTATCACCCCGATGCATGGGTCAAGCAGGTGGAGGGAACGGAGCACGCATACAGTTACCTCTCGGAATGCTCAAGACGTGTGAAGAAAGGCGGAAAACTGCCTCTTCTGGTCGATATACTCAGTTGTCCGCAGGGATGCAATATGGGAACTGGAACCGATAAGAAGGGTGACCTCACAGATATTGAAATGACTATGCATAATCTGAAGCTGGAGAAAAGGGGAAAGTTTAAGAACAAGCCTTCCAGCTTACTTTCCTATTTCGATAAGCAACTAAAGCTTGAAGACTTCAAGAGAAAATATAACCAGGAAACTTTAATTGACAGCAAGGAACCAAGTAAGACAGAAGCAGATGAAATTTATAAACAATTGCAAAAATTCAGTGACGCCGACAGAAAAAGAAACTGTAATGCTTGTGGATACGGTTCCTGCGATACCATGGTCAGGGCAATCTATAATGGATATAACCATATTGAAAACTGCATCGATTACAATTTGAAGATCTCCAGCAAGAAGGAGGAGGTCGACCGCAAGAACCGCGAGATCACAGCTGCAATGGAGGAATTGGACAGGCTGGGCAAGGAACGGACAACAAAGCTTGAGAAGCTGAATATGCGTGTTGCAGACATTACAAAAGCAATCGAGGAAGTGACCGAAACCACCACTGAGAATTCGATCATAGCCGAGACCATTTCATCGGAGACCTCTAACCTGCTGATAATGTCTGAAGATCTGAAAACAAAGATAGATGAAATGAAACTGTCGCTTAACAATTTTGCTAAGGTAACTGATGACATCGTATCAATATCTGAGAAAACAAACCTGCTTTCCCTGAACGCATCCATCGAAGCTGCTCGTGCAGGAGAAGCCGGACTCGGATTTGTCGTTGTTGCCAATGAGGTCAAAAAGCTGGCCGAACATACAAAATCATCCGTTCAATCGACAAAGGAGGATGAGCAGAAGCTTATGGACGCCATGGATCTCATTCTTCAGATATCCACGCAGCTTGAGGAAAAGACGGAGAGTCTCAACTCCCAGATCTACAATATTACAGCTAAGCTGCAAAACACCTCCGCCAACAGCCAGGAAGTCCTGGCAACCGCCACTATGCTGCTTGATGAGCAGAATAATTGAATATAGCTTTAACGGGCTGTCAGCTGACAGCCCCTTTTTATTTTAATTCAATTTTGTGTTTCAGATGTGCAGGAGCATTCTGATCAAGAAATAAGCAATAGGTGCCTGCATAATAATTGTTTTAAAGCTTTCTGACAGTTTTCCTTTTATAATCATCCCCAGTAAAGCACTACCTATTATTACAGCTGCATTTACAATACTACCCTGAACCGGCATGATTTCCTCCTGTTTATTACAGAGAAATAGTACCGGTTTTAAGGGCACTATTTCCCCATACTTAAAAAACAAATCAGCACATTATGGCTTACAGACTATCACCAAAATCACTTCTGAACTTTGCAACAAGCTTATTCTGCCAATCCGAAACTGCAGACAATTTTCCGAAGAAGAAACGCAAAACCTTGGGCTCCTCTACGAAATTGATTCCGCCGATCAGCCTGCGGTTTTCATAAAGCCATTTGATGCGGTCTACAGCATAATTTACCTGTGAAAGGGTAAATACACGCCTTGGCATAGCCAGACGCAGCAATTCCATATTAGCAAAATGCTCATTTCCATTTTCATCCCTTTGTTCTGATATGGTTCCTCTTTCCATACCACGTACACCGCTTACAATAAATAGTGCCGATGCAAGTGCACCTGCCGGATACTGGCTTTGCGGAATATGGTCAACAAATTCGCTGGCATTAACATGACAGCCAAGACCGCCCGGAGGTGTAATAACAGGAACACCGCTTTCCTGCAGCTTATCACACATGTATGCGATAAACTGAGGTCCCTGGTTGATCATGTCCTCGTCCATAGTCTCCTCAAGTCCGACTGCGATTGCTTCTATTTCGCGTACGGACATTCCGCCATATGTGAGAAAACCTTCGTAAAGTGTAATGAGCTCCCGGATCTTCAGGTATATTTCCTTGCTTCTGGTGCAAATACCACCACCGCGGGCACATCCAAGTTTACGTGCGGAAAAATAGATTATATCAGAAAGATCCGCCATAGCTCGGGTAATCTCACGGATGCTCATATCCTTGCATTTTTCTTCACGGGTTTTAATGAAATAAAGGTTATCTGCCAGAAGGCTTGCATCCAGAACGAGCATGATACCGAATTCATCGCACACCTTGCGAACCTCTTGCATATTCTCAAGCGAGTGTGGTTGTCCGCCAACCAGATTAGTGCCAGTCTCGATACGGATAAAAGCAATTTTTCCAGCACCATGCCTGGAAATAAGCTCCCTTAGTTTTGCTATATCTATATTGCCTTTAAACGGGTAAGTACTGGTTGTATTCAATCCCTCATCAATAATTATCTCTTCAACTGAACCGCCGTTCAATGTAATATGGGCTTTGGTTGTTGTGAAATGATAATTCATGGGGATGATGTCTCCCGGCTTCACATATACCTGGGAAAGAATGTTTTCACAGGCTCTTCCCTGATGGGCAGGGAGAAAGTACTCCATTCCAAAAATTTCATTTATTTTATTCTCAAGCTTTGTAAATGTCGCAGAACCGGCATAACTATCGTCAGCCTCCATCATAGCTGCAAGCTGCCTGTCACTCATGGCATTTACACCGCTGTCAGTGAGCATATCCATAAAAATATCACTGTTTTTTAATAAAAACGTGTTGTTCCCTGCCTCTTTAATAGCTTCCAACCTGCGTTCAACCGGAACAAGATTTAACTTTTGCACTATTCTTACCTTATGCATCTCGAGAGGTACATTTTCACCATAAAAAAATTTAACTTCAGACATAAAATAATCACACTCCTATTCAATTTGTTTAATTTTTTATGCTGGCATTATAGGAAAGAGGCCACAGCTTAGGAGCTGTAAAATAAAAAACACCCTTTAACAGGGTATCTTGAAAGAAAAGTCCTCAATTGGAATTAGAAGCTTCATCGCAGAAAAGGTAACACTAAAAGCAATTCCATTCTACAAAATCAGCCTGCAATCATTTGAAACTTTACTCAACAATAATGTTTTCCTACCATAATACCATGCTACACCAATATTTTATGACATAAATACCAAACGTTCAACTATTATTTTCATATGCATGATTTGTGATCTTCAATAATGTAACTTAGGTAATTGAAGTTGATCAATAGTTTTTATAAGGTGATATATGGACAAAGTTACAATTCTCACTAACATTGATGACCGTGCTGATGATTCTCTTTACACTTTCAAGCAGCCTCCCGAAAAGCTCATGTATATATTGTACACCTTATAGATTATCCTTCTCATTTAAGGCTTCAAAGGAATGCATTAGAATGTTTTACATTATAGCTTTTATTTTAGCTTCAAGCTCCTTAATACTTAACAAATTGCAGTGTCGACTTCATTTGGTTTGAGCACTAGCTTCGCCATAAATGTAAATCGCGATGCTGAAGCAGAGTAAACCCGAAGCATAAGGAAATAATTCAGGCAATTGTACCGTTTTTCAAGTTAGGAGCACATTAGAACAGTCACGATGAACTATTTAGTTTCAAAATTATTCCCAGAATGACAGACCATAGTCATTCTTCCCCCTACAACACCTTTAATTATAATGGTAGGCTATACAGAATTGCGTCGTTAAATTCAATCCCGTAAGAGTAACAGATGTCCCTGCCTTCGGGAAAGTATCAGCAATTTCAACGCCTGTTTTTTGTCCTTATCAACAATCCTGTTGGCTCAACCCATTCTTTACCCCATGCAGTACCTGCTTTTTCCCACCGCAGCCGGGGAGCAGCGCTATCGTAAAGCCCGCTGCCGTCAATGCTTTTCTTACTGCAACAGATACAGTGAAGGTGGCACAAGAGCCTCCCGCTTTTGTTTTTTCTCCGATTGCCAAAAGCAGCTCATCCCGCCATATGGAAGGGTTCTTTTTTGGGCTATGACCATCAAGGAACCATACATCACAGGGCTTATCCAAAGCGCTCACCATTTCAAGCGCTTCTCCTATCCAAAGATTCAGCTTGAGCGTTCCGAATGCTTGCCGGATCACCGTTGAATGCCAGCCTGTTTTAGTAATATCGATATTGCAATAAGCATCTACAAGAGTATCGATCTCACTTTCGACCCGCTCCCTGAAGCCACTCAGTATCTGAAGCATCCTCTCCGGGCTAAGCGGGTACAATTCAACTGAATTATATTCAATAGTAATGTCTTTCAAGCCGCTTTTCTTAAGGGACTCCATCAGTGAAACGACTACGCGCCCAGCACCAAAGCCTGTTTCACCAATCACGAAGGGGCTTCCAGCATCTTTTGCCACAGCGATCCGCTCAACCAGATCATTATTCCTGAAATAGATCTGCTGTGCTTCATCTAAAGCACTAACCACGTCAAAATAGCGGTCATCAAACTGTTCATTTACCAGATAAGGTGGTGGTACTTGCACAAAAGCTTCCTGGTTCTTTCCCGGTTCAATCATCTTTTACCCCATTCCGGCTAAAATCTTTTCGGCTGAAATCTATTCGGTTGAAATCTATTCGGTTGAAATCTTTTCGCCAGGTTTTCATTTTCAACTTTGCTGACTGAGCGAAGTCTGCCTTTGATCGGTGTTTTCTGCAATTTGCTCAACACCATATCTCCCTTGTTATTCAGAATCTCAACAAAAGTAGAAACATCCATTACATTGATAATGCCAATATCTTCTGCCGTCATACCCTCAATATTGCATAGGGTGCCTACTATATCCACAGGCCGCATTTTTGTTTTTTTGCCGGCATTGATGTGCAATTTCATAATATCCCGGCTAAGCTGCGCGCCCTTTGATTCTTTGGTTTCAGGCCTTGCGGCCGTCTTCTCGAGAAATTCATGTTTGGATCGCTCAACTGTTTCCTTATCCGGCCTCTGCCTGACTGGGACCTCCTTGCCAATAAACCGCTGTATCTCCTGCAAATAAATGTTCTCATTCTTTGCCGCAAAGGTGATAGCCCTGCCTGTATTTCCGATCCGTCCGGTTCTTCCGATCCTATGGACATAGTTTTCGGTGTCCTGTGGTACATCGTAATTGATGACAAGTGTAATATTTTCTATGTCTATCCCTCTTGCTGCCACATCTGTCGCAACAAGATAGCGAAAACGGCCTTTTCTGAAATCCTCCATGACTCTGAACCGATCGCGCTGTTCCATGCCGCCATGAATTTTCTCACAAGAATACTGCAGGCTTTGCAGTTCCCCGAAAACCTCATCAACCAGTTGCTTTGTATTGCAAAAAATTATGCAGCTGTCCGGATTTTCTATTATGGTGATATCTTTTAGCAATTCAATTTTTTCTGTTTGCTCTGCTTGATATATTTCCTGAAGGATCCTGTCCACTGCCCGATCATGTTCTTCCACCTCGACCTGCAGCGGATGGTTCATGTATTTATCGCACAATGTCTTAATATCTTTGGGCATCGTCGCAGATAACAGTATCGTTACACGTTCACCCGGCAGCCTTGCAATAATGGTCTCTATTTGCTCTATGAATCCCATTTGGAGCATTTTATCCGCTTCATCTATCACAAAAAATTTTATGTTTGAAGTGTCAAAGGTTCCTCTTTCGAGGTGATCAATAATGCGGCCGGGCGTTCCTACAACTACATGCATTTTCTGCTTAAGCTCCTTTGCCTGGCTGTCGAAAGGGGCCTTGCCAAAAACTGCCGCTGCTTTCAGCCTTTTGAATCTGCCTATATGAAATATTTCTTCCCTTACCTGGATGGCGAGCTCTCTGGTAGGCGCAAGCACTAAAGCCTGCGGCTTGTTATCATCCCAATCTGCCAGCTGACAAATGGGTACGGCAAATGCCGCCGTCTTTCCGCTTCCGGTCTGCGACTTGACGATGATATCCTTATTCTCCAGAATAGCCGGTATCACCAGCTTCTGGACTTCTGTCGGCTCACTATAATTCAATAGGCTGAGCGATCTCAATAGCGCATCATCCAGCCGGTAATCCTCAAATTTTTCGTTGTTCATTAGTAATCTCTCTTTCCACCTATATCTATTACATTATTGTATCACAACTATCCAAATCATTTGTATATACAGTGATTTAAACAAACCATTCTCTGGTATAATGGTATTGGTTCAAGAAGTATTATGACCACATTTCCAATTACAATGAAAGCGGAAGGAAAAATATCATGAAAATCAGACAAGAGTGCTCTTTGGCAAAGCTTCACACAAAACCGGGACGCATAATTAATGCGAATTCCCCCGAATTGAGATTTATGAACGCCGTCTGCAACGAATTAGCGGATGAGGCTGCCGGATATTTTTGCGAAAAGAAGCTGTTTGGAAATGTCCCTTGCGTTGTTGATGCACCTCATGGTCGTTTTGAGGGAATTTCCGAAATACGCAGATTCACTCAGGGGTGGCTTGCCACCTTCCACGCACAAAGCGCAAGCGTACAGCCCGTTATTCAGACAAGAGCCAACGGACGCTCTATTACTGAAGCTGTCATTAATTTTGTAGTTGACGGTGAAATTAACCAGGTACCGATGTTCATCGTCGGAGAGCTTCGTACCGCAGACAAGCTTGACGAAGTTCGCCTGTATTGTCATTGTACATATGTCCCTGAGCTTACAGCCTATCGTAAACCTATGTTTTCTTCCGCGCATCTTGAAATGGGTGATCCGGGTCTGCTTTCCGGAGCTATGCGTGAGTATTATGAAGCACTTCATCATGTGCCGGGCGTCGATGTGGACAGAATAATGGGTGTCATGGGAGAGGGCTGCATATTCGGCGGCTATGAGCCCATAAAGGATGTTTGTTATAAGGATCTCAGCCGTGAAGAGCTTCGCAGGATATTTGAACATATGAACAGCTACATACCAAGGTGTGTCGGTATGCGTTACGAGACAATAACAGATGACAATGTTACAGCGATCATTGAATGGGTCCACATCGTTTCAGAACAAGGTCAAAAGGAGTTATCACGTGTAGCACTTTCAGGCATTTCAGCTTATGAACGCGGAGAAGACGGGCTTTTGTGCGCCATCCGCATAAGCGACTACGCAGGCTATGAGAAAACCATAGACTGGACAAAGACTCCAATATCCAAGGAAGAAGCCATGCAGATAAACTTTGTCAGTGAATTCCCAAAAGGAGTAGGCCGCAAACCACAGACTTGAGGCTGGGTAAATAAACTGACCACTCTGCTTCTAGTTGAATTAGTATATTGGATACAGAGTGGTCTTATGTGTTACACCTTGGAATAGATATAACGGATTAAGTATTATTCTGCTGCTGTTAAGCTGATCACCTTTGGCGGCCCCGCCAGATATGTTGATATTTCCATCGACCGTACCCTAACCTTTGAAGAAGCTGTAATATTTGTCAACCCTGTGATTACTGCGTTTCCATCTCCATCAACTACCAAGCCGGCATAATCGTCATAATTTGCAATTTCTTATTATGGTCATTCTATAATTACAGAACTCTTGCCTTCAAATGGATTTTTCCTTGCTGCAAGTGAAAATAGATATGGATAGTCTTTTTTCAGGTACTTCATGTAACATAACCATTCAATTATAAGAAAGCGATATGCTCTTATGATGTCGTTTGACAAATGGGCCATATCATTTTCAGGCAACCCCTCCAGGCTTTCCCTGGATTCCAGTTCCTGAGAGACATGCAGCACCGACCAAAGCATTTCTGTAAAAGCATCATGTTCCAATAGATTTGGATTATCAAACATGCGCAGCAAATGAGGTTTATTTACATGCAGAAACTCCCTCAATAATATGAGTTGACCTGAGGTGCACTCCCCCTGGAATTCAAAGTCCTTTACCATGTCCGCTGACCTTCTGAATTCAGCTTCATTCCATCCCGAATCAACTCTTAGATAAGTCTGCAAGTCAGATAGATTTACAATAGACCCAGACATACGAGAGATCGTTTCAGTGCCAATTTCACTAAAATACGCACTTATTACGTTATTCAACTTCAGAAGTTTTTCTTTTTTTTCCTTCGCAGTCAGCAGCTTATCCAGAACGAGAGTGACAATGATTACCTGAAGCGGGACAAAGGCCAGATCCTGAAAAAGGTAAAAGAATGTATCTCTTGGGGAATTGAATATGAAAAATTGAATGCTGTACAATGCTGCCGAACTAATAATCAGGCATAGTCCAATACCCCGGTTCCCGTGAAAGTTCTTAATATTAGCACCCCCTGCATATTTCAGGTCTTTGATTTTCATTATAATTACAATTAATATAAAAAACAACGAGGTGTTCAATAATAAAGGGGCTGTCTCTAAATCAATTGGTGAGTAAAAAAGCCAGTAATGTGTGGCGAGATATCTTCTTTCATTGATATTTGATTCAATAATACAGTAAAAGCCTCAATTGTGTTAAGCAATCAGTATTAGAATACCACTTCACTGAGTTAAATTCAACTCATTACTTGATATTTTACTCAACATCTGTCAGACGTCCGCTGCGGAGTTGGGATATGATGTTGTGATCGGGCTTTTGCGTTTTTTGGAATGTAATATCCGATGTTTTATAGTGAGCGCTGATAACGTAAAAAGGGCTGCCATTTTGGCAGTCCTTTTTACGTTATAGCTAAGGCTACTAATCAACTCATACCGGACCTTACTTTACTACACGAATCACTCTTGTGAAGTCATCACTGTTAATATTTGTTATCTCAGGATTAAATGAGTATTTTATCTCTATCTCCATTTCGTCCTGTTCATGCTTCTCCATTATCTCCAATAGCTTTGCTTTGTTAATGGTAATATCATAGTTGGAGTATGTTATAGCATTGTAATAGTCAGAATACTGACCATTCCTTGGAGTATCCGTTAAGCTCAATGAAATCATAGGTGAAATGCTAGTTCTCGAGTAGCCATTGTATGTTCTTGGTTTACTACCTCCTATAGACACTACGCCATCGAATGAGTATTTAATCGTGTCTTCTGTTACACTGCTTAACTTTATCTCACTTGGCAAACCGGTAGTAAAGCCATTAATGGAAACTATCTCAAGTTTGGTGCTGTTTTGCTCAGCTGTGCTAAAATTGAACGTTTTTGTCTGATCCTTATTAAAGTAGCCCGCATTACCAGTCATGTCAATTTTGGACAGTTGGTAGCCCTCGTCAGGGAATGACACTGTAACAGCATCACATTGCCAAGCAGCACTACCATCTTTTATGATGTCGAAGCCCTTGATATCCCACGCACGGTTCACACTAAAGGAGTAGGTTCTCTCAGAATTCTGTTCAAAGTCGTTCTTACCGCTGTCCATCTGATAATCGCCTTCCGTGGTTCCATCAAGATAGTTCAATCGAATATAAATTTTAGAGTCCGAACCATTATTCCCTGTTTTGACCGTAACATTCATGGTAGAGGTGTCCCTTGATGTCCCGCCATGGGACACCGAGTATTTCGTACTAATAACATCGTAGTAATTTCTGCTAATAAAACGTGCAAATACCAGGCTGTCAGCCTTAGTACGAGACTCGCTCCAGTTTTCTATGTCATGGAGGTCCGGAATTCCGAACATAGACTTTTTTGCAGAGCCATATTGCAAAATTCCACCCTCGATGTCAGTACCAGTTACAGTAGCTGGTCCAACCGTAATATGCCCCCCTTTATTTGAGCCCGCCAAGACTTCACCCGGTGCACTTACGACAGTGTCTGTTCTTTTTGCTTTCATAATCATCAGTCCATCTGTTATGACTGTTTTATACATTCTGTACTCATCATCCTCCGGACGGTAAATCATTACGGCATATCTATCATGGTTTGCTGCTTCGCCTTCTTTAAACTGGAACCACTTGAACGCTCTTGGCTCGTCAAACATTGACCCTTTGTACTGCACGTAGAAATCTTTAGCTATCAGAGTAAGGTCGCCTTTCGTTCCTTCCTTCAGTTCAAAGCGTTGTTGCTCATTCTTATTATAGGTATACATTTGGTGTGTTGTATCCCAGTAATTATTTGAATTGTATGGAATAACAATTTTTTCTTTCCAAATAGCATAGAGCGTATGGCCTTTTGCTGTTTCGACAATGCTTACCGGTGCTCCATTTTTTGTTGTACTCCAACCGATGTGGTTATAGCCTTGATGGTAGAGTAATGGAAGGTTATCGCCATAAGCTGCACCGTAGGTTGCTGCTATAGGATTAGCTACACCTGATACCGCTGCACCCTCTGCATTGTTGTCAAAGTTTACTGTATAAACATTGGCAATCCATTTTGCAAACAATTCAATTGCTGTATTGCCCATCTCTTTGCTTGTAAATGCAGTTGTAAATTGATCATCCGTGTACCAGCCGCCAAAGGAGTAGCCTTCACGAACAGGCTGTGGCAAAGTCAGGTACGCACCATTTGCACGGCTGATGGTATCAACGGTTAAGCCTTCTACATTGGTGTTAAATGTGATGTCGTATTCTTCACTACCAGGAAGAATGAGCACACACATACCTGTATATGTTTCGTTTCCTGTTACCTTGCCTATCGTCTTATCCCATGACCTTACCATATAGTCCTTACCATCCACCATGTCTTTTGCATATGTATAGTAATCAAAGACGGGAGTTGTATCTTTCTTTACTTTTACAACCTTCTCCCCAAGCTTTACGCCACGGTTATTGACAAATAGGCAGTTTACAAGTACTGAATCGTCTACATATTCTGCAGTATATCCATTTGCTGCAATTAACTCTTTCGCGAAATTTGTATCAATTTCACTATCTATGGTTTTCCATGGAATATCGTTTCCGTTTGCATCCTTTACCGGGGCTACATCGCAAACTGTTCTGTAATACTTGGTGTAAGATGCGTTTATAACGTCGTCAGCTGACTTGTTAGCACCCGACTCATACAGAGCGGTCAAATCAAACTTTTCACCGAATTTTGCTACAAAAGTCTTATCTTCCTTCGTTCCATCTGCATTCTCAACATTCTTAACTACAAGAGTGTACTCTTTTTCAGGTACAGTAACTGTGTACACCTGGTCCTCAACCGCAGGTGTTGGTTCCCCATAATGACTATATTCACCTGTATATTTAAGATCAGTTGTGCCATCCATATATGTGGCAAACTTAAGCAGCGCCTTGATTTCCGCCTCTGTTGGCAGTACAGGTACTACACCCTCGCCGACAGTTGTACTCCATATTGTTTTTCCATTTGCCACAACTCGTACATTGTGACGAATGCTCATTTCCTCATCTGTGAGGTTTGACCAAACCACATGAATGGTGCGGCTTAGCTCACCCTTGCTGAAAGCAAGCTTAGCTCCTGCCCATTTAATGGTGAGGTCAGTTTCAAGATAGCGCACATTTTCCGGAACACTAACCTCCATTTTTCCTGTTTCCTTATTAAAGGTAAATGCCGGGTTTGATACGGAATATGTAAAGCGATGCTTTGGAAGCACATTGTCATATAACTCACCTGTTGTAAGGTCAAGACACTTCATACTCCAATAGCTGTCAGGAAGAATTGCGGTTGTCCTGTTTTTAATTACATAATTTTCTTCTTTAGTACTTGGCTTTTGATATGAGAAATCATATACATATTCCCGCTCGCCTGCATCAAGTAGTTTCCATTTCTCTTCAAACAGTGTGGGCTGATATACAAAGGTATCTGCAAGCGCCTGTGCTTTAAAGGAAATTTCCACATAAATTCCAAATTCCAGGTAGATCGCGCCTGCCATATTGCTGCTTTTAGTGACGATATTAGCAGTGGAAATTATTTTTTGGTATTCGTAAATAAAGAAGCCATAAAACTCTGTATAGACACCAACCTCTGCCACAAAGCCTACGCTGGCAATTTCGGTATCAAACAGCCCCACCGCAAATTCCAACTCTACTCCTATACGAAGGCCAAGCTCGCCCATAATATAGAACTGGAAGTCAAACCGCTCGTCCACAAGCCTTGTAGTAGAAGAGCCCGCCTCTTTTGCTTTGATTTTAAACCAGAAGTTATAACGCGTCCCGGACTCATATTCAAAGTTACTGCCAATGGCAACATTGATATTTGCCTTGATTACAAAATTAGCTGAAAAATTGTAGGCAATAATGTATAACACACTACCTTTTGCAGCAAAAATCTCCTTGTTGACCAAAGTGATATAGTCTGTTTCATTTTCAAGCATATCGCCATATCGAACAAATAGATCCTGCACCCCCGCAGCAATACCTGTTTCGTCATCTGCTTCCGACTTTTTAAGCAGTGATTGAATCTGCTCAGATATGTCCAACATTTTTGTGATGGTTTCATTTCCGGATGGTTCTGTTTGCTTGGAAGAGATGATAGCCTCTATACTCATAGCGGTATAGTTGTAAACATCTACATTGACATTTGCCTGATAGTCCTGGATATAAGGGATAGGCCCTGCCCATGCCCAAACAGCATGGCCATCAGCTGTATATGAAATTTTCAATTCTTGTATAAATGCCGCCGACAGGTCCATAGTTACACTGCCGTCATCTGTCTCACCGACCTCGACCTCGCCGCTGATTTTTACTTCGCAGCGCAAACCGCCAAATTTTTCACCTTTACCCAAAATACGTACTTGTACATCTATTCCATTGATGGTGTTAGCAAAATCAAATTTACCATCTCCTACTTCCACTTTTGGAACAAAGCCAATTATGTCTTCAGCATCATCCAGATTCAGGCTTTTAAAACCATCCGTCTGTGAGGCTGCATAGGCTGCAAAGCTTAGGGCGTCCTCTGCAAATTTGCTCTCAATAACTTGAGCTTCAATTTGTTCGGGAATACCGGCAGCAATTGCCTTAGCCGCCAGGCTATCGTGATTGGCATCTTCTTGCTGATATACCTCTTGGTCTTTACTCACAATTTCATCTTTGGTGGTTTTTATAAAGTTTACTATGTACTTTCCGTCAATTTCTTCAACACTTGTTACCATTCCATAGACCGCGGTATCATCTGCTTCATCAGCACCAAAGATAACAACGATGTCATTTTTGTCAATCGTTGAATCTGCACTTAATCCAATATGTTCATAGCCATCAAAATTAACTTTTTCTTTGGCAATTGTAAACGATGTGCTGTCGGCAGTATAACCTGCCTCAAAGTCGTTTGAATCAAAAGGAAGTGTTTCCCCAAGGTTTAAAACCTCAGTAGCTTCCGGCTTCTCATAAGTAATGGTTTTTGTGCCATCTGAATTTTCTTTGATGTCGGTTACCTTAACGAGTTTTGCAGTTTCCCCATCAGTTACATCCATTACTTCAAGTTCAGTTTCACCTGTTGGGAGAATCGAGACAACCTCGCCAACCTGGATTTCATTGCCTGTGTATGTAAATGTGCCTTTACCCTGATCGTCTTCATTATTGAGGGTGATTTCTTCTTGATCGACTTTCTCGATGCTTTCATTTACTTTAAGCTCTTCAACTTCTTCTTTTTTGATAGTAAATGAGGAATTGCGAATTTCCTCACCCATATCAGCAAAGAATAATCCGTCTGTAAGTGAAACGGTGTATGCGCTGCCCTCGCGGAAGCCGTCCTTCGCCTTTACAGTATAGGAGGAATCGCCTGCCGGTGTAACTTCAAGTTCAACGCTCTCAGGTGCACCAATGACCTCCAATTTAATACCATCACGTACGTTTTCTGCAGTGAGGGGAGTTTTGGAAACTACCGTAAAGCTAAACTCAGCACCCTGTTCGGCATAAACAACCGAGTCGTTGACATATTTATCACGGCTTTCAAGCTCTGCATACTTTGCATATAGCTTTTTATTACCTGTTAATGCTTCACTTGTGTAAAACTTATCTGTAAGTCCTGCGTCAGTGTACCAATCAAGGAATATTGCCCCATCCTTTTTCGCATCCGGTAATCTGGTGCTAATTGGTTTGCCTTTCTCATATTGCATTGTAGCAATCGGAAGCCCACCATTTGTTTCGAAAGTAATTGCAAATTTATTAGGATCTATGATCGGGTCTGGGTCTGGATCTGGATCTGGATCTGGATCTGGATCTGGATCTGGGTCTGGGTCCGGCTTCGGGTCCGGCTTCGGGTCCGGCTTCGGGTCCGGGTTTGTAGGTGTAGCCGCACTAGCTATAATAGGTACAACCCTAACAGAAAGTGTCGCAACCTCTGCTCTTTTTGCATTGCCTTTAGGATCAAAGTTGCCATTTACATCCCCTGCAAAAATCCCGGCTTTCCAAAGTTTTAAAACAGAATCCTTTGCCCAATCTGCAACAGTAGCCAAATCCTTAGGCTCTGTGTTGTTTTGTTCAGAAGATCCATAGTTTATTTTGTAAGTATCAAAATAGCGAACAATAAAAGTTGCCAATTGTTCATGAGTTATTTCAAGTGAAGGCCCAAACTTACCATCCCCAATGCCTGAGGTAAGCTTGTTTTGTGCTGCCCATACTACATATGGTGCATAATAGGCATTTGGATCAACATCACTAAATCCACCATTGCCCTTGTAAAGACTCGTGTCGATTTTTGCCATACGTCCTAAAACAGTCACATACATACTTCTTGTCATGCTCATATCAGGGCCAAATTCATTATCTGACAGCCCACTGAAAATTCCATTTTGGTTCGCATACATAACCGCATCATAATACCAATCCGTTTGTTTCACATCATCAAATAAATCAGTATTCACTTTTGCAGCATCTTGCGCAAAAGTTTCCATAGGTAGCATGCTACACAGCATAGCCAGTGTTAGAATTATTATCATAATTCTTTTTAAGTTTTTCATTTTGTGCCTCCAATGTATAATTAGAAGTTCTCTACTGCAAATTATCCTTTTCGTATTTGCAATACGCCAGTAACTAGCCCCATTCTTTATGCATGATAGATAAAACACCAAAAGCCCTCCGGCTTTTACTGGCATGGACATATTATCATATTTTGTCGAAATCTGACCTCCCGCCTGTACGACATGTCGATTTTATGTCGTGAAATGCAATATCCAGTGTTTTTTTGTACCAGCTCTGATATAATAGACATCATACTGAAGATTAACTGAGGTGACAGGGTGAGAATCGCTATTTGCGATGATGACAGGCAGCTGCTTTTACAAATTCGTCAGCTAGTGGATGAATATTTGAGTTGCAGCTTTGTTGAAGGAAAAGTTGAAGTCAGCAGCTTTGAGAGCAGTGCCCACCTGATCGATCAGATCGAAAGCGGTAAGCACTTTGATATTTTTCTTTTGGACGTCATAATGCCGGGCACAAACGGCATCGAGCTTGCAACCGCCATAAGAAGCAACGATCCTGTTGCGAAAATAGTTTTTTTGACATCCTCCTCGGAGTTTGCAGTAGAGTCTTATTCTGTAGAAGCATTTTCCTATCTGCTAAAGCCAATTCAAAAAGACAAACTTTTTTCTGTTTTGGAAAAAGCCTTCAAAGGTATTTGCATTGGTCAAAAACAGTTTATCCTTGTAAAAACACCCCCCTTCTTGTCCAAGGTATTCTTCGACGAGCTGGTCTATGTTGAGGTGTTGGGAAGAACCGTATGTCTTCATCAAAAAGGCGGGATTACACTAGAAAGCACCAGCGCATTTTCTCAGATTGAAGCTGATTTATTAGTAGATAAGCGTTTCATCAAACCGCATCGCTCCTATGTCGTCAACCTGGACTATGTTAAGGACCTGTCACATTATGGTTTTACAACGACAAGCGGCATTTTTATACCAGTATCAAGAAATGTTTTAAAAAATGTAAAGCAGGCCTATATCAGTAATTCCTTTAAGTCAAAATAAATTGGATGGACATAAGCATGATTGATATCATAAAGTCTATTGTTACTCTTATTTTTGCTCTCAGCGTAATGTATATGCTGCTGGAGTGTAGAATCAAGCTAAAAAAAAACATCCACCTGTTTGGAGTTTTCGTGGCTGCCCTGCTTATATGTTACGGGTTTGTTCTGGCTAATTATGGATATGCCAATTTCATGAAATACTATCCCTTTCTTGTTTACCTTCCCATATTTTCAGCCTTTGCATTACTATCCAAGTTCAGTGTAATAAAGGTGTTCTTTATTCATATGACAACTGCCGCCATTGCATTATCATGCTCTCTGATCGGAGTGATTATCTCCAGTTTTTTTGATTCAAGCAGAGCTGTCATCTATGTCGTGACCCTCATACTATATATAGCCATATGGTTTCTTATTTACAGATATCTGCGTCCTACATTTCTATACATGTTGAACAACACAGAAAAAGGCTGGCTTGGATTTTGCACGATACCGCTTTCCTACACTGCTCTTATTTATTTTTCTTCAAAGTTTAATTTGGACACCGTACTCGGCGCACCCATTCTCAGGAATATTATACTCATCCTCATTTTAACGGTTGCCGCTTATGCTTTGATTTTGCGTCTATTCAAGCAAACCAGAGAACAGCTCACCCTGCAAAACGAACAAAACATACTGCAAATGCAAGTAACCGCAGCACAGTCACATATAGAAGCATTGAAAGAGTCACAGGGAAAAGCCATCCTTTATCGCCATGATATGCGACACCATCTGAATCTCATAGATGCTTATCTCACAGACAACAACACGGCAGCTACACAAGAATATATTAAGGCGATCGATAAAAGCATTGAAAGTGCAGTGGTTGAAAAGTACTGTAGTAATTATACCGTCAATTTGATTCTATCTTCCTATATTGCAAGGGCCATGAATGCACAAATTACAGTTGAAACCCAGATCGATCTACCGGAGAAAAACACGGTATCCGATATGGACCTTTGCATTATTTTTGCAAATGCCATTGAAAATGCTGTGAATGCCTGCAAGCAAATTCCAGGCACAAGCAGCAGAACCCTAAAAATTATCTGTAAAGCAAAAAACGATAAGCTCATGATCCAAATCATCAACAACTACGAAGGCACAGTCCTGTTTGTTGACGACATGCCGGTAAGCACAGAGAAAAATCATGGCTTTGGCACAAAAAGCATCGCTTCGGTAGCACAGAAATACAACGGAGTGTATTCTTTTACAGCCGAAAAAGGGATCTTTACAGCAAGTATCATTCTGTAACAGTCTCTTCTTTAAACGTTTCCGGGAGCAACTGTGTTACCTCGTTTATCCAATAATCTGCAAGAATAAACATCTGCCATAATAAAAAGTACAGTATTACCCTTGTTAATAATACCTACATAAACAAGCTGTGATACCTTACCGCTGTAAGTATGCAAAAAAGAGTATGCTTTTTGTTAGTCATATAACCCCTTATTTTTTAAATTTGCTATTTTCAACGGAGAATCTGAACCACTCTGAGAACAACAGACATGACCTTGCCTCCGTTTTTATTATCATCCATTTTCCAGAATTTCCTTCTGAAGCTTTTTACTAAGTGAAGCAAATACAAGATTATATGACTTATCCAGCATATCCTTAACAATCTCATCAGGAACATCGCCCTCCAAATATAATGAATTCCAATGTTCCTTATTCATATAGTATCCAGGAATAATATCCTTGAATTGCTGCCTTAAGAATTCTCCATGTTCAGGTTCCAATTTTACGGTAATAATAGGTTTGCCTTCTTTGTCTCCACCTTGAAGCATAAACATTTTGTCTTTAATCATATACCTTGTTGCATCCCATTCGAGTTTGTATTCTTTTTCAACGCCCTTCTTAGAAAGACAATATTCTTCAAGCCATGTGTATTTCATCCCTCTGCCTCCAAATAAATAAATGCTATACATTCTCCAGATTTGCTATAATTCTTGCAAAATCAATACAAAACTGCATTAATGACCCTTTTTCTTTTCCTTCTTTTTTTCCTGCCTTTTTTCAAACTTAAGCTGCTCCAACTCCTCACGTTTTTCCTTTGAGGTCTTTTTCTGTTCCTGTTTTCGAGCTTCATATTCCAATTTTATTGCTTGCTGTGCTTTGGTGCCAATACCTGAATCCGAAGTTTCTTTTCTAACTATTCGTTGAAGCCGCTTTGGACTTATCCTTTTTTCCGGTTCAATCTTAACGCTAATAGGCTTGCTGAACTTAAGCCTATAGTAGTTTTCAAGAACAAAAGCGTAGACCTCATAATCCTTTGGCTCTGCCCCAAAAACAACTCTTGAAGTTTCAAGCAAACCTTCGTCAAGCCTTTCAAATACCCCAACCCAAAAAGGGTCCTCAAAAAGGACTGTCAACTTTGTATTCATTTGTACTTCCTCCTGTAAGTTTACTTTCAAGAGAATGGACAACCCCAGGAGAGCAGGTTACTGACAGGAAATCCTGCATCCGGACTACCAGCCAGGATGCAGGGGCGAGCAGCAAGCTCAGCTTGCGACCAGCCCGGATCGTGTTTTTATCTCTCTAAATTAATTATAGTAATTTTACCTGAATCAGTCAAAAATTTCTTTAGTTAAAGGATTGGTACAGTCTGTCTTGGCATAGGTGTTAAAGTCATGTTCGCAGCAGACATGGGTGAAGGAGCCGTTACTGACTCCTGTCTAGAAAACCATTAAAAGGCTAAGCCCAATAGTCAACATTCCACCAATCAAACCCAAAATTGAAAGATGATGCTCACCATATTCTCTTGCAGTTGGTAGTAGCTCGTCGAAGGAAATAAACACCATGATCCCTGCTACTGACGCAAATATTAATCCAAAAACAGTATCATTAATAAATGGTGCAAGAAAAAGAAACGCAATTATTGCTCCAAGTGGTTCTGTTAATCCGGATAGCAATGACATATAAAATGCTTTTTATCTGCTGCCCGTTGCACAGTATACTGGTATTGCCACTGCAATACCCTCTGGTATATTATGAATAGCAACCGCTATAGCTATAGCTATTCCCAGCTTTGGTTCATTAACTCCGGAAACGACTAAAGCAGGTATTTTTCATAATTCATACATAGTTTTAAGCAATTTCATTCCGGTATTCGTCACAAAAACCTTATTCATAAAACTTATAATGGATGTATTGGACATGTTATCCTCAAAAGCGTTCACAAGAAAGTCGGCCTCGACTAGCATTTGATAATCACCGTCCTGAATATCTTTGTATGTATGATGATGCGCAATTAACCAACATACGCGATCAATCACTTCAGATGCAATATCCAAACCCTTCAGCAGCCTTTTTGCTTCGGGAGGACCTTCAATTTGTTGATAGTTTCCTGCCGAGCTGTTATACTTTATCTCGCTATTTTTAATTCCAATATCATGAGTAAGCGCAGCGATTTCAAGTATCTCTTGCGCACTTTCATTTAAACCTTCCAACTCTCCGATTGTCTTGGCGAAACCGTGTACCTTCAGGAAGTGGTTAATTCGCCGTATATCACCAGTGTAATACGTAATCATAGCGTTGGCTACTTGTCCAATACTTGTCATTTTATATAAACCCTCCATAAAATTTAAGCTTCTGTAATTAAAATCCCAACATCTTTATCCCTTAGAGCTTCCGGCATTCTCGAATGGCACCTGCATCTTCCATTTTCTTATTAATTATTTAATCTTTTCCCACTTGTTATAGGTTTTATGCCCTCCGGAAATATTGTAAACCTTCTTAAATCCCTTGTTAATAAATATATTTTGTGCGGCATTGCCTGTAACACCTTTATTGCAGTAAGTAATCGTAATTAAGTCTTTATCCATCTCTTGAGTGCTATCTCTTAATTTTTCGTGAGGAATACTCATAGCCGTGTCAACATGGTCTTTATCATATTGCTTTGAAGCCCTTGCGTCCACCAAATAATATTTCTCGCCGGAAGTTATAAGAGCATCAAGCTCCTTGGCAGAAATCAGCGGTCGTCCCTTATTTATTGCGTTATCAAGAATCATACCCGTATACATGACAGGGTCTTTTGTTGTTGAGAATGGCGGGGCATAAGCCAGGTCCAGATGGAACAGATCCTCTGCCTTTGCCCCAAAGGTAATGGCTGTGACAAACACATCAATTCTTTTATCCACTCCGTCTTCGCCAACAATTTGCACACCGAGCACTCTCCCGGTATTTTTATCAGCAACAGCCTTGATAGTGATCTCTTTCCCACCCATGTATTCAGATTTGTCAGGTTTGATATTATGGCATACCTGAACATCAAATCCCTGCTCCAAAGCTTCTCGTTCAGACAAACCGGTTTGAGCAACTGTCAGATCAAATACTCTAAAAATGCCGGTTCCCAGCACCCCTCTAAATTCAAGAGTTCCACCTGTAACACAATCTCCGGCAATTCTTCCTGTTTTATTAGCTGTAGAGCCCAGTGGTCTATAAACTGACTTCCCTGTAACAAGCTGATATTGCTCAATACAATCGCCACAGGCATAAATATCGGGGTTACTGGTCTGCATCATTTTATTTACCTTGATAGCTCCAGTATGACCAAGTTCAAGGTTCGCCGATTTTGCAAGTTCAACATTTGGTCTCACACCGGCAGCTATAATAATCATATCGGAAGGTATTTTTTCTCCGTTTGACAGAAACACCTCACCATTACTTATCTCTGTCACTCCGCTATTTGTTAAAACCTTAACGCCTTTGCTTTTTAGATGCTCTTCAACATATACTGCCATATCCGAATCAAGTCCCGGTGTCACTTGTGGCAGCTTCTCCACCAGAGTTACCTCCAAACCAATATCGCACAAGTTTTCACATACTTCCAAGCCTATAAAGCCTGTTCCTACAATAACTATTTTCTGTGGAACATTTTCAGCGATAAATGCAGCTATCTTATTCATGTCTATAATATTTCGCAAGGTAAAAACATTACTTTTTTCAACTCCTGGAATGGGAGGAATAACAGACCTGGCACCTGTCGCAAGAACGAGCTTGTCGTAATTATCAGAAAATACTTCACTTGTTTCCAGATTCTTAACTTTCAATTCTTTTTTTGATGGTTCAATTGATAAGACCTCGTGCCTTGTTCGTATATCAACATTGTATTTACTTTTGAAAAATGCAGGATCGCGCGGAGTCAATTCTTCAGCCTTTTCAATATGCCTGCCTAAGTAATATGGCATACCGCAACCGGAGTAGGAAATGTAGCTATCCTTTTCATAAATTATGATTTCTGCATCCTCACTGTTTCTTCTTGCCTTAGCGGCAGCCGATGTTCCGGCAGCAACCGCTCCAATAATTATTATTCTCATATCCGCCCTCCCAACTTTTTAAGAGCTCCCGCTAGTGAAATGCCTAAAGGAATTAGTATGATATCATTGAGATATCCAAAACTGGTACAAAGTCAGGTATTAAGTCAATAGGGCTCAGTGCATTTATTCCTCCATTGTGTAACATATTTTCTTTGTGTTACAATCCATATAAGCAACCGGGAATGACCCATAGAATCCGGTAAGCTTAGTGTTTTTATTTGGATTACCCACGACCACTACAACCATGTCATCCCTATTCACACAAACCGCATCTTCAATATAACAATCCCTATACCTTTGAATTTCAATATGATCTATTTTAAAGTTCTCCGGGGTTACTTCCGCAGATTCAGGAAAAGCCTCCCGAAAGTTTTTCTTCAAGTTATATATAATTTCCTCCTGCTTGCTATATAAATGTTCAAGACTTCTAAAATAGAGTTCGTTTTCCTCCTCTCGATAATTCTCAATACAAATCACTGGATCATAATTTCCAAATAGCATCTTAAATTTCATGCAAGTCAACGTATTTTTCAATGTGTCTTTTTCAAATTCTATTTCACCCAATGTTTTATCGACTATTATTACTTTCGATATATTTTGATTACGATATGCCTTTTCCTTTTTATTATCTCTTTTAATTGAGATGCTTAATGCTACTATAATTATCGATATCGGACAAATAACTAGTAATGATTTTAATCCCATTTTATAAATGGAAAAGATTATAGATGCAATTATCGCCAGCGAAATAGTTATGTAAAATACTGTTTCCAAGCCCTCAAGTATTTTAGATTTATTTTTCTTTCCACGCATTTTACGTAACCGGCAAATAAAAAGCGTCTATTTACAAAAACCCTGACATGTTACAATC
>CAZBEQ010000015.1:0-70177 GCA_964490975.1 uncultured Oscillospiraceae bacterium | reverse complement strand
AAAAAAATCTCAATGGGATTTCTGGGTATAGATGAAATTCATGCGTTTGCCGTGTTCCGTGTGATTAATTCCTTGACAACTTGTTATTTATATGTTAAATTAGTTATTGCTCCGTCGTGGAGGTCTTTTTTTTGTGCTGTGAAATAATGGCGTAAAAAATGGATACCGGACGAATAAGCTGTGCACCCTAAACTATTGACAGGGGCTGGAGGTGTTCTAATGAGAGTCAAGATAGTAATGGCATGTACGGAATGTAAACAAAGAAACTACAATACCAAGAAAAACAAGAAGAATGATCCGGACAGGATCGAGTTGAAGAAGTACTGTAAATTCTGCCATAAGCATACGGTACACAAAGAAACGAAATAATGCGCGGAGGTGCACGTTATGAGTGAGAATGCACGCACATCCAAACCGACTTCTTTCAAAGAAAAAGCGGCTGCTGCCGGAAAGAGAGTTGTCAGGTTTTTCAAGGATATCAGATCCGAGCTGAAAAAGGTCATATGGCCTACGAAGGAGCAGCTTATTAAGAGTACGGCATCCGTACTGTTGATTTGCCTCATTATCGGCGCTGTTATATGGATATCGGACGAGCTCCTTACATTGTTAGTGGATTGGACTCTGACGAGGTAATTAAGGAGGACATGGATCCTGATGGTTGTGAATGATATGCCTGAAGTAGCCAAATGGTATGTTGTCCATACATACTCTGGTTATGAGAACAAGGTAAAAGCCAATTTGGAAAAGATAGTTGAAAACAGGAACATGCAGGAGCATATTCTTGATATAGTCGTTCCTATGGAAGAACAGATCGAGATCAAGGATGGAAAGAAAAAAGCAACTCTGAGGAAGGTATTCCCCGGATATGTTCTTGTAAAGATGATCATGACGGATGAATCCTGGTATGTCGTTAGAAACACCAGGGGAGTCACAGGCTTCGTGGGACCGGGATCAAAACCCGTACCACTTACTGATGAGGAGATCCGTATAATGGGCGTTGAAGAATTTGCGCCTGTACTTGATTATGAAGTTAATGACAATGTCAGGGTCATTGACGGTCCTCTTGAAAACTTCATCGGCATAGTTGAAGAAATCAACTTTGAGAAGAAGAAAGTAAGGGTGGCTGTATCCATGTTTGGCAGGGAAACTCCTGTTGAGCTTGAATTGACACAGATACAAAAGCTATAAATCAAAGTAATACTTAAGATAATATTACTGAATAATGTGATAGTCAGATGATCTAAGGATCTCTTTCTATATAGTGAAAGGCCTTTCGGGGTTTTTCAGAAGAATTGGGAGGTGGATGAAAGCCATGGCAAAAAAAATTACGGGTTATGTAAAGCTACAGATTCCTGCGGGGAAGGCAACTCCGGCTCCACCGGTTGGACCAGCTTTAGGACAGCATGGTGTAAACATCATGGGATTTTGCAAGGAGTTCAATGAAAGAACAGCGAAGGATGCAGGATTGATAATTCCTGTCGTCATAACTGTCTATGCTGACAGATCGTTTTCCTTTATTACAAAGACTCCTCCGGCAGCTGTGCTTCTTAAGAAAGCATGCAAAATCGAGAGCGGTTCAGGTAAGCCGAACAAGGAAAAGGTAGCAAAGATCTCAATGGCGGAAGTAAGAAAGATCGCCGAGACAAAGATGCCTGACCTGAATGCAGCCAACGTCGATTCAGCGGCAAGAATGATCGCTGGTACGGCCAGAAGCATGGGTATCGTAGTAGAAGAATGACCGGAATAAGTGGGAGGGAACTTGAGTTTCCGAAAAATTTACCACAAAGGAGAGGATTGTAATGAAGAGAGGAAAGAAATATACCGAAAGTGCCAAGCTGGTCGACAGAGCAACTCTTTATGATCCGGCACAGGCTCTGGATCTTGTTAAGAAGACTTCAAAGGCTAAATTTGACGAGACAGTCGAAGCTCATATCAAGCTCGGCGTTGACTCAAGGCATGCAGACCAGCAGGTTAGAGGTGCGGTCGTACTTCCGCATGGAACAGGTAAGGTCGTCAGAGTGCTCGTATTCGCAAAGGGCGACAAGGCAAAGGAAGCAGAACAGGGTGGCGCTGATTTTGTAGGCGCAGAAGATCTTGTAGCAAAGATACAGGGTGAAAGCTGGTTCGATTTTGACGTAGTAGTAGCAACACCTGACATGATGGGCGTTGTTGGACGTCTCGGTAAGATCCTTGGACCTAAAGGCCTTATGCCTAACCCGAAGGCTGGCACAGTTACAATGGATGTAACTAAGGCTATAGCAGATATCAAAGCCGGTAAGATCGAGTACAGGCTGGATAAGACAAACATTATCCATTGCCCTATCGGCAAGGCATCATTTGATCTGGAAAAGCTTGGCGATAACTTCCGCACACTGATGGATGCCATCATCAAGGCTAAACCGGTAGCAGCAAAAGGCCAGTACCTCAAGAGCGTCGTAGTTTCATCTACTATGGGCCCCGGCGTTAAGGTAAATCCGGTCAGAGCTGCTGATTGATCAGAAAAATAAAGCTTTACAAACAGCGGATAATATTGTAGTATTATTAAGTTGTTAAATTGAATATGTGTCATACCGCAGACAGCAGGTGCGTGAGCATAATTGGCAACAGCCGGCCTGCCGAGGTAAGCGTTTATAGATGGGGTACGACCCCGGAATAAAATCGAGCTTAGCCCTTGTGTGTCTGTAGTATGCAGATATACAAGGGTTTCTTATTTTAAACAAGGAGGTGGATGATTTGCCTAAGGAAAACACCCTAAATCAGAAGAAGGAAGTCGTTGAGAGTATCAGCGGAAAGATGAAAGCAGCCAAGGCTATGGTTTTTGCTGATTACAGGGGATTGACCGTGGAACAGGACACCGAACTCAGGAGCGCATTGAGGAAGGCTGGCGTTGAGTATAAAGTCGTAAAGAATACATTGGCCAGATTTGCAGCAAAGGAAAATGGACTTGACGGACTGGACACTTATTTTAACGGACCTACTGCAATGGCTTCAAGTGACAGTGATCCCGTCGCTCCCGCGAAGATCCTGAATGATTATGCTAAAAAGTACGAAAAGCTGGAGCTTAAAGCAGGCGTTGTAGAAGGCAGGATAATTGATGTTGATGGAATCAAATCCCTTGCTGAACTGCCGCCGAGAGAAGTACTTATCGCGAGGGTACTCGGTGGTTTCAATGCTCCGATATCCGGTTTCGTGAATGTACTCAATGGAAATATCAGAGGCCTGGTAGTCGCACTCAATGCGATAGCAGAACAGAAAGCAAATGCTTAATGTAATATTTTAAAAAATTAAATTAAAAATTATGGAGGTATTTTAAAATGGCTAGTGATAAAGTATTAAATCTGATTGAAGAAGTAAAGGCATTGACAGTATTGGAGCTCTCCGAGCTCGTAAAGGCTCTTGAGGAAGAATTCGGCGTATCAGCAGCAGCTCCCGTAGCAGTAGCAGCAGCTCCTGCAGCAGGCGCAGCAGCTCCTGTAGTTGAAGAAAAGACTGAGTTCAACGTAATACTCAAAGACGTTGGAGCAGAAAAGATCAAGGTTATCAAGGTTGTTAGAGAACTCACAGGTCTTGGCCTGAAAGAAGCTAAGGATCTCGTTGACGGAGCTCCTAAGACTCTTAAAGAGAACGTTTCCAAGGATGAAGCTGCTTCAATCGAAGCTAAATTCAAGGAAGTTGGCGCTTCAGTCGAAATCAAATAATAAAAGATGCATCAAAAGCTCTGGTTGCCAAACCGGAGCTTTTTTGTTTCTATAATAGTCCTGCAATGTACGTAGATGCTTTGTCCAACAACATAAAAAACTGTTGACAAGTAGACAACGGTATGTTAGTATTATATACTGCGTTATAATCAAAGAAAAGTATATTTTTTTGAAGATCGGTGTAATTCACCGACAAAATGATTATAACGAGGCTATAAATTTGTTTGCCTCGTTGAAATGCTCAGAAGTAAGAAAAATTTTCTACAAACGAAAATTTTTCATTTGAATAAATGAATTATAGCACAGAAGAATAAATTAGACAAGAATTGTTAATAATTATTTAATGGTTTTAGGCAATTTGACGAATGACCGTTATCATTGTCGGATTGCCTTGAGGATTAGCTCCAAAAGCTTTTAATAATACTACTAAAAGCTTTGAATATACACTGGTGTATCAGACGGATACAGCCGGTGATCCGGTTATGTTGCATGAATGCAGTCCTTTCATGTAAAGTTGTTCATTTTAAAGTCTTAATTTATGAGGTGATTATTAATGGTACATCCCGTAAAATTGGGCCGGAATACCAGAATGAGCTATTCCAGAATCGATGAAGTTCTGGATATGCCAAATCTGATCGAGGTGCAGAAGAACTCTTACAAGTGGTTCTTGGAAGAGGGTCTTCGCGAGGTATTCAGAGACGTTTCTCCCATACAGGATTACACGGGCAACCTGATTCTGGAATTTCCCGATTACAAACTGGAGGATGACAATCCGAAGTATAGTGTTGAGGAGTGCAAGGAAAGAGATACTACATATTCAGCACCATTGAAAGTCAAAGTACGCCTTATCAACAAGGAAACAGGTGAAGTCAAGGAACAGGAAATATTCATGGGGGATTTCCCACTGATGACCGATAACGGAACATTTATCATCAATGGTGCGGAAAGGGTCATAGTCAGCCAGCTTGTCAGATCTCCCGGAATGTACTATTCAAAAAAGCTTGACAAAACAGGAAAACAGCTTTTCTCAGCTACTGTGATCCCGAACCGTGGAGCATGGCTTGAGTATGAAACAGATTCCAATGATGTTATGTCTGTCAGGATCGACAGGACCAGAAAACTGCCAATAACTGTTCTGCTACGCGCACTCGGGTATGGTACGGATCTTCAGATCACTGAACTGCTTGGCGATGACGAGAGAATTATGGCTACCATACAAAAGGATAACGCCAAGACCAAGGACGAAGGCCTGATCGAAATATACAAGAGGCTCAGACCCGGTGAACCACCTACTGTCGAAAGCGCTACTACACTTTTGACCAGCCTTTTCTTCGACCCAAAGAGATATGATCTTGCTAAGTTTGGAAGATTCAAATTCAATAAAAAGTTATCAATTGCGACAAGGATCAACGGGCAGAAAGCTGCCGAAAAGATAATTCACCCTGAAACAGGCGAGATACTTGTCGAGGAAGATTCATATATCGACAGAGAGAAAGCTGAAGTTATCCAGAACTCAGGTATAAATAACGTATATGTCAATGTAGAGGGCAAAAGGATCAAGATAATCGGAAACGGCACAGTCGATCTCAAGGCATATGTGGACTTTGACATTACAGATACCGGTATAACTGAAAGAGTAAGGCTTGATACTCTTAAAAAGCTGATGGAGGAGAACAGCGATTCTGATGACCTTCACAGGGCTATATTGGAGAATGTTGATTCTCTTGTTCCCAAATATATAACTATCGAAGATATCATATCCTCAATCAATTACATTATACATCTCAACTACAATATAGGTATAGATGATGATATTGACCATCTTGGCAACAGAAGGCTGCGCTGTGTAGGTGAACTATTGCAGAACCAGTTCAGGATAGGCCTTGCCAGGATGGAAAGAGTTGTAAGAGAAAGAATGACCATTCAGGACATCGATATCGTAACGCCGCAGGCATTGATCAACATCAGGCCGGTTGCCGCAGCTATTAAAGAGTTCTTCGGAAGCAGCCAGCTGTCACAGTTCATGGATCAGACGAACCCGCTGGCAGAGCTTACACACAAAAGAAGGCTCAGCGCTTTGGGACCAGGTGGTCTCAGCAGAGAGAGGGCAGGCTTCGAAGTGCGTGACGTTCACCATTCACACTATGGACGTATGTGTCCGATAGAGACCCCTGAAGGTCCTAATATAGGCTTGATCGGCTCTTTGAGCACATATGCGAGGATCAATGAGTATGGCTTTATCGAAGCACCTTACAGGAAGGTAGACAAGGCTACCGATGTTGTAACAGAACAGATAGATTACCTCACTGCTGATGAGGAAGATAAATATATAGTTGCACAGGCAAATGAGAAGCTGGACGAGAACAGAAAATTCAAATATAAGAAGGTGCTTTCGAGATTCAGGGACGATATCCTGGAGGTTGAGAGCGGCCGCGTTGATTATATGGATGTATCTCCAAAGCAGTTGGTTTCAGTAGCGACAGCTATGATACCGTTCCTTGAGAATGATGACGCGAACCGTGCATTGATGGGTTCAAACATGCAGCGCCAGGCTGTTCCGCTGATCAAGCCCCAGTCGCCTGTCGTAGGGACCGGTATTGAGTATAAGGCAGCCAAGGATTCAGGCACGGTTATACTTGCAAAAAATGACGGTGTTGTCGAAAAGGTTTCGGCCAGAGAGATAACGATCCGCACAAAGAGCGGGAAAAAGGATTCATTCAAGCTGCTGAAATATATCAGATCAAATCAGGGCACGTGTATAAACCAGAGACCTATAGTAAGAAAGGGCGAAGTGGTTGAAAAGGGTGATGTAATTGCTGATGGTCCTTCAACTGATGTCGGAGAGATAGCGCTTGGCAAGAATATCCTCATAGGCTTCATGACCTGGGAGGGCTACAACTACGAGGATGCTATCCTTATAAGTGAAAAGCTTGTTAAAGAAGATGTATTTACATCCATCCACATAGAGGAATACGAAGCAGAGTCAAGGGATACAAAGCTCGGACCTGAAGAAATCACACGCGACATTCCTAATGTAAGTGAAGAATCACTCAAGGATCTCGATGACAGAGGTATCATAAGGATAGGCGCAGAGGTCAGAGCAGGCGATATATTGGTTGGTAAGGTCACACCAAAGGGAGAGACCGAGCTTACAGCCGAGGAAAGGCTGCTCAGGGCGATATTCGGGGAAAAGGCAAGAGAAGTAAGAGATACTTCACTGAGAGTACCACACGGTGAATCAGGTATTATCGTCGACGTAAAGGTATTTACAAGAGAGAATGGCGACGAGTTGCCGCCCGGAGTCAACCAGCTTGTAAGGTGCTATATCGCTCAGAAGAGAAAGATATCAGTTGGAGATAAAATGGCAGGAAGACATGGAAACAAGGGTGTTATCTCAAGGATTCTCCCTGAAGAGGATATGCCATTCCTTCCTGACGGCACTCCTCTTGAAATAGTGCTCAATCCTCTGGGCGTTCCGTCACGTATGAATATCGGACAGGTGCTTGAAGTACATCTTGGCTATGCGGCAAAAGCGCTGGGCTGGAAAATAGCTACACCGGTATTTGACGGTGCAACAGAGCAGGATATCGTAGATACGCTGAAAAGAGCAGGACTTGCTGAGGATGGAAAGACCATCCTATACGACGGCAGGACCGGAAAACCATTTGAAAACCGTGTAACGGTCGGCTACATGTATATGCTCAAGCTGGCGCATCTGGTAGATGACAAGATACATGCCCGTTCTACGGGACCGTACTCACTTGTTACACAGCAGCCTCTCGGAGGCAAGGCGCAGTTCGGCGGACAGAGATTCGGAGAAATGGAAGTTTGGGCTCTGGAGGCATACGGCGCTGCATATACATTGCAGGAGATCCTCACGGTCAAATCCGATGACGTTGTAGGAAGAGTCAAGACTTACGAGTCCATCGTAAAGGGTGAGAATGTACCTGAGCCGGGAATACCTGAATCCTTTAAGGTATTGATAAAGGAACTGCAGAGCCTGGCTCTTGATGTCAAGGTATATTCCGAAGAACGAGAGGAAATCGCGATCAAGGAATCTGCCGATGATGATATGGAAGAACTCAATGTCAACATTGAAGGACGTGAGGATGAAACTCCTATCACAGATTATGAGGATATCGGAGATGACCTTATCGAAGACGATATCAGCATAGATGATTTTGACATAGGCGACATCACAAATACTACGGATAATCTTGATGATACGCTGTCAGATGACTTATTCTCCGAAGAGGATGAGTTTGCTGATAACCTGGACGATGAGGATTTTTAAGGAGGGAGATTTAGGCCATGTTTGAGATGAATAATTTTGATGCTATAAAAATAGGTTTGGCTTCCCCTGAGAAAATCAGAGAATGGTCCAGGGGAGAGGTAAAAAAACCAGAGACAATCAACTACAGGACGTTGAAGCCTGAGAGAGACGGTCTCTTCTGCGAAAGGATATTCGGACCTCAGAAGGACTGGGAATGCCACTGCGGAAAGTATAAAAGGATCAGATACAAGGGCATCGTCTGCGACAGATGTGGAGTCGAGGTCACGCGTTCAAAGGTAAGAAGAGAACGTATGGGCCATATCGAACTGGCAGCGCCTGTATCACACATATGGTATTTCAAAGGTATACCCAGCAGGATGGGGCTTATACTGGACATGTCCCCGAGAGCGCTGGAGAAGATACTTTATTTTGCATCATACGTTGTTATCGATCCCGGACAGACACCGCTTTCAAAGAAGCAGATAATGAACGATAAGGAATATAGGGACAGCGTAGAAAAGTTCGGCTACAAATTCAAGGCGGCAATGGGCGCGGAAGCTATAAAAGAATTGCTCATGGAGATCGATTTGGAAGCGCAGTCAAAGGAATTGAGAGCTGATCTGGAGGATGCTTCCGGACAAAAGAGGATAAGAACTATAAAGAGGCTCGAGGTTGTAGAAGCGTTCAGACTTTCAGGCAACAGACCCGAGTGGATGATAATGGACGTTGTTCCTGTCATACCGCCGGAGCTTCGCCCTATGGTGCAGTTGGACGGCGGAAGGTTCGCTACATCGGATCTTAACGACCTTTATAGACGTGTCATCAACAGGAATAACCGTTTGAAGAGGCTGCTGGATCTTGGAGCCCCTGACATAATCGTAAGAAATGAGAAGAGGATGCTGCAGGAAGCAGTTGATGCTCTTATAGACAACGGCAGGAGAGGCCGCCCTGTAACAGGCCCTGGCAACAGGCCGCTGAAATCACTTTCAGACATGCTTAAGGGAAAGCAGGGACGTTTTCGTCAGAACCTGCTCGGAAAACGTGTTGACTATTCAGGACGTTCGGTTATCGTTGTCGGTCCTGAACTGAAGATATTCCAGTGTGGTCTTCCAAAGGAAATGGCGCTGGAACTGTTCAAACCGTTTGTAATGAAAAAGCTCGTGAACGACGGGCTTGCCCATAATATAAAGAGTGCAAAGAGAATGGTCGAAAGAGTCAGGGCAGAGGTATGGGACGTGCTCGAGGAAGTCATCAAGGAACATCCCGTATTGCTTAACCGTGCACCTACGCTCCATAGACTCGGCATACAGGCATTTGAGCCGGTACTCGTAGAAGGAAGGGCTTTGAAGCTTCATCCTCTGGTATGTACAGCTTACAATGCCGACTTCGATGGTGACCAGATGGCTGTGCATGTTCCGCTGTCTGCTGAAGCACAAGCTGAGGCAAGGTTCCTCATGCTCTCGGCCAACAATCTTCTGGCTCCAAAGGATGGCAAGCCGATAACTGTACCTACACAGGACATGGTTCTCGGAAGCTATTACCTTACGATCGAACGCGAGGGAGAACCCGGTGAAGGTAAGGTATTCGGAAACCTTGATGAAGCAGTAATGGCTTACGATGAAGGTGTTGTCGGACTGCATGCCAAGGTCAGGATCAAAACGATCAAGGTGATAGACGGCCAGCCCAAATCAAAGATAATTGAGACTACTGTTGGGAAAATGCTGTTCAATGAAGCTATTCCACAGGATCTTGGTTTTGTTGACAGATCAACTCCTGACAGCCTTTTCAATCTTGAAATAACACAGATCGTAACTAAGAAAGAATTGGGCAAGATAATAGATAAGTGTATAAAAGCACATGGTACAACAGAGACTGCTATCGTACTCGACAGGATCAAAGCTTTAGGCTTCAAATACTCGACAAGAGGCGCAATCACTGTCAGTGTATCTGACATGGTAATACCTGATGTTAAAAAGAAGTTCATTGATGAAACTGAAGCAAAGATAGAGAACATAACAAAGATGTACAAGAGAGGTCTCATATCTGAAGAAGAAAGATATACCTCAGTTATCCAGGCATGGACAGACACAGGCGAAAACCTGACCAAGGCGCTTATGGAGACATTGGATCGTTTCAATCCAATATTCATGATGTCCCAGTCCGGAGCCCGCGGAAGTATCAGCCAGATCAAACAGCTGTCCGGTATGAGAGGCCTTATGGCAGATACACAGGGTAGAACTCTGGAAATTCCGATAAAGGCTAATTTCCGTGAAGGCTTGAATGTTCTTGAGTACTTCATATCCTCCCATGGAGCCAGAAAAGGTCTTGCAGATACAGCACTTAGAACAGCTGACTCAGGTTATCTGACACGCCGTCTTGTTGATGTAAGCCAGGACGTTATTGTAAGGGAAATTGACTGCGGTACCAGAAAGGGAATAGAGGTATCCGAGATCAAGGATGGAAGCGAAGTCATAGAAGGTCTGGCTGAAAGGCTTGTAGGAAGGTACGCGACCGATGATATCGTACATCCTGAAACAGGTGAAGTAATTATTGAAGCCAATACTAGGATCACAGACAGCCAAGCTGAAAGGGTCGTCAAGGCCGGAATCAAGAAAGCAAGGATCAGATCCATGCTTACCTGTCATTCGGAGTATGGAGTATGCGCCAAGTGTTACGGTGCGAACCTGGCAACCAATGAGGATGTCAATGTAGGCGAGGCTGTCGGTATAGTGGCAGCACAGTCAATAGGCGAACCTGGTACACAGCTTACAATGAGAACGTTCCATACCGGTGGTGTTGCCGGTGATGACATCACACAGGGTCTCCCGCGTGTCGAGGAACTTTTTGAAGCCAGGAAACCAAAAGGGCTTGCAGTTATATCCGAAATCGCAGGTACGGTAAAGATAAGTGATACCAAGAAGAAGAGGGAAGTAATCGTAACCTCTGAGGATGGAGAGTCACATTCATACCAGATAACATACGGCTCCAGGATAAAGGTTTCAGACGGCGACGTTATTGAAGCCGGAGATGAGATCACAGAAGGTTCCGTAAATCCGCATGATATATTGAAGATAAAAGGCATCAAGGGAGTTCAGCAATACCTGTTGCAGGAAGTTCAAAGGGTTTACAGGCTGCAGGGTGTTGATATCAATGACAAGCATATCGAAGTAATAATCAGGCAGATGCTCAGGAAGGTAAAGATAGAGGATGCCGGTGACACTGATATGCTGCCGGGCGGTCTGGTGGATATGTTTGACTTTGAGAGTGAAAATGCAAGGGTAACGGCTGAGGGATTGAGACCGGCAACCGGTAAACGTACTTTGCTTGGTATCACGAAGGCATCGCTTGCTACTGAGTCATTCCTGTCGGCTGCGTCGTTCCAGGAGACTACAAGAGTATTGACTGAAGCTGCAATCAAGGGCAAGGTAGATCCGCTGGTCGGACTCAAGGAAAACGTTATAATAGGAAAGCTTATACCTGCCGGAACAGGCATGAGCAGATACAAGGATATAAATATCAGTACCGTGACCGAGTAGTCAGTGGGAGAGACTGGTGGTGTCGTTTGTATAAACGGCACCATCGGTCTTTACGTTTATCTTGACAACATTGCAAAGCGGTGATAGAATGTTTCAGTGCGAATTCAGGGAGTATTATGCCCATTAGGTTGGTTTTAACCGCATTTGGGATTTAATTGTACAAAAAGGTCACAGAGGGGATAGGTGCTCGACAAGTGCTTGAGCTTTTGAAAGGCAGCAACAAAGCAATAGGAATAAAGCAAACCTTGAAAGCGGTGGAGAACAAGACCGCGATAAAAGTTTTCATTGCAAAGGATGCTGACGTGAAAATCACTGAGAACCTTAAAGAGCAATGCCTCGCTAATTCAATAGAAATTGAGTATGTAGATACAATGAAGCAGTTAGGCAAGGCAGTAGGCATTGAAGTAGGCGCATCTGCAGTTTGTATAATGAGGTAAATAACGATATATCAATAATTTGATATAAATAATATTCAAAACTTGAAGGGAGGTGTAAAATTGCCAACATTTAATCAGATGGTCAGAAAGGGAAGAGAGTCAGTTGAATACAAATCTACTGCTCCGGCTCTGCAAAAAGGATTCAACTCGCTGAAAAAGAAGCCTGTTGAAACTAATTCTCCGCAAAAGAGGGGAGTTTGCACTGTTGTAAGAACGCAAACACCGAAGAAGCCTAACTCAGCTTTGAGAAAGGTTGCCAGGGTGCGTTTGACAAACGGTATCGAAGTCAGTGCTTACATCCCAGGAATAGGCCACAATCTGCAGGAACACAGCGTCGTGCTTATCAGAGGCGGCAGGGTTAAGGATCTCCCTGGTGTCAGGTATCACATTATCAGAGGTACCCTTGATACAGCAGGTGTTGCAAAGAGAATGCAGGGCCGTTCCAAGTATGGTGCAAAGAGGCCTAAAGCTGGCGCAGTTAAGAAATAACAGCGTCCGATGAGGTCAGACCAAAATAAGTGCAAGGTATGTTGAATAGATAAAAACAAATTAATTTATATATTGATTGATTTATATATTACATGTACTGACGCACTGACGAGGACCTACGGGTTCCGAGTACCTCGTAAACATTCGAAGGGGAGTTAGCTTGCCCCTATCATTACTAAAAGGAGGGAAGTAAAGTGCCAAGAAAAGGACATACGCCCAAAAGGGATGTTCTGCCGGATCCTATATATAATGACAAGGTTGTTACAAAACTGATCAACAACATTATGCTTGACGGCAAAAAAGGTGTTGCTCAGAGAATTTGTTATGATGCATTCGACATTATAAAGGAGAAGACAGGAAAGGATCCGCTTGAAGTTTTTGAACAGGCAATGAATAACATAATGCCTGTACTGGAAGTCAAAGCCAGAAGAGTCGGCGGTGCAACCTACCAGGTTCCAATGGAAGTCAGACCTGAAAGAAGGCAGGCTTTAGGACTGAGATGGTTGACCAATTATTCGCGCGCAAGAGGCGAAAAGACAATGAAGGAAAGACTTGCAGGAGAGATCCTTGACGCTGTCAACAATGCCGGTGGAGCTTACAAGAAAAAAGAAGACACCCACAAGATGGCAGAGGCAAACAGGGCTTTTGCACATTATCGCTGGTAATCGCTGCCCGGTATCACCGGTTGCAGTATAAAGGTGAGAAATCTGCAGAAGTTATATTAATAGGATTTCAAAAATTTGAACTTATCGAGGAAGAAAGGAGGCAATCATGCCCAGGCAATTTAGTTTGGAAAATACCAGAAACATTGGTATAATGGCTCACATAGATGCTGGTAAGACAACTACAACAGAGCGTATTCTGTTTTATACAGGCAAACTGCATAAGATGGGAGAAGTTCATGAGGGCGCTGCAACAATGGACTGGATGGAGCAGGAGCAGGAAAGAGGCATCACGATAACCTCTGCTGCAACTACCGCACAGTGGAAGGGTAACAGGATCAACATTATTGATACGCCGGGGCACGTTGACTTTACGGTCGAGGTTGAAAGATCTCTGAGAGTTCTCGATGGTTCGGTAACACTTTTCTGTGCAAAGGGCGGGGTGGAACCTCAGTCTGAAACCGTTTGGAGACAGGCCGACAAGTACAATGTTCCCCGTATTGCATATGTTAATAAAATGGATATTATGGGCGCAGATTTTTTTAATTGTGTCCAGATGATGAAGGACAGACTTAAGGCAAATGCTGTTCCAATTCAGCTACCTATCGGCAAAGAAGATAATTACAAGGGTATAGTCGACCTGGTGACGATGAAGGCCATATACTACACCGATGACCTTGGAACGGTATTGGATGAAGAACCGATACCGGAAGATATGGTTGATATCGTTGAAAAATATCGTAACATTTTAATCGAAGCTGTTGCTGAACAAGATGAGAACTTGATGAATAAATACCTTGAAGGTGAAGAACTGACCGTAGAGGAAATACGTGCAGGTATCAGAAAGGCAACCATTGCCGTTGATATGATACCGGTAACCTGTGGTTCATCCTACAGGAACAAGGGTGTACAAAAGCTGCTGGACGCAGTTATTGATTATATGCCTTCTCCGTTGGATGTACCTGCAATTAAAGGTGTTTCCCCCGATGATGAGACAGAGCTTGACAGACCTGCAAATGACGAAGGACCCTTCGCTGCGCTGGCGTTCAAGATCATGGCTGATCCATTTGTCGGAAAACTTTGCTTTTTCAGAGTTTATTCAGGAAAGTTGAGTTCGGGGTCATATGTGCTGAATTCTACAAAGAACAAGAGGGAAAGGGTCGGCAGGCTCCTTCAGATGCATGCCAACCACAGAGAGGATATAGATTCTGTTTATTCCGGTGATATTGCCGCAATTGTAGGCTTGAAGGATACAACCACAGGCGATACGCTTTGCAGTGAGGATTCTCCAATTATATTGGAATCCATGGAATTCCCGGAACCTGTCATCCACATCGCTGTGGAACCCAAGACAAAGGCAGGACAGGATAAGATGTCAGCCGCTCTTGCTAAGCTTGCTGAAGAAGACCCGACATTCAAGGCCCACACAGATCCGGAAACAGGGCAAACAATTATCTCCGGTATGGGCGAGCTGCATCTTGAGATCATCGTTGACAGAATGATGAGAGAATTCAAGGTAGAAGCTAATATAGGCCAACCCCAGGTTGCATACAAGGAAACCATAAGGAAGGCTGTAAAGGCCGAAGGCAAATTCGTAAGGCAGTCAGGTGGCAGAGGCCAGTATGGCCACTGCGTTATTGAGTTGGAGCCACAGGAGCCCGGAAGCGGATATACGTTTGTAAACAAGATCGTTGGAGGAGTAGTTCCCAAGGAGTATATCTCGCCTATCGACGAAGGTATACAGGATGCCATGCAGAATGGTATACTGGGGGGCTATCAGGTACTTGACATCAAAGCTACTCTTGTAGATGGATCGTATCATGAGGTCGATTCTTCAGAAATGGCATTCAAGATAGCAGGATCAATGGCCTTCAAGGAAGGCTGCCGCAAGGCTGATCCGGTGTTGCTTGAGCCAATAATGAGGGTTGACGTGGTTGTACCTGAAACATACATGGGAGACGTCATGGGTGATCTCAATTCACGCCGTGGAAGGATCGAGGGTATGGAAAACAGGTCAGGCGCACAGGTTATCACTTCGCATGTGCCGCTTGCGAACATGTTTGGATATGCTACTGAGCTTCGTTCAAGGACACAGGGCAGAGGCGTGTTCACAATGCAGTTCAGCCACTATGAAGAAGTCCCCAAGAGCATACAGGAATCGGTGCTTAAATAAAAGATTCAAAGCAGTCAATATGCTGCAGGATCACATCAATATAGTTGATACGTTTTGCAGCATATAAAATAAAAAAATTATTAATAATCATTCAGTGTTTAACTGAACAAGGGAGGAGAATTAAAAAATGGGTAAGGCCAAATTTGAAAGAACAAAACCCCACGTTAACATTGGAACTATCGGTCACGTTGACCACGGCAAGACTTCATTGACAGCAGCTATAACAAAGGTATTGGGATTCTCTGGTAAGGCTAACTATACTGCATACGACCAGATCGACAAGGCTCCTGAAGAAAAAGCAAGAGGAATCACGATCTCGACCGCACACGTTGAATATGAAACAGACAACAGGCATTATGCTCACGTTGACTGCCCCGGCCATGCTGACTATGTTAAGAACATGATCACCGGTGCTGCTCAGATGGACGGCGCTATACTCGTTGTTTCCGCAGCAGACGGCCCGATGCCACAGACCAGGGAGCACATACTCCTTGCTCGTCAGGTTGGCGTTCCTTACATCGTAGTATTCCTTAACAAGTGCGACATGGTTGATGACGAAGAACTCATCGAGCTCGTTGAAATGGAACTCAGGGAACTCCTCAGCTCCTACGAATTCGACGGTGACAATATTCCAATAGTAAGAGGATCCGCTCTGGTTGCTCTCGAAAGCACCTCCACTGATCCTAATGCTCCTGAATATCTGCCGATACTCAACCTCATGAAGGAAGTTGACAGCTACATTCCTTCACCGGAAAGACCTACAGACAAGCCTTTCATTATGCCTGTCGAGGACGTATTCTCAATCACCGGCCGTGGCACAGTTGCTACAGGTAGGGTTGAAAGAGGTATGGTAAAGGTTGGCGAGGAAGTTGAAATAGTTGGTTTAATGGATGCTCCGAGAAAGACCGTCGTAACCGGCGTTGAAATGTTCAGGAAGCTCCTTGATCAGGCTGTTGCCGGCGATAACATCGGCTGCCTGCTCAGAGGTATCCAGAGAAATGAAGTTGAAAGAGGACAGGTTCTGGCTAAGCCTGGATCCATCAAGCCCCACACTCATTTCAAGAGCCAGGTTTACGTTCTGACCAAGGAAGAAGGCGGAAGACATACTCCTTTCTTCAATGGTTACAGACCCCAGTTCTATTTCAGGACCACTGACGTTACAGGTATTGCTGAACTTCCTGCAGGTACAGAGATGTGCATGCCTGGTGACCATATCGAAATGGTTATTAAGCTCATCACTCCTATAGCTATGGAAGAAGGACTCAGGTTCGCTATCCGTGAAGGTGGCAGAACTGTTGGTTCCGGTACTGTTACTGGTATAATCGAATAATAAGGATACTTTAAAAGGTGCGGTTTGCTATGCAAACTGCACCTTTTTTGTTGTTTAAAAAGCACTGTGATAGACATAAGCTTCCGTATGGCTTTCAGCGATGAGTAGAAAGTCCTTTTAATATAACCTGGTTGTGGCCTGCTAACTGTAATTAATATACAAATACATGTGGAAACTTCTTTGCCTGGTTATTTTGATAGTGCACTACCCGTTTTTTCAACTTTAGAACATAATTCCACCAAGAAATGGTCATTTTTATATTAAAAATATGGCTTATTCTTCATAATGCCTCTCAATTACGTTCTATAATTGCAAAAACGAGTAGTCCGATCACAATTTGTATCAAATCCGAATCTGAACCTGTCATTTCTTCATTTCCAAATTCTTCAAACAGTCACTCAACTATAGAATGACAATAACTTGCTTGTATGTGGCAAAAGATAATTCACGTTTTATATGATATAATTTTGGGTAATAATAGATTCGTTGCTAATTTAATGATAATCAAAAGGAGTCGGTGTTATGGTAGAAATAAAAGACAGTATATATTGGGTAGGTATTAAGGATTGGGGCCTGCGGCACTTTCATGGACATGAACTGTCTACACACAGAGGCTCAAGCTATAACTCATACATAATAAAGGATCAGAAAACAGTTCTTGTAGATACTGTATGGGATCCATACAAGGAAGATTTCGTCAGGAATCTGGACAAGGATGTTGGACTTGGCAATATTGATATGATTATTATAAATCACTGTGAGCCGGATCATGGCGGCAGTCTCGGTTATTTGCTCGAAAGACTTCCCTCAAAGGATATACCTATATATTGTACCAGAAATGGAGCAGATATTATAAAGAGCTATTTCCACTGTGATGATTTAAATATTCAAATCGTAAAAACCGGTGACTCAATTAATATTGGTAAGTACGATCTTATTTTTGTTGAGATGCAAATGATACATTGGCCGGACAGCATGCTCACCTATGTTAAAGGAGCCGGTACAGTACTGTCCAATGATGCTTTCGGGCAGCACTATGCAGGTTTGTCATTCTATAATGACGAGTTGGATAATTGTGAGCTTTATCAGGAAGCTATCAAGTATTATGCTAATATCCTGACGCCCTTTAGCCCTCTGATAACAAAAAAAATCGAGCAGATCAAGGCTTTGAACCTTAACATAGATATGATCGCTCCAAGCCATGGTGTAATCTGGCGAAAGGATCCGATGCAGATCATAGAAAAATATTATCAATGGTCTCAGGAATATAATGAGGGTTATGCCGTAATCATATATGACACTATGTACGAAGCCACAAGGACTATAGCAGAGGCAATCGCCGAAGGCCTTGGAAAGAAGGGAGCCGCGTACAAGCTGTTCAATGTAGCGGTAACTGATCAGAGCGACCTGCTGACTGAATTATTTAAAGCAAAAGGCGTAATCATTGGAAGCTGTACCGTCAATAATACTGTTCTGCGCCCAACAGCCGGCTTGCTGGAAGAAATCAAGGGACACAAATTCAAGGGAAAACTCGGTGCAGGTTTCGGCAGCTATGGCTGGAGTGGAGAATCGCCTAAGGTGATCAGTGCATCGCTCGAAAAATCGGGATTGACTATTCCGCTGGAACCATTAGGCATAAAATACCGGCCTGATGAAAGTGCTCTTAAGAGATGCACTGAGTTCGGAGAGAGCTTTGCAGCAGCTATGAAAGCATAATGGGTGTCTGATAAGACACATAGGCACTTATCAATAAGTATCTATGTGTTGGCCTAACAACTTTTGAAGTATAAAAATCCTCTGGAATCGATAAGTTTTCAGGGGATTTTTTATACTGCCTCAAGCGATACGTTACTTTCTTACTGGAACAATCACGCAGGTAATGTTATCTAAACTGTCAGGCTGAACCGCTCCGTCAGAGCCAATTTCTATATAGATTTCCTGCGGATATCCGGACGGAACGTACCCGTGGGTTGCCATGTATTGATGCAGAGCCTCATATGCCTTCCACAGCCCAAAATAATCACCTCTGTAATTAACTGATACTGCACTTCCTGGAGGATAGCGCACAGCTTCGGGCTGTGCGTCTTCATTTTCGACCGGCAGACATGCGGTGACGGTGAAATCATTGATGGGAAATTTACCATTTAAAAGCCCATAATCAGGGTATTCGCAGAATTCCGGCCAGGTATAGCTGATCGTGATCCCTTTGCGGATCAGCTCTTCATAAAATGCACCAATGGCGCTAAGTGCATGGTCAGCGTCTTTTGCCTGTATTGTACGGCAGAGGCAGAAGCGTTCCGGAAGCTCGATCTCGTGTACTGTCAAGTCTCCGGTCTTTACCGTTCGAATAATCAAGTCCTCAATTGCGCGGTTTAAAAAATCACGCTGCAGTGTAAGCTCCTCAATCTTTTTCTCAGTATATCTCTCTCCATCCAAATAATCTCCGATCTCCTGCAGGGACAGCCCCGCATTCTTCAGCACTATGATTGTCCGCAGACGGAGAAGATTTTCCCGGCTGTAATAGCGGTAACCGGATTTTGGACAGGTGGATGAAGGTTTAATGAGTGCCTTTGTTTCGTAGAACCTTATGGCATTAATGCTCAGACCGCTGCTTACGGCAATCTCGCCTATGGAAAACAGTCCATCCGGTTTTGGCATGAAGTGATACCTCTCTTTTCAAGGTTGATATTTGTCAAAAAAACGCGAAGAATCTGTAATCAGTACTTGACTCTCGTGTTAACATGAGGTGTACAATAATTGTATCATGGAAAATTTATGCAGGCAATGGAAATATCCACCTAAGAATAGCTCTTCCAGGCTGTAATAGAAAGAATGTAATCGAGGGAAAGAGGCGAGATAATGAAAGGTAGACTTATCAGCATAATACTTATTCTTTGCCTGATTCTGTCCGTTATGCCGTACAATGTATTCGCCGCAGCACAAAGCGGTGCTGCAAGCCCGCCATCCGGCCTGTTTCAGGATATTTCCGAATCTGACTGGTATTACGGGTATGTAAAGTATGCCGTTGAAAATGGCATTTTTAACGGAACCGGCACAGATACATTTTTGCCGGATGGCACGATGACAAGAGGTATGTACGTGACTGTTCTGGGGCGAATCGCCGGGATCAAGCCCTCCGATTATCCTTACAGTGACACATTTTCTGATGTGACTGCGGATGCGTATTACGCTCCTTACATTGCCTGGGCAGCTGGGATGCAAATTGCTCAGGGTGTTGGGAATGGAAATTTTGACCCGAATGGTCTTGTTAACAGAGAACAGATGGCAGTTTTTACAGTCCGTTTCTTTACTGTCTGCAATATAGATCTTGGAGACCTGGATGAAACAACGGTGGAACCGAAGGATCTATCCGAGGTTTCCGATTGGGCAAGGGAAGCTGTGATGCTCCTTTGGAGGGCAGGAATTCTGAAGGGGGACGAGGACGGCAGCTTTAATCCTAAATCCAGCGCAAAGAGAGCAGAAGGCGCTGCCGTCAGTATGCGTGTCCATCAAACAGTCTCTTTATCCGACGGAGGCGTAAACAATGGCGCCGGAGACAGCAACGGCAATAGCGGTGGCATTGGAACAGGCGGCAATAGCGGCAATAATGGAACCAACGGCACCAACGGTACAGCATCGAACTATACCGTCAGCTTTGAAACCAATGGCGGACTGACTATAAACGCAAAAATCGTATCCAGCGGCGGCACTATTTCAAACCTTCCGACACCGCAAAGAACTGGTTTCGTCTTTTTAGGCTGGTACAAGGACCCATTGTTTACCGAAAGCTTTATCTCTGAGACCGTTGTAAGCTCAAATCTAACTCTTTACGCTAAATATGCAGAGCTTGAGAGCGTTACCAGTATGCAGGACGAACAGTTTGCTCTGACCGATCAGCCAACGACGCTCAGCTTTACGATTATATCCAGTGCTTCCATGAATCTGAGCGAAGTGCAGAACGCTATTGATATTGAGCGGGCGGACGGCAGTACGCCGGAGGTGTTGCTGGTCACAGAAGGACAGGGAGACAACAGCGGCGGTGCATCCTCTGGAGAGTGCAGCTTCAACGTCTCCGCAGACGGAGGTTTCACTGCAGGCGCTGCATATACATTGATATTGACCGATGATGAGCTGACATACTCCGACAGGGAACAAAACATACGGACCTGCGCCTTTACTATAAGGCAGGAAGAGTCTGATGACCTGCCGCTGAGTGATGGGATCATTTACATACCCTCAGTTAAAGTTTCAAACATAGTTAAGAATGGCGAGGAAGTTGATTCGCTGAATGTTCCGCTTGTAAGCGATGAGGAAATAACCTCAATTACAGGCACCTTCACATACAGCGGAAATGAAACACTTACCGCCGGTGATACGTTATGTATATATTCGGGCAATACGCCTCCTGACACTGATGCCGCTTCTGAAGCTCTTATCAATGAAGATATAGCTTATGTCTCGGTTACAGGTGTAAACGGTACGACAGTCAGCTATTCACAGGCTGCTGCGGAAAACGTACTTGCTCTGCCGGACACTTTGCCAATATATGTGGGCTCTGCCAGTCAGGTGAGAAATTACTCGTCAGAAGGTACCAGCTTTACTGTGGATATCGAAGCGCTTGATTTTTCAGGTTTTACCTCCATTGGACTGGATGCAAGCACTACTGTCGATGTTGGTGACTACATTTTCTTTTATACAAACCCCGAATTTGCAAACCTGAGTCTGGGCGACTGTCTCGGGTATGCCGTCATAAACGGAATCACTTCAAACAGTACTGATAATTCAATCACTGTAAGCTACACTTCTGTTACACAGGAAGAAATGCAGTCAGCGATGAGCTATTATGCTCAGACTCCTGTCAGCGGTGACAGTCTGCTTGAGGGCGCAAACGTGTCACAGCTGGAGGCGAGCCTGGAGCAGCACATTATAGACAGCGGCTTTGCTGAACAGGCAGCAGTGTATTTAAGTGCTGTAGCAATGGCAACAGATGGCTTTGAAGAGACTACCGGAGAGAGGATAGACTATACTTCGGCTCTCGGAACTCTTCCCGAAGGATCGCTTTCAACACTGGGCCCGACGGATAATATCAGGATAGATGTCGATACGTCGATTGGCTCACAGACACAGAAAATAGGCAGAGATGGCTTGCGTGCAGCGGTCACAGTCAACTTTGACGTGCCGGTCGCAGTCGGTGATAACGAAGTTGTCATAAGTGGTTCGGCCACATTTGTTCAGGAAATCAGCGTTTCTCTCGACGCCTCAGGCAGTGTTGTCTGGGATCATTGGCTTTTTATATACTGGATAAAGGATTACAACCTTTACTCTTACACAAATGTCTATAATTATACGGGTATGTTCTTTGAAGCGAGCATAAATTCACAGGAAGACGGATTATCACTTGACATATCCGATGAAATACAGTCACTGCTTACAAGCACCGATTCAGCCGAAATAGCAGCCGGTGTCAGTGAACTGTTGGATACTTACTGTGATATGCTTGAACAAGGCTCCGACTGGATAGAATTATTTGAACAAAAATTGTTCGACCAGAGAATACCGGTACTCTTTGGTATAATACAGATCAAGCTCAGCGGACATTTCGTTGTCAGCGCATATATCAATGTGGCACTGGGTACCAGCTTTGAATACTCCAGCGGTACATGCTATGCCTTTTACGGGGGAATATTCTCAAGAAACTTCAGAAGCTATACCCAGGATATTGCTGATGAGGTGCTTACCTTCCGCTTCTATATAATGGGCGAATTGGGTTTGCGTGCCGGGATCCGCCTTGAACTGGCCGCAGGACTGTTCAGCTGTGACATCAACAGCGTAGGTTTTACTGCAGAGGCAGGAGTATATGCAAAATTTTATGGTTACTTCTATTATGAGTACCGGGAGGTCAACAGTGTTGCTTCTTACATGAGCACAGGCGCACTATATTTTGAGCTTGGCGTATATTTGGAAATTAATTTTGTGGCACAGCTGTTCAGCGGCAATATTGGCTCGACCTGGACACTTTATGAGAATGAGTGGCCTCTGTTATCAGCAGGTACGCAATACTCCGTAGTTGACTTTGTATACAAGGATACGCCTGATATACGTCTGAAATATGGTGACAAGCAGTTTCTTATTCCGGATGACTTTATCACCATGAAGTATATTGACCTGAGGGAGGGAGAATATACCGAGAAGGCTTATCCGTTATCCGACTTCGATTTTAGCTTCTCAAATGATGCTTTTTCACTAAACGGGAACCGGGTCGTTGTGACAACTGCTAAGGATGATCATATGCTCAAATGCGATATGACGATTACCTGGAGGCACGGACCAATGGCGTTTTCATCCATGCCGATTTCCAAGACCTATCACCTGCAGTGGGATGATGTCAATGACGGCGGCTACATGGTCTTTTTCAATGAAAACGGTGGCAGTTATGTTAGGGATCTCCACCTTTATTACGGAGATATTATACAAGAACCAACTGTTTCAAGGACCGGATATACCTTTGCAGGATGGTATACCGACGAAGGATTTACACAGCAGTATACTTTTTCGACCATGCCGGCATATTACCTCAACCTTTATGCGAAATGGGAACCGTTGACAAATACCCGCTATACGGTTTGCCATCATAAGCAGGACCTGTTGAATGATTCAAAATATACTCTTGCCGACAGACAGCTGTTTACCGGAACAACAGATTCAACCGTCACTCCTGCGGTGAAATCATATGAGGGCTTTACTGCACCGCCTCTCCAAACGGTTACCATAGCACCGGATGGCACCAGGACAGTGAACTATTACTATACACGCAACAGTTATGAGGTGACCTTTGACGCACGATTTACACCGGAAAGCGATCTGTTTGATAATTATGAAAGCGGGGACGATCCCGGTGAAGTAGCCAATTACTTAGTAACGACCATGATTAAATACGGGGCATGTATTTCCGCTCCGGTTATTTTCAGAGATAACTGGCATATCAGTGAGTGGCAGGGGATATCGGAGAATATGACCATGCCCGCACACGAGCTTTCAACTACTGCTGTCTGGAGGCCCAATAGCTGCACTATTACATATGATACCAACGGAGGCGGCCTGCCGAATGGTTACGTAGATACCGTTACATATATGTCTGAATATGGCGAATTGCAAACACCTGTGATGACAGGGTTTACGTTTGCAGGCTGGTATTTTTCCGAGGATGAGAATGGTTGGGCAAACGGAATAAAGGTACTGCCGGACAGTATAGTAAGGATTTCCGAACCGCACACTCTTTATGCGAAGTGGCGGCTTAATGATGATGCGATGTATACGGTGCGCCACCATCTCCAAACGGCTCCGGGTTCCAGCGAGTATACTCTTTATGACACCAGAACATATTATTACACTGCAGAATTGTCGCTATATGTACCGCGCCAATACTACTCAGGCTATCGTCTTAGTGTACAAATACCTCAGTTGATTGTTTTGGCAGACGGTACGGCCTCGGCGGATCTATATTACGACATTAACTCTTATACATTCACTTATACGGACGGCAGCGGAGCACCGAATCCACAGCAGCTCCAGACCGGAGCAGACATCACACCACCCGAGGCTCCTACGAAAGCAGGCTTTACCTTTACCGGATGGGAACCGGCAATACCGGCCAAAATGCCGCCACGGGATATATTTGTGGAACCCCGGTTTGAAAGAAAATCATATACCATTACACTGTCTGCTGAGGATGCCACGACTGCCGGCACGCCTTCCGTCACAATTGCATATGAAGGGACAGCTTTACCGCCGATCACAAATCCAAGCCGGACAGGCTTTTCATTTACCGGCTGGTATGTTCAGGGAGGCACCAAGCTCATCAATGCCGACGGGAGCTTTAACTACACAGGCGCGAATTCTGCCTATCTCACACCAAATCCGGATGATACCTGTTATTGGGTATATGACTCGGATGTAACCCTATATGCGGGATGGGATGAATCAGCGTCGGTTGCTACATATGAAGAACTGATGGCAGCACTTGCTTCGCAGGATGATGGAGATATCATTGTTACAGAAGTGCTTGTTTTTCCTTCCAGTGTCAATATCGACGGTGGCGGGCGGACACTGTATTTCCAGAACAGCAATCCCAGTAATACGATCTTTGAACTTTCCTCCACCACATCATGTGCAATCAGTTATCTGACAGTTGATTTTGGAGGCAAAGAGGGCATAAACAACACCGCAGGGGAAATCAGTCTTGATAATGTGACCTTGTGCAATGCCTCTGAGTATGCATTGAGGGCACAGGGGGGCTCGGTAGCTGAGCTTAGGAACTGCACGATAACCGGCAGCGGCCGCGGCATTTTCTGCGAGGCTCCAATGACAATGGTGAACTGCTCCATCAAAGATAACGGTGGTGATGGGATATACTGTTCGAACGGCGGTATACTCACAATGGAAAACTGTTCGGTCACAGGCTCCGGAGCAAAAGGTATAAATAACGATTCCGGCCAGGTTATACTGAATAATACTACAATAGCCAACAACTTAGTCGGCATATATACGGTATACGGCAGTACAACCGCAGTAAATGTCACTGTGGCGGGAAATAACAGAGGTTCGCTTGCTGGTACAAGCAGTAATGTCACCTTCTGCAATTCTATTCTGGCAGATAATTCTGTATCCTACGGTGATGTTGACAAGGAAACTACTGACGCTAATACAACGCTGATAAACTGTGTGACAGGACAAATCTACGATGTCTGGTTTACTTTGACTGGTTGTAAAGAGGTACCGCAGCAGAGCGTTTTCAACAGCTACGACAATGGGAAACCGGTGCTCACACAGCTGTCTGACGGTACATGGGTGACTCAGCTTTCGACAAGCTCCGCTGCGCTCACAGGCGGCTGTGCCACCTACTTCTCAGCAGAGGATCGGTCCGCAGCATACGGCGCATACGGCGGCGGTACGCCGACCTACATCGTGGGCAATTCCGGCGCTGAAAGGGTCACGACCTATCAGGGCGGCGGCACAAGAGTAGACGGAGTCATCGGCGCTCATTAATTGGGTGATTGGGGTGCCAGGCACGAAAGATAGACACTTATTGATAAATATATATCAAATAAGTGTCTATCTTTCGTGCCTGGCACCCCAAGCTTCTTTTTATCTACTTTATAGATTAAAATTCTCTACTTGTTTTGGTATGTACAGGATGGTAGTATGAATCTATGAAGCTAGTAAAAAGGGGTTTTTTCATGTTTTTGGCATTCAAACGTGCAGGTGTCAGGATCAAAAATATGAGTCCGTCGATAATAAGGGAGCTCATTGTTATTGCTGTCATACTTATAATATCCATATTGTTGAGTATCCCACAGTTCAAGGAGGACAATGAAAAACTCCGGATCTGGAATGAAAGACAATTGAGCGCTGAAACAGTCGATCAGGTTCAATAACGAGGCGATGGATTTGAACAAGGGGGATATTATGAAACTGTCTGATGTAAAAAAGCTTGCCGGTTTGATCAGGGATAATATATCCAGGGTTTTGGTCGGCAGGGAGGAAACTATCGATCTGGTACTAACTTCGCTTCTGTGCGGAGGCCATGTCCTGCTGGAGGATGTTCCCGGTGTCGGCAAGACGATGCTGGCAAAATGCCTGGCCAGGTCTTTGAAATGTGACTTTAAAAGGATACAGTTCACTCCAGACCTATTGCCGTCGGATTTAACAGGGATCAACTACTTCGATCAGAAAAACGGAGAATTCATCTTCAGGTCAGGCCCGGTTTTTACTAATATAATTCTTGCTGATGAAATCAACAGAGCAACACCGCGAACTCAGTCCAGCCTTTTGGAATGCATGGAGGAAAAGCAGGTCACTGTGGATGGAGAAACCAGGCTTCTTCACAGGCCTTTCTTTGTTATAGCCACACAGAATCCCGTTGAGACGCGTGGTACTTTCCCGCTGCCTGAAGCACAGCTTGACAGATTTTTTATGCGCCTGAGGATGGGCTATCCCGATCCTCATGAAGGTATGGAAATTTTAAAACGCTTTAGGGACTCCGATCCTCTTGAGACATTGAAGACGGCAGCTTCAAAGGAAGAAGTTATTGATGCACAGGATGCAGTTACTTCAGTGAGGACATCGGATGCTTCACAGCAGTATATCGTAGACATAATTGAAGCAACAAGGCATGACAATAGAATATCTCTGGGTGTCAGTCCGCGAGGCAGCATAGCGCTGATGAAGGCAGCCCAGGTAAATGCAGTATTGAACGGACGTGATTTTATCACTCCGGATGACGTCAAAGAAATGGCAGTGCCCGTACTTGCTCATCGTCTGATAATAAAAGGACATGCGATTACCGGAGGCTCGGAAAATGCTGAAAATACTATCCGCGATATTTTAGGAACAGTCCGTGTACCCACTGAAGAGATTTGAGGTGCTGAAATGGATGTCATCGCATTGTTGCTGATCTTTGTTGGTGTACTATGGCTACAGGCATATATATTTGGCAACTATACGTTCAGTAAGCTGGATTATAGCTGCAAATTCAGTGTCTCCGAAGCACATGAGGGTGACACGATCTATCTGGTTGAGACGGTCTATAACGGTAAATTGTTGCCTGTGTCTTGGCTCAAGGTAGATATACATACTTCCAGATGGCTGGACTTTGCAGGTATGTGTTCGGTGTTGGCCCAGGATGACAGGCGTGTGACGAGCAGCTTTCTATTGAAAAGCTATCAGAAGACAACAAGGAAATGGAAACTGAAGTGTATCAAAAGAGGGGTTTTTCATACTGAAAATGTTACACTGATCGGAGGCGATCTCCTTAATCTATGTAACAATTCAGAGGCATTGCCTGTAAATATCACACTTATGGTTTACCCTGAAATAGTAGATCTGGATGAATTATTCGTACCTGTAAATCTGCTTCAGAGCGATAAAGTAGTAAGCAGGTGGATAATAGATGATCCATTTATGTTTTCCGGTATTCGGGAGCATACGCTCAACGATCCCCTGAACCGGATCCACTGGCCTGCTACAGCAAGAACCGGAAAGCTGATGGCAAGAAAAAATGAATTCACTTCCCAGCAAAATCTAACTGTCATACTAAATATGCAATCAAAGCTCTATGAATTCACAAATGTAATAAACAGACGTATCGCCGAGCTTGGCATAAAGGTTGCTGCAACGCTTTTCGACAAAGCGCTGAGGGAGGGAACACCTGTAGTATTCGCCACAAATGGCTGTACCTCCGAGGATGCGAAACAGCCAATAATTACAAGTGAAGCTGCGGATAAGGATCATATCACGGAGCTTTTCAAAATACTGGCGGGACTTATGATGAAAAGTATAAAGAACTTTGAAAGCCTTCTTGAGGATATGTCACCGAATGTAGTAAACTCTGAAACAATTATCATAACAGCTTATCTAAGCAAGGATTTGTGCACACAGGCAGACCGTATGGCTGATGAGGGGAATAGCGTGTGCATCATCCTGTTGGATACTGAATATGAGAACGGAGCAAAGCCTGAAACAGCAGAACTATATATGCTCTCTGATGGCAACTGGCTGAAGGCTGAAGAATGGGTATAGACCCCATGAGGTCCGGGAGGGCGGGGATATGACTACTGAGAATGGAAAAAGTAATATCGAGAACATAATGCTGCGCATTTTGTCAGTACTTGCAGTAAATGTGTTTATATATGCAGGCATTATAATGCTGCGTGCTTTTATATTCCACGACGATGGAGGCGCAGCCTCGGCTGTACTATACGCAGTATTCGTCTGCTTTGCGCATGCACTGGGAAGCTTTTTGATATCGAGGGACATTCTCCTTCTAAAACGTATGGGAGCGACTAAATTTGTCAGATTTGTAACTTTCATGCTGAATATACGGGAGAGTGAAAGGTTTATCTCTTCTTTAGCTGTATGGGGACTGATCGTCGTCCCTGCAGCCGTGACAGTAATCGTTTATGGAAGGTTTAGCATTGAGAGGGTTATATTTGAACTGATCCCGATGGCCACTGCCTATATTGTGCCTCTTAAGCAGTCGAGGCTCTCGCCGGCTAGGATCATGAACAGTACCAGCATTTTCGCAGGTATGTCTATCATGGTAATATGCCTTGAGCTTCCTTACCTTGTCAATCGCCTGGCATATCTTCGCCCGCTGTACTTCATAGCTGCATACTTCATTATATTTGCATTCCTTGTTATTAAGAATCAAGAGGATATTGAAAATCAGATATTCAGTAAAAAGCATATAGATAAATCCGTACTGCCAAAGAACCTCAGACGGTTCAATCTGACGATGGTATGCTTTGTATTTGTAATAACGCTGCTTTTGTTTAATCTGAAAACAATAGTTGTCTATATTCTTAATTTAGCAAGGCAGATTATTGATTTAGTCTTTCGCGCTTTTCTGTGGGTTATTGAAAATCTTTTGACGGAGACGGCAACCGGCGGTTCTGTGACGCAAGGCAGCATAATCTATGGCTACGGCAGTCGGCCGCTCCCATTCCTTAATCTGATAACAAATGTGCTGAAATATTTTGTAATACTTTATCTTGCTTACAAGCTGATATTTGCTATTGTTGTAAGGATACCCTCGTTTATTGCCAAAATTATTGGAATAGTTAAAAAAATGTTTGGAATTAACAACAGTACTGAAGCATATGCTGAGTCTGATTTTGTGGATTTGACTGAGATAGTTCTGCCTGATGTGCGAGATTTGCCCAAAAGAGCAAAAAAGAAGAAATGTAAGGCTAAAAGCCTGAACCAGATAACTGATCCGGTAGAAAAAGTAAGGCATATGTACGGTAATATCCTTGGAATGCTGCCAATGCGTGGCATAAAACCCGAAAACACCGATACAGTACGGGAAATAGTAGTAAAGGCTTCGGAAAATGTAGAAGTGCAGGATAGCTTATCTCCCTTCACTGAGATATATGAACAGGTACGTTACGGAGAAGTAGTGCCGGACACTGACACGCTTGCCAGAGCCCAGACATATTACGACGGTCTGCTAAAATAAGGGGAATAGGCGTAAGGGGACACTCCTTCAGCAGGAGACTCCGGAGCGGGAATGTCAGGAATGTCCCCTTATGCCAAATAAAACAATTGAAAAAGCATTATCTACAGGATATAATAAAAAAACACTTAGAAAAGTAAGGGGATGGTCAAATGGCAGAATCCAGAAAGGTATTGAAAAAGAGAACTCTCCCGTTGCTGCCGCTGAGAGGGCTGACAGTGTTTCCTTATATGATCCTGACTTTTGACGTAGGGCGGGAGAAATCTGTAAAGGCGCTGGATGAGGCTATGATCAATAATCAGATGATTTTCCTTGTTGCCCAGAAGGATGCAAAGGAAGACTCTCCTGGTGTAGATGATATATACAGCGTTGGTACCATATCGAGGGTAAAGCAGCTCCTTAAGCTGCCCGGAAATACAATCAGGGTGCTTGTGGAAGGCGTTAGCAGGGCTGAAGTTAAGGGCTATACACAGACTGAGCCTTATTTTATTGCAGAGGTTACAGAAAAGATAATACCGGAGAACAAAGAACGCAGCATTGAGTATGAAGCGCTAAAGCGCAAAGTTTTGAGCACTTTTGACGATTATGCAAAGCTAAATGGTAAGATTTCTCCTGAAACTGTTACATCTATGGCTTCTATAGAAGAAATCGGGCAGTTATCTGATATTATAGCGTCAAATATGCAGCTCAAGATAAATCAAAAACAAGAAATATTAGACGAGTTCAATCCGGGAAAAAGGATTGAAAAGCTCCTGGAAATACTCATGAGTGAGATAGAGATACTTGAGGTGGAAAAGAATATAAGTGTCCGCGTACGCAAGCAAATGGACAAAATGCAACGCGAATACTACCTCAGGGAACAGATCAAAGCCATACAGACAGAGCTTGGTGATAAAGACGGAGTCGTAGGTGAAGTAGACGAATACAAGAAGAAGATAGAAACAGCGAAGCTTCCCGAGGAAGCAGAGATAAAGGCACTCAAAGAGCTGGACAGGCTGCTGAAGATGCCTTCCGGTTCAGCTGAAGGATCAGTAATCAGGACATATCTTGATTGGATTCTTGATCTGCCCTGGAACAAGAAGACCGAAGAATTAATCGATCTTAAAAAGGCTGAGGAAATACTTGAAGAAGATCACTATGGACTTGCGAAGGTCAAGGAAAGGATACTGGAGTATCTTGCAGTGCTGAAGCTCACTAGCAATCTGAAGGGGCCGATTCTTTGCCTCGTAGGACCTCCTGGTGTAGGTAAGACATCAATTGCAAAATCTATCGCCAGGGCGCTGAACAGAAATTACGTCAGAATGTCTCTTGGCGGAGTCAGGGATGAAGCTGAGATAAGAGGGCATAGACGCACCTATGTCGGAGCAATGCCAGGCCGTATAATAAATGCTCTCAAACAGGCTGGATCTGGTAATCCTCTGATACTGCTCGATGAGATCGACAAGATGAACAGTGATTTCAGAGGGGATCCGGCATCGGCTATGCTGGAAGTTCTTGACGGTGAGCAGAACTTTGCTTTTAGGGATCATTACCTTGAATTGCCGGTAGATTTATCGGATGTGCTATTCCTGACAACAGCAAACACTCTTGACACTATACCAAGGCCTTTGCTTGACAGGATGGAAGTTATAACGATATCAGGCTATACTGAAGAGGAAAAGGTGCACATTGCGCAGAAATACCTGCTTGGTAAGCAGATGAAGGCCCATGGCTTGCAGAAGAAGAACCTCAGGATAGACGAAGGTACTCTCAGGAACGTTATTAACTATTATACAAGAGAAGCCGGTGTAAGAAACCTGGAGAGAGAAATAGCCAATGTTTGCAGGAAGGCTGCCAGAACGCTGGTTGCAAGCGGAAGCAAATCTGTTACGATGACGCCCGCAAATATTGAGAAATACCTGGGTACAAAGAAATACAGGTATGACAAGGCTAATGAGAAGGATGAGGTAGGCCTTGCTACAGGGCTTGCATGGACGCCGGTGGGTGGCGATACGCTCGTCATTGAAGTCACACTGATGAATGGAAACGGTAAACTGGAACTCACAGGACAGCTGGGTGATGTTATGAAGGAGTCCGCAAAAGCGGCCATTAGCTTTATACGTTCAAAGGCAGAGCTGTTGGGGATAGACAAGGAGTTTCACAGCAAATATGATATCCATATCCATGTGCCGGAGGGAGCCATACCCAAGGATGGTCCATCAGCAGGGATCACACTGGCTACTGCCATGGTATCCGCGCTTACAGGCAGGGCAGTGAGAAGAAATGTGGCTATGACCGGAGAAATAACACTCAGAGGCCGTGTACTGCCTATAGGAGGACTCAAGGAGAAGGTGCTGGCTGCGCATAGGGCCGGAATAGATACGATTATAGTGCCCGTTGAAAACAGGAAGGATATCGATGATATACCTGAAAATGTAAGGGCACAGCTAAAGTTCATATTGGCTGAAGATATGGATACAGTTTTGAGCAATGCCTTAATAGGAGAGATAATGCTTGAGAACAAAGAAAAAGCTCAGGAACCTGTGCTCATTGCAGAGGAGAATACGGCATTATCGGAGCAGGGCCAGGAGCACCAGATGTAAGACTTTCAGCATTATTCGAGATTTTAATTATTACGTTCATAAAAAGGATATTTTTTACACACAAAAAATGTCCTTTTTTACTCTTTTATTTGATTTTGTGATAAAATTATAGAGTGATGAGTATATTAAAAAAACAATCAGCAGATACAATAACCAATAGAACTTTAATTATACCGACGCTGACAGTAGTTTTTTCAATAGCGTTATTGATTGTTGCGCCTCTTTTAAATGACTATTTTGTCAACATAATGAACACTACTAACTTCCTGTCGTGGCATAATATTCTCGAAATCACAGGTATCATAGCCTGTTTTTCCATATTCATGGTTTCATTGTATACCTACAGGCAGGAGCAAAATATCAAGGCCATAGTTGTAGGATCGCTCCTGGCCACAGCAGGTATCATTGATGGCTTTCACATGTTAAGCTATAAAGGTATGCCGGATTTTTTCATAGCAAACGTTACAGCCAACAGAGCGACTACCTTCTGGATAGCAGCGAGGATTTTTTCTGTACTGGCATATTTGGCTTCAGCCATTATGAGCAATGAGAAAAAAAGCACAATAAACAGGTACTTGTTTGCAATGGCTTCCTTAGTAATTTCATTTGCAGTGTTCACTGCCGTGACATATTTTCCTGACCTTTTGCCTGCCATGTATGTTGAAGGATCAGGGCTTACCTTTGCAAAAAAGCTTGCTGAATATATTATTATTGCAATAACCGCAATTGTCGCGATTATTTACTTTGATAAGTATATGAAAACGAAAAGGCACGTATTGTACATAATGCTCACAGCATTGATCCTGAGTATTTTAAGTGAATTTTCATTTACGATATACATTAATGTGTATGGTATATATAATTTTATAGGGCATATATTCAAATGCATTTCACTTTTTATGATCTTCAGGGTGACATTCTCAAAATATGTATTGGCACCATATACCGCAATGGCTGTTGCTCAGAAAGAACTAAGGGATTATGCGGATAATTTGGACAAGCTGATTGAGATAAGGACCGGAGAATTAAAAAGGATAAACGAAAGGTTAATAGAGGACCTTGAATTTGCACGGGATATCCAAAAATCGATGTTGCCTTCATTTTTCCCCAACTCATCTCATGTAAGCTTTAATTCACTGTACAGGCCTGCAGAAAGACTTAGTGGTGATTTTTATGACGTATTCTGGCTGGATGAGAGTCATATCGGTTTTTATGTGTGTGATGTTTCAGGGCATGGAGTTCCGGCGGCGATGCTGACGGTATTTCTTAAGCAGTGTATTGGGAATATTATTGAAGCCGACAGACTCAAAGGAACCCTTTCATCACCGTCTTATATGATGTCACAGGTATACAACGCTTTCAATAATACGAATTTCAGGGATGAAGTCTATATCGTGCTTATTTACTTTACCTATGATACAAAGACGAAAAAACTTGTATTCTGCTCTGCCGGTATGAATGAAAAACCGGTGCTCGTCAATGCAAAAGGAAAGCTTAGAGATATTGATATAAAGGGATTTCCTATATGCAAACTCAGAGAGCTGTATGACGCTGCATATAAGGACACAGAATTATACACGGGCCCGGGAGATAAGCTCCTGGTATATACAGATGGCCTTATTGAGCTACGCAACAACAATGAGAAACAATATACAGCCGAAAGACTAAGGCTGTTGCTTTCGAAAAATGGCAGAAAGCCTTCCGAAAATTTAATCGCTGCTATTAAGAATGATCTTAAGGTGTTTGCCGGGGCTAGGAGTCCGGACGACGATATAACTTTACTTTGTGTTGAATTCAGATAGGGTCAGGCACTAAAAATTATTTTAGATTTGAAGTGTTTTGAAAAAAATGAAGGAATATTGTAGACTAGTATCGAATTATTGTTGTTAATGTCCTAGCTTATAAACTGGTCCAGGAGGTACCGGATGCCCATATATATGATTTCTGTAGCCTGTGCGGCAGCACTCAGCGGTATCATAATGTCTGTGATATTTTACCGGCTGAAAATATTTAATTATAGAACAGCAGCTTCGATAACATTAGCATCTCTAATAACAGCACTTATTATGCCTGGCATATTCAGCGTAATTTCTTCATACAAAAATAGTGCCATTGACCCGTCAGCTGCGTTAACTACCACTATCATTTCGTTATTAGTTTATCTTATAATTGCCTTTATACTCAGTATTGTGATTTCCTTTATTCTGCCAAAAATAAAAATTGGACGCAGGATGACTGCATCGCTTCAAAACACAAGTCTTGAAGTAGCAATGCCAGAAGTAACGTCAGAAGTACAGTTAGAGGCAGCGCCAACTGAATCAGCTGTATCTGATACTTTACAGTCGGCTTTGCCGTTAACGGAACCAGTATCTTCAGAGATATTGACTTCAGCGGAAGCGGCTGTATCAGCTGAACCGGAAGCGGAAGAAGCCTCCTCAATAACATCGGAGGATAAAATAATATCTTCAGTCGAAAATATTATGGAGGGTGACTTGAATATGTGGGGAAGTACGAAATCCAATTCAACAGGAGCGGCAGGAGATAATTACATTGAGGAGATATTCCTTAATTTTGTTGGAAGAAATGAAGACGACTTGACAGCAGTAGCAAATAATGTAGAAAATGAAGGGCTTGGGAAAAATTGTGATGAAAAATCTGTTGACAGTAATGAAAATATTGATAAAATGGGTATAGAAAATAATATTCAAGATAGTGGTAGTCTGACTATCGAGGAGTGCATTGATGAGGCATACAGACTTAGAGAACAGGGCGATCCGGAAGGTTCGATACTGTACTATATGTACGCTCTTGATAAAAAGCCTCAAAAAGAACTTACCTTCTGGATCATACTAGATATATGCGTTATGTATAAGTCACTCGGACAGCAGGATTTGGCACTTGATATACTGGATAGTTATTATGACATATACGGTGATGAGATGGATAGTTCCATAAAGAAAGAAATCGCTAGGAATCTTACAGATATAAGGGCCTGACAGGCAATATGGTCTTCTACGATTTGAAGGAGGATATATTTATATGAAAAAAACTCAAAAAATACTTGGATTACCTATAATTAGCATATCCGACGGAATGGAAGCCGGCAAGGTCAAAAGCATTATAATAAATGCAGACAGGGGCGCCATAGACTATATTGTTGTCGACAGCGGTATTCAGATATTCAGCGCGAGAGTGATACCTACCGATGATGTAATGGGTATTGGAGAATATGCGCTCACTATCGAAAATGAAGGCGTTATAACAGATATAAGCAAGATACCTGAAGCTATACAGCTCCTTCAGAATGACATACGCGTAAAGGGCACCAAGGTCCTTACCAGGAAGGGAAGCCTGATCGGTGAGATCGGAGACATATATGTCGATGAAAACGATGGATGCAAAATTACCGGACTTGAGTTTATAGCTGACATCACTCAAAAAAAAGTGCGTCTTATCCCAAGGGATTCAGTAATAACATTTGGCAAGAATCTTACAGTTGTAAAAGAAGATATTGAAGCTTCATTATTGGATACTTTGGAGCAGTTGGACAGTGAAGTCGCTATCGCTGAGATGGAAAAAAAAAATAATGTTGTTATAGAAGAAATAGGTAAACCTGTATATGTTAATTCAGCTGTTGACGATGGAACTTATGATAAATCAGCTAATGATGATGAAACTTATGATAAATCAGCAACTGATGAATCAGCTGATGATACATTTGCAGCTGCAGATACTGCTGATATAAATGAAATCACTGAGGCAGATAGTGCTGCCGTACAAGAGGAGTCTGTCAAATCTGACAGCGCATCGGCGCTCTTTGAACAGCGGCAGAGACAATATCTCAAGGGCAGGTATGCTACCAGGACAATAGTTGATAACTTTGGTCAGGTTATCATCAGTGAGGGTATGCAAATAGACGATGCAGTGATAAATGAAGCCAAGGCAAAGGACAAGCTGGTCGAGCTCGTAATGAACAATAGGGCATAAGGCCCTTGTATAAAGAGTATAAAGTACTAAGTGCTTTATACTCTTTTGTTAATATTTCTTGTAAACAAGTGAGACAAATGAAAAATAAACGGAGTTGTTTTAAGTGGGTAAAACTCGTAAGACACTGCTGATTTTTTTGATTATAGTCGTCCAAAGCCTTATAGCAATGACTGCAGGTATTGCTGCACTATTAAACGCGTCTAATAAGGAAGTGCCGGCAAATGTGTATGCGGGTGATGTATATATCGGCGGTCAAAGCTATACTGAAGCCGCAGAAACGATAAAGGCCGAATATGGAGCCAGATTCGGCGAAAATACGCTGAAGCTAAGCACAGGTGGTACGGATATTTATGAAATATCCTATAACGACATAGAGGCATATGTGGATGGTGAATCTACCTTAAGCCCTGTTAGGACAGTTAATGACGTTGGAGACATACCCCGACTTATAAATACATATTTCGGCCATTATGGTACTAATCTCAGGCCATCCGTTAAATTCAACGAAAGCAAGCTAAGGATGGAACTGCTTGAGTTATCTGAAAAAATAAATACTTTACCAACTGATGCAAAAATTTATTACATGGATGGAATTATTAAAAGGGAGGCAGATTATCCCGGGATCCAGCTGGATGTCAACAATACAGTCAGCCTTCTTGAAAATGAGCTGCCGTCAGATCCCTTTGGGATAGTTAACCTGAAAGATGGAGATGCTTTGAATATCATTGATGCTAATGTTACTATGAAGGATTTTGATGAAATACAGCTGGTATTTGGCGAGTATTCAATCAGTATAAAGGATCGCAGTCTGACCAAGAGTATACAGTATGCTGTTGATAGTATAAATGGAACTATCCTCGCTCCGTCCGGTGACAAAGACGGTAAAGATGGATTTTCTTATGTTGAATGTCTTGGTCTTAATGATGGATCAGAGTATAAAGTTATTGGTTATGACCAGGTGGCGTCAACCTTGTACGCAGCCCTTCTCACGGCCGGGGTGCCAAAGGATTCCATAACCAGGCTGCCTCACGAAACAGCTGTTGACTATATAGAACCTGGATTGGACGCATGGATATCAGGTAATGCGGGTGATATCAAGTTCAAAAATCCTTTCAGCAATAAGCTGGCAGTATTTGCTGTAAGAAATGGTAGCGTCGTTACTGTTGCCATTTGTGGAAGCAGGAATGATAAGATGGAAAAATGTGTGCTTCGTACTGAAACGGTACAGGAAATAAAGCCTCCTGTCTATTATGTTGAAAAAGATTATTTAAAGCCGGACGAGATGATTGTCCTGAGTTCAGGTAAAAAAGGTGTATCCATAAAGGTATATAGGAATGATGAATTGATAAGTACGGATACATATAAAGCCGAAACATCTATTATACAAATCGCACCGGGTACTGAAGTGCTTGAAAACGATAACAAGTGAAGCTCAGGAATCCCTGAGACTGGCGCACTGCTTGAGGATTAACAGGGATGCGGTGCCCTCTGTATGAAATGGAGTAGACTAAAAGCATATCCAGAAGCTTTTGACAAAATTTCAGCTAGCGTACTCACTGTCACAAATCAGTCAGGGATGGATAAAACAATACGCGCAGATGGTGATATCTTTACGTGCGAAGCCGGATATTACGGGAATTCTGTTTCTCAGGTTCAACCTTACAGACATCTATAGATCTTCACTTAGTATTTCTTTGAAGAACACCTCTGTGATGACTGGTAAAGTAAACGAGAATAATAATATACAGAATGTTTCACGTGTGATAAGCCTGCTGCCAGCACCCGTAATAGGGAATTATTTCTTGCCACCCGTGAACGGGTTATCGTCATCTATTATTAGCCGATCGTTTGGAGAATTTGTATTTGTAAAAAAACGATAGCAATTTGAGATTCGCAGAGAGGACTCGACCGCTATAATAATTCAGGCATAGGAGGTACTACATATATTTGGATCTTAGTTGCAGTCGGCAGGCCGCAACCAGGTTATGGCAAAAGGAGTTTAATTACTTACCGCTGAAAGCTTTACAGATCTCAGCGCTTAACGCGGGACTTTCTAAACACAACAATAAAAAATCGGGGGATGTTTGGTAGCATCTCCCGACTTGTGTTATCAATAGAATTTACGCAGTACCTCAAGAGCGTTGTACTCGATTATTTTATCTCCGTATTCGTTCATGTAGCCCTCAATAAAACTGGTGTTGGCTATTTTAGTGCCATATTCCGCAAGCATCAACTCGAACATTTTCATGTCGGCAGAGAGCAGGCCGCTTCTTGTAAGTGAGAGATAATATGTTTCTCTGCACCTATATAGCGTGCTTTCTCCGCTATAATGCATATCAAGCTTGTTTGCAAGCTCACATATGTCATTCAATGTTTTGAAGGAGTACACCAAAAGGGGAGAGGATACTTTGCGACTCTTCTTTTTGACACGAAGATCGCTCTTCTTCATCTTGTTTTTAATGTACTTATGAATCGATTCAAATTCTCCGTCTTCATCCAACCGGGTGATATTTATAACGAATCCGTCACTGGAGTCGGGAATCGGTTCTATAATAAGCTGTGAATCTGTAAGATTGAAGCCGAACTGTTCCTCTGCCTGTTCCATCAGATCCCACAAGAACTCCTGCGCCGCAGGTGTATTGTAATTCAGGGCATTCAAATCGACATGTCTCTCTTCGAGGTCGTTATATGATATGGTTACTTTTATTATATTTTCACTTATTTTTTCTATTTTCATATTATCACCATCATATCAGACTTTACAGCCTTATATGCTTTATAATATTCTAGTTCTATTATACTTCTTCAGGCTCAAAAAGAGAAGTGCATAATTTCGCTCAATACCGTAGCTATACCCGAAATGGCAGTGTTTGGTGCATAAAGAATACGTTATCTTACTCTTCTAATATAAAGCGCCACAGACAGTAAGATAAAATATGCAGTTAGCCCAAGCATGGTCCAGAGATAAAGAACAGGTCTATTTGTAACGAAGCCTACTACTGGAACATTTAGAAGGAGCATCAGAGGAAATCCGACAAACAATCCTGCGCCGCTCCCAAGCACCAGGTTCTTGCCAGCTGAGGATTGCAGATTGGGGTCGATCTCCTTGACCAATGCAAGTCCTGTGGAAACGACACCGGTCAGATTGCCGTACAGGGCAAGCATATTTTCCAGTACATCTGTTTTATATATCCTTTTGCACACAAATATGATATAGACAATTGTAACAATACCTCCGATGATTCCTATAACAAGTGTCGGTATAAGGTACTGCTTCAATATTGAGATAGATATGGCAGCAATGGATGCTGTGATCATGTAATCAAATGCTCCTCCTTGTATGCGCTCAAGGAGGAAATTGCTCGTATACTCACGCACAACTATTTTCTTTTTCCTCAAAAAATCGTATATAAAGCGGAATAGTATTGCAAACAGAGCAGCAATGATAAAGCTGAAGCCCCACAGCATGGTTGACAGTGTGCTGCCGAAGGTCCCGAAATTGCTCAGTAAAGCCGACATTCCCCGCAGCGCGAGGTAAGTTGCAAGATATATTATGCCAATGCTGAAGATCTGGATGGTGAAGCCATCAACTGATGATGCCGCGCCCACATCCTCCTTGTGTATTTCTTCATGAGGTATTTCGGCTGTGCCTTTTGGTACGCTGTAGGAGGGCCTTATTTTCATGACTCTGATAAGATAGTTCATAAGCGGTATGCCGCCGATGCATGCCCACAGCAGCCCCATTGCGGCTATCGAGAGGCCTATGTTGCCACCGTTTGAGAACCCGAGAGCCTCCCATTGCTTTCCCATTGAATATGCCTGACCGGCGCCCTGACCATAGCCAAGGGGGAGCAGCATACCAAAAACAGGAAACAGATCCGGGAAAAAGGTGTATGCCATCAGCAGCGACAGGCCAAAACCTACGATACCCTGCAGTACATATCCACTAACGATGAAAATACCGGTATTGATTATATCCTTGCTCTTTGTTGTGTTCCTGTCCTTCAATGCCAGTGATATAAAGCCGACAGACATCAAATGATATATAAGTGTACCCATATTATCAGTGTTGAATTTTATCAGCCCAAGTACGTTAGGACCGAGCAGCAGACCTATAAACCCTGCAATGATAGGATTGGGTATGAAGAACCTTTCAAAAAATCTGAAGCTCCTTTTGATGTAGGTAGCAATCCCCAGAAATAAAGAGATGACTAATATGTCCCAGATAAAAGACCAACTCTCACTCATAAGAAACCTCCTGTGGTGCTTATTCTGCCCTGAGTCTTAGTTTTTCGACGATCATCACATATTTATAAGCGGAGAAAATTCCGCTCTTCGAGCTAAAACGGTAAAGGACCGTATCATGGATAAACTCCAACTGATTGTTGAACTGTATGTTCATACCGGAAATCTTGCTGATGGGAAAAAACAGCTGATCCTTTCCGAATGTTAAATACTCGAGCCGGTCACAGTATACTGAAAGCCTGCCTCCGGTGTTGCTGCCAATCAGTTTTCCTGTTTTGCCACCTGTTTTTAGTATGATATTATCGTCACTTGTGATAGGGCTATCTGACAAATTATTAGCATTATCAGCTATTATAGTGTCCAGATTGTCCAATTGCCATAGATTCCAGTCCCTGGGGCTGTCAAACGGCAATTGAGCTCCTTTATCGGCTTCTAAAAATCCACGATCGTTATAATGCATTTTTAGGCCACAGTTCCTGCATTCAAAGCTATCTTTTGAGGATACCAGCGTATCGATGCCTTTGCAATGAGCACAGGTAAACAGGAACAGCTCAATGTGCTCAGCCTTGTTCCTGCCGGTATATGTATGCATCAAGCGCCGCTGACTGCTGTATTCGTCATAATCAAGGCTGTTTGATATCCTTTCATATATCCCGTCTGGTGACAGGTTTTTGATTTCTTCCTTATCAAGAACCTTTACAAGTTCCATTGACAGCCTGCCCCTTCTTGAGAAAGCTGCCCACCTTGGCATTGCCAGATACGCACCTTTAAGCAGTACGGAATACACAGGAATATCCAGTGATTTTATCAGCTTGGCAGTAGCGCGGCGTAGCTGCAGTGTTCTGCCGTCCCAGTTTCTTTTCCCCTCCGGGAATATTCCGATAATTCCTTTGCTTTTGACAACTTCTAAAATACCGCGGATCGTTGAAGGATCTGAAGCCTGTTTCCTTTTGGGAATAGCTCCTACAAGCTTTAGAAGCTGTTTCAGGACAGGATTTCTAAAGTATGCGTCTGATGTGACAAAATAGATTGGATCGGGTATACACAGAGATAACAAAAATGGGTCCCAGAAATTTGTATGGTTAGCAAGAATGATATAAGGCGGTTTTGCGTCCTTAAGCTGACGGTTCTCAATGCCTATTGAAAACAACGTTTTCATGTAAGTGCCCAAGATAAGCTTAAGGAATTTATTAAATAGTTTGCCCGCCTTATATCTTTTTTTTGACATATACTACTCCTGATCAATACTTAACCGACAAAAGATCATCAGTCAGCCTTTACTTCAGTCCAGATACGGTTGTACTCTTTGTTTATATCATCACCTGGATATTCGAATATCTCGCTATTCACCAGGTCCTCCTTAGGAGGATATGCATTCCTGTCAGATACCAGTTTCGGATCGAGCATTTTCACAACCTCAGTGTGAGGAGTAGCATAACCTATGTAATCTGCATTGTTAAATGCGACTTCCGGATCACACATGAAATTTATGAACAGCTCGGCTTCCTTCTGGTGCTTGCTTGTATAGGGTATGACCATTGAATCGAACCAGTAGTTGCTTCCTTCCTTTGGTATAATGTAATCAAGGTTCTCATTCTCGGACATGCAGAAATACGCGTCTCCGGACCATACAACTGCCATGGCGGCACTCTCACCTATCATCATGTCCTTTACTTCATCCACTACGTAGGCCAGTACAAGCGGTTTTTGCTCAAGCAGCTTCTCTTTTGCAGCCTCCAGCTCCGCAACATTTGTGGTATTCATAGAGTAGCCGAGCATTTTCAAAGTAACGCCAAGGCTGTCTCTTTCGCTGTCAGGCATAATGATCTGTTTGCTGTATTTCTCATCCCAGAGCACCTCCCAGCTGTCGATAGGGCCAGTTACCATTGTCTTGTTGTATAATATTCCTACAGTTCCCCACATATACGGAACCGAGTATTCATTTCCCGGATCGAAGCTGAGGTTTTTAAAGCGTTCATCAATGTATTTATAATTTGTAATGTTGTTCATATTGATTTTGTTGACCAGACCTTCATTAAGCATCCTTTTGATCATGTAGTCGGACGGAATAGCCACATCATATGCCGATCCGCCTGTTTTGATCTTAACGTACATATCTTCATTTGTTGTAAAGCCCTCATAATTAACCTTTATATTTGGATACTTTGTTTCAAAATCCTTGATCGTTGATTCAGCGATATAATCGCCCCAATTGAAAACATTGATGGTCACTATATCGTTCTTACTTCCGTCTTCAGCAGCTCCGCAGGCGGTAAACGTTACGACCAGCAGTGCAATAGCTGCTATTATTGAAAAAATCCTTTGTGTTTTCATTTTCATTTCTTACATTACTCCTTAATAATATTTTAGTATATATACAAGCAGTCCATAAGGTGAGGCCGATGACAGAGCCACCTTCTGCATTGTTTTCATATAAGGTTGCTAAGCGCCGCGGTTTCGTTCTTATTGTTCGCTGATGACCTTTTATTTATAATGAGTAAAAGCCCAAGAACTGCGATAAACATCAGCGTTGACAAAGCATTTATCTTCGGATTGATGCCTCGCCTTGCCATGGAGTATACTGTGATCGAAAGTGTTGAGACTCCGGAACCAGTCGTGAAAAAGCTGATTATGAAATCATCCAGTGATAATGTGAACGCCAGCAGGAAGCCCGTAATGATACCAGGCATGATCTCAGGCAGTATGACCTTGAAAAAGGCATTTATCGGCTCGGCTCCAAGATCGAGCGCTGCTTCATACATATGCTTGTTGAGCTGTTTTAGCTTTGGCAGTACAGACAGTATCACATAGGGTATATTAAAGGTTATATGTGCCAGCAGCAGCGTTACAAAGCCAAGGTTCAGCTTCAGGAATATAAAAAGTATCATCAGAGATATACCAGTCACGATATCAGGGTTCAGGACCGGCAGGTATGTAACATTCATTATTAGCTTCCTAAGTGGTTTATTCATATTGTGGATGCCAACTGCTGCGGCTGTGCCTGCAATGGTAGCAATCAAAGATGCCAGCAATGCTACAGCAACGGTATAGTACAATGACGACATAATCTGCTTGTCACGGAAAAGATCACCGTACCATTTGAATGTAAAGCCTCCCCAACTGGCTCTGGATTTAGAACTGTTAAAAGAAAATACTATAAGTGTAACTACCGGAGCATACAGGAATATAAAAATTATGAACAGATAAAGCTTTTTAAGCGTTTTTTTCAAAGCAATCCACCTCCCGCATCTTCCTTGTCGTATCGCGACATAAGTGCCATACTTGCAAGTATCAGCAGCATCATTATGATCGACACGGCCGAACCGAAGTTCCAGTCATATACCCTCATGAACTGATCCTCGATCAGATTTCCGATCAGTGTATACTGGCTTCCGCCAAGGAGCTTTGAAATAATGAAGGTTGTGACTGCCGGCATGAATACCATTGTTATACCGGACACTACTCCAGGCAAGCTGAGAGGGAAGGTGACCCTTGTGAAAACTGTGAAGGAGTCCGATCCAAGGTCTTCAGCAGCTTCGATCAGGCTTCTGTCGATTTTGCTGAGTACCGAAAATATCGGAAGGACCATGAACGGCAGGAAATTGTAGACCATACCAAGGATAACAGCCCAATCCGTATAGAGAATGTTGACCTGAGGCAGTCCTATTGAGCCAAGGAGCGAATTTATGATACCCTTACGATCAAGAAGTGTCATCCAGGCATAAGTCCTGAGTAAGAAATTCATCCACATGGGAATTATGAAAAGCATGACCAATGTACCTTTCTTGCTGAGATCCCTGCCTGACAAAATCATGGCAACAGGATATCCTAATAAAAGGCATATGACCGTGCTTGCGACAGCCAGGAGCACTGAGCGCAATAAGACCTTTAAATATATGGGCTGCAGCACTTTGGCAAAGTTGCTCAGCGAAAACACAACCGAGCCATCCTTTGTGACAGTCAGACTATAATAAAGTACAAGAACGAGCGGCACTATTATAAATATTATCATCCAAACTATGTATGGATATGAGACCCATCCTTTTTTCATGTCGCAGACACCTTTTTCATTATTTGAATATCAAATGGCTGTATGCTCAGCCCTACTTTGGCGCCTACAGGCTCCAGTGCAGTGCTGTGAATGATCCAGCTGAAGCCGTTACTGTCTTCTACCTGCATTTCATAGTGGACACCCTTGAAGGTGACTGATCTTACTGTCCCCTGTAGAAGGCTTTCGTCTCCCTGGATCAGCTTGATATCTTCGGGCCTGACTACAACATCGACACTCTCATTTGCAGAGAAGCCCTTATCGGCACAATCAAATTCATGGGCAGCAAAGCTCACGCGGAAGTCGTGGAGCATTACCCCTTCGATTATGTTGCTCTCGCCAATGAAATCAGCAACAAAGGCGTTTCTCGGCTCATTGTATATATCCTGTGGAGTTCCGATCTGCTGGATCGTGCCCTTGGACATAACAACTATGGTGTCGGACATCGTCAATGCTTCTTCCTGGTCGTGTGTAACATATATGAAGGTAATACCAAGCTGTTGCTGCATCTTTTTCAGCTCCAGCTGCATTTCCTTTCGCAGCTTCAGGTCCAACGCGCCAAGGGGCTCGTCCAACAAAAGGACTTCAGGTTCATTGACAAGCGCGCGGGCGATTGCAATTCTTTGCTGTTGACCGCCACTCAGTGAATCTACAGATCTTTTTTCAAAACCTTCTAAATTCACCATTGCCAGCATTTTGGCAACCTTTTCACGGATGATATTTTTTTCGGTTTTTTTGATCTGCAGTCCAAAGGCTATGTTATCATAAACATTCATATGCGGGAAAAGCGCATATTTCTGAAAAACCGTATTGACCTTGCGTTTATATGGGGGAACATCAGTAACGTCGGCACCCTCAAATAAAACCTTACCCGAGGTTGGCTTTTCAAATCCTCCAATAAGCCTCAAGGTGGTAGTTTTGCCGCAACCGCTGGGACCGAGCAGAGTTATGAACTCATTTTGCCTTATGTACAGGTTGATGCCCTTCAGCGCTTCTGTACCATCATATTTCTTTACCAGATCAACCAATTCAATAATGTGGTTCGACATTTGGTATACTCCTTGCAATGTTCATATTGATTTGACTTATCTATGTTACAGGTGCTTTAAAAGCTTGGGGGAGTAGATACCCAAAGCACCTTTGCCTCTGTCTTGCCGCTGTTTGATATATAATGCACACAGTTTGCCTTGAAATAAAAGCTCTCATCTTTTTTGACCTTGTATTTCCTTCCGGCAAGGTTGATAAATATAGAGCCTGCCAGTACATAGCCATACTCTTCGCCTTCGTGGGGGTCATCCGCTTCTGAGACCCCACCCTCAGTCAAACTGATAAGCATAGGTTCCATTCTGTTTTTTTGCGAGTCAGGCACGATCCATCTGATCTCATGCTTCAGGTCACTGTTTTCCTTAACGAAGACATCATCCTTCCTGAAAACGATCTTTTCATCTATGCTTTCATTGAAAAAATCCTTCAGGTTTGAGCCCAGACACTGTAGTACATCTACAAGAGTAGCTATGGAGGGGGAGGTCAGATCCCTCTCGATCTGCGATATAAAGCCCTTGGACAGTTCACTTCTGTCGGCCAGTTCTTCCTGTGTCAAACCGTTTTTAATTCTCAGCATTTTGAGCTTGTTGCCAATTTTCATAATTTTGTTCCTTTATTCTCAGAACTATTACGCTTGTTTGTATTTATAAACATTTTGTTTAGAACCACTAAACATAAAAAACAATTTATTATAATCACATAATATATGTGTTGTCAATAATTATCGAATATTGAGTAGGCCAGTGGACGTATACAGGTTGAATGCGTAGTAGCATAAGCTGCATCAACGCAGTGACACGCAGCTTGGTATGGGTCACACGAAATGAGCAAATACAGATGAACACTAGAATTTAATTTATGCACTGCAACTGAGATAACTGTTCGCATGGCAAAATTGTATGTATCAGGACATCAATATATCTATTATTTTCACGAACTTATCCATGTACACTTTATGCCGGATATCAAGCACAGGTATAAGCAGCCTGAGCGTTCTGAAAAAATCTTCCTGCGCGGGAGTACCTCTGCTCATACTGCCGATATGATGCTTAAGCTCTCTGTATGCGCCGCTGAAGCGGGTGCCCTGCTCAAATGCGCTGCTGAACATACCGCTTCTGGTCTGCGGGAGAAATTCCGTAACGGATGAAAGCAATTCACGCATAAGCATCAATCTATCCGGGCGGATATAATCGGTAGTGCTTTCTTCCGATGCCCTGTGCTCATAATTGTACAGTTCTTTTATTTTTTGAAGTGTAAGGAGCCCGCTTGTTATCTTTTCCAATTTGAGTGTGTTTTCCATCATACCACCATGATCTCAATATTCTTAATTCATATTATGTTAAACCCGCTATAATGTTCATATTTGATACAAATGAAAAAGAAGCTATCTCAAAATCAATTGGTGAGTAAAAAATCATGTAATGTGTGGTGAGATATCCGATTTTGTTAATATACGGCTAGATAATGCGGTTGATTTCTGATTTATGTAGTGCAATTAAGGTTTTTCGATAACTTCAACAAGTAACATCCACCCATTATTTGATATTTTACTCAGCATATGTAAGACATATGTGCCGGAGTCGGGATATGATTTTGCGATCGGGCTTTTGTTTTTTATGGTAAAAAATAGACTGCCTCAACGTTCATATTGAGGCAGTCGCATATATTTGAGTATTCGTCATAGATGAACGGGACATATCCGTTTCTAAAGAGGGCAGTCCCTGTCAAGCTTTCTGTGAGTGAAGCTGCTCCTTTTTTCGGCATAGTCTGAAACAATATGACCGTTACCTATCAGCTTGTATTTATATATCACAAGTCCCTCGAGTCCGACGGGACCGCGTGCATGGAGCTTGCCTGTGCTAATGCCAACTTCGGCACCCAGGCCATATTTGAACCCGTCGCTGAATCTGGTGGAACAGTTCCACATAACATTTCCTGAATCCACAAGAGACATGAAACGCGCGGCAGCATCCTTGTCTGCAGTGACAATTGAGTCAGTATGACCGGAGCCATAGGTATTGATATGGTCTATCGCTTCGTCAAGGCTTCCGACGATTTTAACCGATAGCTTGTAATCAAGATACTCTGTTCTCCAGTCATCCTCTGAAGCCGGTGATACGGATATGATTGCTGTAGTTTTACTGCAGCCGAACAGCTCTACATTTTTTTCATCAGCAGCTTTCTTGAGCCCGGGCAGGAATTCCTTTGCTGCAGCTTCGTGTACAAGAAGCGTTTCCATAGCATTGCAGACAGCTACATACTGCGTCTTTGAATCTATTGCCACCCGTACAGCCATGTCCATATCTGCCGTGTTATCTATATAGCAATGGCAAATGCCGTCTGCGTGGCCCATCACAGGTATGTTAGTGTTATTCATTATATATCTGACAAATTCATTAGAGCCTCTTGGGATAATAAGGTCAACATATTTGTCCTGCTTTAGCAGCTCATTTATATCTGAACGTGTTTCCAGAAGGCTGCACCAGCCCTTCGGAATGCCGGCGGCTTCAGTTGCGGAAATGATAAGCCTTGCCAGTACTCTGTTTGTTTCAATTGCTTCGGAACCGCCCTTCAGAAGCACTCCATTCCCGCTTTTAAGGCAGAGGGTAGATATCTGAACGAGTGCATCCGGCCTTGACTCGAAAATTATACCGATAGCGCCAATAGGACACGTGACCCTGTAGAGCTCAAGTCCATCATCCAGCTCCGTAGAAAGCAATGTTCTGCCTACCGGATCCTCAAGACCGACAAGACTGTGGATACCTGCTATGACGTCATTCAGCTTGGATTCATCGAACTTCAGTCTCTTAAGCAGGGGAAAGGGTACATTTTCTTCTTCGCTTCTTTTCAAATCCTGACGATTTGCAGCGAAAATATCTTCTTTATGGTTGAGAAGCGCATCTGCAATACTAAGAAGCGCGTTGTTTTTTTCGGCAGTAGTGGACACCGCCAGCTTTATGGATGCTGACTTGACTCCATGGCATGCTTCGGTAACGCTCATAAAAACACCTCGTTCTGATGGTTTTTATTAGTATATCAGATGAATATGCGTATTACAAGGGCACAATCAAAGGGGACGGGGGTTTTTGATTATCAATTAACAAGTTAATTGATAATCAAAAACCCCCGTCCCCTTTGATTGATCAATAAATTTTTCTGGACTTTTCGTCCGGGATACCACTCTTTCTGTAAAAGTATGAGTTGATAACGTCGCGCCATTCACATGAGTGAGCGGCCTGCTCCTCAAGCCTTTTAAGGACGCGGTCGCTGCATTGGCTGTTGATCCTGCCATTGAGGCTCTTCCATTTGTTGACCAGCTCTGCGGCCTTTTCAGCTCCTTCAAAGTGAGTATCATATATATACTGTATCAGTGTAGTACCTGATTTTAGCCTATACTTGTATGGAACATGGTGGAAAAACAAAAGTAGTTCCTCGGGGCAGGTTTCAATGTTTTCATACATAGTCGAGTTCGGGGGGGAATATCTGCCGGCATAGCCGGTTCCCAAAGCTACGGATCTATCTACACCTATACCCTCATGGTCGGCTCTGTGATATGTTCCCCAGGCTGAGTACTCATAGCCATCCACACTTGGACCATAATGATGATTGGGATTGACCATCCAGCCGATACCAAGCGGTGAAGTGTAGCTTTCATAAATATTATATGATTCCATAAGCATACCGGTAATAGTATCCATAACGACCGGATCGTTTCCAAAGGTCTGAGTTGTCCACTCCTTTGCGATTACTTCGGAGGACAGGCCAGGATCCCATGCAAGTCTTCCAAAGCAATAAAGGTTGGCCTGCGCCAGATCATGTCCTGTCCAGTTCATATCATCACCGATGTTAGAGACCGCTGCAATGCCTGACAACATACCGTTTTTTGGAGCATTAACAAGTATATTTGCTACTGTACTATCCTTACCGTTATTGAAGGTATCAAAATCCAGTGTGTCCTTCCACACTGGTGCAAGGTAGCAAAGATGACGCTGCTGTCCCGTGTATTCCTGCGTGATCTGCACCTCAAGCACCATATTAGATTTTCTAAGCCCTCCAAGAAGCGGTGATATAGGTTCTCTAACCTGGAAATCCATCGGCCCGTTCTTGATCTGAAGCAGCACATTATCCGCGAATTTACCGTCAAGAGGCATAAAGTTGTCATAGGCAGAGCTTGCCCTGTCTGTTATTGTATCACGCCAATCTTGTCTGCAGTTATAAACGAAGCACCGCCAGACAACAATACCGCCATAGGGCTTAAGAGCCTCTGCCAGTACGTTTGCACCTTCCGCATGATTTCTTCCATAAGTGAAGGGTCCCGGACGGAACTCTGAATCCGCCTTGACAAGAAAGCCACCAAAATCTGGGATATAGCTGTAGATCTCGGCGGCTTTGGAGCTCCACCATGACCGGACTCCAGCATCCAAAGGGTCTGCTGTATCCAGCCCCCCGAGTTCAATGGGGCTGGAGTAGTTGATACTCAGAAAAATCTTTATTCCATAGCACCTAAAAATTTCAGCCAGCTTTGCAACCTTTGGGAGTTCTTCTTTTGAAAGCAGCCTTGTTTCCATGTCGTGCACATTGACGTTGTTCAGTACGATTGCGTTGAGACCGATGGATGCCAATAGCCGTGCATAATCACGGATCCTTTTGCTGTCGGTAAGAATACTGCCATTCTTATAGAAAATAGAGAGCCCCGCATAACCTCTTTCTATGCTGCCATCCATATTGTCCCATTGATTGATCATACGCAGTGACAGTGATGGATTCTCAATAATGCTGATATTTTCGCTGAAGCCTCCACATAGGATAAGCCGCAGAAGTGTATAAGCTCCATAAAGTACACCGGCACCGGATTTAGCGGCAATTATTGTAAAACTGCTATTACTATGCTTGCAGCGCTTTATAATAAAACCCTCGCCACCGATATTGTCATACTCTTTATCAGTTATAAAGGAAATACTGGCGGCTTTATCGACATCAGCGACAACAGGTGGTGATGTTCTTTCGGGAATAGTGCACAGGACAACTGTCCCTTGAGCCTTTGTACTTTTAACGGTTAAAGGGCTTTTGACGAAAATTGTTTTAAAAGCTGATTTCAATTCCTTTCCGGCCATCGATACCAATGGGTCATTAGATTCCAGGCATATGCTGCCAAAAAATGTTGACAATTTGCTGACAGCCGTGCTATCAGCAGTGCTGAAGCTGAGCCATGCATCATATCCGCTATTGTTTATTGGGTTTCGCATAGTCATCTTATCCCTTCCTTGCAGAAATACTTATAGTTATAGTAAAATGGTAAAAGTAAATAAAATTTATGAAATCTGGTGTAATAATGGAACGAAACAAATTTTCAAATATTGTCCCTGAACTGATTTATTTTGTCAACAGAAAATGTACGCCTAACTGGAGTATTGTGCAGGGAGAAATCAATTTTCATGACTTGACATATGTCTACAAGGGGCGTTCCACTTATCTTATAAATGGGGTAAAGCACAATATCAGCCAGGGAGATTTTATTTATGTACCCACCGGTAACGTACGCCAGGCTTATACAGATCCTGATGAACCCATGCAATGCTTTGCCGCCAACCTCCTTATCCATGATATCGGAGGTGGAGCCGAAGACATTAAACTGACGGAAGAGCCTGTTATAAAAACCGGAGTTTCCGGTGAACTAATGAGTCTGTACAGCGAGCTGGACCATATCTGGGTGGAGCAGTCCTTCAATTACATTATGAGAGCCCGGGCTGTATTCATGCTTATACTGGACAAGCTTCTTTGCCGTATTGCTTCAGGTATACCCATGCAACAGGAGGATCCCAGACTGCTGAAAATCAAACAGCATATCCTCCACAATTTTATGAACAGGATAGAAATATTTGAGCTGGCTGAAATCGCAGAGCTTAATCCTGTTTATCTCGGCGCCTTTTTCAAGAAGGCTAATGGCTGTACCATCAAGCAATATATTACACGTATACGGATTAATAATGCGGAGAACCTGCTGTCAACCGGCGGTTATACCGTTAGTGAAGCGGCAGCGCGCAGCGGATTTGATGACTTGTTCTACTTCAGCAAGGTATACAGGGCATATAGGGGCTACGCGCCATCAGTATTGCTCAAAGGAAGGGGCTTGTAGCTCAATACCTTCCATAATTTTGTATGGTATACATAACGGTCAGCATGCTAGTCAGAAGACTTCCGTTGTTGATCGAGCCAGCAGTTGAAAGATTCAACCCCCTGCATTCGCGAGACATTTCACAGTCACGCTTGACTTCCTTAATAATACCCTCAGTATCGTTGTTCATAAATGTAAATGGAGCCAAACAGCCATCTATTCTGGTTTTTGGCATATATTTGCGTATATCGTCCACGAGGACAGTTGGTCCGAAATTACAGCCTGTCAGGTTCAACCTGCCCAATATGGGAACTATATGGGTCATGGCCGAATCGGAATGCTGGTAACGCATGTCACCTGGATTTGGACTCCAACGTTCAAAAATGGACTTCAGTATAGGGTAGCCAAATTCTTCATACATATCAGGCGTGAGAAGGTAGCAGTTGTCATCAGCGAAGCTGAAGCCTCCCGGACGATTGGTCTCGTTATATCCTGCTTCTTCATCCATAATGGATGCGATACCTGTGACAACCTTTAATATAGTATCCGAAAAGCGTTTTGCCAGATCAGGCTCGTCAATAATAAGGTATATAAGATTTTCAATACCATAGATAGAGGTGGCAAGTGTCACGGGACCTCTTATGTGCCTCATTAGTGATGGCTTTAGTCCATACTTCTCAAAAATACGCTTTTTCTCCTTCTCCCAGTCAGCAGGAAGAATGAATTCACGCAGATCAAGCCTATCCACCCTGTCTAAAAGCTTTTCCAGTTCAGAGGGTGTGTTTGCTGATTGTTCAAGCCATTCCGAGATATCATTATGGACATATTTACCTTCAAAAACCTCTCCAATTCTCTTAATATAAGGAAATTCGGCATCGGATTCGGGAAGGTTGTCGGGAAGCAGTCTGCGGCCCACTATTTTTTCTGCCTTGTCATTATAACGCCTGTTAAGCTCGAGACGCCTTTTGCGAGGAGTGTATCCCCATGGATTGCCTTCTTCGCCAAGCTCCGCGAAAACACATTCCTCACTCATTCTAATTCCAAGTGCTACCTGAGGTGCCTTAGGGCTGAAACAGTTATCTTCATGTGAAAGCTCGTCATCGGCCCAGAATTTTTCTAGATCAACATACATTAATACATCCCTCCTGCATATATAATAATGAATCAATCGAGCCTATTCAATAGAACAAAATATAAAAGTTTGTAAAAAATAAAGACTATAGTGGAAATTGATTTCTAGTTAGTTAGTTAAAATATATTAACCATATTTGAATTATACATTTAGGTGATAATTAGATCACTTAATCTTCAAGCGACTTAAAATAGCTGGTGTATCTAAATAAGCAAAAGTGATAGTAATAAGCGAAAGTCATTATTGATATACAATAAGTGCTTGCATATAATTATTTTATAAATAAATTATATACGTTAATATACTAATAAGGGAGTTGTTCAGAATGTCAAAATTAAAGACTGATGTGACTGCTTTACAGAAACAAAACGTACCAGAATTACAGATGACCGGCTCCAGACGTAATCGCTTCCTAATATATTTAAGAAATAATTACATGCTTTATCTGTTTTTACTTCCTCCGCTTGTATATTTTCTATTATTCAAGTACGGTCCGCTGTATGGCATTCTGATAGCATTCAAAGATTACAACATATTTGAGGGCGTTTGGACCAGTCCCTGGAACAATTTCGCATCATTCAAGGAAATATTCACCATGCCTCAGTTCCTTACGGCTGTAAGGAATACGTTTCTTTTGAACACCCTTGATCTGATATTTGGTTTTCCGGCTCCTATAATTTTATCTATAATTCTCAGTGAAATATGTTTGGAAAGATTCAAAAAGATCTCACAGACGGTACTATACCTTCCTCATTTTCTCTCATGGGTCATAATAGGCACAGTCTCACTGCAGCTTTTATCTCCAGAAACGGGCATCATCAACAATCTGCTCATGCAGATGGGCCTGAGTGAACCGGTTCCATTCCTGACGGACCCCTTGGTTTGGCTGTTAACATACACAATTTTGGGAGTTTGGCAGAGTGTAGGCTGGAATACGATCATATATCTTGCAGCAATAGCGGGTATAAACCAGGAATTGTACGAGGCTGCTGTTGTCGATGGAGCGGGACGGCTTCGCAAGATATGGCACATTACACTGCCCGGTTTAAAGCCTACCATAATAATACTGCTTATAATGCAGGTGGGAAGGATGCTCTCCATAGGTTTCGACAGACCTTATGTCATAGGTAATGCACTGGTTATGGAATATTCTGACGTTATTAGTACATTTGTGTACCGTATAGGTCTTCAGTCGTTCCAGTTTTCCATCGCAACTGCAGTCGGCCTGTTTCAATCGGTAGTAGGTCTTATATTCCTGTTGACTACCAACTACATATCAAACAAGGTCGGTGAACAGGGAATCTGGTAAATAAAAGCATACAGGGGGTCGTAATATGAAAAAGGGTATAAAAGATAAGACGTTTGATTTTACAATGATATTAATAATACTCATAGTATCCATAGCATGTCTGCTGCCGATGCTGTATATGTTATCAGTATCGCTGAGCTCGAATTATGCTATTACCGCCAGGCTCGTTACGATCTGGCCAGTGGAGTTCACGCTTGAGTCATATAAAGCGGTACTGGCTGATAAATCGATCGTAGGATCTATGATATTCACAATTTGGCTGACTGTTGCCTGTACTGTATTAAGCCTGGTCATGACGATACTGTGTGCTTATCCTCTTACTAAGAAGAGTCTTAAAGGCAGAAATTTTTTCCTGGTGATGATAGTTATAACAATGTATTTCAGCGGAGGTATGATACCGGAATATATACTGGTCAAAGACCTCGGAATGACGGACAGTCCTCTGGCACTTATGTTCCCGTATTGCTTGAGTGCTTTCAATATGATCATACTCAAGACATTCTTCACAAACCTGCCGGAAAGCCTTGAAGAGTCAGCACTTCTTGACGGGGCATCATATTTTACGATCTTGGTCAGGATAGTACTGCCGCTTTCAAAACCTGTTCTGGCAACTCTGGCGCTTTTCTACGCAGTCGGCCGCTGGAACGGTTTTCAGGATGCTTTGATCTATATCAACAAGCAGGAGTATTTTCCACTCCAGCTTAAATTGTATCAGCTAGTCTATAACAACCAGATGTCTGAGATTGCCCTCGCGGAGGGAATGGCAAACCAGAATGTGACCCCTGAGGGTCTGAAGTCCGCAGCAGTTATGTTTGCCACCATACCGATACTGCTCATTTATCCATGGCTTCAGCGTTATTTCTTATCGGGTGTTATGATCGGCGCAGTTAAGGGCTGATAATACTCATACATATTTAAACAAAGCGAAAAGAGGAGAATGGATTATGAAAATCAGAACTATTTCAACAGTACTTATTATCTCTCTATTAACACTATCGTTGCTAGCCGGTTGTTCAGGCGGCAGTGATACCGGTAACAGCGGCGATGCAGACAATACTGCAGCGGAGCCTGTTGCGGCTGCTCCTGAAGTCGTGGAGCAGGAAATATCAGAGCAGATAACTGAGTCGGCAGATACGGAAGTCAGCACGGATGCATTTGAGGGCAGCTGGGTTGGTGTAGACGATGAGAGTCTCTTTGTGAATATCACAAAGGAAGGCGATAAATATAAATATGAAGATAATGATGGGGCATATGAGGCAGCATTGAGTGATGGCATCCTTAAGGTCACGGTTGCTGAAGGTGACTTTGCTGAAGTATATGTGGACAAGGAGACTGGGAATCTTGTCCTGACGTATATGGATAGCATGGTATCTTACATGAAGAAATGACCCGGTAATAATTTTTGCAACCATATTATGGCAAATAAAATATTAGGGAGGTGTCAAGGAAAGCATTCTACAAGGGTTCTATTACCAAAATATTTTAATCAGGAGGGTGTATATGAAAAAGGTCGTTTCAAGGTTATTATGTCTTTTGATCGTATTATGCATGACTGTGTCAGCTTTTGCGATCTCGGTAGTCAAGGTTACAGGAATAAAACTGGACAAGACTTCAGCGACATTGATGGTTGGAGACACTCAGAAGCTGAACGTGATCTTCTCCCCAGCTAAAACAACACAGAAACTGCTTACTTTTACTACCAGCGACAAAAACACTGTTTCTGTAGACGCAACTGGAACAATAAAAGCACTGAAGGCTGGAAAGGCCGTTATAACTGTTACCAGCAACAGCAATAAAAAGCTGACTGCAAAGCTGAATGTAACAGTCAAAGCGAAGGAAAAAGTAACGTTGACCCTCGAGATATTTGACAGAGGTAATGTTGGCGGTACAGCTGTAGATAACAACTACTGGACAGATTGGATAAAGAAAGAATTCGGCAAAAAGTATCCTAATATAGAGTTGAAATTCGTAACAGCACCCAGATGGGAAGAAGTCAACAAGCTGAACGTTTGGATGGCATCCAACCAGGCTCCGGATATATGTCTTACTTATGATGTCAACACAGTATTCAACTATTATAAGAGTAGCGGACTTACACAGCTCGATAGTGCTCTTAATACATATGGCCAGGACCTCAAGACATTCCTCGGCGATGATGTTCTTAGCCGCGGAAAGTATTATGGAAAACAGTGGTCTATTCCTGCTAAGAGGATCATCAACGCCAGATTCAACACATGGATCAGGCAGGATTGGCTGGATAAACTCAACCTCAAGACTCCTACCACCATTGAAGAGTTTTATGATACTATGAAGAAGTTCAAGGAAAAGAATCCTGGCAATGTCAAGAGAGTCATTCCTTTCGGCGTGACACATGACATACTTTACACAGCAACTAATCTGCTCGAATGCTTCGTAACTGACCAGTCGGAATACTCCAGATACATAAGCGGTGACAATCTTCGTATTCTTGCTCCCGGCTACAAGGAAGGCGTTCGTTTCCTCAACAAGATGTACAATGAAGGTCTCATGAGCACAGAGTTCCCGCTTGACAAGGATGGTAAGATCCTCGAAAGTGATTACTCAAACGGTTATGTAGGCAGCTATATCCAGAACTATGATATGCCGTTGAGAACCGGAGCAGCTTATCTGCCCACAATGAAGGAAAAGATAAAAGGATTCGACATACAGCCGATAGATCCTTTCAAGGATAAAAACGGAAAGACTACAAAACAGGTTTATGACCAGGCGGGACTTAGGATAATAGTTCCTAAGACCAGCGAAAAGAGAGTCAATGAAGCAATACAGTATCTGAACTGGATGGCTGACAAGGATGTTATCTTCTTCCTCCAGTACGGTGAAAAGGGTGTAGGACATGTTATTAAGGACGGGCTGCCGATATACCAGAATGTCAAGACAGGTGAAAAGCAGTTCAATTCAGTTAATAATATAGACTACACATACATTATCAATGGAATCGATGTAGGCGACAAGCAGAAGAACATAAAGATCAATTCCCTTGCTTACGGCGGAATGGAAAGTCTTTATATCAAGTCCTACAACACAGCCTTGAAAGATAGCTATGTAGCACCGACGCTTTCAATACCATGTGATGCTGATGCCAAGTATTCCAACACCCTTAGAGAAAAGGGCTACGAATTCTTTGCTAAGACTATTACATGTAAGCCTGAAGACTTTGACAAGACCTGGTCAAGGATGCAGAATGAATTGATGAGTATCGGCGGCAAGGAAGTCCTTCAGCAGAGAATAGCTGCTTGGGCAAAGGAAAAGAATAAGTAATATCTGAGCTTTCACAGACCGGAGTGGAAACACTCCGGTTTTTGATTTTTATGGGAACGAAATGGATTGACCACATTAAATATCAACATTAACGGTATGTATTGTTAATTGTATATTATGAAAACATGTGATATTATAGCTATGGGTGATTCAATGAAAAAGAAATCGCTTTTTTTTAATTTTTTTATGTCAATAACAATTCTTGTATCTGTTCCAATGTTGATAATAGTTATAATACTAAGCTTTGAACTAATGCGCTACTCTGAAAGTGAAATTGGCAAATCATATATAGGCAAGCTAAAGGTCGCAAGCAATATGACAGAAATGCTTGTTGAAAATATTTATTTTGATGCACTGAGGATAACGCTCGACGGCGAACTGGACTCATTGGTCAATATCAAAAATTATGATGATATACTTGAAAACCAGGATGGAATAACCTTGTTCTATCAGATCCAGGATTCGGTTGAGAACCTGACCGATGCGAATATGATACTACACTCTGTATATCTTGTCCCGGAAGATGCCGACTTTGTGATTTCATCCAATAAGAACATATCAAGATTATCTGATTTTTACGACAGGGATTGGATCGATGAATATCTGGCATTCAGAGAATTCAAGTCAAAGTCCGGCTGGATGCTTACAAGAACTATAAACGGCTCAGACAAGGTAATAACCTTTTTTTATATGTTTACACCATATACCACTGCTGTTGATGGGACCATTGTCTTCAATCTGCGCGAAAATGAGCTCAGAGACCTTATTAACACTAATAGTGTATTAACCGAAGGTTATATTATAGTAGTCAATACTGATAAAGATATAATAACTCATATTGATGAGGGCAAGGTGGGGCAGAGGCTTGAAGAGGGCTATATAAATGATATTCTCGCGAGAACAGATGCAGAAGGCTATATTGTGAGTGATTCAGGCAATGAGAGGCAATTGATTACGTACTACAAAGCAGGATTCAATGACTGGATATATATAGGAGTATTTCCCATGGATATGCTTATGGGTAAAGTGAACAATGTTATGATCAGAACGTTTATATTATGTTTTGTTATGATCATAGCAGGGATCGTTATATCTTATTTTGTTTCCAGGAGGATATCGGCACCATTGAAAAAGCTGGTCAAAGATATAAAGGATAAGAGTGGGATATATATTAATGACGATGATACTAATGATAATGAAACAGATATCCTGTCAAATGCTTTTGAGGCTCTGGTCAAGGAAGGTGAAAGACTTTGCGCTGTAATCGAAAAAACTACAAAGGTAAAGGCTCCAGAAAAGCAAAACGGAGAACAAATATTGCCTGAGTGTGATCATAGACAAAATAAGACCTATTTCGAGATAGCAATCGATTATATAAGAAACAATTATAAAAAAGATATTGATATAAATATCATAGCTGAACATGTGGGCATTAGCTACTCTCATATGAGGAAGGTATTCAAGGATGAAACCGGGGATAATATCACAAATTACATCAACCGGATGAGGATCGATGAGTCGAAGCAGCTGCTTACGGGCACAGGTATGACTGTCAGGGAGATAGCACTGAGGCTGGGTTACAATAATGAACAGAGCTTTATAAGGTTCTTCAAAAAGTATATGGAGATATCGCCAGGAGAGTATCGCCACGCTCCGAAGTTGACAAGCGCCCCACCAACTGAAGAAAAAGCAGAGTCGGAGGAGGCAAAAGCAGGGGTGGAATCAGAGGAGGCAACGTAGTATAATGGTAAGGGGACACATAATAGGTAAGGGGACACACTTCTACAGGGAGCGCGGCTACGGGGGCCGAAGAATGTCCCCTTTTGACGCTAAAGCAAATGGAGCATGGCTACGAGGGACGAAGAATGTCCCCTTTTGACGCTAAAGCAACTTGAAGTGTGGCTGTTGGACGGAAGTATGTCCCCCGGCAACCTGGTATTCACGAAGGAGATATAAAAATGATAAGTGAAAGAGAAAAACTTAAGCAGGCAAAAAGAATAGTTATAAAGGTCGGGACATCTACGCTTACATACGAGAATGGCAAGGTAAATTTTTCAAGGATCGATAAGCTGGCAATGGTACTGTCAGATCTGCTCAATCAGGATAGAGAAGTAGTGCTGGTCTCATCAGGTGCTATCGGTGTAGGGGTTGGAAAGCTAAAGCTAAAAGAGAAGCCGAAGACAGTCAGGGGTAAGCAGGCAGTAGCTGCAGTCGGCCAATGCGAGCTTATGCATATATATAGCAAATTCTTCTCGGAATATGGGCATACAGTCGGACAGATACTGCTCACTCGTGATGTAGTAGAGGAAGAGCACACAAGGCAGAACGTCATCAACACCTTTGAGACTCTGCTCGAGTATGGAATAGTACCTATTGTTAATGAGAACGACTCTGTTTCGATAGATGAAATCGAATACGGTGAAAAGAGGGTTTTCGGTGATAATGACACACTTTCTGCAATAGTCGCTGTTCTTGTCAATGCTGACCTGCTGGTCATCCTGTCGGACATAGACGGCTTCTATGACGGCGATCCGCATGAAAATCCCAATGCAAGGAAATTGCCCATTATCAGGGATATAACTCCTGAAATAGAACAATGCGCCGGCGGAGCAGGCACAAGACGGGGGACCGGGGGAATGATAACAAAGCTCACAGCCGCCAGGATAGCAAATAAGAATTCTATCGATATGATACTAGCAAACGGATCAGATCCTGTAAACATTATGTCTATTATTGAGGGTAAGGATACAGGAACGCTTTTTGTTGGTAAAAACAAATAGGTAATGCATAATAGAATTATTATAGTCGGTTAAACAAGAACGCAGGGACAAATCAACCCTGCGTTTAGTTGTATGTGGAACCTTGCGTTAGACGAGGGGTTCCGTAGAGCTTTCAGCGATAAGTAAAAAAAGTACTTTTGATACGACATGGTTGTGATCTGTCAAATCCAACTAAAATCCAAGTATATGTGGTACCTCTTTGCCTGAATAAATATAATAGCGCACTACTCATTATTGTAACTTTAGAACGGAATTTCACTAAAAAATGACCTGTTGTATATATAAACCGATTAAAAGTAAGGCTTTTTCTTCGCAATGCCCTGCAATTTTGTCCTATAATTGCAAAAACGAGTAGTACGGTCAAATCTGAACCTGGGTTATGCCCGCTAAAGAAAAACCACCGGCCATGCCCAGGCCGGTGGTTCACTATTCTGTAACTCTCTATTCCAGCGGTATTATACTGTCGAGATCGTGAGTACTGTCCTGTGGACTGTCCGGATTTGTCGGATCGCCTTCATTATCGGTAGCTGACCCGTCGGTATCAGTATTTTCATCACCGCCAGGAAGCAGCCAGTCGAGCATATCACCGATACCCGGGAGCTCTGTGACAGGAGGTGCCCCATGGACTGTACAGAATTCCCCGGCAGGGAGCTCATAGATTACGTCCTTTGGCGCTGTTTCATTTGGCTTTACAGGTAAATATGGAGGATCGCGCTGTATGAATACCTTTGAAACAATTTTCTCGGCAGGACAATACGGACCCGCAAGCAAATTGCGCTTTAAAGTGTCCTGACTTTCGGTACAGACCTGAGCTTCGACATGAATAGTACATGGATCGTCATCGCGAGGTTCAGTTCCTTTAATAAAGTATTCGACCTTTGTTGCATTACCTCTGGGCTCATGTTTGCATAGATCTGTTGCTACTTTCCCAGAGTAAATACATATCGTCTTTTTAACTATATCGCTTGGCATTTCATTGAATTCTTTCTTTGGCAAGTCCTCATGGACTTTCTTCATAACAGCGGAGAATATCTTATGGGCCTGGTACATCTCTTCTTTTTTTACCTCTATGGGCTCAGAGCCCGAATTATCATAGCCATACCAAACAGCAGCGGAATAATAGGGCGTATAACCAACCAGCCACTTGTCGATATTGCTCTGTGTGGTTCCTGTTTTGGCAGCTATCGGCATGCCAATAATCTCCTCGTTTACGTTAGTTACAGCTGTTCCGGAATGAGGATATGTGGACGTACGTCCCTTTGTTACTTCCTGCAGCATATCAGTCATTATGAAAGCTGTTTGCTCGCTGTAAGCTATATTGAAATTGGAAGCTTTTCTATTGATCAATTCAGCTCCGTCACTGTCCTTAACCAGGGTAAAGGTCGTGGGTTCATAGTAAAGGCCTTCATGTGCAAAGGGGACATAGGCTGCTGCCAGCTGAAGCGGATTTATTCCCTGTTCCCATCCGCCCATGACAAGCGAGATGTATTTTTCTTTTTCCCTGTTGATACCTACCTTCTTTAGATACTCAATTGAGTTGTCGGCGCCCAGGTAATCTCTCCATATAGTTGCAGCAACAACATTTACCGAGTTTTTCAAGCCATTGCGGACTGTTGTCAGACCGTCATACTTATTATCATAGTTTGTAGGGTAAGGACGTTCGGAATCCTTGCCTGTCAACATATATACGGGTTTGTCATCAATTACTGTTGCAGCTGTGATCTTTTTCATATCTATGGCTGGGGCATATGTTGTTATAGGCTTGGCAGTAGAACCGGGCTGCCTCTTCATGAGTGAGGAGGAGGCTCTGTTTAGCGTATTGCTTGCTTCTTTTTTGCCATAACCGCCGTAAAGTGCTTTAATATGGCCGTTTTGTACGTCAACTATCGCCATTGCGGCCTGCGAATGCTCCATCTGCCTTTTAGCCGTTTCATTCACCTGAGGGAAGTATTTGTCATCCAGAAATACAGAATCCATATCAGTCTGGATTTTCGGGTCCATTGTCGTATATATCTCAAGACCGCCGCCGTATATCATGTAATTAGCCATCGTTGCGGATATATTCATCTGCTCCATTAATGCTTTCCTGACATCTACGATTACCTGGTCTACGAAATAACTTTGTACACTTACGACCCTTTGCGAGTTGGATTTTGGAACAAATTTCAGATCTTCTTTAATTGCCTGGTCATATTCGGCCTGCGATATTTTGCCCTGCTTGAGCATCAAAGATAGTATTATCTTCTGACGCTCCTTTGTTTTTTCACGACCTTTTTCTGTAAATGGGTTATACTTGCCCGGGCTGTTGGTTATACCGGCCAGAAGCGCGCATTGCGCCAAAGAGAGCTCGCTGACAGGTTTTCCAAAGTACTTTTTCGAAGCGGATTGAACGCCTGTGCAGCTATTACCCCAGTACCCGAGGTTCATATACAGCTCAAGTATCTGCCACTTCTCAAGCTTCTTCTCCAGCATTATTGCAGCATAACCTTCCTGCACCTTTCTTTCGATAGAACGTGTATCATCACCCGTGATATTCTTGACGACCTGTTGTGTTATCGTACTGCCGCCGCGCGAGGTTGAATTATCACCTGTAACTATACTTTTGACAAATCCAAGTCCTGCGTTAATAACACCCTGTATGTCCACTCCGGGGTGCGTCTTGAACCGTTCATCCTCTATGGCGATTATTGCATCTTTCAGGTACTTGGGAGCTTGCTTGTCCGTAATCGGTTCACTGTCCATATTGTCCCTGCCGGTCAGCTTCTGTATGATATTACCCTTTGCGTCATATATAAGAGTAGTCCTGTTTGAGGCTTTTGCTAAAAGCTGCTCTTCCGTGATAGGGGTTGAGGTTTTTATGTATCCATAGACGGCTCCACCAACTAGACCCGCCATAGCAAAGCCTATTGCAAGGACAAATATTATAAGGCAAATGATAAAAGTCAATATAAACTTTTTTATAAATGAAGGTCTCTTTGCTTTTTTTGTTTTTTTGACTGCTGTACTGTCAGCAGGTTTTTTACTGGACTTCATGTGTGTCCTCCCTCTGGTTAAGTGTTTCATACTAAATAGTATGCTTCCAATAATTATAGACTGTTTCTTATAATCAATGGTTCCCTTTTAAAAATGCCTTTACATTATAACACATTTAATCCATTGCTGCAAAAAGACAGCTAACACGTATATTTAAGTGTTAATGTGATTAGAAGTATCGTCGTGTAGCAATTTTGTTGTATTATTTCAAGTTGTTATATACAATAATATTATGCCGTGTGAAACGTATCTACCGGTCAATAATGCATCAAATAAGGGGTGTTTTCTTTGCAGATCAAAGTAGGTGAGATAATTAAGGCCAGAAGGGAAGAACTGAAAATATCGCTGGTGGATTTTGCCAAAAGGGCAGGAATTTCACCGGGATATCTTTCACAGCTGGAAAATGGCAGAAAAACAAATCCCAATCTGGAATTGATGCTAAGGATAGCAAACGAGCTTGATTTAGATATCGATGAATTGCTTGGAATAGAGCAACAGAACGAAACGCCTGCACTCAGGGTACCTTCGCTGCTCAGACTTGTCATAGCAAAGGACAGGAATATGAAGGTGCTTGAGGACAGAGAGATCCAGAAAAAAATCAGTAGTATACTCGACCGTTTGCTGGACAGCAAGTACCTTATAGAAGATGATGCATTATACAAGCTTTTTTTGGAGGATACATATGTGCAGTCTGAAACAGCCCTAAAACGGTATATGTCTGTAGAGATATTGAAAAATTTCAACTGGAAGCAGGAGTGAGAAATTTTTTTCATGTGTAACCAAAAAAACACCTTCCGCATACTATAATGCGACGGAGGTGTTTCCATGTTCAGGAACAGCAAACTATACCGCAAGTGGTGGTATGTGAAAAAGCGGAACATCAAACGGATCCGTATGCTGCTCCGCCTTGCCCTCACTGCGTTGATAATGGCAGTAGCCTATCTGCTTACACAAATAAATATATTCGAATTGATTGGGATGTAGAATTAAGAGCTCTCTAAATTACTGTTCTTTATATAATTCTTCGTGGATTTCTCCGATACGATGTTATTTGAAGAATTATCCAGCATTTCACACTTGCCCTGGAACAAAGCTCCCTCATCAGCTACAAAGCTGCTAACTTTTATATTGCCGTACAGCTTTGCTGTTGACAGGATCTTCAATATACCGCTGGCGAGAATATTGCCTTCAACAGTGCCGGACAGGTGGACATTGGCAGCTTCGATATTTCCATGTATGGTTGCATTGTTACCGACATAGCAGTCTCCCTTTATCTTTATATCTCCTATCAGCTTTCCATCTACCCTGACTGTACCATCGGATTCTATACTGCCGGTAAATGTTGAATTACTGCCTATCAAAGTATCTACGCCTTCTCGGAAGCTTGCTTTCTTTCTTAACATAATTTATACCTCCAGATTATTATTCCAGATATTTAAGCGGATTAACGGGGATCCCGTACACCTGTATTTCGAAATGGAGATGAGGGCCTGTACTGCGTCCGGAGCTTCCGATCTTTGCGATCACTTCACCCTTTTCTACCGTCTGGCCCTCCTCAACGAGAATCCTGGAGCAGTGTCCGTACAAGGTAGTGATGCCGTTGCCGTGAGAGATCTTTACAGTACGCCCTGTTCCATATACATAATCTACCGATGTGACCTTGCCGCTTGCGGCTGCCTTAATGGATCTGCCATAATCAGCACCTATGTCAACTCCTGTGTGGTACCTTAGCCTTCTGGTAAACGGATCCTTCCCGGTGCCGAATGTGTCTGTTATTGTACCTGAGACCGGCCACAATGTTGGAATCGTTTCCATGAACTCATCTATTTTTTCTTCAGCTGCATCGAGATCCGCATTGAGACTGTCTGATCTGCTATAAAGCTGCGTAAGGCTGTCAAGAGAAGATTTCAGATTGCGCATGTCACTGGTGAACTCTGTCTCATTCCTTTCGCCTGAACGGCTCACCTTCTGACTGCGTTCTTCAAGGTATTCATCAGTTATCTTGTTGAAATCTTCCGTAAACTCTTCGATCTTATCATTTACAACTTCCTTGAATGCATCGCTTTCCGACTGGAGTCGATCGATCTCCTCAGATTTTTCATCCAGGAGCTTGTTTTGCTTGGCTGTAGTACTGTAGAGCTGGTTGATGTTATCCTTCAGAGCTGCATTTTCTTTAAGCATTTTTGATATGAATAAACCACTGCAAACAGACACAGCAATTAAAATGACAAAAAAGGCTGTCAACTTTGCATAAAAAGACGTAAATTTTAATACCTTTACATGACTTGATGAATGTGGTACCAAAACAACAGAAAAATATTTTCTTTGTGTTTTCTTGGCTTTCCCTTTCTTCATGTCTAACCGCCTGTAAAAAATGATAATACTCAAAATATTCTTATCTTTTGTACAGTGATGGCCAGAAAAAAAGGCAATATTATAATTCTACATAATTATGTAAAATCCTTTTTTCCCGAAAAATAATCACATAATATTTATATATTATATTCTAAACATTGTCAAATAAGATAATCATCGATACTAGAAGGAATTTGTAATGTTTTATCGAATAATATACTTGATTGTGGATAAGCTGATGTTTAAATAATTGCGAGGATATAGCTGATGATAAAAATTAGATCGAAATTGATCCTGGCATTTGCAGTTACGGTCCTGATATGTTCCATTGCCACTCTGGCTGTCACCTTTGGAGGCTACAACCTTATGATATCAGGTATCGCTGCGAGCGCGGACAGTAATAATGCCCGTGTAATCAGTGTGCGCGAAATCGGTGACATTATCCGTAAACAGCAGCAGATAGTATCAATGAGTGTGATAAGCGAAGATGCTCAGGCTTTAGATGAGTTTGAAGCAAATAATGAACGGCTTTTAAAGGCTGTTGATAATCTGTCGGCGCAATCGGATGATAATGAAAAGGCTGAACTCGCTAAGGTAAAGGAATTAATTGCACAATATGTCCAAATCTGCGGCAATGATATAACGGACGGTATAGCAAAGACGGACAGAAGTACCTATGAGAGCCTGTTTTCAAGCTTTTCCGCTCAATATGGTCTTCTGACAGAAAAAGAAAGTGCATTACAGAACAACATACTCAATCAGATAGTTGAAAATAGTGTAAAAATAATCAATAACAAAGAAGAGCTGGGAGCATTGTCCGGAGAACAGCTCACCCTGCTCAGTGAATTTGTTCCTGTCATTGAGAAAGTGATAGGGGAGTATAAGTCTGCAACTGCAGCTAACGGTGAACTTGTTGGATTAACCGGCAATCAGCGTAAAGAGATAACAAGCCTCCAGCAAAGTATTGAGGCACTCCAGAAAGAGACAGAGAGTCTGAAGGCTGAGCTGGAAGCGCTGAAAGGCCAGCCTTCAGGTATGACAGGCAATGTTCAGCAATCCGGACAGAGCGGACAAATAGCTAGCGCACAGTCTAGCTCAGGCAATATATCGGTTCAGCAGGCAGCAAATGGGGCATCATCAGGCCTTGGCGCAAGCGGGCGGCAGTCAGCATCAGCTCTCGACATACCGGTCACGGTTTATGACATTTCTCTTGAGGAGAGTGTACGTTTATATCTCGATAGTGCATTGCTTAACGGAACTGATATGCAGGGCAGCATTAATGGCTTGGCAGGAAAAGAGCAACAATACGCTATTAAAAAGCTTATATCTGTTAATTACGTGATTTCACAAACGCAGGAAGCATATAACCAAGCTATGTCTGCATTATCAAGCAGCGGTGGCGATAAAGCTGAATTCAGCAAAGCTATCCAAAATGCTGCAGATGAGCTTACGAAGCTGGGGACAGAGCTCTCGACAACAAATGCGCCGCTGGCAACTGAAGCAGCCAAAGCCTGTACCAAATTATCATCTGCATTTGAGCCGCTTCTGTCAGCGAAGCTGTCGCTTGAAAATACTGGACTGCCAAAAAGCTTTGGAGATGCATCAGCGCTGTATGATCAGCAGCTGACTGTGCTTAAAGGCCTTGAAGATGCTTATAAGACTTATCTGACAAATGATGTAGAAAGATCAAAGGAGCTCAAAAAAGAGCTACTGATAACGTTGGCTGTCATTGCGTTCCTTTCACTGTTAATTGGTATGATCACAGCGCTGTGGCTGTCAAGGAATATACTCAACCCAATACGCGATATGACCAGGCTGCTTGATAAAGCTGGTAAGGGAGACCTGACAGACAGGGTAAAAGGCAACAGACAGGACGAGCTTGGTGAATTGGGTGAAAAGGTCAATGTAGTACTGGATGGACAACAAAGGATAATTGAGCAGGTCAAGAACACCAACGGCAATATAGGCATACTTAAAAGCGGGTTGGCAGAGCTGTTTTCACACAGCAGAGAAAATACCGGAAAGGTCACCAATGGACTTAAAAGCATTATGGACAGCCTGATAACAGGAATCAAGCGCCCTGCCTCAGGAGTCGCCATACATGGAAGCAATGCAGAGAATCTTGCCGAGACAGCGGGCAAGGCCGTTGAAGATGGAATGAAGGTAATAGAGATAGCTGCCAGAGGTGAGAAGTCGGTAAAAGAGGCTGAAGAAGTCATCCGTAATGTAACCGATACTGTTAAACAGATCGCAGGATCAATCGGTGAGCTAGAAAATTCATCAAGCAAAATCGGGAATATCACAAATACAATAACTGATATAGCTTCAAAGACCAACCTTCTGGCACTTAATGCTGCAATCGAGGCAGCAAGGGCCGGCCAGCAGGGCAAGGGCTTTACGGTACTCGCTGACGAAATCAGAAAGCTTTCCGAGGCCAGTAATAAGGCAGCCCATGAAATAAAGCAGCTGATAAGCGAGATACAAAACAGGATCAAATACGCAGTGGAGCGTATCGGAGACGGTGTTGCAGGCGTGGATGAGGGTGTTAGCAAGATCGATCATGCAAGGAACAATATACTTGAAATGACAGGCACAGTGAGTCAGATCGTGGAGACCCTGAAACAGACTGCAGAAGCTATAAGAGCCAGACAGGAATCTACGGCCGAGCTAGTGGGAGCAATTGATTCAATGGAGAAAACAGCCAGTCAGACAGTGGCCTCCGGGGAAAAGGTGGATGCCGACCTGGCGCACCAGCAAAAGACTATAAAGGAAATGGAGAGCATGGCGTCGCAGCTCGACGAGGTTTCAGCAACGCTCGACACCCTGTTGGAGAAGTTCAGAATCATGGGGGACGGGGGTTTTTGATTAATCATTCGGACTAGTCATTAAGGATGTGGGGCCAATCAATGGGGACGGGGGTTTTTGATTTATTCATGCCGGAAGCTGGTATAAACTGATTATCAATGAATATAAATGGGGAAATATGGAATACTAATAATATGGCATACTGATTCTATCTGATATTTTTATGCAGCCCCTTTAACGGGGCTATTTTTTTATTTTGAAAGGTGAGATAAATGGCGGTCATAGAGAAGAATAAAAATCATATCATCGAAATAACAGGCATGACCCATGAGGGCCAGGGCGTGGGCAGGATAGACGGCCTTGCTGTATTCGTGGAGGGGGTGCTGGAAGGTGAACAGGCAGAAATCAAAATAATTAAAGTAAATAAATCATACGCCGTCGGAAAGCTGGTTAACTTGCTTAAATCGTCTCCGGACAGGGTAAGCCCATTTTGCGGTGCGTTTAAGCGCTGCGGAGGCTGTAGCCTGCAGCACATGGACTATAAAGCTCAACTGGCATTCAAAACAAGGCTCGTTCGTGATAATCTGGAACGGTTAGGCGGATTGAGAAACGTAACAGTACATGATGCAATAGGAATGGAAATACCGATGAATTATCGGAACAAGGCGCAATTTCCGGTAGCTTCGGTGAACGGCAGTGTAATAACAGGCTTTTATGCCGCCAGATCCCATAACGTTATAGAATCTGAGAATTGTGGCATTCAGGATGTGATGAGTGACAAGATCCGCAAAATTATCGGACGCTTTGTTGAAGAAAAGGGTATTCCGGCATATGACGAAAAGACCGGGAAAGGGCTTCTGCGCCATATTATGACGAGGGTTGGCTTCAACACGGGCGAAGTAATGGTGGTGCTGGTCATCAACGGCAGCACGCTGCCGAATTCCGAGGAACTGGTGAGGCTGCTGACCGGCGAAGGAAGCTGGGACGGTGGCAGAAGCGGTGACGGGGAAGGCGGTCGGGACGGCCGCAACAGTAGCGCGTGCGGCGAAAGCAGTGAGCATGGCGAAGGTAGTGGCTCGGATGATCTGAATGTCGGTATACCCGGGATAAAGAGCATTTACCTTAACATAAACAAAGAAAACACGAATGTAATACTTGGCGAAAAGAATGTTCTACTTTATGGAAGCGAAACAATCACAGACACTATCGGCAAGTATAGGTTCATAATATCCCCCCACTCCTTCTTTCAGGTCAATCCTGTACAGACAGAGGTCTTATATGGCAAAGCACTACAATACGCCAGATTAACCGGCAACGAAACTGTTTTTGACCTCTACTGTGGAATAGGAACTATCTCGTTGTTTTTATCAGAAAGAGCGAAAAAGGTCATAGGTGTCGAGGTGGTAGAAGCCGCGATAAGCGATGCACGAAGAAACGCGCAGATCAACGGGGTGACTAATACTGAGTTCCACGTCGGCGAGGCAGAAAGGGTAGTGCCGGAGCTATACAGCAAGGGCATCCGCGCCGACGTAGTCGTGCTCGACCCGCCCCGTAAGGGCTGCGATGAATCTCTGTTGCAGCTTCTAGCCGATATGCAGCCCTCCAGGATCGTCTATGTCTCCTGCAATCCGGCTACACTGGCCCGCGACCTGAAGTTCCTTGCAGATCACGGGTTCAGCGTCGTGGAAGCTCAGCCGGTGGATATGTTCCCATGGACCGGGCACGTAGAAGCGATAATTCTGATGACAAGATGTGGTTCAGAGGGCAAATGAGGCTCATCGACCACAAGATGTTGGTGCGCCCAGCCAAGGGTGTGATATTTAACGGGTGGAAAT
>CAZBEQ010000014.1:0-70799 GCA_964490975.1 uncultured Oscillospiraceae bacterium | reverse complement strand
AAAAATCCTTACAGGTATTACAGTTACTTACTCCCAAAATCATGCTTCATCTCTGTTATTTCCTTACCATACCGTATTCTTCAGCTCTACTCATGATTTGCTCCTCAGTCAGGCCCTCGAATGGATCCCTTCCTGCAAGATAAATCATGCTGATAATAGATGTTATTATTATGCCTATTCCTACTCCCAGCAACAGACTTCTGATATGAAATCGTCCCATGACTTATCCCTCATCTCTTGAGCCCTATGACTAATTCAACCTCACCTTTTCCCATATTCAGGCTCTTTGCGATCTCAAGATCCTCCATACCCTCCCTTGAAAGGCGCAGAACCTCTGAATACCTGTTATTAAAGGGTATGACCTTATCCTTCTTTTTGTTCAAAGCTGGAGCTGTTACCGTTTCGCTCCTGCTGTATGCCGTAGCTGCTGTTCCGTGTACACGTACAGTCCCGGTAGATAATAGAGGTTCACTCGTATTTTGATTTCCATTTACTACAGAATGTTCCTTGGTTTCTTTTTGAGTCATAGCTCTTACATCCTGCTCATCGATTTTAATATCTACAGTCTTCCTGTTGTCCACGATAAAACCGGCTTTTTCCTCCAGAAGCCTGATCCTTTGCTCTGATGCTGCTATATTCGCATTAAGCTCTTCATTTTTTATATCTATCTGATTGACGATATAGTCAGAAAAGCGATTAAGCTCATCTATCATCTGCTCAGCGTCATTTATGATTTCTGAAAGCTCCTGTTTTTTATCATCAAAGGTCTTTCGGAAAACAAAGATATTCTTTTGATCGATCAATATTAGAACAGTGGAAATTATCACCAACAGTATCCCAATAAAAATAAGGCTTACATAAAAACCGCTCATTTTTTACCTCACATCAGCCTATCAAACGTAATCCAAAAAACATTCACAAATCTCATACGCTCGTCAGCTTTCTTCTCATTTGTATTGTACTTCAAAGTAAATTATAGTTTATTTAAATCTTTATATCAATCGTACTGGTCCTCAAAGCTTTTCCTTGTCTACTGTCACCCTTGCCATCAGATGTATCCTTGTTCTTGTCGCCTTTTTTGCTTTTTCCGTTCTGCTGACTGTTTTCTTTTTGCTTTTCATTTATCCGGGCTTCTTGTGTCTCCGCCCTGGAATATACTTGTTTAAGTGTATCTTCAGCCTTGTCATTAAGTGCAGCAGCTTGTTGCTGCGCAAGTGTATGATATTTTTGCAGTTCGTCGCTTCGCACCTTGGCAGCGTCGATTGTTCTAGGTATCATTACCTGAAAGTCAACAGGCTTAACAGACATTTTACTCCACTTCCTTGTCCGGCGCCACAAACAAATAATTCCTATCTGTCTATAGCGCCAACCCTTATATCAGCTCCATCCCTGTACAATGTGCAATATTGCAGATTCTCCTTAACATACATCATACATGACCCTATAGCCACTTTTGTTCCGGGATATATAAAGTTATAGCACCTTATTTTGCCATATGCATCCTGCTGAAGCTTAGAATCGAGGATGACCAATTCTTCCTTCAGTTCAACAAGCCTATTTGTGAAAAAAACTTTAGTTCTTACACTTTTCACCATCATTTCCTGCTTCTCTGGCGTAAGCGCGTTGACCATTTCAAGCTTTTTGAGAATAGTTATCGCCTGCTCGGCTTTTCTTAGATCAGTCTCAAGCTGTATGATTTCTTCCTTTACAGCTTTATATCTTTCTCTTATTGTCGGATCCACACCTACTTCAATATCAGTAACAGTTGCCAGATGTGATCCTATCACCTTGGCTGAGATCTCCTTGCCCACCTTGCAGCTACCACCGACAAGCAATCCCTTTCTTCCTGAAAGCTCCAGCTTGTTGCCACATTTTATGTTGCTGTGCATAATAGCTTCAGCTTTTATGTCGTTTCGTGTTTCGACATTACTGTTCTCTATATATCGCGCAATGATATCACCGCCGCTGGTAAGCACTCCCTTGCCCATTCCCTGCATACCTCTTCTTAGAATGATATCTCCGCCCGCTTTAATAATCGCGCCTTCAACTACGCCTAAAACTTCAACATTACCGCCTGCCTCTACAACGAAACCTGACAGAACGTTTCCTCTTATTGATACATTTCCTATAAAATTGATATTTCCTGTCGAATTATCGACATCAGCCTGAACCTCATACGTAGCAAAAACACTGATCTTTCCATCTATATAACTGATCTGTCCGCTGATGTTAGCTAATAAACTGATCCCGTCCTCTGAGACTATGACATTGCGTCCCTTCGGCAATGGTACAGGTTTTCCGTCCAATGCAGGTATATCTGTTCCAAGTACTGTTTTGCCCGGCGTCCCATGAACCGGTGGAACCAGCGAGCACAGCACCTGACCCTTCTCTGTGCTCTGTATCAGATTCAGTTCTCTGAAGTCTACACGGCCGTCATCAAGGATAGTTGGCTTGCTTTCTCTGTTCGTATCGAAGCAGAACTGCAACTTCCCGTTATGTCCGTTTACAGGCTGAGAGCCTTCTGCTATGCAAATCATTTCATTATAAACCGGATATTTTACAATTGTTTCTAGATTTGTTCTGTCGATGCCGTAAATAACGCCATTTTTATTAAGTGCGTCGAGCACTTCCTCCAGAGTCATCGTCCTTCCATTGTCTGGAGGATTGAATGAAATAAATGCCTTCATTTTATCAGGAGATACCATCACATTTACTGTCACATCGATTTTGACTTCCTCTTGTGGGCCTGCTATCTTAACAGGAGTTTTTTCAGCCTTTCTGACAGCAAGGTCAACTACATCCCTATCGAAATTTTTTATCATTTTTCGGTTGAGACGCTCAATTACATCCTTTGTTTCAAGTCTTTTGCCGTTTGCTTCAGGAGGATAGACAGAAATAAATACACCGTCACTTTGGAACAGTAATTCATAAAAGCCGTCATTAATATTGTTTTCGATATAATTGCGACCCATTTAATCTTTCCCCCATAAATTGCATTTATCTATTGTATAACATTTAATCATCAAGCAAGGATTTTTGTCTGGCTAATTTGCCTCTCAGACGCATGATAGCCTTTGTATGAAGCTGTGATATCCTGGATTCAGACACCTTCATTATCGCACTTATTTCTTTTAGTGTCAATTCTTCATAATAATATAGGGTCAACACCATTTTTTCCTTATCTGGAAGCTTATCTATAGCATCTCCAAGTATTTCACCCAGCTCATTAAGCTCAGCCTCATACTCAGGCCTGTCCTGCTTGCTGCTGCTGGTTATGTCCATCCCTACTTCGTAATTCTGTTCCAGAAAGTCCTCCAGTGAAACCATCGAGGATACGTTGACATCATTAAGTAGTTTGTAAAATTCATCTAGTGAAATTTTGAGCTTATCTGCTATATCTTTATCTGATGCTGAATGCCCCAGTTCGTTTTCAACTTCCCAATATGCCTTTTCCAATTCCTTGTTTTTTTGTCTGAGGGATCTTGGGACCCAGTCCATATCTCTTATACTATCGATAATAGCTCCTCTTATTCTTAAAGAAGCATATGTCTCAAATTTAACGCCCTTATTCACATCAAATTTGTCTATGGCATCAATCAGACCGAAAACTCCAAAGCTAACCAGGTCGTCATACTCAACATTGGATCCGAAATAAATGTTGAGCCTGCCGGCAATAAACTTTATCAAATGTGTATACTCGATAATAAGGGATTCCCTTATGCCCGGATCCCTTGTTTCCTGGTACTGCTTCCAAAGATCCTTATTATTTACGTTGGTTAACATCTACATCCCCCGTAAGCTTATTACTCTTTTGCTTTTGTTTTTATAGCCTTTGCAAAATCAAGAGGCTCAAAGCCATCCTGATTCGTATTTCCAGCCGTCATATCTATTGTATGTGTTGATCTAGCTCTATTTTCAGCAGCCTTGGCAACCATGGCCTCTGCGATTTTTTCCTCTTTGATTTTCTTCTGCCTCAGTTCCTCTTCTAACTCTTTCTCTCTTTGTCTTGCTTCATTTTGTCTCTTTATTGAATATATAGTATTCCTTATATATATACCCAAAATAAAAAATACTAACATCATAGCTGCCATCCGAATATATATCGTCTGTCTGTCAGCTCCCGCTGCCAAGCTAATGATACCGGCTAAAACCGATCCCATACAGCCGGACAGAAACGGAAGTTTCCGGATGCGTTCCATACTTAGATCTCCTTTAAGCCGTGACCGATTGTCTTAACTAAAAGCTTTCCATTCTCAGAATGTATTTCTATTGTCCTACCATAATTACCGCCTGTATCCTCAGACACTATAGGTATTTTTTGCATATAAAGAATCTCTTTTGATGCGGCAACATTTCTAGCTCCTATTCTTAACATCTCTGAAGTATCATTAAATGAAAACATTTGCGCGCCACCTGCCAGCTTTGCAACCAATTTGGATTTGACTGCGCCAACTGCTACCATATCATCTATAAGTTTTATGATAGCAGTGTCAGCAAACTTCGCAATATTAGAATTATTCCGAGCCAGTTGGCTCGAAGGAAGCATGACATGAGCCAATCCTGCAACCTTCTTAGTTGGATCATATAGAGCTATGCCTACACATGAACCCAATCCAAGTGTCGTAATTATACAGGGATGTAAAGATGATTGCAAGTCAGCCATTCCTACTTTAATTAATTTGCACATTAGCAATTAACTCCTAAAGCCTTTAGCAGAATATCGTATGTGTCATAATCAGGTACAAGGAAAAAATCTCCTACAACCTTTTCACAGCCTTCAGAAAACTCTGTCTCAATATAAAGAACTGTATCTCCGACTTTTCCGAATTCTATTGCGGGAACACTTAGTATAGCGCCAGCCATATCAATTGCCAGATCTGGAACGGATGGTACTATCTTCAGATTTGTTAGCGCTGAAAGCGATGATAAATATGATCCTGCCAATATATTCCCGATTTCCTTCAGTGCGGATATCTCAATTTCAGAGAATTCCTCCTGCACTGTATCAAGTGGTCTGTCCATAAGCATATTGATAAGAATGGCTGCGGCCTGCTGCTGAAGAATGAACATTATGTTTCCTGTAAGATCTCCTGCCACCTTCAGCAATATTCCTACTACCGGCAGCTCAGCTCCGCCAAGCGTCTCATTGACTTCCTTGAACTCCAGTATCTTTACTCTGGGAACATCCATATCTATTTTTCTATTGAGAAGTTTGGCCAAAGCTGTCGCTGCATTACCGGCACCTATATTGCCTATTTCCCTGAGAACGTCAAGGTGCATATTGTTCAGCTTATTTAATTCTGTACCCATCTCATACTCTCCCATATATTACATTTCTTTCCAATTTCAGCTAGGATTCTTCTAGCCGTACCAGCTTTTCAAGATTCAGCAGAGTAATGATCCTGTTGTTTACTTTGCCTACGCCTGTGATATAGTCAAGAGAATGTTCGCCTGTGATATTCGCGATATTTTCGGTAGTATCTTCGTTGAGTTCGACTACCTCTGCAACAGAATCAACGATTATTCCTGCTGAAATATCATCGAGCTTTACGATTATTATCCTGGTTTCTTCATTGTATACATCCTCATCCATGCCAAATCTCAGCCTTAGACTGATAACCGGAATGATCTCGCCCCTCAGGTTTATCACGCCCTTGAGAAATGTTGGTAGTTTGGGTACTCTGGCAATATTCATATCCTTTTCTATGATAGTTGTTATTTTATTTATGTCTATACCAAATTCATCGCTCCCCAGCTTGAAAACCAGGTGTTTTTTAGCTTCAGATATATTTTGGTCAGCCATTTTCGTACCTCCTTATCGATTTTTTGACTCTTAATTTGCTAAAGCATTAACATCGAGTATAAGAGCAACATTTCCATCACCAAGTATAGTTGCACTGGTAATAACTTTTATTCCAGAAAGGAATTTGCCAAGCGACTTCTGAACTATCTCCTGCTGTCCTATTATACTGTCTACAACAAAGCCTGTCAGTCTTTCACCCTTCTTCACGATTACCAGTGTGAGTGTCTTTTGTTCAGCGGCATTATTTCTTGGTACTTCAAGCACCTTATCCAACCTGACGACAGGAATGACAGTATTCCTATACATTACCACCTCTTGCTTTTGTACCGTTTTAATATCTGATGGAAGTATATTAGTGATCTTGTGTACCGAACTTAGCTGAATTGCATATTTTTCATTTCCAACCATTACGAGCAGTGCCTGTATGATAGCAAGGGTGAGGGGCAGCCTTATAAAGAATCTGCTTCCGCTTCCAAGTTCTGTTTCTACTTCAACCACACCACCGAGAGTTTCTATCTTAGTTTTTACAACGTCAAGACCAACTCCTCTGCCTGAAAGGTCAGTTATTTGGTCTGCAGTACTGAAGCTGGGTTTGAAGAGGAAATCAATAACATCCTTTTTCGTTAAGTTCGCAGCCATTTCCTTGCTTACGAGTCCTCTTTCAATGGCTTTCTTTTTTACCTTTTCAATATTGATTCCCTGACCATCGTCACCTACTTCAATAACGACATTGTTTCCGTCCTGATAAGCTTTCAACTCAATACTTCCGCATTCAGGCTTGCCCAGCTTCTTTCTTTGCTCCTTTAACTCTATACCATGGTCGCAGGAATTCCTTAACAGATGGATCAACGGATCTCCGATCTCATCTATAACAGTCCTGTCAAGCTCAGTCTCTTCACCCGACATTATAAGCTCTACTTCTTTGCCAAGTTCCTTTGATATGTCACGTATCATTCTCGGGAATCGGTTAAAAACAGTCTCCACAGGTACCATTCTTACTTTCATTACTGCATCGTGAAGATTTGTCGTGATCCTTTCCAGATACTCGATAGCCTCATTGTATTGCTGTGTCCTTTCAATACCATCAAGGCCTTCAAGTCTTGTTTTTTGTATTATAAGCTCACTAACAAGGTTTAGGAGTACATCGAGCCTGTCAATGTCAACTCTGACTGTTTTACCTGTCTTTGTCTTTTTATTGACAGTTTCGGCCTTTTCCTGACCCTCTGCAGGATTGGCCTTATCAGCCTCATTGCCAGCACTCTGCTCGACATTTTTAGCTGTTTCAATGATTTGTTGAGCTACAACCTTATTTTTCTCCTTGATCATCTTTATGATAACTTCATCAACTTCTGAAATTGAATTCAGGTCTTTGTTAAATACTTCAATTTCTTCTTTAGTGACTACTATTACAGTAAATTCAAAATCAAATTTTTCATCCTCTATATCCTGTACCTTTGGCTCTGATTTAATGATTTCTGAATGCCTTTCCAGTGTCTTGAATATTATAAAGGCTCTTGCCGACTTAAGTACGCAGCCCTTGTTCAGTTTCACAGTTATCTGAAGAGTGTTGTTGCCCATATCTGCAGCTTTGTTTATGATATTGGTATCATACTGATCCAGTTCAAGATCCGCAGCTATGGCACCGCTCGCGGCAGCCTTCGTTTGCTGTGGCTGTGCTTGCCCTGGCTGCTGCTTATCAGCATTTCCCTTATTTTTCAGTAGCTCCGCCAGTGAGGCTATCAGATCCGAATTATCATCCGTACCCTCCGAGCTGGTTTCTACAACCTTGGCGTTGTAACTCTCAAGCGCATCAAGACATTTAAATAGTAAATCTATAAGATTTGTGCTCACCTTGATCTCGTTATTTCGCAGTGCATGCAGAACATCTTCCATATCATGTGTTAATCTGGCCATCCTGCTAAAGCCCATAGTACCTGACATTCCTTTAAGTGTATGAGCTACCCTGAATATTTCATTGAGTACAGAGGTATCTTCTGGGTTCTTTTCCATCTGAAGTAAACACTGATTTAAACTCTGCAAATGCTCCTTAGTCTCTTCGATAAAAATTTCCAAATACTGACTCATGTCCATTATTGCCCCACCCCCATATATTTAACTATGACACCTGCTATCTCCTTAAGTGGAATCACCGCATCTACTATTCCTGTACTGATAGCCGACTTTGGCATTCCATATACAACACACGACAATTCATCCTGACAGACTATTACTCCCTTGTTTGATTCCTTTATACTGACTACGCCCTCTCTCCCGTCATTACCCATGCCTGTCATTATAACCCCAATAACATTTGGAAATCCGGTCTTTGCTATGGAATTGAATAATACATTTACAGCCGGTCTGTGCCCTCCCATCGGGTTCTCCTTGGTAAGGCGGATTTTCAGCAACCCATCCTTACTGTTCTCGACCTCCATATGGAAATCTCCCGGAGCTATATAAGCAAATCCCGGCTTGATTATTTCACCGTCCTCACCCTCCTTAACACTTAAACCGCTAAGAGTGTTGAGCCTTTCAGCCAAAGACTTTGTAAAGCCTGGCGGCATATGTTGGACAATGAGGACTGCCGCTGAAATATCCTCCGGTATGTACGGAATGACCTCCTGCAAAGCCTTCGGCCCTCCCGTTGACGTACCTATGGCAATTAGTGCCTTTAATTTATCGCCCCTGTTTTCTTCTCGAACCGTTGATTTCTCCTGGCTAACTACCCTTTTCCCATGCCTCCTGTTGAGTACATCGTACGCAATTCTTATCTTTTCAATAATTTCCGCCTTTTTTTCTTCTCCTGTTATCTCGAATAAACCGGCCGGTTTTGTAATAAAATCAATGGCTCCCGATTCCAACGCTTCAATAGTGGCCTTACTGCCGTCAGCCGTCATACCACTAAGCATAATAACAGGTGTATCGGTAATTTTCTGGATTTCCTTCAAACAGCTCAATCCATCCATAGAAGGCATTTGCACATCCAGAGTTATAACATCAGGTTTTATCTCTTTCACCTTATCAAGCGCTTCAAGTCCATTGCGAGCTGTGCCTGCTACTCTGATATCACCTGTACTTTCAAGTATATCAGTCAGCATCTTGCGCATAAAAGCTGAATCATCTACTACAAGCACTTCTATGGTTTTTGACATCTACTAAATCATTCCTTTTTTGATTAATTTGCGCTGTTCATCAAATATAAATCGTATGACCTTTTCTCTATCATTGTCGCTTATGTCAACAAATTCAATGCCGACACTATAGCTATATTTACTCTCTGAAACTATTCTTTCACATCTTACTGTCTTACCTGTAAAGCTGATCATTTCAGGTCGCCCTCGGAATATCTCACATTCCACATTGCAATCTTTGCCAAGCTTTTCTTCAAGGATAAGGCTTATACCGCCTCCGCTCAAATCTGTCGCTAAGGTTTTCTTAAATGGTATATCTTCATTATACTCTTTATTAGAGTATGTTACTACCCTGTACCAGACTTCAAGCAACACATTGAGCCTGAAGAAATTGCGTCTTTGAATTCGTACTATCTCTCCAAGCTTTTCTGCCAGAAGCACATGCAGATTGTCAACAACACTCCTGCCTATAATCATAGCTCTGAACTTGTATAAATCAATCAGTTTCTTTTGTCTGTCAAGAAAATATACATCTATCAAGGTTCCTGTTTCAAGAGGGACAATATACCCCTCATATATCGGAGCGGCGATGACCGCTTTATTTTCCTCTTCAAGCCACTCATACTGGCTTATAAATACCTGCCTGTTATCAACAGTTTCAATCTCAAACTTTGTTCCTATCTTGATATCAGTCAATTCCATCCGCTTTTTCCTCGCTGACCCGATTATGTCTTCATAAAGCCGACCAGCCTGCCAAGGAAACCCCGTATCCCGTTGCTCTGATGCACTTCCGGCCCACCGCTCTTTTTAATGAGCCTGTCTGAGATATCCCTTATATTTTTTGCTGCCTGGCTTTTAGGATATATTAACGAAAATGGCTGCTGCTGTTTAACAGCTTTTACAACTGATTCATCATGCAGTATGTATCCCACAGGTTCCAGGTTTATTCCCAAAAATTTATCAGCCACAAGCACCAGCTTATTAAGTACATCGTTTGCTTCACTGCCGCTTTCTGATCTGTTAATGACTACTCTTATTTTTTTCGTCTTGTCCCTGTTCGACACCATTTTTATCAATGCATATGCGTCGGTTATAGAAGTAGGTTCCGGGGTCGTTACCAGTAATACCTCATCAGCTGCCATTATAAAGCTCATTACATTTTCGGACAGTCCGGCTCCGGTATCAACTATTATTATGTCAGCCAGTTTATCGAGCATCGCCATGTTTTCAACAAATCTTGATAACTGAAGGCTGTCAAGCTTGACCAGATCTTCTACGCCTGAGCCCCCTGATATAAATTTGGTGTTCCTGGGTCCATCAGTCAGTACTTCCAATATGTTTTTCTTATCTTTTATAACATCAAGCAACGTATATTGCGGCACTATCCCAAAAAGCACATCTATATTAGCGAGTCCAAAATCGGCATCAAGTATTATAACCCTCTTACCTTGTTCACTTAGAGCTATAGCAAGGTTTATCGTAATATTTGTTTTGCCGACACCACCCTTGCCGCTAGTAACTGTAATGACCCTTGCGGATCTTTTTACAGGAGCAGTAGGTGTGAGAACCCTGTTTACCGCTTGTTTAAGTTTAAGGCTATCAATAGCCTGCCTTAGTTTTTCTGCCTGATCCATCATCTGGTATAGCTCCCTATAAGATTCTTTGTTATCTTTTCGATGTTAGCTGTTTCAATATCATCAGGCACACTTTGTCCGGTAGTAATATACGAAAGACTTTTTCCGGTCTGATATCTTACATTGAGTATGATACCCTGGACCGGTGTTTCATCTGTTTTAGTAAATATAAGCTTATAATCTTTCAAAAAACTATAGCTGCTTAAAATCTCACGGCAATTCCTGATGCTTGTCGTAGCACTGAGGACCAGATATATCTCATCTGCTCCGGAAGCTGATATCAAAGCCTTTAGTTCTTCAAACTGAGTCTTGTTCCTGTGACTCCTTCCGGCTGTGTCGATCAACACGATATCCTTGTCAGAATGCAGATTTACTGCTTCCTTTATTTCTGCCGGAGTATATGCCACCGATACGGGGATGCCAAGTATCTCTGCATAAGTCTTCAGCTGCTCTACTGCTGCAATACGGTAAGTATCGGCAGTTATAAGTCCAATGGTCTTTTTCTGGTTCAACAGGTAGTTGGCGGCGATCTTTGCAAGTGTAGTCGTTTTTCCAACTCCCGTCGGTCCAACAAATATAACGATAGTCGGCTTTCCCGGTGTTCCTGGTTTGATAGTATCCGGCTTTCCCAGCAGACCTGATATAATCCCGGACAATTGGGCTGCCAAGTCGTTGACACCGGCATTCCTGCCTGCTCTGGCTACCGCAGTATCAGTCAGCTTTCTGGCAATATCAGCATCCACTTCATTTTTAAGGAGGTTATTATAAAAAACATCTGCCGTTCCGGAGCCCTGTCTGCCGACTAGCTCATCTTTTTTTTGATCCTGAGCTGTCTTGTCATCAGTTTTAACCTGAGTATAAAGCTTCTGAAGCATATCCTCAATATTAGTTATTTTATTCTCTAAATTAGCTATTTTTTCCTCTTTTTCGTCAAAATTTATTTTATCAACAGAGGCATTATTATTTGTCTGCTTTTCCTGGCTTTTGGGTACTTCCTTCTCCTGCTTAGGCTCATTATACTCATCCACAGCTGCAAGCACTTCTATCATAGGTTTTGAGAACAATCCTAAAAGGCCTTTTTTCTTGACCTTCTTTGTATTGAGGATAAGGGCTTCGCTCCCCAGATCCATCTTTACCTTCAATATTGCTTCCTGTGTGTTCTTTGCAATGTAGCGGCGGATTTTCATAGCACTCTCGCTCATTTAATATATTTTTATTATCTATTTTAACATAAACAATTCTATTTTGCTATTTTTGCATTAAAAACGACAAATAGTTTGTTTTACTAAGCGCTTACTACTCCTACTGACTGTATCTCAAGTTCGGGGTCCAGTTCGTTATAGGATAACACAACAATGCCCGGAATCGACTGGTCAGCCAGTTTTTTAAAATAAAGTCTTACAACAGGCGATGCAAGAACAATTGGCTGCTGTCCGAGCTGGACCAGTTTTTGCACCTGTCTTGACAGGCTCCCAAGTACAGTATTGGTCAGGCCGGGATCCATAGACAGATATGTCCCTGTCTCTGTTTTCTGCAAGGAATCAAGCATAAGCTGTTCCAGCTTCGGATCCAAAGTAATGACGCTCGATCTTCTGTCTGTAAAAAACTTTTTTGATATAGCTCTTCCCAATGCTTGACGTACATATTCTGTAAGCATGTCCGTATCATGTGTAACCGGCGAATAATCCGCCAGGGTTTCCAGTATTGTCACCATATCCCTGATCGATACACCTTCCTTCAGAAGATTAGCCAATACCTTCTGGACCTCTCCGACAGTCATCAGTTTTGGTATCAGTTCTTCAATAATGACGGGGTAATTTTGCTTGACATTGTCCAGCAATACCTGCACTTCCTGACGGCCTGTGAGTTCATGCGCATGTTTTTTAATAATCTCCGTAAGATGCGTCGCTATTATCGATGGTGAGTCAACTACCGTATACCCCAGCATTTCAGCTCTATCCCTCTGTTGTTCTGTTATCCAGATGGCAGGCAGACCAAATGCCGGTTCAGTAGTTTTGATACCGTCAATCTCCTCTTCCACAAGGCCAGGATTCATAGCCATGTAATTATCAAGCATAAGCTCTCCACGAGCTACTTCGACACCCTTTATCTTGATCTGGTACTCATTAGGCGCCAGCTGTATATTGTCACGCAGCCTTATGATCGGCACTATCATCCCAAGCTCGAGCGCCAGCTGTCTTCTGATCATTACGACCCTGTCCAGCAGGTCTCCCCCCTGATTTACATCTGCCAGCGGGATGACCCCATATCCGAACTCTAGCTCGATCGGGTCTATTTGAAGTAACGTTACAACATTCTCCGGTTTTCTTATTTCTTCTACTTCAATTTCCTCGACCTTTCCCTCCTGCTCCTTCTGCTCTGCAACCTTCTGCTTGGATATTGTATAACCCAGGAATGCTAGAATTGCCGCCAGTATCAGGAATGGTATCGTTGGTAGGAACAATGACAGTATTACACTTAGCGCAGCTGCCAGATAAAGGACCTTTGGGTTGCTGAAAATCTGTTTTATCAGATCCGAGCTCAGATCGGATTCAGAGGCAGCCCTTGTAACGATAAAGCTGGTAGCGGTAGATATCATAAGTGCTGGTATCTGGCTTACCAGGCCATCACCAATTGTCAGGATCGCATATGTTGAAAGGGCATCCTGCAGAGTATCGCCCCTTGACACCATTCCCATTACCAAACCGCCGATAATATTGAGCACTGTTATAATAATGCCCATTATTGCGTCACTCTTAACAAACTTGCTGGCACCATCCATTGCGCCGTAAAAATCTGCTTCTCTCTGTACCTTCTTACGCCTTTCCTTGGCCTCGGATTCATTTATAAGTCCTGAATTGAGATCCGCATCGATAGCCATTTGCTTTCCGGGCATTGCATCGAGCGTGAATCTTGCAGCAACCTCTGCGACTCTTTCAGCTCCCTTGGTAATTACAAGAAAATTAACGAGAGTGATCAGAATAAATATGATAAATCCGACTACAAGATCATTTCCTCCGACAAACCTTCCGAAACCTTCAACAACATCGCCTGCCTCACCTTTACCGATTATCAGCCTTGATGTGCTGACATTCAAAGCCAGCCTGAACATGGTCGTAAGAACCAGCAGTGAAGGAAAAATAGACATCTGAAGGGCTTCTCTCATATAAACAGTATTGAGCAGAATGATAACCGATACCATGATATTTATCGCAAGCAAAATATCAATGAAAAAGCCAGGTAATGGTATTATAAACGCCAGAACCACGGCAATAACTATTATCGGAACTGATGCATCCCTTAATTTCACCCCTCCAGAGTCCCCCTTTCTGCAAAGCTATCCTTATCAAAATATATCATCCTGCCATTGTTTTGCCCTTGAGACTGTATACAAACGCCAGTACCTCGGCAACCGCCTGGTATAACTCAGGAGGTATGGCCTGTCCGATTTCAACGGTATCATATATCGTTCTTGCCAGCGGCTTGTTTTCTACGATCTCTACTTTGTTCTCCCTTGCGATCTCTTTTATGCGAAGAGCCGTGTAATCCTGGCCTTTGGCTAACAGTACAGGAGCTGCGGCGGTTTTTGTATCATATTTCAAAGCACATGCAAAGTGCGTAGGATTTGTAATAATGACATCTGCTTTTGGAACCTCCTGCATCATTCTGCGCATCGACATCTGCCTTTGCTTCTGTTTTATCTTAGCCTTGATCTCAGGATTTCCCTCTATCTGTTTGTATTCTTCCTTTACTTCCTGTTTTGTCATTTTCATGCTTTTCTCATATTCCCACCACTGGTAGGCGAAATCAAAGGCTCCGACAACGACCAGGGCCATACATATCCTGATAGCCAGGTCTATCGACGTAATACCTATAAAAGATGCGATCCCCATGATATCCATATCCATGAGGCTTATTACCGTATGGACCTTGCCGTTCAGATACGAATATGTCACATAACCTATGGCAGCCACCTTAATGACAGCCTTCAGCAGTTCAACCAGGCCTCGCAGTGAAAACAGTCTTTTCATACCTGAAATAGGACTTATCCTGCTAAAATTAGGTTTAAGTGTCTCAAGAGTAAATAAAAAACCGACTTGCGCGTAGCTTACTATAAGTCCTGTAATGAGCCCTGTGATCAATATAGGGCCTACTGCCTTAAAAAAAACGATCAAACCGTCTATGAAAACTCTAAGCAATATATCCGGCATGTAAAGGTCTTCTATTTTGGGATACTCGGTATAGACCTTTATTGTAAATTCCTTTAGATGATTATATATATTGCTTCCAAATAGCCTCAGTGATATAAAAACAAATAACAAAACCAAGGTCGTGGATATTTCTCTGCTCTGAAAAACCTGACCTTTTTTTCGAGCCTCACGTCTCTTTTTAGGAGTTGCCTTTTCTGTCTTGTCCCCGCCTCCAGGTCCATCAGCGAACAACTGAAGATTGATATTATAAATCATCCCGGATTTAGCTCCTTTAAATAATTAGCCACACCTGCGTCCATCATCCCGAAAACTTTTTGCATTATCGATATGAACAGCGGCATGGTGATTACGATTACGATCAGTCCGACAATGATCTTAAGAGGCATGCCTATTACGAATATATTCATTTGGGGAACCATTCTCGAAATTGTCCCCAGCGCTATGTCAACGATCAGCACTGTCGCAACGATAGGTGCGGCTATCTTGAAACCGGTTGCAAGCACAGTTCCAAATATATTGAAGATGCTTTCATAAATATCGCCACTAAACACGGCCTCTCCAAGGGGCAATGATGTAAAGCTGTCAAATAGTGCCTTGATCAGCATGTGATGCCCGTTCATCATAAGAAATAGCAGCATGCTGATAATAAAATAAATATTTGATGTTATAGGCACCTGGATATTGCTCATCGGGTCCATGACACTTACTACTCCAAAGCCTATCTGCATGTCAATGATCTCGCCGGCTATATATATTGCCGTATATGAGAGATATGCTATATATCCCATTGACAGTCCGACCAGGAACTCCTTCATTACCAGAAGCGCATATCCAATAAGATTGTCATCATATTGTACAGTCTGTAAAACTGTTGTATTGACAAGGATCAACGACATAAAAAATGAAAAACCGATCTTGAAGTATGTCGGAATATTTTTCCTGCCGAAAATAGGCGCTACTACAAAAAGACCAGTCATTCGTACAAAGACCAACAGAAATATATCAAAACCATTTATGATCAAACCTGCAGGTATCTGCACACATCAAACCTCCCAAAAGCAAAATAGAGCTTACCTGATATATTGCAATATACTTTCATACAAGTTTTCGGTATAATCTGTAAGCATACTCAGCATCCATGAACCCAGAACCGCAATCGTCAAAATAACTGCCAATACCTTCGGTATAAATGACAAGGTCGCCTCCTGTATCTGTGTGGTAGCCTGAAATATACTGACGGCAAGGCCGACAATAAGACTGACCAAAAGCAGTGGAGCCGAAACATAGATTACTGTCAATAACGCATTTTGAGCAATAGTAATAACTGCGTCCTGATCCATCCTTTACCTCCCCGGTCTTCGATGTTCATGCGTCCACTACGTTATAAAGGACGAGACCAATGTCTTTGCAATCAGATTCCATCCGTCGACCATGATAAACAAAAGTATCTTAAACGGCAGAGATATCATGATCGGAGGGAGCATCATCATACCCATGGACATCAAGGTACTTGATACAACCATGTCTACTATAAGAAAAGGTATATATATAAGAAATCCAATTTTAAAAGCAATTGTCAGCTCGTTTATTATGAATGCAGGTATAATTACTGTCAATGGAAGATCCATGGGATCCTTGACAGGTGTTTCTATTTTGGCCAGATTAACAAAAAACGCAAGATCCTTTTCATTATCGCCAAACTGCTTGATCATAAAAACCTTTATTGAACGGGCTGAATTATCCAACGCCTGCTCCTGCGTTATTTCCCCTTTGTTGAATGGCTCATATGCCTGTGTATTGATATCATTGACGACAGGGGTCATGATAAAAAGCGACAAAAACAAAGCAAGCCCTATCAGAACCTGATTAGGCGGCATTTGTTGTGTGCCAAGCGCATTTCGCAGAAATGACAGGACAATTATGATCCTTGTGAAGGAGGTCATCATGATGATGATGGAAGGTGCCAGAGATAAAACGGTCAGTAAAAGGATGATCTGGATGCTTGAGGACACCTCCTGAGGATTGGTGGCCGGCTCTACGCTAAAACCGAATTTAAATGGTAATGTGGTTTCAGCAAATGCATCCGCACTAAAAAAAGTCATTATAGATAATACAACTGCGATCTTTAAACCTCTCAGCCTACTTATCATTAGTAACTTCAACCCCGTCTTTTTTGACCTTGTTATATTGATTTTTATTTATAATCGTTTTCAGCCTGTCAAGGTTAGTCCTGAACCCGGCTTCCTGCTGCTGCCCGGATGGAGCCTCAGCTTCTCTTGAAATAGCAGGATCGGTTTTCTTTGTTTTATAAATCCCGCTGTATTTTTCAAGAATATTCTTGAAATCAAAGCGCATGTCCATATTGACAGGCGCTTCCTCCTGGACCTCACTCTCATCCACTTCGACTGCCGTTAGAAATTCTATCGACTTGGACGTAGATGCTATAAGCACATAACTGCTGCCAGCTTTGACAAGGTGAAGCCTTTTATCAGCACCAAGCATTACTGTTTCCATTATGCTGATATTTTTGCTTTTCATTGTTCTGACCTGTCTTTGCCCGATATACCTGGTTGTCACATATGTCAAAAAAAGTATCGCGCCGAACCCGATCAGTAATAGAATTGCCTTTAATATCTCCATTGTGATCCCCCGGTTTACCGGCTGGCTTCAAACTACCCCACCGCAAAGTCCGGTATTCGGCAATGTAGTATCAGCCCAACACCTTTTTAACAGCTTCAATAACTCTCTCTGCCTGAAATGGCTTAACTATGAAGTCTCTTGCCCCTGCCTGTATCGACTCAATAACCATTGCCTGCTGCCCCATTGCTGAGCACATTATCACCTGGGAATCGGAATTCAGCTTGCGGATTTCTTTGACTGCCTGTATACCGTCTACTTCAGGCATAGTTATATCCATTATTACCAGATCCGGTGTCAATTCCTTGTATTTTTCGATAGCGCGACCGCCATGCTCGGCTTCACCAACAACTTCATAGCCGTTTTTGGTCAAAATGTCTTTGATCATCATTCTCATAAATGCTGCGTCATCAACAATCAAGATCTTTTTTCCCATAATCCTCTCCCCTTAACGTGTGTGTGTATTGAGCCGTATAACTTATGTTAACATTTCAGAGCTACATAATCAAGTTACAATTTTTATTTAAAGTCGCTTACTGGGATGTATAATGTCAGTAATCCTGACTCCGAAGCTTTCGTCAATTACCACTACCTCGCCTTTTGCGATTGCCTTGCCGTTAACAAGAATGTCTACAGGTTCACCGGCCAGCTTATCCAGCTCTATTATCGATCCGGGACTGAATTCCAGTATATCCTTGATAAGCTTCTCAGTCCGGCCAAGTTCTACAGTTACCTGTAGCGGTACATCCATAATAAGGTTGATATTCTTCTTATCGAGCGTTATGCGTCCGTCTTCGAAATTCTGGAAATGTGCAGGTGAAACATTTACAGGCTCTCTATACTGTTTGGGTTCAGGCGGCGTATAGCCGTATTCCATCTGGTAGCCTTGTGGCCCTTGCATTGGAGGCTGCTGATAGGACTGAGGCTGGCTATACATCTGCGGAGAAGGTGTTGGTTCAGGTGCCCTTTGTCTGCTTTCCTGCGCCTGTGGTGCTGGAGTTCTATATGTATCCTCTGGCAGATTATATGAGCCGCTGTCTACATCCATGTTCAGCAGGTTATCGACCATCTTCTTGGCAAAGGGCAATGGAAGTATCTGCATTATCTCACTGTCTATCAGATCACCTATGACCATCTTGAAGGATATCTTAACAACCCTTTCATCCTCCTTGATGCCCATATTCTGTCTAAAATTGTCTACATCAAAAATGAATGCCTTTGGGGGCGAAATATCGATCCTCTTGTCAAACATTGATGACATAGATGTCGAAGACGATCCGACCATCTGATTCATCGCTTCACTAATAGCACTCAGATGAAGCTCTGAAAGTGTACCAGACGTATTTGATCCATCTCCGCCCATCATCAGGTCCGTTATGACCTTGACATCAACTTCCTTCATTATTAACAGGTTTGTACCTATGAGACCTGCAGTATACTCTACCCTGACACCCACATATGAATTTGAATATTCAGTTGAAATGTTATTCCATGTGCAAACCGATACTGTGGGAGTAGTGATCGTAACTTTCTGACCAAGCAGAGTAAACAGCGTCGTAGCCGACGTTCCCATACTTATATTGCCAATCTCACCGAGTGCATCCACTTCCTGTGGATCCAAATCATTTGCATCCGAAGACATTTCTGTAGGAACTCCATTTAGCAATGCATCTATTTCAGCTTGAGATAACATATCGCCCATCACTCTTCCTCCTTCTTAACAACCTTTGTTACCTTTACGGAGACCTTATTCTTCTTAACACCTGGAATACCATAAAATTTTAAAAGGCTTCCTACATTTACTTCAAGCTCTTCATTAACTCCCGTATCCAGCGCAAGTACATCACCCGGCGCAAGTTCGAGAAAATCAGAGACTGTTATTGACGTTTTGCCCAGTAAAGCTTTTACCGGAACCTTCGTGCTCTGTACCTTGTTCTCGATGCTCTGCCTCATATCGGGAGTTGCTTCCTTTTCTACCGTCGAGAACCAAAACTTCGTACTAAGTTTTGACACTATCGGCTCCACTACCATATGCGGTATGCAAATGTTGATCATGCCGTCGACATCCCCGATACGAGCACTTAATGTTATAAGTGCAACTGTTTCATTCTGTGCGACTATCTGGGCAAACTGCGCATTCGTCTCTATTTTGTCGAGCCTGGGTCTTATCGATAAAACATTTTCCCAGGGTTCACGCATAAGATTGAGTATTTGTATTGTAATTCTCTCGATAATAGCCAGCTCTATCTCCGTGAACTCTCTGACCCTTTCCATGGAAGAGCCCTTGCCGCCTAGTATCCTGTCAACAAGAGCATAAGCAACATGTGGTTCTATCTCAAATATGATCGAACCGGTCAGAGGCGCAAAATCAATAATAGCAAGTATGACCGGATTAGATACGGAATTGCTGAAATCGCTGTATGGCAACGCTTCTACCGTCACCACATCAACTTGTACAAGTGTCCTGAGATAACCGGTCAAAAAGTTCGTCACAAGTCGTGCATAATTGTCGTATATAATATTCAGTGTTTTAATATGATCCTTCGCAAATTTGCTTGCCCTTCGGAAATCGTGGTTTTTAACCTTTCTTTCCTGTGTATTGGACTGTATCTCTTGAGCATCTATCTCACCCGTACTTAACGCTTTTAAAAGATTATCTATCTCATTCTGCGAAAGAATATCTCCCATTAAAAACCACCTCCTGTCCATAGCTCTGCAACAGACTGCAGTTAGGCACATCCACAGACGGATGCAGAAATCCTACTGGAACAGCCATTCAGAGAAAATGACCCTGTAGACTATATCTTCAGGCTTCTTTTCACCCTCGTTCATAAGAATGTTGATCTGAGTAGTGAGCTCCTGCTTTGCCTTGTCCATAACTGCAAGATCTTCTACTTCATCGGCAGTCATAGTCATGAAAAATCTGACAACGAGCTCCTGTATCTCTTCGGAACGAGCCGCAACCAAATCAGTAACTATAGCCTTTTTGTCGCGTTTAAGAGTCTTATAGCACTTTAAAGTAACATTGACCTGTATAATTGAAGTCCTATCAGGATTAGTGCTTTTGAGGTTAAAATATTTAGCTTCACTGAAAAGAGGTATCTTTACAAGCTCCTCTTCTTTTGGTATGTTGACCGTCTTTTCTCCTTCTCCCTCAGCTGTAACTTCAGCTTCAGTTTTAGCACCGCCGGAGCCGCCCTGTACAATTAACAGATACCCGGCAAGCGCAGCCAGTGTGAGCGCCAGTACCGCTACTATAACGATCATTATGAAGAATGTCTTCTTTGACTCCAAACCTTATGCCCCCTTTATCCTTTGTGTTTATCCGCATAAATCTGTATACTCCCTCGAAACTCAATGATCCTATTGATCACTTCATCTACAGATTCCTTACAGACATATTTCTTAGCTTCAACTGTGGAAATAACGGTGTCAGGTGTCGATTCCACTGTTTCAATCAAATCACTGTTCAGGACATAAACCGAGCCGTTAAGCCTAGTCAGTTTAATCATAATATTTTTACCTCAAAAACTCAATAGAAAATTTAATATATTGACGAAAAATGTACTTTTTTGAAATTCTATTAAGTAATTTTCATCCTTTCTTTCAAATTTTTCATCTTATTACTATGCTGCAGGCGCTCTCCGTTATTAACAGAGGCGTCGCAGCATCAGGATCATGTTACAATATTATGTTATCTCTTCAAGCTTACAAGTTCCTGTAGCATTTCGTCGGAAGTTGTAATTATACGGCTGTTTGCCTGGAAACCTCTCTGTGTCACTATCATTTCCGTGAATTCCTTTGAAAGGTCAACGTTGGACATTTCAAGAGTTCCCGGATTAAGTGTTCCGACGCCATTTGAGCCTGCCTTTACAGCTTTGTAATCACCAGAGTTCGTAGTCGGCACATACATGTTATCTCCTGTCTTCTGGAGACCTGCCGGGTTTTCAAAGCCTGATATAGCCATCAAGCCAAGAGATTGCTGCTGACCATTGTCATAAATACCTGTCAGGATGCCGTCTGAACCTACGCTGAAGGAAACCAGGCTGCCCGAAGGATATCCATCTACACTTTGGGGCTTGACTGAATTGTCTGCTGCAAAAGCTGTTATCTTGGAAAAATCAAAATTAACTTCAAAAGTATCTGTGCCTGTTATCGCATTCGGTGTAAAGCTTGCAGGTGTCGTAGGCTTCATTCCTGTTTCCATAATACCATTTTCATCAAATGTCAGCTGACCTGATGCTCCTGTTGAAATAGTGTAGCCCGTTCCTGCCGGAACCGTCCAGTTCCATGTTGAACCCGTAGCCGTGGCGGCTGTTTTCCAGAACTGAACATTGACCTTGTAATCGTTACCCAGGCTGTCATATGCAGTCATCGGAACCGAGAACATCTGCTCCGAAGTTGGAGTACCGGTAACCACCGGCATAGATGCATTCAGGTTCCCGGAAAGCTGTGCTGTGGATGTAGCCTTTGCTGAAATGATCCTCTTGTTTCTGTAGGAATCGGTATACAGGTTAATTGGCTCTATAGGCTTTTCTGTGTCAAACTCTCCGCTGCCGTCAGTCTTAAGCTCCTGCCAGCCATATACATTGAGTCCACTGCCTGTTACCAGGTTTCCCAGCTTATCTATGCTGAAATTGCCTGCTCTTGTAAACTTGAAAGTATCATTGCTGCCGCCCTTGCATATAAAGAAGCCGTCACCCTCGATTGACATATCAGTTGGGTTATCTGTCCTTTGAAGACTGCCCCTTGTAGTGATCGTATCGACTGCTCCAACTCCAAGTCCAAGGCCTATCTGCATCGGGTTTGTACCGCCCCTGCCGGTTGCTGAATCAGGCGAGCTTGCTCCTTTTAAGGTCTGGCTGAATATTTCCTGGAAGGTAACCCTTCCCGACTTAAAACCTACTGTATTTACGTTAGCTACGTTATTACCTATTACGTCCATCCTTGTCTGATGTGCCCTCAATCCTGACACGCCAGAGAACATTGATCTCATCATATCGTCTGTTCGACCTCCTTCGATCGTTCGCAACGGTGACCTTCCTGGCAACTAAACCTTGCTGGAGTGTCCCGTATCATTGTTGTCATCCCCTCCGTCAATCAGGGATGTTCAGCCTCCCGAAAGGGTCCGGCTGTTATACTATTACTGCTCCGTCAATATTTGTGAATACGCTTTCCTTAAGTTCATTACTGTTTGCCGCTGTGATTACTGTTCTATTCCTGATGTTTACCACAAATGCCAGATCATCCATCAACACCAGTGAATCCTTGACGCCCTTCGACTCTGCCTTTGCAACAGCTTCCTTCATCTTGTCCTTCTGTGCCTGCGACAGGCTGATGTTCCGGGACTGGAGCCTTAGCTCAGCGTGCTTTGAGAACTTGATTTCTCCAATTCCCGCCTGTTGCTTCAGTATGCTTTCAAAATTACCTGCTGTTACATTTTGCTTTCTTTGTGTACTCCCCGCAGCTCCTGCTCCTGATATCTGGGGCTTACCTGTTATAACAGGCCTGTTGATACTGTTTCCCATACTGTCAATTACCATCGGTACCACCTGCCTGTTCAGCCTCTGCTGCATCACCGGTTGTTGTGCCGCTCTGTGCCGTGTCTCCTGCGTCAGCCTGCTTTGTGATATTGGTTATGCTCTCGATAGCAGCATGTACACCATTGAGGACCGCCTTGATCTTGCCATCCGTTGTGAAATTCAGTTCTTTAATAGTCGCCGTAACAGGTACACTTTTTCTTGTGCTTGGATCTTTAATTATCAGATTCACACTTTCTCCGTTTTCATGGGCAACAGTAAGAGTGTTCTTTATGTATTCCGTATCAGTTGTCTTTACTGTCGTATTGAGTCCTGCTATCTCTGTGCTTACTCCATCAAGGATCGCATAATCCTCATACAAGCCCTTCTGCAGCGAATTAACCACGCCGCTCACCTTGATCATGTCGCCATCTGTCGAATTATAAACGATACCGTTTACCTTGCATCCTATCAGGTTGGTGAACTGTGACAGATTGTTCTGTGAAGAATATATGCCTTCTGTCACTTTAACGACGTCATCCACTGACACCTCAGTCCCGTCAACTACTACGTAATACTTCCCGCCGCTGTAATTTACGCTTGAGACATCGCCCGATATTTCAGTGACTTCTTTTGTAGTCTCATCCGTTACATTGGCTATTACGCTTTTGCCGATAAGACTGTATGCTTTTGTGGCTGTGAAGCTGGTGTTCAGGTTCTGCATCTGCTCAAGGGAGCTGAACTGCGCCATCTGTCCGATAAACTCCTTATCATCGGTTGGATTGAGCGGGTCCTGATACCTCAGCTGTGTTACAAGAAGATTCAGAAAATCATCCTTGCCAAGATCACCGGTATCCCTGTTTGACAATTTTGACTCGTTATCATCGATTATCTGTTGTATGGTTTTTTGGCTGCTTGCTACTGATATACTCAATTTTTCACCTCCTAAGCTGTTAGATTAATTGTACTGCTTTCCCTCAGGTATGGGTTGCTTGCTGCTGTTGCTTCGGTAAAGCCGGTTATCATGCCTTCAATTGCTCTTGTCCCGAATACTCCTCTTCGTTCGGCAGTGCGCTGCGAATTTCCATACTGTGACCTGTTACCGTCAGATGGTCTCCCATCCTGCCTGACCGAAACACTGAGGCTTTGAACATTGATCCCCTGTCTTTCCATTGATTCTCTGAGCGTCTGCAGGTTTGTTTCCAATACCTGCTGTACCTGCTTGTTTTCAGCAACGAGCTTTGCCATTACTATGCCATTTTCGGTGACCACCTTAAGAGATATCCTGCCAAGACTTTCCGGTTTCAGCTCCATCACCATTTCCGATTTGTCCTGTGTAATAACCACTCCTGCCTTCTCCACTATCTGGCTTATGATCTCACCTGCAGGCACAGACTGCCTTTCAGTTCTGATGCTTTCAATTGGAGCTGCTACGGTTTTATCGGAGCTTATGGCAGTGAAAATTGGTTGTACATTCTTCTCACTTTGCTGTGTCGGCTTCAATAACAGTTCTTGTCCCTTGCCTTCATCCTTCGTTTGAGGATCACTTTTTTCATTGTCCTCTGCTGTCTCCTCTGGCTTCATACCAGACTCGCCAGCAATTTTTGTTTCCGGGCTGGCTGTGCCTTCAATGAGTTCAGTGTCGGATTTTGTTGTCTGATCTACCTGCGGTATGCTCTGCTTGAATGCTTCTGTTTGTTTAAGCATCGGCTCCATCAGCTTTTCTATTTCGTTCTCAACGGAGTCCTTATCGACTGAAAGCCATTGTGCGTATTCATCAAGCTTTTCCGATATTTTAGCAATTAGCTGGGAATTTTCGGTTTCCGGTATAGTTTTCTGTACTTCCATTCTAGCAACAGCCTGTCCGTTAATATCCTCCGCTGCTACCTGCATCTGCTGCCTGCTGTTGTTTAGTTCTTCCGTATCTTGTGGAAGAGACTCCTGAGTATTCTGACCTGCAGCAGCTGTATCCTTAAGCATATCCATCAGCTTCTCAAGGGTATTCCTTCCGCCTTCGTTCAGTTCAAGCACCTCTGACAACAGTCTTACAGTACCCGCTGCATTTTCAAGGCTGTTCAGCTTCTCCGGCTGTATACCGTTTTCCTCCAGGAGCTCATTGAGTTTCTGCTGGTCAACTCCAAGCAGCTGCGCCAATACCTGTATTACATTGATTGAAGACTCCATTTCCGCTTCTTCAGGCTTCTGGCTGCTATCATTGTCTTCTGACATTACCTTAGCTTCTGCGGAATTATCTTCGCTTTTATATACCCGATCTTTGGCCTCTGCTCTTTGCATACTCTCACGGACCTGTCTGTACGATTTGTATAACGGCGCGTTTGAAGCCCCGGTCTCCTTTTGAGTCGTCCTTTCGGTAAGACCTGCTGCTGAAGTGTCCCTTGCATTGCCTGTTCGTATGGAAGTATCATTCATCCTGCTTCCAAGCAGCTGTTTAAACACACTGTTATCACTGCTGCCCTTGCTGCCTGCTTGACTGTTTCCGGTCATAAGAGATGAAACTGACTGATCCGCCACAACATTGCCCATCAAAATTTGATTGAAATTCACTTTTTCACCTCCCCCTCGTTAAAATATTTATCAATCACCCTTATAGAGTGTATTGAGCTTGTCAGTAACCTTAGCGGCAAAATCAGAAGGCATTGCTTCAAGTATTTTTGAAGAATTCACCTTGTTCATTGCCTTCAATGTTTCAGTTATCATATCCAGCTTCGATGTGCCGAGTTGCTCAAATATTGCAGCTGCAGCCGCCGGATCCATCTCTGCGTAAACCTGGGCAAATTTCTTGATGTTTTCATCAGTCTGCTGCTCCTTGATAACGGCTTGATAGAGCACTTCGGCATTTTCTGCATCGATGGACTCATAGTACTGTTTATATGCTTCCTTATCTCCCATTGCTATAATTTCATCAAGCTTGCTCTTTTGCTCTTCCAGTTGTTTTTCTTTTTCAGCAATGGTGGCTTCCCTCGTTTCCAGAGACTGGAGCTTTGTCTGAGCTTCCTGGGTAAGCTTATCGGTATCATCCTTATAGACCTGCAGCTCTCCCGCTTTCTTTTCTGCATCGGATAGCTGCTTTTTAAGCTGCTCATTCTCAGCCTTAAATTCGATATACTTCTTTCTTATTTCATCCTGTGTCATATATTTGGGGTTCAGAGCATCCGGAGCTTCAGGCAGTGCAAGATTAAGCAAGGGTATGCTCTTTACTGTAGAATAGTATTTTTCTGTTACTCCACCTATATTGTTATAAAAGATAAAATAGAAAACTGCACCAAAAGCAGCGGTTATGATAACAATATCTAATATTATCATTAATATCGTCGAGACCTTGCTTCGCTTTTTCTTACCGCCCTTGTTTGAATTTGCGTCTGAATTATCCGGCATTCTTAATCTCCCGCACTACTATCATTATAGTTGTAGCTGACGATCTCATCATTAGTTTTTTGCTCGAGCTTTTTCTGCTCTATAATGTATTCCTCATGTTTTTTTTCTTTTAGCTTTTCAAGGATTTTCCTTTCCTTTACAGCCATAAGTAACTCTTCTCTTACTTTATCGACATAAAGAGCTGCATTATTTACATTTTCTTTTTGAGACTTGATTCTGGAATTGAGTAAAGAAAGGTATTCGTTGAACTCTATTAGCTTATGAACAGTCGTTTTCTTTGCTTTTTCATTAAACTCTCTTACTGTATCTGCAAGTGAGCTTTCAAGCCCGCTCAGCTTCTGCTTTTCATCCTCAAGCAATTGTATGGCTTTCCCAAGTTCATTTTTTTTGTTATCTTCTTGTTGCTGCTTTATATTCAGAACAGACTGGAGTTTGAATATGAACCTGGCCATTTATCCACCTCTGACGTTAATGAAGAATTCTATCCAGCTGTTCGAGGACCTCATCAAAAGTGAACTTGTCCTCCGTTGACTGCTGAATGAAGCCCAATATCCCGTCTATCAGGCTTAATGCATGGTCAATCTTCTCATTGCTGCCCTTTACATAAGCACCTATATTTATCAGATCTTCCACATCCCTGTATATGGCGAGAGCCTTTTTTACCTCTGCGGCAGCCTTTTTATGATCTTTTGATATTATATCCGACATAACACGACTGACACTTGCAAGTACATCTATGGCTGGATACTGGTTCCTGTTTGCCAGAGAACGTGAAAGCACTATATGTCCGTCAAGGATACCTCTTGCAGTATCTGTAACTGGCTCTGTCATATCATCTCCATCTACGAGTACAGTATACAGACCTGTTATCGAGCCTTTCTCAGAATTACCGGCCCGTTCAAGCAGTTTTGGCATCGCGCCGAATACAGAAGGCGTATATCCTCTTGAAACAGGTGGTTCGCCTATAGAAAGCCCAACTTCTCTCTGTGCCATGGCAAAACGTGTCAGAGAGTCCATTAGTAGAAGCACATCCTTGCCCTGATCCCTGAAATACTCTGCTATCGCAGTTGCTACCGAAGCTCCCTTCAGTCTGACGAGGGCAGGCTGGTCAGAAGTAGCCACTACTACGACAGACCTTGATAGACCCTCTTCCTGGAGATCCTTCTCGAGAAACTCCCTTACCTCCCTACCACGCTCTCCTATCAGAGCGATGACATTGACATCAGCCTTCGTATTTCTGGCTATCATGCCCATGAGAGTACTCTTGCCAACACCGCTGCCTGCAAAGATACCGATACGCTGACCTTTTCCCACAGTCAACAATCCGTCAATGGATTTGATGCCCAGAGTCAATGGCTCTGTGATACGTTTTCTGTTTAGAGGATGTGGTGGTTTGTTGCTTATAGGATAATATTGTTCAGCTCTGAAGAGCCCCTTGTCGTCTATTGGAATTCCAAGACCGTCGAGCACGCGGCCTGTCAGGTTTCTGCCAACGCCAACCTTTAGTACTGTATCGGCAGCCTCCACAACATTTCCCGGACCGATACCCGTCATTTCTCCCAGAGGCATCAGCAGTACCTTATTATCTTTAAAGCCTACGACTTCAGTCTGTATGATGCTTTTACCCCTTGAAGAATGGAGCTCGCACAGCTCACCGATATCGACTTCCGGACCATCGGACTCAATAGTGAGGCCAACCACTTTTGATACCCTGCCAAAGTATTTAAGAAAATTCGATTTATCTAAAACATCGTGATATTTTTGAAGGCTTATTTGCACTGCTAAACCCTCCCCGGGATCATATGCCTTTGAATTCCTCTCTCATTGCCTCCTCCATTTTTGCCAGCCTTGTTCCCGCTCCGGCATCGATGCTTCCAAGAGGCGTTTCGATAATACAGTCACCTGTTTTCATGGTACTGTCAGGTTTTATTTCTAATCCGGCTGCACCCTCGGCAACAGCTGCAAGACGTTCCCTGTTTTCCGTAAGATACTCGCTGTCTGCAGTAGAAACCTTCACTACTGCTCCATTTTTATTTGAACACTCAGATAGAGCACTGCTTACCAATTGAAGAATAACATCCCTGTTTGCTGACAGTTCTCCTGCTACAGCCTTTCTTGCCACCTTTATAACAAGCTCCAGTATATCCTCTTCCATTCCGGCAATTATATTATCATATTCCTCGGCTGCATTTTGCCTTATACCTTCAGCTTCTTCAAGAATTGACCTGTTTTGTTCAGCCGCGGCTTCCATTCCTTCTGCGTAACCTCTCTGCCATGCCTCCTCGGCAATATCCGCAGCTTCCTTTTCTGCTTTCAAACGTGCCTGTTCCAGCAGTCTCTCAGCCTCTATTTCCGCTTCCTTTATTAGCGTGTCACATTTATGCCGTGCCTTTTCGAGAAGCTGCTCAGAATTTACAGTAGAATTCTGAACATATTCTTCTGCATCCGTTTCATCATCCATATCTGCGAAATTATGTGAAACGACCGGCATCTTTATCTGATATGGTCTTCCATATGTCACCTGATCGTTTTTAAATACCCGGTTATACAATTATTTCATCGCCTCCGCCCCTGGAAATGACGATCTCACCTGCATCCTCAAGCTTTCTGATAATATTGACTATCTTCTGCTGAGCCTCCTCAACATCCTTAAGCCTTACAGGGCCCATAAATTCTATATCCTCCCGGATCATTTCCGAAAGCCTCTTTGACATATTAGAGAAGATCACCTTCTGAACTTCCTCGGTGGCACCCTTGAGTGCTATTGCAAGCTGGTTGTTTTCAACATCGCGCAGGAACCTCTGTATAGAACGGTTGTCCAGTGAAAGGATATCCTCGAATACGAACATTCTCTTCCTTATCTCTTCTGCAAGGTCCGTATCTTCTATTTCCAGCGTTTCCATGATATACTTCTCTGTACCTCTGTCTACTGTATTGAGTATATTGACAATTGCCTGTACACCGCCCGCTGCAGTGAAATCTTCTGTAACAAGCGATGACAGATTTTTTTCCAGAATACGCTCAACCTCCTTAATAACTTCAGGAGATGTCCTGTCCATAACAGCAATACGCCTTGCAACATCAGCCTGCTTGTCCTGAGGAAGCGCCGCCAGTACGACCGATGCCTGCTGGGGCTTAAGATAAGCAAGTATCAACGCGATAGTCTGTGGATGCTCCTTTTGTATAAAGTTCAGGAGCTGTGCCGGATCAGCCTTTCGTACAAACTCAAAAGGCCTTACCTGAAGAGAAACTGTCAGCTTATTGATTACATCCAACGCTTTCTGCGTACCAAGAGCTTTCTCAAGGATCTCCTTGGCATAACCGATACCGCCCTCGGCAATGTATTCCTGGGCAAGGCATATTTGATAGAACTCCTCCATGACCCTCTCTTTTTCCTCAGGGGAGACTGTTCTAATATTAGCTATTTCAAGAGTAAGCTGCTCTATCTCCTCTTCCTTTAGGTGCTTGAAAATCTCTGCTGATTTTTCAGGGCCGAGAGATATTAGCAGCATCGCCGCCTTTTCGCGGCCGGATCTATCAGATTTTCCACCAGATGACCTCGCCATATCGGTAAACCTCTCCATTCACAAGCATTAACCGTCCCAATCATCAGATAACCAATTTCTCAAAAGCTGCGCAACAGAGTCAGGCTTCTGTTTAACAAACTTGTCTATTTGCTTTTTAATTTCTGATCTTTCCTCCATCTCAATTTCAGGTAATGGCTCATCGTGTTCTGGTATTACAAATTTAGGACCTCCTGCCGCAGACACCGCAACGGGATCCTGAGACCTGTTCCTTTTACGTGGCAGACCTACGATCAGCATACCTACTATAAGAAGCAGCATTAGCGCAAACAAACCGTAATCGTTAATCAGCTGCTGCAATCTTTCAGTTGTTGTCTCTTCAATGACTTCCTGTGGTGCAAGTTTCAGTTTATTCACTGATATGTTTTTAACAGGTATCCCTGTTGCAGTGCTGGCTGCAGATTTTATTTCCGTAATAAAATCTTCCCCGAGCCTCGAATCATCAGTTACCTTATTACCATACCAAAGCGAGATAGCAAGACCGGACTCACTGGCAATCAATTTTCCGGTTGCTTTTTCAAGCTCGCTGATTTTCTCATCATACCCATAGTTTACTTCTTCCTGGACATTGGAATAATCAGATCCGGAATCGCTTCCGGTTTGATACGAGGTTGCATTAGTTTCTCCAGGGTTGGTACCGACGCCTGGTTCTCCGCCTTCAGTACCGTTTTTTACGATCTCCTCGCTTTTGTTGCTGCTGATAACAGCTCCTCCCTCCATCCCATCAGGGTTGGTTATCGTCTTGATTTGTGATTTCTCCTTATCAAAATCCAATGTCACATTTGCTACGACCCTTAGCGTGTCAAAATTGTCAAATTGACCGCCGCTGAAATAATCAAGAACCTTTTGCTCCAGTTCATTTTCCCTCTTTTTTCTGAGTTCCTCCTGGCTGTTGGCTGCACTTATCGAATCGTCTCCTGATGTGAGATTGAGAATATTGCTGTTATTATCTACTACTGTAACATCGTTGGGATCAAGATTTTCAACACTTCTGGATACAAGCATCACTATGCCTTCAACCTGGGCTGTTGTAAGCTGCTTGTTTGGTCTGACCATTACATATGCAGTTGGTCTGGGTGCATCAGAGTTTGCATTTTGAAATATGGAAGATTCAGGCTGCGCAAGCGTTACCGCAGCTTCATCAATATTATCAAGCATTTCAAGCTTTGCTTTCAGATCGGATTTCTTCTGATGCTCCCAAATATGCTCCTTATCCTGTTGAGTAGTAGTAAATCCGATGCTCGATATAGCGTCTTCAAAGGTAAATCCTTCTCTTGGGTAGCCAGCCTGTGCAAGAATGATTTGCGCATTATTATTGTCTTTTTTGTCTATAACAATACTGGTACCATTATTATCGGCAGTATTCCAGATACCGTTTTCATTGAGGATCGTTATCATTTCGCCGACCTGCTTCTGGTCGGAATTAGTAAAAAGAACGACCCGTTGAGGCCTTGTCAGCAGAAAAATGGATATGGTTATTGCAACTACAACTATAGCAGAAGTAATATATAGACGTGTCTTTTGAGATTTTTCAAGACTTCCCCAAAACTCTTTCAACTGATCAAGATACTTTTTTATGAAATCCGGCATGGTTTCACCACCCTGTAACAGTATTCATCCTTTGTAGACTTCTTTTATTACACTTCGTTATATCTGCATCCTCATAATTTCACTGTATGCATCCATTATCTTGTTCCTGATCTGTAATGTGAACTGCAGCGCTACATCTGCCTTCTCAGCGGCCAAAACCACCTGGTGTATATTATCTGTCTTGCCGGCTGCAAAATCGTCAGCAAGATTCTGTGCACTGATCAGCAGGCTGTTTGTATTATCGAGAGCCTGCTTGAAATAATCGGAAAACGGAACAGTTACGCTTTCTGCGGCTTCGCCTGCCTTAGTCTCAAATATGGAGCGTGTTGGCGCCAGCGAACCGGTCGTGCCGATCTTGTCGATCGCCATTATCTACACCACCTTTTATTATCTGCCTATATCAAGAGCTTTCATTGCCATGCTTTTTGTCGTGTTTATAGAAGTGACATTTGCTTCATAAGCCCTTGTTGCTGATATCATATTGACCATTTCAGTCACTACATCAACATTTGGCATCTGAACATATCCTTCTTCATCAGCGTCAGGGTTTCCGGGATCATATACTCTTTTAAGAGGACTTGTATCCTCGACGATTCTTGATACCTTTACCCCTTTTGCCAGATACCTCTCCCGGCTGCTTGCCGAAAGATACTCCGAAAAAGGTATGCCCTGAGAACTTTCTTCAAAAACTACAAGCTTTCTTCTGTACGGAGTGCCATCCTCTGTCCTTGTAGTGTTCGCATTGGCTATATTCTGGGAAATGGTATCCATGCGGAGTCTTTGTGCAGTAAGCGCCGATGCTCCTATATCAAGTGCACCAAAATAACTCATCTATCGTCACTTCCCTTCCTTTATCACGTTCATTATCCTTTGATAGCTACCGCTTATGCTTTGTACCAGTGCATTATATCGTATGTCATTTTTCGCAAGAGAAGCCATCTCTGTTTCTACATCAACATTATTTTCGTCTAGCCGTGTACTTAAATTTTTGTTATCCTTGGTAATTTTAATTTTTGCATTATCATTGCTATTACCGAAATTTATGTGTTTGCTGTTTGTTGTGTTTCCATTGAAGCCGCTCTTTTTAGATGCGCTATCCAGATACTCCTCAAATGATACCGTTGATCTCTTATAGCCCGGCGTATCAACATTCGCTATATTCTGTGCAATCACTTCATTGCGCAGCCAAGCCGCATCGAGCGCTTTTTCACGCAGCTGTAGATGGTTTGTCAGTTTATCAAACATTCAGACCGTCTCCTTTGCAAGTATACTGCCGATAAATATTCAGTATATATTTCGACACAATATACTCTTTCCCTTTAGTAATATCATGGAATAAATATATGCGCAAACCTAATAATCCACATTGCTAATTAAAATTTTAGCATAATAAGTTGATAATTACAACAACATAATGTGGCTTTCAGTCGGTTAAGTCAACATATTGTAGGAAATTGTAATCTGTATGAAATATTTATAATCGTGGCCGCGAATTTTAGAAATCTTTAAGACTTTCAATCTTCGCTAGAGAAATATCCGCCATGATTTGATATTTTTCCTTTTTGCCTTTAAACCTTTGACAAGGAGTTTTAATAAGACCAAAGCTGGCATTCATCGGCTGAAGCTTTCCTGTAGAATTGCTTGATATATAAGCCGCCAAAGAACCAATCGCAGTCTCCTCAGAGAAGATGAGCCTCTCTTTGCCCATACACTGCAATGCTGCGTTGATGCCCGCAACAAGACCGGAGGACGCGGACTCCACATACCCTTCCACACCTGTGATCTGCCCTGCAAAATACAGGTTGGGTCTCGAGATCATCCTGTATGTAGCATCAAGTACACCCGGAGAGTTTATATAAGTATTGCGGTGCATCACACCATACCTGACAAACTCTGCATTTTCAAGACCTGGTATCAGACCGAAAACTCTTTTCTGTTCAGGCCAACGCAGGTGAGTCTGAAACCCTACAATATTGTACAGTGTGCCTGCCGTATTGTCCTGGCGCAGCTGTACAACTGCATATGGCTCAGTCCCGGTTGCGGGATCGATTATTCCTACCGGCTTTAGAGGTCCAAAACGAAGTGTGTCATATCCATTCATGGCCATACTTTCAACAGGCATGCAGCCGCTGAACAGTATTGTTTTTTCAAATGTACGCAGAGGGACGGTTTCTGCTTTCACAAGTTCATTATAGAATATGTCGTACTGAGCCTTGTCCATTGGACAATTGATATAATCATCTGTACCCTTGCCATAACGCGAAGCTTTGAAAGCCTTTGTCATGTCAATGGATTCGCGAGTGACAATTGGAGCTGCAGCATCATAAAAATAAAGGCTCTCACGGTCTGTAACCGAAATAATATAATCAGCAAGAGCATCAGAGGTCAAAGGTCCCGTAGCAATTATCGTAATACCGTCCTTGGGCGGCTCCGTTACTTCCTCTCTATACACAGTAATGTTAGGGTGGTTAGTGAGTATCTCTGTTATAGAAGCGGAAAATCCATCCCTGTCAACCGCAAGGGCGCCACCTGCCGGAATTCTGGCTGCATCCGCGCATCGCATTATCAATGAATCCATTCGGCGCATTTCTTCCTTCAGCAGACCTACGGCGTTTTCAAGCCGGTCAGAGCGAAGAGAATTGCTGCAAACCAATTCAGCAAAAGTATCAAGGCTATGAGCAGCAGACCTTTTGTGTGGCTTCATCTCGTACAATCTGACCTTCAATCCTCTTTTTGCCGCCTGCCAGACAGCTTCGCTGCCCGCAAGCCCTGCGCCTATTACATTGATGTATTGATTTTCCAATATAGGATACCCTCCCGGAATTATTGTTCTTTAGCCGCTTCCTTCACAAAGCTGCATTTACTGCTGCTGCACTTCAACGATACTTTTTTGCCGTTATACTTTTTGACCAGGAAGTTACCACATTCGGGGCAATTTTCTCCGGACGGCATATCCCATGTCATGAAGCTGCACTCCGGATTTTTTTCGCACCCAAGATACTTTCTTCCCTTTCTTGTCTTTTTTACAAGCACCTTGCTGCCGCACTCAGGGCAGTTGACACCGGCTTCTTCCAGTATCGGCCTTGCATTCCTGCACTCGGGGAAACCGGGGCATGCAAGGAATTTTCCAAAACGTCCGATTTTTATGACCATGTTCCTGCCACATTTTTCACATTTGATATCTGTCTCTTCATCACGTATTTCAATATGGCCGATCTTCGATTCAGCCTCCTTTAGTGTGGAGGCAAATGGCCCGTAAAAGTCCTTCATCAGATCTGCCCACTTCTTTGTACCTTCTTCAACCTCATCCAGCTTTCTTTCCATCTGCGCAGTGAACTGGACATCAACGATATCGGTAAAATTATTTTTCATCAAATCATTGACTATAATACCAAGCTCGGTAGGCTTGAGGAATTTCTTTTCCTTGTCGATATAACCCCTGGCTAGTATTGTCGTTATTATTGGAGCATAGGTACTTGGCCTTCCGATACCTTTTTCTTCAAGCGTTTTGACAAGAGTCGCTTCAGTATATCTTAACGGCGGCTGTGTAAAATGCTGTTTATCCTCGAGCTTTTTCAGCTGCAGCTGCTCGTCCTGGATCAATTCAGGTATTGTTGTATCTCCATCCTCTGTTTCTTCATCCATGCCCTCGGTGTATATCGCTACATAACCCTTGAACCTGAGTTTGGAACCATTGGCCTTGAACAGCAGATCACCTGCCGTTATTTCCGCCGCAACTGTATCGTACACAGCTGATGACATCTGGCTGGACAAAAATCTTGACCATATGAGTTTATATAGCTTGTATTGCTCATTTGTCAGGGATTCCTTTATAGTATCGGGCTCCATATCTACATAGGTGGGCCTTATCGCTTCATGCGCATCCTGTGAAGCAGACTTGTTTTTGTATGTCCTCGTTTCCTCAGGTAGATATTTTTCACCAAATTTTTCACCAATGTATCTTTTTGCTTCCTGCTGCGCCTCCGCTGAAATCCTGACAGAATCGGTACGTATATATGTGACCAGACCGACAGAGCCATGCCCTTTTACCGATATTCCTTCATATAGCTGCTGTGCTATTATCATTGTTTTCTTTGTAGGGAAGCCGAGCTTTCTTGATGCTTCCTGCTGCATCGTACTGGTAGTGAAAGGCGGCGGCGGTGTTTTCTTCTTTTCTCCGTTTTTTACCTTAGTAACGATATAGTCTTTACCCTTGAGCTGCTTGAGTATTTTATCCACCTGCTCCTTGTTCTTCAGCTCCATTTTTTCATCGATCCTTCCAAAAAACCTGGCATCAAAAGAAGGTCCGGATTTTTTCTTCTGAAGATTGGCTGTGATCGTCCAATACTCTTCCTGTTCAAATCCTTCTATCTCTTCTTCTCTGTCACATATGAGACGTGCCGCGACCGATTGCACACGTCCTGCGCTCAAGCCCTTTCTGATCTTTTTCCATAGGATGGGGCTTATTTTATAGCCTACTATCCTGTCCAATACCCGTCTTGCCTGCTGGGCATCTACCAGATCCATATCGATCTTTCTTGGTGATTTTATGGCATTTTTAACTGCATTTTTTGTTATTTCATTAAAAGTTATCCTGCACTTTTCCTTCTCATCAATATTCAAAAGATTTGCCAAATGCCATGAAATGGCTTCACCCTCACGGTCAGGGTCAGTTGCGAGATATACCTTGTCCGCAGTCTTTGCTTCCTTTTTAAGTTTACTGATAACATCACCCTTGCCGCGTATAGTGATATACTTGGGTTCAAAACCGTTTTCGATGTCAACACCTATCTGGCTTTTGGGCAGATCCCTCACATGGCCGACCGAAGCTACGATCTTATAATCCTTTCCGAGAAACTTTCCTATTGTATTTGCCTTTGCAGGCGATTCAACTATAACAAGGTTATTTGCCATTAGTTCCTCCTTGCAGGTAATCCGGATAGTAAGTACAAATCATATATTACCACATTTTTTATTAAAATCTACTATATGTTTTTCTTTTAATCTACTAATTTGTAGAATTTTCCTGGCAGCTGTTCAACAAAACCACTTAGCTCAAGCATCACAAGGATGGATGAAGCAATCTGTATACTCAGCCCGCAATCCCTTACAATAGCATCTATATGGACCGGACCGCATATAAGCCTCTGCGCTATAGATTTTTCATCACCGTTCAGATCTAAACCTCTAAACTTTCTCCCCGCATTATTTATATTTTCTGTCTTAGTATTTAAATTTAATTCTTCAATTATGTCTTCCACACGAGTTACAATTTTTGCACCTTCCTGTATCAGTCTGTTGGTACCTGTGCTGTTTATAGAATTTATGTTTCCGGGTACAGAAAAGACATCTCGTCCCTGTTCCAGCGCAAAATCCGCCGTTATCAGTGAACCGCTCTTATCACTCGCCTCTACTATAGTTACTCCCCTTGAAAGACCGCTTATTATGCGGTTCCTTGCAGGGAAATTGTAAGGGATCGGCTTGGTACCCGGAGGGTATTCCGATATCACGGCTCCGCTGCATATGATCTGTTTCATCAGATCACGGTTTTCGGGCGGATATGCTATGTCGACACCGCAGCCAAGAATAGCTATCGTCCTTCCGCCACCTTCCAAAGCTCCAAGATGCGCCTTTGAGTCCACACCCCTGGCCATTCCGCTGACAACAGTCACTCCATATCCGGCAAGCTCCCGCGACAAGCGTTTTGCCATATCCAGACCATACCATGTAGCTCTCCTTGAGCCTACAACAGCAACGCATACTTCATCTTTTTGGAGCCTTCCCCTGCAATACAGTACAACCGGCGGATCAGCTATTGCTCTAAGTGCTGATGGATAAGCCTGATCATTGTGTGTTACAATATTTGCATCACACTTTTTTATCTGTTCAATTGCAGCAGTAGTACTTTTTCTCGTATCACTGTCTGTGAGACTGTGAATCACCTTCGGAGTACAAAGGCCTGACGCCTTTAGCTCTGCTTCACCGGCTTCCCAGATATATGCCGGATCCTTGAAATACTCCAGCAAAATATGCTTTCTTCTTGGTGAAACCTCCGTTAGCATACTCAACCAAACCCAATATTTAACTTCACTATCCATATCTTCCTCACGTACTTCCAATTTGCTATATATTCCATATCTTTCTGTCAAGGCTCCTGTACTGAATTGCTTCAGTCAGATGTACCGGTTTTATATTTTCGCTTCTGTCCATATCTGCTATGGTCCTTGCCACCTTCAATATCCTGCCGTGTGCTCTGGCACTCATTCCAAGCCTGTCGAACACATTTCTCAGAATATCCCTGCATTTACTGTCCAATTTGCAGAACTTGCCGAACATAGCCGGCTGCAGCTGGGAATTGGAATAGATCCTCATCCCCCTGTACCGCTCGAGCTGTACACGTCTGGTAGCCTCCACTCTCTCTCTTATAGCTGCAGACGCTTCGACACAGCTGTTGCTGTCCAGATCACTATATTTGACCGGCATCACCTCAATGTGTATATCCATCCTGTCAAGAAGTGGTCCTGACATTTTGCCAAGGTACTGATGGATTTGACTTGGCGTGCAGGTACATTGGCCGGAGGGATCAAGGAATTTCCCGCATCTGCATGGATTTGCAGCGCATATGAGTGTAGTCCTGGCGGGATAAGTGAGACTGGCATTAACTCTTGAAATTGTTATTATACCATCCTCCAGAGGCTGCCTCAGTGACTCGAGAGATTTTTTGCTGAATTCGGGCAGCTCGTCCAAAAATAGAACTCCATAATGTGCAAGGCTGATCTCACCGGGTTTCGGAATCGATCCGCCTCCGACCAGGCCTGTATCTGAGATAGTATGATGAGGGCTCCTGAACGGCCTTGTATTTACCAAAGGCAAGCCTTGCGGCAGAATGCCGGCAATACTGTGTATCTTGGTCACCTCCAGGGCCTCCTCAAAGGTCATGGAGGGAAGTATTGTCGGAAGCCTTCTTGCCAGCATGGTCTTTCCACTGCCGGGCGACCCCAGCATAATGCAGTTGTGTCCGCCGGATGCAGCCACTTCCAGCGCTCTTTTAACATTTTCCTGCCCCTTTACATCAGCAAAGTCTTCGTCATAGCCCTTGTCCGTATTCGCGGTATCAAGGCAGGCATCAATGAAGGAGGCTATTTCGGATTCACCCTTAATAATACTTACAGCCCCTTTGAGGTCTCTGACCGGTATAATGCAAAGATCCTTGACTACTGAAGCTTCCCTCGCATTTACCTCGGGCAGGAACAAATATCTGATGCCGTTTTGCATTGCGCAAACCGCCATGGATAATACTCCCTTAACAGGCTTTATACCTCCGTCAAGAGCAAGCTCGCCTATGAACATTGAGTTTTGTACTGAATTGTAATCAATTATACCGGTTGACGCAAGTACACCAAGCGCAATCGCAAGATCAAAGGAAGATCCTTCTTTTCTTATATTGGCGGGAGCCATATTCAAGGTGATCCTGCGTATAGGAAATTCAAACCCTGTATTTTTTACAGCTGAGCGTACACGCTCACGCGCCTCGCGGATGGCTGTATCTCCCAGCCCAACGATATCGAATGCAGGTATCCCGCTGCTTATATCCGTCTCAACCTCGACTATATAACCATCGATACCCAAAAGACCACAGCTGATGATTTTTGAGTACATACAATTTACCCTCATTTTTGTATATGTTTCTATGTTATACATATATTTCCTACACAATACTACTATAAATGCCTTCGTTTGTACATACCCAAATTTGCCAAAATATGCAAAAGCGCCTTGAATATTTTCAAAGGCGCTGCACTTATCAATCATTCAATATCTATTTATCTCTCAGTAGTTTCCGAAGCTCCTCCATGAAGGTATTGATGTCTTTGAACTGCCTGTAAACAGATGCAAATCTGACATAGGCCACCTCATCAAGGTCCTTTAGTCTGTTCATGACCATTTCACCTATTTCCTGAGTGGTTATCTCGCGTTTCAACGAGTTAAGTATCTGAGTTTCGATACCATCTACAAGCCTTTCAAGCTCGTCAATGGAGACCGGCCGTTTTTCACAGGCTCTAAGGAGGCCGTTAAGAAGCTTCTGCCTGTCAAATATTTGACGTGTCTTATCTTTTTTTACCACCATAAGAGGAACGCTTTCGACTTTTTCATATGTAGTGAATCTCTTAAGGCATTTCGAACATTCCCTGCGCCTTCTGATCGCTGTATTTTCCTCGGTGGGCCTGGAATCTATAACCTTATCCTCTACGAAACCACAATATGGACATTTCATAGTTTAACCTCCCCTACGGCATCACTGCCGTATTGTTTATCTTTTGCTCTGCTTCCATTCTACTCCGTTCCACTATTGTATCGGGCAATTCTCTAAAATCCTTTAGAAAAATCTCAATAATGTTACATCGTATGAATCGTTAGAAAAGATAATACGCGAGGAAAATTATCAATCAAAATACCTTCTGATAAAGCGTTCATCAAGATCCACAAGGATGATATCCTCACCAATCTTAACAATTTTGTCCCATGGTATGACAAATTCATTGTCCTTTCCCAAAAAGCCAAAAAGCCTAGCTACACCAGGCAGCACAATAGCTTCGACCTTTCCTTGCTCCAGGTCTATTTCTACATCTGATACAAAGCCGAGGCGTCTGCCGTCAGATACATTAATGACCTCTTTTTGTTTAAAGTCAGATGAACGGTTCATTTTATCCCACCTTTCATCCTTAACATATTTACCTACTTAAATATATGACGGATGTCTGCGCAATATAAAATAAAAACACCTATAGTTATCTAAACTAATAAAGAACCAATCTTGAGATTATGAAGATTGGTTCTTTATTAGTTCAGATAACTCGTGGTGTTTATATATGTTTTTTCATATGCATCAATGCCGTTTTTTCAAGCCGTGAGACCTGCGCCTGCGATATCCCTATCTCATCTGCGACCTCCATCTGAGTCCTTCCTTCGAAGAACCGAAGGTTAAGTATCAGCTTTTCCCTGTCATTCAGCTTTCGCATTGCCTCTTTTAGCGAAATCCCCTCCAGCCAGTTCTCATCAATATTTTTCTCATCCTTTACCTGATCCATCACATAAATTGCATCCCCGCCATCATGATATACAGATTCAAATAGTGAAATAGGATCCTGTATTGCATCAAGTGCAAATACCACTTCCTCTTTTTGCAGTTTCAGCTCTTCGGCAATTTCAGATATGGTGGGTTCCTTGGAATTTTTGCTGGTCAGCCTTTCCTTAGCCTGCAGAGCCTTGTATGCTATGTCTCTTAAAGACCTGCTCACCCTTATAGAATTGTTGTCCCGCAGATATCTCCTGATCTCACCTATTATCATAGGAACTGCGTATGTTGAAAATTTGACATTTTGGGAAACATCAAAATTGTCTATCGCTTTTATAAGTCCAATACAACCGACTTGAAAAAGATCATCCACGTACTCGCCCCTATTGTTGAATCGTTGAATAACACTGAGGACAAGCCTGAGATTCCCGTTTATGAACTCTTCCCTAGCAGAGGTATCTCCTTTATGCATCCTCTCAAACAGAACCTTCTTTTGCTCGTTTGATAAAACAGGCAGTTTTGAAGTATTGACTCCGCATATTTCCACTTTGTTGATCAGCATATTTATGACCTCCAGGTGCATCGTATAGTTACATTATTGCCTTGGAGGTCATTTTTATACTGTGCCGAAATCATAAAAATATTTGTCAAAGGCCTTGACATTAGCGGCTTTGATGGCATTACACCATCCTGTTGATCTCTTTTTTCAGCCGGCTGATGATCCTCTTCTCAAGCCTGGAAATGTATGATTGCGAAATTCCAAGCATATCCGCTACTTCCTTCTGTGTTTTCTCCACTCCATTGGAAAGTCCGAATCTCAATTCCATTATTTTTTTCTCACGGGTAGATAGTTTTTTCATTGCGGTATTTAATAGCTCCCTGTCGATTTCATCCTCAAGGCTCCTGTATATAATGTCATTTTCAGTACCCAAAATATCTGACAGCAGTAGTTCATTTCCATCCCAGTCAACATTGAGCGGCTCATCTATCGAGATTTCCGTCTTTATCTTATTATTTCTCCGCAGATACATCAGTATCTCATTTTCTATACACCTTGAGGCATATGTTGCAAGCTTGATATTCTTTGTCGGGTTGAAAGTATTTATTGCTTTTATCAAGCCAATTGTTCCTATGGAAACCAGATCCTCAACACCAACCCCTGTATTTTCAAACTTTCTGGCTATATAAACTACCAATCTGAGATTGCGTTCTATAAGTACGCTTTTGACGCCATAGTCCTGTTCTTCCAGCCTTGCAAGGAGATATGTTTCCTCGTCCAATGAAAGAGGCGGCGGTAACGCTTCGCTCCCTCCTATATAATGTATCGGCAGTTCCCTTCTTCTGCTGATCCTGTTGAGTAACCCCAGATATCTGATCCTTATTATAAGTATGATCCTGCCAAGTATACCCATATGCGATCTCCTTTCGTTGTGATATCTACATAAGTTCGGGATTGAGCAAAGCCTTGTACTTTTCATTTCTCGACAAGGTCTTGTTATAAATACCTACTATAACATCACGCACACCTTTTTTATCATCCTCTTCACCTATTGCAATATAGTCTGGCCTGAAGCCTATAAGTATCCCATTTTCCTTTCCCAACGAGGTAAACGGGATCAGGCGGAACCTGGAAAACCAGTCAGAGCAGGATATCTTTGCCGTAACAGAATTAAGGTCATTTTCATTATTCTGTTCAAATATGCTTCGGATCTCTTCCGGCAGCAACTCTTTTATTGCTGTGAATTCGACCACCACAACAGGCATATTTGATAGAGGATCATGCAGTGAATTACCTGTATCGACAAGTGCTGAAACCTCTATAGCCTTTTGATCAAAGACAATAATGATCCGTACAAGCAGTTTCTCCCTGATGAATCTGTGTTGGATAGCATCCCAGACTATACGAAGAATAATCAAAGTCACAGCAACAGCAAGCACCAGCTCTGTCCATGTGGTATCCAACAGTGACATAGGTGTCATTACAACACCATTTCGCATTATGCCCCAGTCATTTTTTAAAAACATCAGTGCAAATCCGGCACCTGCAAATAGAAATGTAGATGCATAGAACAATGCCAGTGTTTTTAGGAAAACTGTTATCCTTCCGAAATTGAAAGTGACTGCCACCATCACTACAGAGAGAAGCACTTTGGATATCACAGTAGTATAAACCTTCATATCAGGCAACAGGATCATCATCACAAGATATGCAGTACCCAGCAGGGAACCCAGCAAAAGCCGCAGACTGCTCGCTTTATTCTTAGAGAACCTGGCTGTGACCAATAATATAAGGAAATTGATGACTATATTCTCAAGGATAACGATATCCAGATATATTTCCACTGTTTACCTCACATGGCCGTATTGTCAGACATCCCCTATTTTACATATATTCATATGCCTGTTATTTTATGTTTCACAGTCCACCTTTATTATATTTTAACAGCCTTGATTTTTGTGTCATTTGGCACTGTAGAATTAAGGGTTTTTACGCCATGCTTATAGCTTTACAACAGTAAAAAATGCAATACGATACACCTGCTTAACGTTATATTAGCTAATCGCTTGGAGGATCTGGATTAGATGATCTGGATTAGATGATCTGGAAATAAAACAATGGCTGGTTGAGATTTGCAGAGGATATCCGGTCATGATCTACAGATGGTATTCTGTTATTATTTTCAGAGGAAATATAGTAGCTAAACCAGAGGTCACTACTCGTTTTTGCAATTAAAGTACATAGTTTTATGGGTATTGCGAAGAAAAGTCCTTAGTACGGCTGTAAAATGAGCCATTCTTAGCAAATTTTTGTCCTAAACCTGAAATAACGAGTAGTGCGGTATCAAAAAATTCAGGCTAATGAAGAAATTCAGGTTAATGAGATATCAGATATGCTAGGATTATATTAGCTCTATGGAATCCCGCTTCTATTAATGCGGGGTTTTCTAAACACAAAAAACCCTGAGTGGTGTACTCAGGGTCATTGATCAAAGAAATAAAAACTTCTATTACTTATTTGAATCTATTTTTTCTAAGGAATGTCGGTATATCCAGTTCGTCATCAGAGACCTCACCACTGGTATGGCGTTTGGCAGCAACCACTGGTTCAGGCCTTACAGTCGGCTTCTCCACAACTTTTTCTATTTTTCTCATTACAGCGCCTTTTTCAAAGCCTGTTGCTATAACAGTAATCAGTATCTCGTCCTTCAGATTTTCATCTATTACGGCTCCGACAATAATATTGGCATCAGGATCAGCTGACTTCTGCACAAGCTCTGCTGCCATATTTACTTCGAAAAGTCCCAGATCTGCACCACCGGTAATATTGAGAAGCACACCCCTTGCTCCTTCTATCGAGGTTTCCAGCAACGGGCTCTGAATTGCCTGCTTTGCTGCATCCTCCGCTCTTCCGTCACCGGAAGCCCTTCCTATACCCATATGGGCAAGTCCGGTATTGAGCATAATAGTCTTTACATCAGCAAAGTCAAGATTTATCAGACCGGGTACGGCAATCAGGTCAGATATGCCCTGCACGCCCTGGCGCAGTACATCATCCGCCATTCTGAACGCGTCTATTATGGAAGTCTTCTTTTCTGCAACCTGTAGCAATCTGTCGTTTGGTATGGTCACCAATGTGTCAACAACACTTTTTAGCTTTTCAATACCCTGCTCCGCATACTGCATCCTCTTGCGGCCTTCGAACATAAACGGCTTTGTGACGACACCGACTGTAAGGATACCCATTTCCTTTGCTATCTGTGCAACGATAGGCGCAGCTCCAGTACCGGTACCGCCTCCCATTCCCGCAGTAACAAAAACCATGTCAGCTCCCTTGACTGCCTGTGCAATTTCATCCTTGCTTTCATCGGCTGCTTTTTCACCGATCTCAGGATTTGCTCCGGCGCCAAGACCCTTGGTCAGCTTGTCCCCTATCTGAATCTTTGTGTTGGCTTTAGAAAGAAAAAGAGCCTGTTTATCTGTATTTATTGCTATGAACTCAACACCGCGAAGTCCTGCGGATATCATTCTGTTGACGGCATTATTGCCTCCACCACCGACACCTATGACCTTAATCTGGGCAAATTGTTCCATATCAATATCAAACTCCAGCAAATTGAATCCCCCTTTGTCATTGGTTTGGCATCACTTAAATAATATCTTATTCCTCTAATTAAAGCAATATTAGATTTAACAAAAAGTTTGATATAAATAGCTATCTTTTCTAAAAAATCTCTTTAATAAAGTCAATGATTTTATTAATTATCGTGACCTTTCGCTGAACTGCCACAGGCTTCTTGAGTTTGACCTCGCTTGCCGCACTTCCGCCCTTCTTAACATTTGCCACATACCTTATGATTCCTGCGGCGGCGACATATTCAGGCTTCGATACTCCCTGTATTTTCCCTGCCTGCACTACCCTGACCGGCATCCCGAATACTTCCTTTGCCAGCTGCTTACAGCCATCCACATACGAAATGCCGGCTCCTGTCATTACAACATTGCCTTCTTCCGGAATAACCACACCAGCTTTTGCCATCAGGTTCCTGCAAAGTGAAAATATTTCATAGACTCTTGCTTCGATTATCTCAACTACTTCTGATACTTTAACGCTCTTCTTTCTATTTTCATTAATATCGAAAACAGTTATTTCCTGATCGTTTTTTATTAGAGACGTTAATGCCAGTTCAAACTGCCTTTTGATTTTTTCAGCTTCCGCATTGGAAATCCTAAGGCCGATAGCAATATCATTGGTAACATGATCCCCACCAACAGGTATCGTATCATAAAAAGCAAGCCGTCTTCCCTGGAACACTGAAACATCGGTAACACTTCCTCCCACATCAATCATGAGGACACCGATATCCTTCTCATCGACAGTAAGACATATTTCGCCTGCAGCAAATGCCTCGGCAACTATTCCGTCGATCCTGACACCGGCTCTTTCCATGCTTTTTATGATATTCTGGACAGAAGTGATCTTCCCCACCAGTATATCTGCATCAACTTCAAGCTTCGCGCCTACCATACCGACAGGATCGGTTATCTCGTCATAGCCGTCGATTATGTACTGTCTGGGAATAATATCTATCAGCTGTCTGTCCTCCGGATAATCTATATCCCTTACATCGTTAAGGAGGCTCTCAACATCACTGTTCGATATCTCTCTCCCATTTATGTTCATATAGCTCTTGTTGTTGATAACATTGACATGCATGCCATGGATGTTGACATAAGCCGAAGCAATCTTCATATTTGCATCCGATTCGGCATCCTCTACAGCTTTTCTGATACTTCCGGCGGTACTGTCTATATCAACGATCACGCCTTTTTTCAGACCACTGCATGGAGCCATGCCTCTGCCTGCTATCTCTATCTCTGAAAACTTATTTACTTTTCCTATAAGCGCACTGACCTTGGATGTTCCGATGTCAATACTTATAATCAAATTACTCACGGAAGCGACCCCCTACAAACTATATATTATCGTTTTTAGATGACTTATTCAACATATATCTTCTAATTACCGCGAAATTTAGAAAAATCCTGTTACCAAATGCGAAAATTGCTGCAAGATAAAGCTGCAAGCCCATTTGATCACCTATATAAGCAAGGATTGCAGCAAGAAAAGCATTCCCAAAAAAGCCAGAAATGAAGATTTTCATATTGAATTTGCCCTGCATCGTTGCAGCAATCCCTCCAAACACAGAGTCAAGTGCCGCAAGTATAGCTACAGCTAAATAAATGGAATACTGCTGTGGGATATTTAACGGAATCAGAAATACCCCTATCAAAATACCTATAATCATTCCCAAAACCGGAAGCATATAAGTCTACCCTCCATTTTCCGGAGTGAACACCGGATCCGAATCTTTAGAGAAATCCAGTGTGCCCCTTTCAGATTGTTTTATATTCTTTTTAATAATACTTGCCGCAGCATTGATCTTATAATGCAGTTCCTCTGCTTTCCCCAGATTTACCGTAATACGCGAGTCAAGCGAAAAGCGTATATTAAAAGAATCGGTTGCATCCACATAGTCGACATCACTTAAGAGCTTGTCCTCGTTCATGCTATCCACTTCCCTAATTGTATCAAATACTTTGAATGCTGATAAGAGAATTTCATCGGGAATATCCAATTTGCTGCCGGGGTCAGCAGCTGCAAGCTGCGTAGCCTTTATTACAGGCAGTTTCTTATCTTTTACAGCCGGCTCTAACTCCAGAAGATATCCTTCTCTGTCGATGAGCATTTTAGTTCCTTTCATATCAAGCACCGCCGCAGGCTCACGCTCTGTGACTTCGATACGAATTGTCGAAGGAAGTACATATCTCACCTTAGCTTCTTTGACATATGGACAGTTAATCAGGATTCTGCTTTCAGCATCACCAATACGAAGAATGCCGGAAAATAAACTACTTCCATAAATAAGCCTGAATCCATTACGACCAGTCCGAATACCAGAGGCGGCTGTCAGGATCGTCTCATCATAATGGGCAGAGCTATACGAAACTATTTCATTTATATTGAAAAATGGTGACAGCGAAGCATATACAATGGTAATTGCAAAAAACGCTGTCACCAATGTAACCTTGATAGCCGTTAATATTCTATACAGCCTTCTTTTCTTTTTGTTCCGTACATGTGCAGGTTCCTGCTCCGCGTTTATCCTGCGTAATTTCATCTGTTTCCCCATGATTGCCTTTATTCGACACGCTGTATAGTTGCTCCAACTTTTCTTAGTTTATCTTCTATATTTTCATACCCTCTATCAATATGTTTAATGTCGGATATCACTGTTTCTCCTTCAGCTGCAAGGCCTGCAAGCACCAGTGCTGCTCCTCCCCTGAGATCTCTGGCAAAAACATTTGCTCCTGTAAGCCTCCTGACTCCCTTAACGACTGCAATACGGCCTTCAAGCTTAATGTTTGCTCCCATCCTTAACAGCTCATCGACATGTTTGTACCTGTTCTCAAATACAGTCTCCACTATTATGCTTGTGCCTCTGGCCAATGTCAACATGGCCAGGAGCTGTGCCTGCATATCTGTCGGAAAACCAGGGTATGGCAGTGTACGGACTATATCGATCGCACGTAGTCTTGCAGGTCCGGCAACGAGCATCGTACTGCCTTTTATTACTACCCTGCAGCCGCTTTCTCTCAAAAGAGAAACAATTGAACTCAAATGTTCCGGTATGACATTCCTTAACAGCAGCTCACCTCCGGTGATACCCGCCGCTGTCATATATGTACCTGTCACAATGCGGTCTGTAATTATCGTATGCTCTGCATTTCTAAGCTTATGTTCTCCTCCCAGGACCCTCACGATACTTGTTCCTGCTCCTGTAACATGGACACCGGTCGACTGCAGATAATTTTGCAGATCAATTATCTCCGGCTCTTTTGCGGCGTTTCTTATGACTGTTTCACCATCAGCAAATACTGATGCCAACATAATGTTTTCCGTAGCACCGACACTTGGATAATCAAGCTGGATATCACATCCCTTCAGCCTATCGGCTTCACAGTATATGAATCCCCTCTGCGCATCCTGTATTTTAGCCCCCATGCTTTTGAGAGCTTTCAGGTGCAAATCTATAGGTCTCGGGCCTATTTCGCATCCACCTGGGTGCGTAACCATTCAGGCATTTATATGTATTTCCATTTTTCTAATTTTGCATCTTTAATTCTATCACTCACATATTAAGGTATCAACTTTTATATGTTGTGAAAAAATAATATCTAGTAAAGATAGGAGGACTTTCTGTTGCACTATTTATATGGTATTACACTGTCAGCCACAAAGAAAAGACATTCAACAGAATATGTCATATGGCTATTGGTATTGATTGGCTTACTTGCTAAATGCGTTTATTTCCAGTTTACCACCGATATCAGTCATACTCCGTTTTTCAGTATTGGAAATGTCATTATGCTGATATCTCTGATTGCAGTTTTGGCAACTATCAGCGGTACTATACTCTTTATATTCAACAAGAGGAGAATTCTTGTTCTTTTGGTCTTTCATGTAATTATCAGTCTGTTGCTTTTATCTGACACCATATACTTCAGATACTTTTACAATCCTATCACTGTCCAGTCAATATATCAGATTAGTCTTGCAGGCTCTATCTCAGAGAGCATCATGAGCCTGCTCAAGCCGGGAGATATAATATTTGCCATTGATATACCGGTGCTTGTTATTGTTTTGATTAAAAAAAGGCCGGATTTTAAAAGCAGAGAAATAAAGCTTAAAAATATTTTCAGGTTTCTTACCGCATCTGCGTTTCTAGCTGCAGGAATAGCTGTTTCCAGCTATGCTTACACAAAATCATCCCCGGGGACCTTTCCCTTTGATAATAATTATGTGGTCAATAATCTAGGAGTTTTGTACTTTCACTATTATGATGTAAAAAGGTACATATCAGAAAATATCCTTGATGACCGCAACCTTAATGCTGATGAAAGAAGTGTTTTGAGTAGTTTTTTCTTGTCCGGTGGCAGCAGAGCCACAAAGTATAATAGTGCCGCCAAAGGCATGAACCTTATCATCGTACAGCTTGAAGCCATACAAAACTTCGTTATCGGGCTTGAATTCAACGAAAAAGTGGTCACTCCCAATCTCAACAAGCTGATCGATGAAAGCATTTATCTTGAAAATTTTTATCATCAGACAGGGGCTGGAAATACATCTGATGCTGAATTTCTTGTAAACGCCTCTCTTTACCCGCTCAAGAATGGTTCTGTATACTTCAGATATCCTAATAATACATATTTCAGTTTGCCAAAGCTGTTGAAAAAGTATGGTTATACCTCATATGCATTTCATGCAAACAAGCCAAGCTTCTGGAACAGGACAGAAATGTACAGGTCTATGGGATTCGATCATTTCATAAGCAGCAATGATTTTGAACTTGACGAAAGCCTGGGCTGGGGTCTCAGCGACCTCTCCTTCTTCCGGCAGTCCCTGGAAAAGCTCGGGGCTTCAAAACCGTTTTATGCATTTCTGGTAACTCTCACAAGCCATCATCCCTACACCTACTTCGACAATTACAACAAGTTTGATGCCGGCGCTTTTGAAGGCACAATGGCAGGTAATTATGCCGAAGCGGCACATTATGTTGATATGGCTTTAGGTGAATTTCTGAACGATCTCAAAAGCAGAGGCCTTTATGATAATTCATTGATAATTATTTATGGCGATCATAATTCAGTGCCAAGAGATCAGACTGAAATGCTGGCCGATCTTATCAATTTCAGGTTCAATGAATACAACTGGACTAAGCTGCAGCGATCACCATGCTTTATTATCTGTTCGGGCCTGACTGAAAAAGGTATTAACAGTACTATATGCGGACAGCTGGATTTGCTCCCGACCATCGCCAACCTGATGGGCTTCGAATCCCCTCCTGCTCTCGGAAAGGATATATTGAATACAGAAGGTGGATACGCCGTTTTGCGGAACGGTTCTGTAATAACAGAAGATTTTATTTACACCTCAGTTCATGGTATTACATATGACAAAAAAGGAAAAATACTAAAATCGTGCAGCAATGATAATATAATTAAAAAATATAGACACATTCTTGAAGTTTCCGATATAATACTGAGGAAAAATGCGTTGGACAGTTTTGACCAATTGCAGACATTGAAAAAATGAATCACGTATAATATGGTTGTATGAAGGACTTCCATGAAAGGATCGTATGACGCTGTTAAACAGTCTATCATACATGGTTGATAAAATGGCAAAGGTTACATTGGTGAAAGGTAAGGAAAAAAGAGTCGAATACGGGCACCCATGGGTCTATAGAAGTGATATTGCTGATGTTGGAGCAGATGCAGCGCCAGGTGATGTAGTTGATGTTTACAGCAGCAGGAACACCTTTCTTGCAAGAGCTTTTTACAACCCCGCATCCCAGATCTCTCTAAGGATACTGACATATGACCAGGAAGATATAAACAGTGATTTTTTCTATAAAAGGATATTAGCAGCCTGGGAATATCGAAAAAAGGTTGCCGACACAAATAGCTGCAGGGTAATATTTTCAGAATCGGATTTTCTTCCTGCGCTTATTGTGGACAAGTTCTCGGACATACTTGTGCTCCAGACCTCAGCGCTTGGGATCGAAAGGTACAAGGAGCAGCTGACCGATATTCTCATGGACGTAATAAAACCATCAGGTATATATGAACGCAATGACATAAAAGTACGTGAGCTCGAAGGTCTCGACCAGAAGACAGGCTTCCTTCGCGGCAGCTTCGATACTAATGTACATATGACAGAGAACGGTATACTCTTTGTCGTGGATGTGGCTGAAGGCCAGAAAACAGGTTATTTCCTCGATCAGAAGGAGAACCGTGCGGCAATAAGGCATTTTGTCAAAGGTGCGAAGGTGCTTGACTGCTTTAGTCATACCGGCTCTTTTTCTCTTCATGCTGCAAGCTATGGCGCCCAAAGCGTTCTTGGGTTGGACATTTCCGACCACGCAGTGGAAACAGCTTCAGCAAACGCAAGGCTGAATGGTTTGGAAGGAGTATGCAGGTTTGAAAGCGCCAATGTTTTTGATAAATTAAGAGAGTATGATGACAAGGGCGAATCTTTTGACACTATTATACTTGACCCTCCCGCATTTACAAAAAGCAGAGCTTCTGTAGAAGGTGCAGTCCGTGGTTACAAAGAAATAAATCTTCGGGCAATGAAAATTTTAAAGAGCGGAGGTTTTCTGATCACCTGCTCTTGCTCTCACCATATTGATCCTGAAATGTTTATGGACATTATATATAATGCCGGAATAGATTCACGTCGTAAGGTACGGCTTGTAGAATACCGGTCCCAGGCCAAGGATCATCCTGTTCTGCTCCCCGCTCCCGAGACCGAGTACCTAAAGTGCGCAATATTACAGATCGTTTGAGATGATCACGCTGCCATATTTTTTGGCTGTCAACGTTAATGCCGCCTTATTGGCAGCGTCATCCCCGATTATGATGCCTGCGATTCCCCTGTAGATCCTGAGTGCTTCATTAAGCGCTGCAGCATCCTTGGTTTCAATAATAATCGGATCTCTCACATACCATTGCAGTCTGTCGACAACAACTGAAAGCAGACTGTCTGAAGAACATGCATTATCTACATTAACATATATTGCGTCATAACCTTCAGCCGCAATATCAAGTGCCGTATCCTCCACCCATGACATATCGTTCTTTTCAAGGGCTTCCAGCATTTCACGATTTTCTGATGCGTCCAGTCTGCATATATTTTCTTTATCAAGCTTATCAGCACATATATGTTTTACACTTGATGTTATGATATCGGCCGGTCTTTCGTGTGCCTTGACTGGTTTGAGCCCTGATACCTTTCCTTTCAGCACTTTTATGAATTCAGGAGTTGTTCCGCAGCAGCCTCCGATCAATCTTGCTCCGCTTGCGACAAATCCTGCTGTCAGCTCTGCAAAGTGTTCAGGAGTCTCCGCATATGAAACCTTATTATCAATCACTATAGGCAGCCCTGCATTTGGCTTCACGCTAAGGAAGCCGCCGCCTGCTTCGTGCAGGCTCTTAACAATACCCGACATATGCTCCGGCCCAAAAGAGCAGTTAGTACCAGCCATGTCGGCACCTATCGATTTGAGGACAACTGCAGCTATAAAAGGATCGGTCCCCATCAGTGTTCGTCCGTTGTTTTCAAACGCAAGGGAGCATATCACAGGAAGGTCTGTCGTGTCCCTGGCCGCAAAATAGGCTGCACGCAACTCGGCAAGGTCGGTAAATGTCTCAAAATTGATTATGTCAGCACCGCCGTCAGCTACGGCTTTGACCTGCTCACTGAATATCTCATACGCCTTTTTAAAGGATAGCTCGCCCGAAGGCTCAAAAAGCATTCCGGTAGGACCGATAGAAGCGCATACATAGGCTCTGTCTCCGGCAACCTCCTTAGCCAGCTTAGTTCCCCAGTAGTTTATTTCATAAGTTTTGTCACCAAGGTTATATTTACTTAGTTGTTCTCTATTTCCCGGGAACGTATTGGTCTGTATCACATCAGAACCAGCCTCAAGATATGCCCGGTATACTTCCCTGACAGCATCCTGCTTGGTCAGGTTCCATAGTTCGCCACACTCTCCGCCTTTAAGTCCAAGTCTTTGAAGCATGTAGCCCTTTGAACCGTCATGTACCAAAATACGTTTCTCTATTTCCTCTAAAAAATTCTTCATGATCTGCCTCCGATAATACTATTACCTTTGTGTATACTATTATACTATTATCTTCAGCTAACTACAATCTGTTTGTAACAAAATAAAAGGCTCACTATACGCAAATACAAAACCTGTCGGCAGTAGACCTCGCTACTCGTTATTACAAGTTAAGGACTCTACTGCGATAAAAAAGTCAAATTTTATAGCCATTTGGCTATAAAATTTGACTTTTCACAGTATAATTCCGTTCTAAAGTTGCTATTATGAGTAGTGTGCCATCATTTCTTCCCATGTTCAAAATTATATATCCTTTATGTAAGTCTAATCATTAATATAGCTATAAAAGTCTTACGTCGGTCTACATCGCAGAGAACTGCTCTATCAGCTTAAGCACCACAGGGCCAAGCAGTACTATAAACAACGTCGGGAAAATGAAGACTACCATCGGGATGAGCATTTTTACAGGCACCTTCATTGCACGTTCCTGAGCCCTTTGCTTCCTTTTCAGCCTCATTTGCTCAGACTGTATCCTCAGAACATTGGCAATACCGACTCCGAATTGGTCCGCCTGTATTATCGATCCCGCAAAAGCAGTAAAGTCCTGAATATCAAGTCTCTGAGACATATCCCTTAATGCATCCTTCTTCTGCCGTCCAACCTTGATTTCCTGAAGCACCTTATCAAATTCATCTGCCAGCGGTCCGGGCTTCTTATCCACGACCTTCATCAAGGCTCCGTCAAATCCCAATCCGGCCTCAACACTAACTGTTATCAGATCGATTACATCCGGAAGTGAATTCAATATTGTTTTTTGTCTGGTAGTTAAAAGCTTCCCAAGAATAAATCCCGGTAAGATAAAACCAAGCGCTATCTCCGAAGCAATAAACAGAATCAGTGTTCCGGTCTTAACACCAGACCCCCGCGTTACGATATAGGTAAGCAAAGGCAGTACAGTCACAATTAAGGCTTGAATATTCGCCCATTCTTTCACTGTAAGGTTACCTGGACTGCCTGCCTTTATTACCTTGCTTTCGAGAGATGCCAGCATTTCGCCCGGTGTGATTTTCATCATTGCCCTGCCCATATAATCGAGCATGGGACGGATAACCCTTGTCAGCAGCGGTTGGTTCAACTCTTCATTATCGATTGTTAACCTTGACTTTTTGATTGCTTCAAGTCTTGATGATATGGATAGTTTGTCCTTGTTTACTAACGAAACGATTGTATAAAAGATCATACAGCAGCTTGCAAAGACCATTATGAAAATCAATATAAGCATAAGTCGCGCCTCCTATATCTCGATCTTTACTAACTTACGTATGAGCATGATCCCTGTAAACTCCATCACAACAGCCAGTCCAACCATCAGAAGTCCCAGCGGCCTTGTAAACAAAAGGCTCATCTGTTCAGGGTTTATCAAATAAATGATACCACATAATATCACCGGGAGTAATGAGATAACCAGACCCGATACCCTTCCCTGTGCTGTTAACGCTTTCATCTCTCCCTTTATCTTTACCCTGTCACGTATCGTCTCCGTTATTTTGTCAAGCACCTCTGCCAGATTCCCTCCAACCTGTCTCTGGATCATTACAGCTGTCACCATAAGCTCAAGGTCCTCACTCTTGATCCTGTTGACCATATTTTCAAGAGCCTTTTCTGTATTTAGCCCCAGGTTGACCTCTTTTTTAAGTATGCCGAATTCTTCCGCTATAGGTCCAGACATCTCCTCAGCTACCATATCGACTGCCTGAAAGAAACTATATCCCGCCTTCAATGAATTGGACATCATTGTAATGGCATCGCCAAGCTGTTCATTGAGAAGCTTCAATCTCTTTTTTATCCTGTTTTTAACAAAAAACGATGGCATCAGCCAGCCACCAATACCTGCAACCAGTGCTAAAGGCCACATGCCTATGCCCTTTGTCAATATAACCATAAGGAATAACAGAAAAAACATTATCATGTTGAATGCAAGGAACTCCTCCGCCTTCACCAGCAGATGGCCTCTAGTCAATTCAACCTGTATCTTCTTTTTATATCCGTCAAGAAATCTAATTTTACCTATTTCTCTGGAGACTGCGCCTCTTATTGCGCTACCGTCTCTTCTCTTGTTCCTTTTCCTGTCCTCGTGAAATTCCTCAACATTCGTATACCTTCCAAGGCGCGACATATAATCATTCTTTCCGGCAAATAACCTAATGAGCAGATAATATATCAACCCGGCAGATATAAAACTCAATACAACGATCAGACCCTTCAATTCCATCCCTCCCCGGCTGACTGCCAATATTGCTGCTTCTTATCTCAGACTGTTATCTCATGAAAATGTCCAAAGGTAGTGATATTCCGGCATCTGCAAGCTTCTCTGCAAATTTAGGTTTAATACCGGTGGGCGCCAGCGCGCCGGTTATCCTGCCTTTTTCATCTCTTCCCTGCTGTCTGAACAGGAAAATATCCTGCATCGTAATTATTTCGCCTTCCATGCCTGTTATCTCAGTGATATGCGTAATCCTTCTGGAACCATCCTTAAGTCTGGATTGCTGAACTATAAGATCCACTGCGGATGATATTTGTTCACGTATAGCCTTTACCGGCAAATCCATCCCTGCCATAAGAACCATTGTCTCAAGCCTTGAGAGCATATCCCTCGGTGTATTCGCATGGCCTGTGGTAAGAGAGCCGTCATGTCCTGTGTTCATTGCCTGCAGCATGTCAAGGGCCTCACCGCTTCGCACCTCACCTACAACGATACGGTCAGGTCTCATTCTTAGTGAGTTACGAACCAGATCCCTGATGGTTATTGCGCCTTTCCCCTCAATATTGGGCGGACGGGTTTCAAGCCTGACAACATGTTCCTGAGCCATCTGCAGCTCGGCAGCATCTTCTATCGTTATTATCCTCTCGTCATCCGGAATAAATGAGGATATTACATTCAAAGTGGTTGTCTTTCCGCTTCCTGTACCTCCGGACACTACAATATTGAGCCTGGCTTCAACACAAGCCTTCAGTAGCATCGCCACCTCCGGTGACAGAGTGCCGAAGTTTATCAGATCCCTGACAGTGAATGGTTTTTCAGAGAACTTTCTTATAGTTATCGAAGGCCCATTCAGAGCAAGCGGCGGGATTATGGCATTGACCCTCGATCCGTTAGGCAGCCTGGCATCTACCATAGGCGAACTTTCATCAATCCGTCTTCCCAGTGGAGCTACAATTTTCTCTATAACCTTCATCACATGCTGGTCATCCTTGAAGGTAACATCGGAAAGTGTAAGTCTTCCTTTTTTCTCAACATATACGCTATCCGGCCCATTTACCATAATTTCTGAAACTGATGGATCATGTATGAGCTGGTTTATTGGGCCAAAGCCGATCGTTTCGTCAATTATCTCCGTGATCAGCTTCTGCTTGTCAAGCTTTGTAATAAAAGTCCCCTCATCCTCAAGAAAATGCTCAACAATGGCAGATATCTCCTTTTCGAGCTCCTCCTCGTTGTTATCCGTGCGGATTTCTTTAGAAGCGCCCGAGTTTATCTCCTCAATTATTTTTATATGAATACGCGTTTTCAGTTCCTCAAATGGGTCCTCCTTTGGAGTTGCTGACTTGCGCGCTTTATTCTGGCTGTTTGGCTCTGTACTATCAACAATTTTTTCTTTCTGCATCCTTTCCAGCAACGACACACGATCACCCCCCGGCATTAAGCATTTACACTGGAATTACGATATTGCGCAGCATCAGCCAAACAGCTTCCTTATCGGTGACTTTTTCTGCATATCCCCATCCAACTCCCTGATCAGTTTTTCACCGATATCCATTATTGATTTGGCCACCTTTGTTTCAGTACGGGTCATAACAAATGGAAAACCTTTGTTAGCTGAGGTGACAACTGTTTGACTATCTTCAGGCACATATGACCATATCTGCTTATGCAGCGTGCCCTCAAAGTCCTTGAACCTGATACCGTATTGTTCAGACGCTTTATTCAAGACGACATTTATCTTCTCAGGAGAATATCTCAGTGTCTCCATTACATCAAGTCCGGCTTTAATATTTTTGATCGTAGGCAGATCAAGAGTAGAAATCAGCAATATCTTGTCAGACATGTCGAGCGATGTCAGGACCGATTCATGGAAGTTTGCAGAAGAATCTACAATTATATATTGATACGTCTCTCTGAGTGTATTGATTATCTTTTCCACATGGCTGCCGGTTATATATTCAGCATATTCAGGCTTAACAGGCGCAGGCAATACCTTCACCCCGGAGAAATGCGTCACAAGGTACTCCTCCATCAGACCGCGGTCAAGCTGGCTAAATTCTTTAACAAGATCACTTATCGTATTCTTTACGGAGACATTCAGCATTATTGCAATGTCACCAAATTGAAGATCCAAATCTATCAGCGCCACCTTCTTTTTAGTGGACCTGGCTATAGAAACTGCCAGGTTGGAGGCTATTGTAGTTTTACCGACACCGCCCTTTGTACTGAATACAGTGATGACCTTGGACCTGACTTCCTCCTGAAATCCGGAAGCTGACATTTTCTCTCGTCTTTTGGCCTCAGCAGCATATGCGTTCAAAATTGTTGTGGAAAGCTCGTCCGGATTGAACGGTTTGCACAAAAAATCCCGTGCGCCGGCTGACATTGCCTTTCTGACATATTCAGTCTCGCCCTGCACAGACATTATAATAACTGTAGTTTCAGGTACATCCATAGTGATCACTTCTGTTGCTTTTATACCATCTATTCCCGGCATGTTAATATCCATCAGCATTACAGCGGGTCTTGCCTCTCTGGCAATAGTAATGGCTTCCTCTCCGTTTTCAGCCTCGCCAATTACCTCGATCCTTTTATCAAAGGATAAAAGCTGCCTGATATTGTTTCTGGTTTCTGCAGAATCATCAACGATAACAACTGTAACCCTTTCCATTTGCATTCCCCCCTTGATATTCAACGCTTATGATCAATATATCAGCCTGCATTTTCTTTAGCCTTATGGGTTATGCCCTTGGTGCCTGTCATGTCGGACCTTAAAATCCCCTGTGTGGATATCTGCGCTTCATCGCCTACCGGTCTTAAAGCGAGCCTTATTGTACCGAATTCGGTTGCAAACACGAATTTTTCAATATCTGCCGTTTTGATAGCGAGAGTAACAGTTGTCGGGAGCTCTTTGAGTTTTTCGGATAACAGCATTACATCCTGTCCTAAAGCGAGCACCTGAACATTTTGAAGTGTCAGCTTTGTAATACGTGGATATATTGTATCCTCTCCTGCTTCCTCTTTTTCAAAGCTCACAATAATATCCACAAAATCACCGGGTCTTAACAGGTTTGCCACATTACTCTGTTCCGTGACATTCATGCTTACAGCCCTTGTACCCTCAGGAACCATATATGATACAAACATGCTCTCTTCATCAGCCAGCCTCTCTGTTCTTATAAGTTCTCCCTCCATGATACTCTGAAGAGTATACTTACCTGTAATTTTCTCAAGGTCTTTAACTGCGTTTGTATTTAGAAGCTCTTTTGCTATACTGACCTGTTTGACATCGGATGCAGTTATCTCAGTCCTGGCAGGTATTGTCCTTGCAGCTACATATACTGTCACTTTCTCTATCTCGGGCACAACATCATTACTGCTCCGCGATATATAGACGTAAACCAGTATCGCGGTAATAAGTGATAGTAAAACTGTAATTATAATGATCTTTTTATTAGTCTTTTCCATATGTACCTCCGATATCATTCACACCGCATTGTTGTACTATTTTCTATATCGAATGCATCAGGGAAAAATGCGGCTATTACAGGCGTTATCATGCTGTACCCATATCTGACAGTAACCGTGACAGAATTACCTGGTTTTCTGGCTGACTCAACAGGGGTAATAACTATCTCAAGTCTAGCCGGATCAAGTGACGCGGCTGCATTGCTTACTGTTGTAATGATCTGTGCATCTGTATTGCCTACCGCGGCATATCTGGCTCCTTCACGCGATGCATTGCTAACCACCAGATAGCTGTTGAAAAGCAGCCCGAAATCTATAATGCCTGTAAGCAAAAGCAGCAATACCGGCAGCATAAGCGCTGTTTCAACAAGGGACTGTCCCTTACCTGGTTTTTTAATACTCATGATTCGTTCCTCCAGACCTGGGTTTCATTTTACAAAATTACCCTACCTGAAATCAGATAGGGTAATTTTCATCATTGTATTTTTCAAATCGAATATCACGGTGCAGGTGCAGCTGGTGTATTACCTGTTATTATACTAGCTATGTTGCTGAACAGTGTTCCAAGAGGAGCTTTGAGAACTGTCAATGCTGCGACCAGTATCACTGCGATGATACCAATGATCAGGCCGTATTCCACCATACCCTGACCTTTCTTGTCCGAAAATCTTGCTTTTAAGTAAGTGAACAATGCCATCATCTTCATTTTTTTTGTACCACCTTTCAAAATTTTTATTGTTTCGAATTGCTTCTGTTGTCCTCGTCTTGATTTTATTATAGACTGGCAGTGCATTTAATGATATCGGCCACAGGGCCTTTTTCGCATGATGATTTGGGCCTAAAAAAGCCCCCGGATAAGTACATCCGAAAGGCTTATTGTAATTAGGACTATAGTACTATGAGACAGGTTAATTACTCTTCAGCATTTTATGTTATGCTTGAACGCATATATGGCCGCCTGGGTCCTATCTGATACGTTGAGTTTCCTGAATATATTCGAAACATGGTTCTTTACGGTCTTTTCACTTATGTATAGATGCTTTGCGATCTCCTTGTTGATCATACCCTCGGCAATAAGCCCAAGCACTTCAACTTCCCTTGAAGTCAGGTTGTTATCATCATGCTTTTCCTTTTCATGCAAAGTGACCCTATTGAACTCTTTAACCAGCTCCATTGTCATGTTGGGCTGAATATAGGACCTGCCTGAATTGACATTGCGTATAGCTTCCAGTAGAACCTTGGGTTCAGCATCCTTTAGGACATATCCCTCAGCCCCCATCTGCAGTGTCTTGAAAAGATACTCCCTGTCTTCATGGATCGTAAGAACAATGATCCTGCTGCGTATCTTCTCATTCTTTATCTCCATGATCGCCTGCAAGCCATTGATACCTGGCATATTGATATCCATCAGAATCACATCAGGCTTGTATTCCCTTGCAAGCTGGATAGCTTCACTGCCATTGGATGCCTGCGCAACGACAACTATATCGCTTTCGAGTTCAAGGATCTGCTTTAGTCCTTGCCTTATCAATGAATGATCATCGGCAATTAGAACGCTAATCCTATTTTCCATCTTCAACCCCCTCTTCTTGTGTAAAAGGTATCAATATATTCAACCGGGTACCTTTCCCCGGAGCAGAGCTGATACTCACCTCACCGTCAAGCAGTTCTATTCTCTCCTTCATGCTTACCAGGCCAAAGCCGCCTGAGATATCTTCATTTCTTACCTTCAGCTTCGCTGTATCAAAACCCACCCCATCATCATATATATACAGCTTCATGTTCTTTTGCTGAAATTCCAGATGAATTACAGCATTATTGGCTTTAGCATGTTTTGCCACGTTATTAAGCGCTTCCTGTACTATCCTAAAGACAGTCAATGAAATGACTGTCTTCAACTCGGGTTGTATTCCGGTTACATTTAATGAAACCGATATTCCGGATTCCTCTTGGAATGTGAGCACGTATCTCTGCAAAGTGGGCACCAACCCCAGATCATCGAGTGACATTGGCCTCAGGTCATATATGATCTTGCGTACATCCTGAAGGCTTTCCCTGACGATCCTCTTCAAATTTCTCAGTTCATCACGCGCTTTATCCAGATCTATATCAATCATTCTTTCACAAATTTCAGCCTTAAGAACAACATTCGACATAAGCTGTGCAGGGCCATCGTGTATGTCTCTAGCCACCCGTTGGCGTTCCTCTTCCTGTGCCTTTATGATCTTAAGTCCAAGAAGTTGTTTGTGCTGAAGTCCCTCAAGCTGCTGGCTCATTTCCTGAAGATCCCCTGTCAGATAACCTAGCGCCGCGCCGACCTGTGTTATCAAATTATCAGCTCTTTGGACCGTTTTGAGAGAATCTTTTATTCGTACTTCCAGTTCATTGCGCCGTCTTATATAAAATTGCTCCATCTCTCTTTTAACAGCAAGCTCTACTCGTAAGTTATCGGCTTTTTCGTAAGCATCCTTAAGCTCATCCTGAGTATAATTCGAAAAGTTCTTATTTATGAGCATCAATCTTCTTTTACTGTCCTTCAGCGCAACCTCAAGTACCTCTACCTCATTGATCAGCTGCTTGACTTGATCCTTAAGAGAATTGAGTTCATCCTCAAGCTTTTTGCACTCTCTGCGGGAATTCTCGGCAATCTCGTATATTTCCGACTTACTGTTGTTGACTGCCTGCACCGTTTTCTTTATGATTTGATCGAGTTGAGCGATATCAATTTTTGCTCCCATTTTAGTTCCACCTTTGTGAGAACCGAAGTTTATAACAATTAGAACAGTTTATATTATTCTACATTTAGCGACAATATTCCTTTGTTTTCAGTTATAATGTAAGTTTTTCTTTGTTGTTATGCCATAAAATGTTATTAAAAATTTGTTTAATTTTGTGTTGACAATGTGACAGTCAGCCTTTATAATATGAAAGTGTTCGAGAGAACTTCGACAACAAAATATGCGCCATTAGCTCAGTTGGTAGAGCACCTGACTCTTAATCAGGGTGTCCTGGGTTCGAGTCCCCGATGGCGCACCAAATAAAGACTTTGCAGACTGTAGTATGCAAGGTCTTTTTTTATTTCTATTTCATTCCTCTGATTTTTGTGTGGTCAGCTCAAATCATATGCTTACCTCATATTTTTAAGCTTGTTCTACAAGATGCTATAAATTTATTTCAGATGAGCAATCCATGCTTTCTGAAAATCATCTTCTGATAAACCCAATATCTTTTGGAACTCAGAGGGTGTCTTTATTAGAGCCAATGAACAAATTCATGAACGACCGACTTCATCAAATCATCTGCAGAAAATCCCTCTACCTTTGAAGGGTTTACCATTCTGATAGCCTCGGCATCGGCAGATGTAAATTCCCATTTTTGTGCATTTGGTTGGTTAATAGCATTATGATATGTATCCAAATCTGAGAAAATATAGACATCCACTTTCTTATCCAGTGAGTATTTCAAATCATCTGTAACCCTTGCATAATTTTCCTCCAGCACATTGGATAAATCTTGCAGGCAGCTCTTATCCTGTTCCTTCGAATAAAATTTAAAATGATCGGTTTTCAACTGCTGATCAAGACCGTAATTCTCTATTCTACTGTCGCTTGAATTGGTAGCATATCCAAACAGACTGCATCCTGTCAGTAAAACTATTATTGCCACCAGAATAGATACAAATATTCTTCTATCCATACTTACATCCCCATAATTATTTTTAGAATATTTACAAAATTATAACAGTTGTATTAACAAATTGCAAATCAGGGTGTCTGTAACAGCAGTATTATGGCGCTGTGCCTGATAGCCCTTATGTATCAAGGGGTTCGTGGTAGTAGCCACATTATTTCGGCTCTTAATCAGAATGTCCCGGGTTCGAGTCCCCGATAGCACACCAAAAAAACATCTATTGATAGAAAGATTTTATCTGTAGGTGGTTTTTATTTGCCTTGAAAATCTATCGGATTCGTGTGAGAAAAAATTCTACTAATGTGTGCCGGGATATTCATTTTTTTGATATTTGTCTCAATAACACGGTAAAAACCCGTATTATGTAATGCAATGATGACCTTTAACCTAAAATTTTCATCTATATCAACTCATTATTTGAAGTATTACTCAGCCCATCAGTACATGAGAAGAATATTATGCAAACAACTGAGTTTGAGATGCTATGGCCTAATATGATTTACTTGAGCACAATGACGTCAAGATGAGCAAAAATCAAAGTTTTGGGCAGTCATTTGCTCGATTCATAATTATTTGGCTCAATAATACAGTTGAATCATGAATTATGTAACATCATGACACGTAAAATTCATTTTATACTTATATCAATGCCCCAAAAGCTGTGAATATTGCACACCGTGATTTGAAAAATGGCTTTCGAAAACCAAGAAAAAGCGGCTTTACCTCATTAATATTGGCAGCACCGCTTTTTATTTGAGCTTCGCTTGCTTCATATGTTTACTCCTAGCTACAATATCTCCTGTGGTGGTGTATAGTTAAGTCCTTGTGCTTGGGCAACGCCGAGGTATGTAATACGCCCCTTATAGGTGTTAAGGCCTAGCAATAGTGAATGATCCATCATCATAGCCTCTTTTATCCCCATATCGGTCATCTTCAAAATATACGGTAATGTCATACCGGTGAGAGCATAGGTAGATGTTTTCGGAACAGCTCCCGGAATATTGGCAACGGCATAATGAATTACTCCATGCTTTAAAATAACCGGATCCTCATGAGTAGTGGCATGTGGAATGGTTTCTACCGAACCGCCCTGATCGATTGCCACATCAACTATTACTGATCCTGGCTTCATGCTTTTAACCATTTCTTCAGTAATAATTTTTGGCGCACGGGCTCCGGGTATCAAAACCGTGCTGATTACAAGGTCAGCACCTTTTAAAACCTCACTCAGATTATACTCGTTGCTGAACATGGTAGAAACACGGCCGCCAAAGGTTTCATCAATATAGTTGAGCCTTTCCTTGCGGATATCCATGGGCACCCAATCCTGCTGCCATTCTGGCTGCGTTGGCTCCCACAATACCGCCTCCTGCAATAACCACATTAGCACCCGGTACTCCCGATACGCCTCCAAGCAAGGTTCCGAGACCGCCATTATTTTTTTGCAGCAGATTAGCTCCGATTTGAACAGACATGCGGCCTGCGACCTCACTCATAGGAGCCAGCAACGGAAGATAACCGTTTTGCAGCTGTACAGTTTCATAAGCAATCCCTGTGATCTCTTTATCTAAAAGTAATTTAGTTAATTTTGTATTAGGAGCCAAATGCAAATATGTAAAAAGAACCGAACCCGGTTTTAAGAGATCATATTCCTTCTCGACCGGCTCTTTGACCTTTACAACAAGACCTGCTCTTTGATAGATATCCCCGGCTGATTCTACAATATCCGCACCTGCATTTATGTACGCTTCATCACTGATACCGTTTCCTATGCCTGCGCCCTTCTCAATAATGACCTCGTGGTTTGTTTTTTTCAAGGTCATAACTCCCGCAGGTGTAAGGCCCACTCTGAATTCGTTGTTCCTTATTTCCTTAGGCACACCGATAATCATAAATCAACCTCGCTTTTCTTATTTTCTTTAATGTAATATTTTTGTATAATCTTGTCCAGTGTTTTGTAAAAATTCATATATTTGTGCATTACTCATGTCACATTTTCCAAGTTAACGATGGTGCTCCAAAATAAACTAAAGGTCTGAACTCCATTTAAATTCATTGAACAACGGAGAATTGTGGTAATTATAGAGTTAATTACGAAAAAAATGAACTTTTATTAAAGAACACCAAGTAAAATATTAAAATTATCCGTAAAACTATTGGGGGCGATTATATATGTTAATTGATAAGGAAATAACATTAAAAAACTGCTTAAAATGAAGGAACAGAATCATGGAATTATTGTGTTTGTATCTTCTTCAGGAGCTTCACCGTATATGTGTGCATATGAAGTGTTTAAAACGGCAGGGTTACGAAAATAACAATAATAAGTTGGTTAAAAACACTCGAATTATTGAAGGGTAGATATTAGATATAGAAAAAGTATTGGATCAATAAAAAAATGAAGTAATCAAAAAATGTACATATTATTGTCTTTATGTTAGTATATGCTTAATTAAAATTTAAGCAGAATGGAAGTGGCTTACATGGATTGGGTGACAATAACGATTGGTTGCATAATCTTCTCGGTTTTCGGCTTGCTATTTGCCATAATATCAAACATCAAGTTCTCTCCAAAGCCTGATGGAGGTTCCAAAGAAGTTGACCACGAAGTTACACGCGATATGTTCAACAAGGTGATCACGTTTTTCAAAAAATTCGACTCGGATATGGCTCGTTCAGTGTGCAGCGACATGTTCTACAACAGTATCAAAACTGAGCTGAGTGGTCTCACAAGATTCGGCATCCGGAAGGATATAAGCTTTGCAGAAAACCCGGAAACCGCTAAAAGCAATGTCAATTTAAAATTGAACGATGGTAAGAACAGCTTTACAGTTGATATTCTATACGGTGACTATAAAGAGAAATATATCAGCACGGCAGACAATAAAGAGTTATACTCAAAGAATATCCCAGTATCTTCAGTTGCTTTATATATGATCCAGTCAGAGGATGCCCAATCCAAGGAGTCATTTTATTGTTCAAATTGCGGCAAGCAGCTGAGCATTGATGCAGATTCGGTTGTCTGTCCGGCCTGCGGCACAAAATACAACACAGAAAGCAATAAATGGTCCTTAACAGATCTTCAGGCAGTCAATTACAAGAAAAGTAATTCTCAGTCAGGGCTCATTGGTCTGGGCGTGATCGTTCTGATGGTATTGAGTCTTGTAGGCGGCCTCTTTATTCCTGAAGCATTGTTTAACATGATAATGGCTATATGTAATGGAGCACTTGTCATAGCAACTCTGTTTTACATATACTACATCAACAAGGCATTGAAGCCTCTTAAGGATATTTCGAAGCACGATCCAAACTTTTCAAGAATGGTCTTCCAATCGAGAATTGATTACCTTGTCAATTTGTATTTTAAGGCAAGATACTTCAATCCTCAGCTGATCAAGCCTTTCGCTTCCAAAGAGCTGGTTGACAGGCTTGCTAAAGATTTTTCCGAGGACAATGAATTGATCGTCGATCTTGATATAGGCAAAAAACTGATAACTAAGCTGGAAGTATCAGGGGAGCACATGGTAGCTACCATAAAGTTAAAATTGACATCAGTCATCGTTAACAAAAACCGAAGGGTCAAGAAGAAGAAATCCAACGCTGAGATCAAGTTAGCCAGGCATATGAGCGCAAGGACCAAGGTGTATACCGATGCTGATTACATAACCTGCGAAGGCTGCGGCGCCAATATCAACCTGACCGCTGACGGCAAATGCAAATACTGCGGAAATCCCATAGATGTATCAAAATATGACTGGGTCATTAGAGAATTTAATTAAAACAGACAATGTAAGTTGTCTAAAGGTATAATAAATAAAAAATTCAGGAGGTCATACATATGGGTCTTATATTAAGGTCGATCGGCGGTGCCGTAAGTTCAGCCTTCAGAGATGGTATATCCTGCGAGGATATGAGACAGGATATCCTGATGATGCACAAGTCCACACAAAATAAAGTTATTTCACAAGGATCCAGATATTCAGTTTTCCCCGGTCAGGCAGCGGTGTTCTGCAATAACGGCATGGTTTTCGATGTAAAGACCGAGCCCGGTGTGTATGAAGTCTATGAATCCTCTTCCCCATCTCTTTTCGATTCCAATATAATGGAGGTAATCAAGGAAATAGGTGAAAGATTCTCATTTGGTGGTGCGACTTCAAAACTTCAGGGCGTTTATTACTTTAATACCAGAGAGATCCTGAACAACGGCTTTGGCACTCCGGCACCTGTTCCCTACAAGGACTGGGACCATGCACTGCCAAATGCAAGGACCGGCCAATACTTATATATGAGTCTTAACATCAAATGCTTCGGCAAGTACACATTCAAAATATCCGATCCTCTGCTCTTTATGAAGGAATATGCCGGTTCGGCTGAAGTTGTTACAAAGGATGACTTGACAGAACAGCTGAGATCCGAGATAATCAGTGTTTTCTCCAATGTGCTCAACGGCCTTGGTGACAAACAAATCGGAGCAATGTCGCTTCCCAGCCAGACAGACGAGATCAAATCTATCCTCGAAGAGCGTCAATACGATGAAACATTGAGGAAGCGCGGCTTATGCCTTACAGGCTTTGTTGTTGAGTCCGTCACGCTTGATGAAGAATCCCGTAAAAAAATCGATATGTATGAAACCGGCGGTGACGCCTTCCAGCAGAGAGGCATGCTGACACAGGCAGCTCTCGATGCCGCAAATAACAGTGCAGGTGCTGCGACCGGAATGATGGGACTGGGCATGTTCGGAAATATGTTCGGAGGAAATCTTGGACAAGCACCCGTACAGCAGATGCCAATACAGCAACCTCAGCAAAACCAGGCTGTCCAAGTGCAGCAGGGTCCTAGATGTCCAAACTGCGGGGCGCCGGTCAATGGCAAGTTCTGTTCAGAATGTGGATCTCCTGTAGCTGTAACGAAAAAATGCCCCAGGTGCGGAAATGAAGTGAAAGCAAACGCCAAATTTTGCGCAGAATGTGGAAATTCGTTATAACACTTCGGTTCAAAAGATACTATATTTTGTAAAAAAGACTTTCACTACATGGAAGTCTTTTTTATTATTGTCTGTTATTGTATTTTCGCTATAAATGTAATACTATTATTTTATAGACTTATGTAATCCCATGTCCTACATCTATAGGTCTATCGTCCCTTTTCAAGTACATATTTCAATATTATACTGTAATTTGTAATATTATATAATAAAATATACAATTATAAACATCATTTTCCTTATGTTGGTCAAGAAGGGAGGTGTCCAAATGTTATCCGTAGCTATTCTCGATGATAATATCAAGGTGCTTGAAGAATATGAACAGCTTATTCCGTCCTGGTTCAACCGAAATGGAATAGATGGTCGGATTGTTACTGCCACGACAGACTACAGGGAATTTATCAATACTGTAAGAGAACAGTCTACTAATGTATGTATTATAGATATTAACCTGCAATCAGAGATAAATGGCCTTTATGTCGCAAAACTATTAAGAAAGGAAAATATAAACACCGAGATCATTTTTTGTACAGGCATGCTGGAGTATATGCATCAGGCATTTGATGTAAATGCATATCATTTTATTATAAAACCGGTTAGCCGCAGCCTTGAAAAATGCCTCATCAAGCTTGACAGAGAAATGGCCTTAAGACAAAAATCCAGAGACATACTTGAGATAAGAACAAGATCACGGATTTATTATTTGTCACTCGATTCAATATCTCATATTCTGAGGAAGGGCACAAAAACAGTAATCTATTCCTCAGGAAACATTATTGAGGTGTACGACAGTCTCGACTTTATTGTTTCAAAGCTCGACAGCAGGAAATTCATAAAATGTCACAGAGCCTTAATAATTAATAAGGACTTTATAAATTATATAGATAAAAAAAGCAGGTCCGTCGTACTTACAAACGGTTACCATGGCAGGCTTGGTAAGCCCGGAGTCATTTCCCTGATCAACGAAAGGAGTTCTGCAAATGAAGTGTAACACTATTTTGATTAATACCACATCTGCGTTTTTGGGAGCCTTGTACATCATATTTTTTTTCAAAACAATATTTGATCACAAATTGAATGTCTCACGTAAAATTATATTTGCAGTAATGTTCGGATTACTAAACGGCATTGTTTCATCACTCATGAGTGCAACGGCGATTAAACCATTGGCACTGTTTATTATAAGTATATCACTAATAATGATTTTATTCAGAACCAAACTCCTCCTGGCTTTTTTATCTTTCTCTATTTATATTATCGGACTAGCTGTAGGAAACGCATTCATGCCTATAGCTGTAAATCTGCTCCTGCCAGGACAAACTGCGGAAACTATACAGACCAACACGTCGCTGTCGCTGGGAGCTAATCTATTAACCAATTTGATTGTTTTTTTATTATTTTTATTGATAAAACCTGCAAAGAGCTTTATAGAAATGATCAGCCAAGATAAATTTCTATTATTGCTGACAGCGGGAACTGTTCTTGTATTAGGTGCATCTTCCGCCATGCATTTTTTTACAAGAAACACCAACATGGCTTCTTACATTATTATTGCCTCGATTAGTATATCATACTGTGTATTTATAATATTGATGTGGTTCAATGCACTTAGAAGAGTGATTCGAGAGGAAGATTTGAAACAGCAGAAATTCTATAACGAGTCGCTTCGTTCAGCCCTCTTTGAACTGAGAAGATTCAAGCATGACTGGATCAATAATCTAATAGTAATTGATTCAATGATAAAAATGAATAAGTCCGATGAACTGAGGCAGTATGTGTTCGAACTGGTAGATCAGTGCAGTCAGCATGTCAACACACAAATATACGACATTAGGAATGCGGGACTGTTTGGTATATTATCTTCAAAAATAGTTCATGCAAATGAAAAAGGAGTAACCGTGGATCTGTCAGTAATAGGTGAGATTGAGGATATTCCTGGTGTAAAAATATCAGAGCTATGCGAAATGATAGGAATTTTTTTAGATAACGCGATCGAAGAGGCCTCTCAAGGAGAAAAGACAATAAGCATCAGTATTAAAAGCATTAAGAGATTCATTGAAATATCCATATCAAACAGTTGTACGACAACTCCTGATATACATAAGATATATATTGACGGTTATTCATCAAAGGGTGAAAACAGAGGGATGGGACTGACTATAGCAAAAAAAATAATAGATAAATATAAGAACATACTACATATAACTACATTTAAAGATAACATCTTTACCCAGACTATTGAAATCGAAAATCAAAAGGGGCTATGAGCCCCTTTTGATTTCTTCATTCATTAAATATCAGTCATCTCTTATAAGTGATTTTGGACAGTCCTTTTGATAGCAGGACCAAAACCAGCAGCCATATGTCGAAACAGTAGAAGCTGCAACCACACCTGCCATTGCTGTAAGGCAAACCAGGATCTTCAGATAATTTTTTTTCATATCAGTGCCTCCTCTCCTCCGTATTTGTTTTTTGATATTCTGTAAGCTATTGGTGTCATAAGCAGAGATTGAATAAAACATGTGAAGAGTATAACACGGGACCATGTCTCCGGCAGAAACCATGCTGCAGTAAATAATGCAGTAAGTAATATGAATCCCCCAACTCGCAGCTGCTTTCGCTGCCTTTTGGATTTTACCGGCTTCTGCGGCAGGTCAGCAGGTGCATAAAGATATGCAGTCACATATGATATTGGCATAACGATTAAACTCAGATATAAGCGATCGATCCCAAGATACATTGAAGATGCAACAACTCCGAAGACAATTGCTGCGTGGGTCAGAATGCATCCAAGATGCGTTTTTGCATGTATTCCTCCAAGAAACGTCCTTTGTATTCCATAAATGGCCACAGTTGCTAATACATATGGCAGTATGCCGAGCAATATTGAAACCAGTAGTATTATAGTTATCTTGACTAATTCCGACACAGTCATATATACACCGTATTCAATGACTTCGCGTCTCTCAGGAGCAATATTGGGTAATGTCGAATAGATCATGTCTGTCATATAAACGCTAATTTTATCGAACATCTCTATCACCTAATTAAATTATATAGCTAATTAGGAAATAAACATTGTAGATTTATTAAAGTGACGTTTAGTTTTGTCGAATAAAGAATTTTCATTATTCAATAAACAATCATATCAAATAGCATGCAGAGCCATATCAACAGCAAGCTCTCATAGATTATTAAGGGCAATACAAGGGAAATTTTTGTTAGTGTTGACTTTTATTAAGCAAGATGATATTTTATCTTCATCGGTTACTTGAGTGTAAATGTAAATGGTTAAACTGATAAAAATGTGCAGTAATACTGTAATGTTGTAAAGAGGTTATTATGTTTTATGAATTAGCTGAGTGTACTATGCTAATGCTGAAAGTAATCCAGGAAATGTACAATACACAAAAGATAAGCTATAAGGAATTTATTGATTATACAGAAATGAAACTTCAGTTTTTATCGGAGAATATCGAAAATATCTCTTCCGAAACTGATAAAAGGGTTGCATTTGATATCATATATAAATGCAATATGATAATGTCAGATGGAGATAAAGCATATCTTGAGGCTGAATAGTCATCCGTGTAAATGGCAATAATCTCCACATAAACGAAATGGA
>CAZBEQ010000013.1:0-73179 GCA_964490975.1 uncultured Oscillospiraceae bacterium | reverse complement strand
TTTGTGGCGATAATTAAAGTACTTTAGGGGTGACATTTTCTAAAGTTATTGACATGCAAAAAAACAAAACTAGTGAATTTTATTTGGATAACTCATTTAGATCCTCAATGCATCAAGGTGTGCAAACATTAATAGTTTTGGGCAGCTAGTTGTTCAATTTTCAGTGTTTAGGCTCAATAATACAGTTGAATCCTGAATTATGTAGCATCATCACACAATAAATTCTATTTTTGTTGTAGTAATTGCCCCAAAAGTTATTGATTCTGCTCACCGTGCATAAAGGTTACGGTTAATTTTAACACTTGCGGTTCCAACACGATCGTATCCATGGTCTATTCTTTTCCAATGGTAAGGATTTGCATGATGGCAGATGAAATTTATGTGAATTCTTGTTTCACCCAAAAAAGAATCGTGCAAAAAAATGCGCAAAATATCAACTAAGGGCCAACCTGCTCCCCATACAGACATAGACCTTGATACGCTGGGACAGAGAGCGGGGATATAGGTACTATTAATAAATAATGTTATATTTTAAACTAACGATGCTATTATTAGTGTATATTAGTGACGTACTCCTGCCGTATATTGAGGCGACGAAATTCTTGCCATCTGTATTATATAAGCAAGACATCTATATGTTAAAAGGGAGACACAAAATGAAAAAATGGATGAGGTATATATTAATTTCAGTATTAATCGTTGCGGTGTTTATCGGACTGGGCTATGTTACATATACTGCTACAGGCAATACATTCCCGACAAAAAGCTTTAGCATCGGTGAAATCGTTACATATAAGGGGATCGGCTTTACTGTTGATAAGTTCTATCCTGAGGTGCGAGCAGGTGATCCAGAGGGAGGAAGTAATTTCTATGTCGATGTTGTATCGGTTATTTCTTATGTTTTAGTATTTACCGGCACTCAATGGTTGATTGCTGTATTAATAAACAAACTGAAAAAGAATAAAAATGCTGCAAACTAAGTATTAACAGCTTTTAATAGAGCTACTTTTGTTGAAAATACTCAATAATTCCATCGGCCATGCCTGTGACCATTTTGTCCTGATATTCACTGGTGTTCAGTTTTTCATCCTCCTTGGGGTTTGACATGAAGCCCATTTCTATAAGGGCCATGGGTACCTTGCACCAGTTAAACCCGCTTAGATCGTTTCTTTTCGGCATCCCCCGATCTACTGCTCCTGTAGCTTCAACAAAGCCCTTCAAAATACAGCTACCGGCTTTCTCGCTTTCCTCCAGTATATACTTATCTGTAATGTGTCCTTTACCTGGTATTAGCACTGATACACCCTTGATCGACTTGTCGGTGGAACCGTCTGCATGTATGCGGAAATACAAGTCGGCATTTGCCTCATTTGCTATTGCAGCCCTTTCGGCATTACTTATATCAACGTCATTTTCCGTCCTTGTCATAATTACTGTTGCCCCGTATTTCTCAAGAGCATCTCTCAGCTTCAGCGAAACCTCCAGATTAAGCTTATACTCAGGAATCCTTGTTTTTACTCCCGCAGTCCCGCTTGAAACCTTGGCCTTCATTTTGTCAGAGCCCGGAGCAACAGGTTCGGTATCATAATTACCATGTGATTGGTGACCCGGATCTATACAGATGATACGACCTTTGAGTATCCCGCTCTCATTGTCAGGATCATTTCTCGTATCCAATGGAATCGTTTCAGCACTATTTTTTGTTCCATCCTCTGCGTTGCCATCTATGCTGCTGGGTTGTGAAGCTGTGTAACCCGAGTCACTATCATTATTGGAAACAGTTGTTGTTTCGATGCTGGCAGTAGTTCCCGTAACGGCAGTTGTTTCGGTGCCGGCAGTGGTTTCGCTGCTGGCAGTAGTTCCCGTAACGGCAGTTGTTTCGATGCTGGCAGTGGTTTCGCTGCTGGCAGTAGTTCCCGTAACTGCAGTTGTTTCGATGCTGGCAGTAGTTTCGGTAACAGTATTTGTTTCTACCGTACTATCAGCCGCTTCTTTATCAGCGCTAGTACTATCTTGCACTTCCTGTCCAAAAGCCTTTTCACCTTCGCCCGCATCTTTGCTGTCCCTTGAGCAGGCCGATACAGCAATTGTCATCAGTAAAGCCAGCGTAAAAATTACTATCCTTTTTACCATCTTCTATATTGGGCGTATATCCTTCGATATTGCCTTTATCCCTCCGAATTTAGCAGTATCTGCATGCATTCAGTCCACAGCTTCCGGTTATCTGACGGTTTGCCATGAATTTCATGCACTTGTTTAATAAAATTATATCAGTTTTATGTTATAATCGCATACATAAAAATAATAATAAGGAGCAATTATGAAATTCAAAGCTGTAATATTTGACTTGGATGGTACTTTGTTAAACACTCTTGACGATATAGCTGACTCTATGAACAGTGTGCTTTCGGCACTTGGTCATCCCACACATGATGTGGAACTATACAGGTATTTTGTAGGTGATGGTTTCCGGAACCTTGTTGTTCGTACCCTGCCGGAGAAAATGCGTAACGATGCCTATATCGATAATTGTTTTTTTGCAGTCAGAGAGGAATATGCCAAGAGATGGTCCAATAAAACAAAGGCGTACAACGGTATACATGAAATGTTGGACAGGTTTTCAGACAAAGGCCTTAAAATGTCGGTGCTGTCTAACAAGTCTGACGATTTTGTAAAGCTTATGGTAAATCAACTTCTGTCCGATTGGGACTTCTACCCGGCTTTCGGTGAAAGGTCCGGGATAGCAAAAAAGCCTGATCCTGCAGGCGCTATTGAAATAGCACAAATACTCGGCATCACGCCTGAAGAATGTCTATATATGGGCGATACCGGAGTAGATATGCGTACAGCTTCTGCAGCAGGAATGTTCGCCGTCGGCGTTTTGTGGGGTTTCAGGGAAGCTGATGAGCTTTTGTCAAGCGGAGCAAAGGTGCTGATAAAAGAACCGATGGAAGTGTTTAAACTGCTATGAAGCAGATGGCTTCTACAGTCAGTGCATAAACAAGCTCTCAATCAATGTGCAATTCGGATGCTATGCTTTCCAGATGATTCCTTGAACAGCCGCTCCCATTCCAGTGAATGCAATCCCTGCAGGACAGGTCTCCTGAGTGGCTGCGGCCCGGTGAATTTCTGCAGCTCATATGGCTGCAGGAACGTGCTATAATAGAAAGGTTATCCTCATTATAATCGTAGCTGTCCATTTTATCCCTCCGGAATTTTCAAGGGACATTCCTGTAATCATGCTAGGCCGGAAGTGTCCCTTTAAATCTATGTTGCAGATAGTATTATTCTCATATCATCTGCGCGATATACCGGATTTTATATATTCAGTTTTTTGTTATCGGGTTTAATATCTACTTATTTACCCGATTTTGTTCAACCGATCACGGCGCTTGTGTCATAGCTTCACAAGATTTGCGAAGGCTGTCATAAGCCGTTTCATGCCGTTGTTTCTAAAATCTATCTCCAGGACCTGCTCTCCTTTGTCGAGAATTACAGCCGATATCCTACCGATTCCGAATTTCTTATGCACCACCTGGTCACCTACTTTGTAATCCGGCCCGGCGGATTTACTGCTCCCCGCCGAGGGAATACCCACCATTGTGCCAAAGGTCGCCGTATCCGAACTGCTGCCCTTGCTGCTGTTAAAAGCTGTCGTGTCAGAACCGAAGCCTTTTCGGGTACCAAATGCTGCTTCCTGGCTTGTGCCCCTGTTTGCGGAGAATCCTCCTGTAATGCCGGTACTTCCTGCTCCCGGGTTGCCAAAGCCACTCTGAACTCCCCATCCTACAGTGTTAGCTGCCGCTCCTGTCCTTCCCTGTTGGCTCATTAAGGTACCCGATGCTTTTGCTTTCCTGCTCTTTACCTCTACGAGCTCTCCGGGTATTTCCTTCATGAACCTTGAACACCTGTTATATGTTGTATTTCCAAAAAGCGTCCTGCTATAGGTGCTTGTCAGATACAGCCTCTCTCTTGCCCTCGTGATACCAACATAACAAAGCCTGCGTTCTTCCTCCAGCTCCGCTTCGCTGTCCATGGAACGCATTCCCGGGAACACACCTTCCTCAAAGCCCGGGATGAAAACGACCGGGAACTCCAGGCCCTTTGCACTGTGCAGCGTCATCAGCACGACGCGGTCATTGTCACCATCGAGATTATCGATATCGGTAACAAGAGAAACATTTGCAAGGTATGCCTCCAGGCCTTTCTCTTCGCTCTGGGATTCAAACTCGATGGCTCCTGAGATAAGCTCCTGGATATTCTCTATGCGTGTTCTGGCCTCATCTGTTTCCTCCGCTTTCAATTCATCAAGTATACCCGATTTGTTGATAACAGCGTCAATAAGCTCCGGTACGGTCATGCTCCCGGAAAGAGCTCTGAAGCCGCCGATCATATCCGCAAACTCCACCAGCTTTGAGGCTGCGCGTTTAAGCTCCGGTATCTCCGGGGCGGAGGAAATAATCAGGAATATGCTGCATTTTCTGTCGGTCGCAATGCTCTCGGCAGCATCGAGTGTGGTATTTCCAATCCCTCTTTTGGGCACATTTATGATCCTTTTTAACGCAACATCATCAGAAGGATTCTGTATCAAACGCAAATAAGCTATGATATCCTTGATTTCTTTCCTATCGTAGAACTTGAGGCCCCCGAATATGCGATACGGTATACCCGCCTTCATGAAAGCTTCCTCAAGTGCTCTCGACTGTGCATTTATCCTGTATAACAGCGCAAAGTCCCTGTTTTTTCTGTCCTCTTCCTTTATCAGACGTTCGATCTCGGAAGATATAAAATCGGCTTCCTCTCGTTCGTTTCCCGCCTCAAAATATTGTATTCCCTCACCCTTGTCATTCTCGGTCCAAAGGCTCTTGCTCTTCCTGCCCAGATTGTTCTTTATTACGTGATTTGCAGCGTCGAGTATGGTCTTGGTGGAACGGTAATTCTGCTCAAGCTTTATTACCTTTGCATCCTTGAATTCCTTTTCAAAGTCAAGGATGTTCTGTATATCAGCGCCCCTCCATCCATAGATGCTCTGGTCATCGTCGCCCACAACGCACAGGTTCCGGAAATGCTTTGATAGCAGGCTTACCAGAGTATACTGTGCAGTATTGGTGTCCTGATACTCGTCAACCAGAACATATTTGAATTTTCTCTGATAATATTCCATAACCGGGAGATGATCCAGAAACAGCTTTATCGTAAGCATGATAATGTCGTCAAAATCAAGTGCATTGTTGCTCCTGAGCTTTCTTTGATAGAGCTCGTAGATACGCGCGATCTTGCTGAGCCTGAAATCTGCGCCGGCTTCCTTTGAATACTCCGGAGGCTCCTTCAGTTCATTCTTTGCCTTGCTTATCTTTGAAAGCACCTCCCTTACCGGGAAGTTCTTCTCATTTAGATTCAGTTCCTTTATGCTGTCCTTTATCAACGTTTGCTGGTCGGCAGTATCGAAAATAACAAAGCTCCTGCCGTAACCCAACTTCTCTATATCTCGCCTGAGTATCCTCACACACGAGGCATGGAAAGTACTGACCCAGATGTCATTGACATTTCCGCCCAATATCTTTTCAAGCCTTTCCTTCATCTCTCTCGCGGCTTTATTTGTAAACGTTATCGCCAGTATCGACGCAGGATGTACAGGGTTGTCCCTCATAATGCCTGTCAGCCTGCCCTGCTCTCCAGCCGGTCTGAGGCTGCCGTTTGCATCCTGCATTAGCTTGATATCTGCAGGTGTAAGTCCATCAGCCACACGTTCAGAGTGGTATGCATCGCCGTATTTGATCATATATGCTATCCTGTTCACAAGAACAGAGGTCTTTCCCGATCCTGCGCCTGCCAGTACCAGCAAAGGCCCGTTTATATGGAAAACAGCCTGTCGTTGCTGCGGGTTGAGCCTGCCGTATTCTGATTCGAGCAGTTTTTTTCTTAATTGAAGGTATTGCTGCCTTTCACTATCTGTTATCATCCGATCCGCACCCTGTCATAATATTTTCTTTGTCCCTAATATTATATCTGACGTTACGTCTGAACGCAACCCAATACAAACATTTGTTCGGAATAATTGCCTGCGATTAATTGTCTGCCTTGCAAGGAGTAAGAAGCGGCAAACATGGCATGGAACTTGCGCATGCCGGGCACACTACGCAAAAGGGACAATACCGGTTTTAACGATACTGTCCCTTTTATTATTAATATTAAATTACCGAAAGTTACTTATCCAAGCATATTGTACTGATATATTGAATTGTAATTATCAATTAAATATTGTATCATTGCCCAGTTGACTATCAGGGTAACAATCGCCAGTACGAATCCTATTATCCCCAATATCAGTACTGCTCTTGCATAGTTTCTGGTATTCTTGTTGAATGAACTCCCGAAGCTCCAAACAAGTATCATAATAAAGCCTATTATCGGGATACCGGTCAACAGCATCATTCCCATGTACTTCCATATGGGCAGCGGGTTTACCTTCTCAATTTTTATTGCTGATGGCTGCTGATAAGACTGAGCCTGCGGTATAGGCTGCTGATAGGTCTGAGCCTGCGGTATAGGCTGCTGATAGGTCTGAGCCTGCGGTGCGGGCTGCGGTGGTGCATATCGGGTCGGTTCAGGTTGAGGAGCGGGCTGTACCGGTCTGGCTTGTGCTGCAGGCGGAACAGGTTTGGGCTGTGGTTCATTTTGTATTGGTTCAGCTTCCGGCTTCACTGTATCTACAGCAGTTAAGGTGTCAACCTGGATAGCATCTGTAACAACAGCTGTTTCCTGTAACGCCTGGCCTCCGGATTGAGCACCTGCTGTTTTTGCACCGCAACTTAAACAAAACTTAGAGTCCTCAGGTATAGGGCTTCCGCAATTCTCACAAAACATTGATTTACTCCCCTCTCAATTAAATATGGAGTTATCGAGCCAAGCTCGGATGCATTAACTAATTTGAGGTAATTATACAATATTTCACAATACTTATCAATGCACACTAAGCTACGTCTCTATATTTTGCTAATAATTGTTTAACACCCTATTACCCTGTAATGTTTTATACCCTCAGCTGTAACTTATCTGATAAGGCTGTCTATTGCTCCCTGGTCAAAGCCTACGATTATACTGCCATTTATATCGATTACCGGCACACCCCTCTGGCCTGACTTCTGTACCATTTCAACCGCTGCTTCCCTGTTCTTTGAAACATCTACATCTTCAAAAAGAACATTCCTCGATTTAAGATAATTTTTTGCTACGGTACACCATGGGCATGATGGAGTTGAGTATACTTTAACTGACATAATCTTTACCTCCTATAATCTTGTTGATTACTTTATGGATATATTCTTTACTTCCCTGCATTTATTATATACCCCCTACGGGTATATAATAACAAAAACTTTTCTGATATGCAATAAAAATTTTATTTAAAAATTCTTGTTAGTAGTATACCCTGTACGGGTATGAATAAAATGACTGCTAAACGAAAGAATAGTATCAACACAATGTTATAGCAATATTTGCAGACTAGAGCAGTCGCATAATATGACCGGGGGAATGCGGAAATGATAACATACTTACTAACATTTGCAGAAGGAATACTAACATTTATCTCTCCATGTATACTTCCCATGCTCCCGGTCTATTTCATGTACCTGGCCGGTACTCCTGACAGTTCTGATGCCACCTCAGGCCAGTCTGGCAAAACCAGACTCATCATCAATGCATTAGGCTTTACCACAGGTTTCACGATAGTGTTTATTATCATGGGGGCTGCAGCTGCATCACTTGGCGGCTTCTTTACCAGCAACAGGGACCTTGTACAGAAAATAAGCGGAACGATCATGGTACTGTTTGGCCTTAATTTTACCGGTATTTTGAAATTAGGTTTTCTAAATAGTGAAAAAAGATTCCATATAAATGTAAGTAAGCTACGGTTCATGGGCTCCATACTTTTCGGTATCGTATTCGGATTTGGCTGGTCGCCCTGCCTTGGTACATTTCTTGGATCTGCCCTGATGCTGGCCGGAAACTCGGAAACAACCCGGGACGGAATGTTGATGCTTCTTATCTACTCACTCGGGCTTGCCATCCCTTTTGTTGTCTCGGCAGCAATTTTTGAAAACGTAAAAGGTTTATTTGTCTGGTTGAAGAAAAACAGCAGGATCATCAGCATAATATCAGGCATATTGCTTATAGCAGCCGGTATACTGGTATTTACGGATAACCTGAAATATTTACTTTAAATGATCATGGAGGATATTATGAAAAAATATAAAAACCTGATTATCTTGATAGCTGCCTTGGTTCTCATATTTGCAGCGGCTTATGTTGTTTACAATAAGTATAAGCCGGAGCTTGTTGCTCAGCCGCCTGCACAGGATAACCTACCGGACGGGCAGAGCATTGATAATGGCGGCACCTCTGATGGCGACACTGCAGAAAGCGGTACTGCAGAAAGCGGCACAACAGGCGATGAGGCCATCATGGTACCCGACTTCACACTAAAGGATCTTGAGGGCAATGAAGTCAGCCTTTCAGACTATAAGGGTAAAATAGTCATTCTCAACTTCTGGGCTGTGTGGTGCAAATACTGTATTGAAGAAATGCCTGACTTCAACAAGCTTGACAAGGAGCTGTCGGAAGCCGGAGATGCTGAAATTCTTGCGGTAAATGTCCAGGAACCGTATGATACAGTCAATGACTATATTACAAAAAACGGCATCGATCTCAAGGTCATTTTAGATGAGGATGGGGCAATTTCCAGCGGTATCTTTGGCATAAACAGTTACCCGACAACCTTTGTCGTAAACAAGGATGGGTCGCTGTACACTTACATTCCGGGCAAGACCGACATTGAAACAATGAGAACAGTGATTGATATGGCAAGGGAAAATGCTCCCTTGCAGTAGAATCATAATCACTATCCCGAAAATTTAATAAAGCTCTGTATTGCTTTTGCAAGGTCTTCGACAGCTTTATTCCTGTCCTCCGAGGTTGTCGCATTCTCTATGCAGGTCATCGAGTGATTTTCGAGCATCAGACTCCCCGCCTTGGTTATAGCTGCTCTGACTGCGGTAATCTGTGTAAGTATATCTATACAGTTCTTGTCTTCCTCGATCATTCTCTGGATACCCTTTACCTGACCTTCGATACGTTTGAAGCGTTTAATGATGTCCTCCTTGGACATATTCTGTTTTGTTGTCATTGCTGGTTACCTCCGGTTGAAATATGCTGAAGCGTACGTCAGATTATATCATCAGCATGCCTGTATTTATTCATGAGAGCTTTAAAAATTTCTGCTGTCGTTGGTGGAGTATAAGTTATAGCATTTGCTCCTGCCTCTATTGTTCTGAGTATCGTCTCGTCATCCGGCCCACCCGTTGCGATAATAGGCACCTCAGGAAAGCGGTCCCTGATTTTTTTCACGATATCTACAGTCTTTCCGGCTCCCGAAACATTCAGTATTGCAGCACCGGCGGCAATCCTTTTAGATATGTCCGTCTTGTCCGAAACTACCGTCACAATAAGCGGTATGTCAATTTTCTGTGTGACCTGCCTCACTATATCGTTAGGAGTAGGAGCATTGACCACAACCCCTATAGCACCTTGAAATTCTGCATCCATCGCCAGATTGACCACTCTTTTCCCTGTAGTCGTACCTCCCCCGACTCCACAGAAAACAGGTACGTCCGAGGCAGCAATGATAGTATGGGTAATTATAGGCTGCGGCGTAAACGGATAAACTGCAATAATGGCATTTGCATTACAGTTCTTAACAATAGCAACGTCTGTTGTAAACATTATTGATTTTATCAGCTTTCCGAATATCTTTATACCGCTTACCTGTGATATGACATCGGGCACGCGCACCATATGCCTTCGTAGAACGCCATGGATCTCAGGAACAAAATCGCTCATTGCACCTTCCTCCCCCTTACAGGATATTGTACCATATCAGCTCTACATTTCCCAATTGAAATTTTGCAAAAGTGTGATTTTGCAAAAGCCGAAGGGCTGCGGCTGACGTAAGTACTGCAATTAACAAAAATAAATGGACATAGGTTAATACCAATTGGTATACTATGTCCATCACTTTCCTTTCAATACTGATAATAAGCTGTACCAGGGCGCGTTGTAAGCTATTTGGGGAACTTCGCCACATATTCATCCAGCTGTCCCTGGATTTCAGTGATCATGCTGTCGAGCCCTGATTCCTTTTGCTCTTCCAGGATTTTCTCAAGTTTAGCTTCATCAATACTTTTATTGCTATAAATAATATTCTCAGGTAAGGTGTACCTCATCCACATATTATCATATATCTTCTGCACAGTTGAATAATCCGGGATGAAGCCATAATGCGGAGCATACTTCGTCTGGATTTTTATGATTTCATTATATTCTTTTATCTCTTTATCCAAACCGGGATAACTGTTGCGCTGATAATCAATGTTTTCAAAGGGCTTCTTCCAGGTCCATTCCAAAAATGAAGCTGCAACGTTTTTCGGAGGTTCGATATAATCCCCTCTGTCTATATAGTGGGTGCCCTTTTTACCATACATCAGCAAATCGTAGTTTTCCTGATCGGACTGCAGCCAGTCGATAAACATTAATACTCTTTCAGCCTTCGATGAGGTTGAGTTGATCATTATCCCCGAATCCGTTATAGGATTCCTTGCAGAATAGCCGTCATAAAGAGGGTATGCCTTGAAACTGTAATCGCTGATACCCTTGCTGCGAAGCAGTAAATTGAAACGTGGCAGTTCAGTCGGATTGGCTATGAATGAAGCTGTCTTCCCCTCTATAATAAAACGGTCATATTCATTTGATGCATCATCACCAGTTGTATTAAAGCTTAAGCTTACAAAAGGATTTTCAGGGTCCAGATAGCCTTTATCCCTCCATCTGGCTATTCTGTCAAGGCATTCCTTGAATACGGGCGTTTGAGTCCACTCCATTATCTTCATTGATGGATCATCCCACTTGTACACAAGTCCCATCGTATAGTCCAATGTCACATATCCGTACATATTTGCAAACAGCCCAAGGGTGGTGTCACCGTAACGCATCGGTAGCAAGCCGGGCTCGTTTTCCTTTACCGCCTCGAGATATGCCTCGTAATCGTCATAGCTATGTATCTCCGGTATTTTGTACTTTTCCATCAGATCCTGGCGTACGATTGCATAGTTCATGTCGGCAGAAGGCATTCTGGATGGTATCGTATAAATCCCACCATCTACATTCATTGCCTTTATATCATCCTTGGTGAATTGGTTGTAATAATTAAAAGCATACTCGGGGAACAGTTCCGAAACATCCTTCACAAGTCCTTCGTCAATGAGCGGTTTTACAGGCGTACTATAATCAGGTGTGAAGAAAAAAGCATCGCAAGTCAGCCCTGATGCATTGTCCCTGCGGATCCTATCAATAAACTGCGGATTATATTGCCAAAGAAATTCAAATTTTATTGTAGTTTTGAGTTCATCCTTCAGCTTTCTGTTAACTGCTTCAAGTATTTCATCTGATACATTTTGCTTCTGAGCGTTAAGATAAAAGGTGAGCTGTACATCTTTGAGTTCATCGATATCTGTCTGCATTCCAGCCGGAAGGAACTCGAACTCCTCCTCTTTCTCAGCGTCCCGGCCTGTCAGAAGAACCGCAGTTATAATACCGGCTGCTAAAACAAGCGCAGCCGCAATTATGATAATATATTTCTTTTGCATAAAGATCAACCTCACAGTCAATACCAAAATATACAAGCTGTATATAACAATATTATAGTTATGTCCATTTAGCGTCAAGGATGTCAAGGTATAATATTGTAAATAGTCTTTGTGCAAAATAATCCTTAGGCCCCATTTATCAGTTACACAAAAAATTATATAATAGAATTGTACAATATTATGGTGTCAAACTGGGTAGATATATGTCAGGAGGTGACCATATGGAAATTAATAATCAAATGCAGCAAAGCATAAGCAGCATACGCCAGTCAATCGGCGTGGAGACCCTGAAAAAAAAGCTTAGTCAGGACGTACAGTCCATGGATGCATTGCTTCATGGCTTTCAGGAAATTAATGCAAAAGCGGTAGAAAAATCGGTCACGCCGCATAAAGGCGGAAACATAGACATTAGCGTATGACATATTATAACACTTCGGTTCAAAGAAAATTTTTCGTTTCGCGATAATTTGCTTTGCAAATTACACTTAGTAGAAAAATTTTCTTACCCAAACATAAAATTTCCAAAGGAAATTCTTATACTATAGCAGTGTTTCAACGAGGCGGGAGATATACTCACATCGTTTTCTTTCGATTAATCGAAAGAAAATATCTGAAAGGCAAATCGGTACCCACCACTTTAGAAGTGGGAGATATCTATCGCCTCGTTATAACTATGGAGTTCTTGCCATTTTCATAGGCTTCATTGATACATCCGATAGACTGCTCCATCATGCTGCGTATGTCTGTGACATGTCCTAGGCAAATGGTGTAAGTATATAAGTCTTGCCAGCCTCTGCAGAGAACTCGAATCCGATGCCTGTCTTATCCGTCGAGATCTGCATACCACCGCAGCTCACCATCAGTGTCTCACCTACGACCTCTACAGGCCCGCTGAACTCCGGCCTGACAACAGCCTCTATCAGCTTGCCGTTCTTCCACTTTATATCGACCTCACAAGAACCGCGTGCACGCAGACCTCTGACGCTTCCCTCACTCCAGGATACCGGCAGCGCAGGCAGGAAATGCAGAGCAATATGGCTTTGCAGCAGAGACTCAGCTATACCGGCCGCAGCGCCCAGGTTTCCGTCGATCTGGAAAACGAACGTAGCGTTGAAGAAGTTTCGAACACATGAATCGCTGAGCATCTTCCGGATAGCTTTGTCTGTCTTCTCTCCATCCAGCAGCCTTGCATTAATATTGATGTACCATGCCAGTGGCCAGCCACCCTTTCCGGCACCGTTTTGTATACGTAGTTCCAGTGATCTTTCAACAGCCTTCATCAAATCAGGTGTATCGTGCCAGTTGATCGAGCTGCCGGGGTAGCATGCAAACAGATGAGAAATGTGGTCCATTCCCGGCGTAAGCTCCTGATATTCCTGATCCCATTCAAGCAGCTGGCCCTTTGAGCCAATTTTGTCCTCAGGCAGCCGTGAAGCCATATCCGCCAGCTTTTCAGAGAGTTCCCCGTCTACTCCAAGCAATTTCTGTATCTCTATCAGTGCTGCAAAAAATTCTCTCAATATCTGATTATCCATTGCAGAGCCAACACAGATTGGCGTATCGTATCCATCTGGCAGCAGATACCGGTTCTCAGGCGATACGGATGGACAAGTGACAAGCTTTCCATTCACATCGATCAGAAAGTCCTCGTAGAACAGCGCCATGTCACGCAGTATTGGGTACATCCTTTGAAGAACTCCCATATCCTTCGTATACAGGTAGTGCTCCCATACGTGCAGACCTAGCCATGCTCCGCCTGTCACCCATGGCATTGCAGCCATATACCAGTCCTGAGGCGCGCAGTCGCCGTAATAATCTGTATTGTGATGGCAGACCATACCTCGCATACCGTACATGACGCGGGCTGTTTCCTTGCCTTTTTCATGCATTTTCTCCAGCAGCTCCATAATGGGCATATGAAGTTCGGAAAGGTTTCCGGTCAGCGAAGGCCAGTAATTCATTTGAAGGTTTATATTAATAGTGTACTTGCTGTCCCACATGGGCATGAATTCAGCATTCCATATACCCTGCAGGTTGAGTGCCGAGCTTCCCTCGCGGCTGCCTGAAACGATCAGATACCGGCCGAACTGAAAATAAAGCGCTGCCAGTGCCGGGTCATCTGCTCCCATCCGGACTGCATCAAGCCTTTCATCTGTAGGCTTTGCCGGTGACGGACCGAGGTCTAGCACACATCGGTTCATCAGAGATGAGAAATCCTTGATATGCTCCTCACGCAAAGCTGCATAGCCTTTCTTTTCCGCAGCATCAAGCAGCCCGAGTACCTCTGCGGTTGTATCCTCTGTGCGGTTAGAGGTCGACGAGGCCACATACATCACCACGTCTCCGCTGTTTCGGACAAGCAGCTGTGAGACAGGATTCCTGAGTTCACCGTCACATACTGCACGTACGGCAACAGCAAATTCCACTTCAGCATCATGGCCTCTCATAAGAATAGTGTTTTCATTTATGGTACGGATCGAATCTGCTCCGGGGGCCGGCCAGCCTCCGCCGCTCACACGCTGTCCCGGTCTTCTGTCATCTTCGACGACCCTGTCAGAAATACCGATTCTATTCATAATTAAATCCAGATTAATTGCTCCCTGCTTATCACTCACAAGGCGTATACACATAACCTGCGCCGGGTGACTGATGAACATTTCACGGTGGTAGCGGATACCGGCCTGTGTATGGTCGATATTTAGAACACCTGTCATAAGGTCGAGATCTGTAGAATACTTATCCGCATCTTTGCTGTTCGGAAGCCATCCCATTGTAAAGGGCAGGTGCTGATTAAGCGCTATATCAAGCTCTCCCAGAAGTGTGTAGTGCCGCATACAGCCTGGTGTGCCAGCCATATACTGCATTATCAGCTCCTCAGCGTGGTATATGTCACCGGAGAGTATAAGCCTGCGTATTTCAGGCAGCTTATCTTTTAAAGATGCATTGTTGCGATCCATAAATGCGCCATACCATAGCGAATCGTCATTCAATTGGATCCTGTCGAGACTGGTATGGCCATAAACCATTGCACCCAGTCTGCCGTTGCCAAGCGGCATGGCTTCACTCCAGACGTCAGCCGGTTCGTTGTAGTGTAAGTGAAAAGGATGTTCCATATACATCATCTCCTTTATCATATAATATAACGAGGCGACAGATATCTCCCGCCTCGTTATAAGACGAGGCTACTTTTTCGAGCAACCTCGCCTTATGTATGTTATTGACTCAAATAATAGGCCATACTGTTTACTCCAGCGTGAATGACCCGAATTGCGTGCTTCCGCCGCCTGTATATGTGAAATACAATGCCTGTACTCCATCCGGGATCGCGATATCGGCCTCATATTCCTTCCAGACATTCGTGAAGCCTATCGGGATACTGCCCAAAGCCTTTCCATTCCATGAGGTTTTTACTTCAAAAGCTCCACTGGCATATCCGCGCGCTTTGATCTTAACCTTTGTTATGCCCTTGCAGTCGAAATACTTGAAGCCTGTGGTAGCTGAGTCCTTCATATTAGCGATATAACCGATTTCCTCATCCCCATCCCTGCCATCCTGGGTTATCTTCGGAAACTGGTTGTTCATCCACGATGCCGTCCAGTCCGTGTACAGTGACTCTTCCTTGCAAAACAGGTTGCAGGCAATATATGTCGGATATTCTCCGTGTCCGGTCAGAGGTCCTCCATTTGGGCCGCAGGAGGTCATCTCGACCTGTGGGATCGAACCGTCCTCAAGGAACGCAATCGGCTCTATGCAGCCCTGACGGCTGAAATTCGTCCCATTTGTATGCCTGTGGTAGAAAATATACCACTTTCCTTCTATATCAATAATGCTGCCGTGGTTGTTACCGCCGTAAAACATAGGCTGATCAGCTGGTTTATAAGTATCGATATGCAGGTCGCTGTTGCTCACGATAACTCCTCGAAAGACAAAGTCTTTCGTCGGGTGCTTACTGGTAGCATAACACAATTCATGAAATACAATAGAGGAATAGACGAAATAATATGTATCCCCCCTCTTCCTTATTGACGGAGCTTCAAAGAACTCATGTCCTTCATAACCGCTTCCCTTGCTGTAAGGCTCGCTGGGTGCTATAAACACCGGTTTTTCCACGATCGTCAGCATATCAGCGCCAAGTACCGTTGCCATCGGACCTATTCTCGACTTGTCGCCTCTTGAGCAAAAGCCGGTATAAAGATATGTCACTTCTCCTTCGGTAATAACACCCGGGTCGAACTGGGGCTGGTCGTCCGCTCTGTCTCCTAGCCGTGTACCATCCTGATAATGCACATATCCATAAAATTCATACTTTCCAGCCGGTGTGTCGCAGACTGCCACCGATACGATTGATTTCTTGTCGAGAACATAATACAGGTAATACCGTCCATCCGGTCCTACCGTTACATCCGGGGCATAAAGACACATGCTGCCGTCTGGATTCAGCGGGTCGTCGGTTTTTTTGTAAATGACTCCTTCGTAGCGCCAATTGCCCATGTCATCCACCGGTGCAGACCAGCATACATAATCGTTCATGCAGTAAACAAAGCCGTTGAAACGGTCATGAGAACCATAAACATAGACTCTGCCGTTAAATACATAGGGTTCTCCATCGGGTATGTACTCCCATGAAGGAAGGTAAGGGTTAAAACCTTGCTTTTTAGTTGTCATTGGCTACACTCCTATCATTTTATGGTATTTATACTGACAATTAGCATCCTGGAAAATATTACAGTATATCTTCGTCTGCTTCTCTGTGTCGGTAATTACAAAGGATGCTTCACTAAATGGTCCCCTTGTTTCATTGCTTCTACTTTATGCTAATAAAATTATAATACATTTCTTGCAATCATCGAATAATTAAACTCACCTTCCCTGCTGTACGCCTTGGCTTGATAAGTGCTTCACCTTCCCCACTCTTCCCTGTCGCTTATGTGCCCAGTCCAGCGCGGGCTTTTCAATGAATTTGTATGAAGTGGCCGCAACGGCGTATGATACAACAAGGACTAATAAAGAAATAAGAGCCCATGACAAAAGGTTCGTCATGCTGAAGTTCTGATAACTCTTGAAAATCACGTTTGCCACTATAAACATGATTACATAATGCCAGATATACAACCCGAAGGAAACCTTTGCAGTAAACTTGAAAAAAGAATTATCCAGAAGCTTACCCGAGAACCTTGAGTGGGGTGCCGTCGCAACAGCAATTCCTATTAACAGCGCATAAAGCGGGAAGAAATATGGCTGATTCTGAAAACTGAAGGAAAATTCAGGTGCGTGCTTCAATAACCAGAGCAACGCAAAGGAACCCAATAAGCCGAGTATGCAGATAATATCGAATCCGCCCTTTTTCTTGAAGCTTTCTGTAGCACTTGAGGCTTTGAACAGTCTGACGGAAACTCCGCAAGCAATGATCCCGATAATAAAATGTCCAAAAAAGCCTATAGGATTATAGTTGGGCATCCAGTATTTTGCGCCACCTACCATCCCGAACTGCCAGCCGCGTTGTAAATCGTCGGGTGTTAAATAAATATGTATAAGCTGATTTAAAAAAGCAGTAAAGACAGCTGTTCCTATCCAGAATATAAAAGTCTTCAAAAAAGTCCTCTTTTTTCTGAACAGTCCAAACATGGCATACATAAAAACAGGCATCAATATGTAGCAAAATACCTCAAAGCCTACAGACCAGAAGGGCCCGTTGATTTCATTCGGGAAGAAGGTAGTATAGCTGAAGCCGGCGGTAAAAGTCAAGCCGGCCAAGGTTCTGGCCCAAAAGAACTGCGACGGTATTTTGAATAGTAAGATAAGAAGGCTGCATACTAAAAAAGAAGCATAGTAACCGGGCATTATCCTTGCTGCACGCCGCAAAGCATATTGCCTCATATCAGGAAATCCCTCATCATTGTAAAACCGCTTCCAGAAGGGATAGGACAACAGAAAACCGCTTAGTACAAAAAATACACTTACGCCGGTGTTGCCCATTAATAGAAAAGAACCGATCTCCCTGATAAAAGTAGGCTGGATCTGCGGAGAAAGCTTCTGCGCAATGTGGTGGAAGATAACTGCCAGGCAGGCTATAGCACGTACTCCGTCAAGTCCGATCAAAACAGCATTTCTCTCTTTTTCAGGCTTTCGCACAGTCGTACTATCAGACCTTTGAACTGCTATTCTCTCAGTCTTTTGCGCACCTTTACTGCCACTGTCGTAAGCCACTTGTACACCTGTACTACCGCTGTTGTAAGCTTTTTGCTGCTCACCTTTACTGTTGTCCTGAAACTCAATGCCATTGCCGCCCGACATTTCCAAACTGCTAATTGTCATAAAAATTACCTTCCAATCATGTAGATTTAATCATTCAGCATCACAATTCAGCAAAACAAACCATCCCGCGATGTTATAGTATATCATTGGATTAGCGGCAATACAATTGCATAAATATATGGATTATTTAAGTTTTTATATGGTAATAAGTTCCACTATAAAAGTTTCAGTATCCGCCAGTAGCTGAGAAGCAGATCGGATTAAATAAAAACTCACAATTGAGTAATGTTGAGCTCGCAGGGCACTCTACTTGATATTCTTCACAGACTGCTTTCCAAAAGTGCACTATACTTGATATTCTACGCAGGCTACTGACTCAAGGTGCACTGATATTGAGTTTTTACATAGTCCGATTACTCAAGGTCGCGCGCATGCCGCGCGCAAAATAAGAAGGCAGGTTCATATCAAAACCTGCCTTACAAGACATATATCTAATGCTATTTTTACTGTTGTACCTGCTTTTAAGTATTGCGTCCATCACATAGCCGCCGCATTACGTTCGTCATATTGTCGTCTTACTGCCGCCGCATAACATCCGCACCGACACCTTATTTCTTCAGCAGCTTGTTAGCTTTATCGAGTACGTTCTCAACAGTAAATCCATACTTTACGAAGAGTGCTTCTGCCGGAGCAGATTCTCCGAAATGGTCAATGGAGATGACATCACCCTGCATACCGGTATACTTGTGCCAGCCAAAGGAAGATGCAGCTTCCACTGCAAGCCTCTTTGTCACATCGGACGGGAATACGGATTCCTTGTACGATGCATCCTGCTCTTCAAACAGCTCCCATGACGGCATGCTTACGACACGTACGGCTACGCCCTGTTCTATCAGCTTTTTGCCTGCTTCATAAACCAGCTGTACTTCCGAGCCGGAGGCCATCAGTATGATTTCGGGCTTCTTTCCGGAATCGAGTATGACATATGCTCCCTTTAATGCGTTAACACCTGTCATTTCAAGCTGGGGAAGATTCTGCCTTGTAAGCACCAGAGCTATTGGTGAGTTCTTCCTGGACATAGCTGCATACCAGCCGGCAGAAGTTTCTTTTGTATCGCAAGGACGGAAAACAACAAAATTGGGTATGCTTCTCAGTGATGCCAGCTGTTCGATCGGCTGATGAGTAGGTCCATCTTCTCCAACACCTATACTGTCATGTGTCAGAACATATGTCACAGGCAGCTTCATCAGTGCTGAAAGCCTCATCGAGGGCTTCATATAATCACAGAATACGAAGAAGGTCGATACATATGGAGCAAGCCTGCCATGTGCAGCCATGGCGTTTCCGATAGCAGCCATAGCATGCTCACGTACGCCAAAGTGCAGGTTGGATCCGCTGTAATCTTCTTTTGCAAAATCTCCTCTGCCCTTCATGTAGGACTTATTGGAAGGCGCAAGGTCAGCCGAGCCGCCTATCAGGTTCGGTACTAACTCAGCGAGCTTGTTCAGCACCTCACTGGAGGAGTTCCTTGTTGCATTTGCCTTGCTGTCACAGCTCCAGAAGCTGCTGTTATCAAGGAGTTCCTTTGAGTAATCCTTGCTCTTCCAGTCATCCCATTCACTAGCCAGTTCAGGATATTCACTTCTATATTTGCTGATCATTTCATTCCATTCGTTCTCGAGCTTTTTACCATTCTCCATGACCTGTGACATATGTGCCTTGACTTCTTCCGGTACATGGAATTCTTCTTCATATTCCCATCCAAGGTTGACCTTCGCAGCCTTGATGTTGTCTGCGCCCAAAGGCTCGCCATGAGCTGATGATTTGCCCTGCTTGGGACTTCCGTATCCAATGAGAGTCTTTACTACTATCAGTGTGGGTTTTGATGTCTCAGCCTTTGCTGCCTTGATAGCCGCATCAATATCTTCAACGCTTGTTCCGTCTTCCACCTTCAATGTTTGCCAGCCATATGCCTCAAAACGCTTCGCGGTATCTTCACAGAAGGCTATGTCGGTCGAACCCTCGATGGTTATGCTATTTGAATCATACAGCACTATCAGTTTTCCAAGGTCAAGGGTACCCGCCAGTGACGCAGCCTCGGAGCTGATTCCCTCCATCATGCAGCCGTCTCCTGAAAGCACATATATGTAATGGTCAACAACATCATAGCCCGGGCGGTTGAACTTCTTTGCCAGATATGCTTCTGCCATTGCCATTCCTACACCGTTTGCGATGCCTTGTCCAAGAGGTCCGGTAGTGATTTCGACTCCCTTGGTGTGTCTGTATTCTGGATGTCCCGGAGTCAGGCTGTCAATCTGTCTGAAGTTTTTCAGATCTTCAATGCCAAGGCCGTAGCCGAAAACATGCAATAGTGAATAAATAAGCATCGAGCCATGTCCTGCGGACAATATGAACCTGTCACGATCATCCCAGCCCGGATCTGATGGGTTGTGCTTCATATTTTTTGCCCAAAGCGTATATGCCATCGGAGCAGCTCCCATAGGAAGGCCGGGATGGCCGGAGTTTGCCTTTTGAACCGCTTCCGCAGACAAAAGCCTTATTGTGTTGATTGTCAATAGCTCAGTTTTGTTCATAAATACCTCCTGGTAATATTGATTGCATTTATTTAGACTTGCAAACACATGTCAATTGCTATTTCTGATACACGTATTTCAGCAAGTACCTTGCCTAAACTGATCCTGACGGGGCGATATTTCGATTACCGCTTTGAATGACAGCTTTCCGTCAGCCTCATTCACTCCTTCAATGTATACCATATCTGATTCTACTGCCGAAGTATCCCGGTGAAGCACGAGTGTATCGCCCGGGAATGCCTCCTTTATATAATTCACCTCTATTGATTTGAGGTTGTATTTTTTGTGGCTTTGTACCGGGAAACAGTCCATTATATAGTCGATATATCTGGAGTTGTTGATATGCCCGTAAAAGTCAACATCGCTGTAGCCAATAAGCTTTTTATATACAGGTTCCGGCTGCCCGAAAGGCTTCAGCCTGCCTGGCCTGCGCTCCAATGCATGCTCCTGGATAAAGGGTGGATATCTCATATCAATAAACTCACTTCTTCTAAGTTCTCTTGTATTAATATCGAAAATTACCCAGTTTGAAGCTGCTCTTATTATAGTATTGCCCTGTACATCCCGGACCTTATAATCCCTTTCAAACTCAAGCTTTCCAGGTGGGTGCGGCCATGTTTCCACAGTTATGGTTTCATTCCATTTAGGATTTCTGTCAAATTCGACTCTCATACGTGCAAGCACCCACGCAACAGAATACTTCTCCGCAAGCGTATCGACACCTGCTCCAAGCTTGTCGGCAGCCTCGCTTGCGGTATCCTGAAAGTAGCCGAACAGCGTGCTGCATTTCAAGCTCTTTGTAAAATCGACATCACTATATCCAATGGTATATGTATTTTTATGAAGCGCTCCCGATTCCAAAGCGCAGCCTCCCTTATCCCGCATACACTCTGTTATTATATCCAAAATAACACACAGCATCAATCCGGCTGGATCTTTATTTATAATCCGTACAACCCGGTTCTAATAATCACGTTCTTCTGTATTTCGTATCTAAATACATCATTCGAGAATGATAATAACACAACACTGCATCATTTTCCATATCTCATAAGGAGGAATTTATTAAAATGGCATGTTCATACTTAATATATGAAAAAAGCGATCATCTTAAACAATGATCACTCTCCGTCCTTTTTATTCTGCAGCTTGCATTTCTCGCAATAGCCGTAGATCTCAAGCTTATGGCCTGTAACATCAAAGCCCATCTTGTCCTTGAGCATTTTTTCATACTCTTCAAGCGGACAGCCTTCTACCGATGTCATTTTCTTGCAGTTAATACATATCATACGGTGTTTATGTACAGAACTGCTCATTTCAAACATAACTTTTGTATCAGAGCCAATATTGGTCTTTGCTATGATGCCCTTTGACGCAAGGGATTCAAGTATTCTGTAGACAGTAGACAGATTGGCGTTGACACCGTTTTTCTGAAGCTCCAGAAAAACCTGTTCGGCACCGACAGGCTGGTCACATTCAGTCAGCATCTTTAGGATCGAAGCACGTTGCTTTGTATACTTCAACCCCTCATGCTTCAGTATCTCCCTGAACCCATTATCGCTATCGTTATCCATCATATCGACCTCTTTTAAATAATACCTATATTGTAGCAATAATACTATAATTTATCAAATGGCACAATGTGACAGAGGGGACAGGCCCCTTGTCCCAGTTTCATACCCCCGTCCTATTTATTCCTCCTGGAACAACGCGGTTGATAAGTACCTTTCACCCGAATCCGGCAAAAGTACAACAATGTTCTTCCCCTTGTTTTCCGGTCTCTTAGCTAATTTTATCGCTGAAAAAACAGCCGCGCCCGATGAAATGCCCACCAGCAGGCCCTCTGTCCTGGCAAGGCTCCTTACGGTTTCAAATGCCTCATTTGTCTTGACCGTCACTATTTCATCGATAATGCCTTTATTCAAGACCTTCGGCACAAAACCGGCGCCGATCCCCTGAAGGGCATGGAGTCCTTTTGTTCCACCGGACAATACCGGTGAATCGTAGGGTTCCACAGCAACGATTTTTACATCAGGCTTCTTCTGCTTGAGCATTTCGCCAACACCAGTAATAGTCCCTCCGGTACCGACTCCCGCAACAAATATGTCGACCTGGCCGTCAGTATCCCGCCATATCTCTTCGGCCGTAGTATTTCTGTGGATCTCAGGATTTGCCGGGTTCTCGAACTGCTGCGGTATGAACGAGTTCGGGATCTCCTTTGCAAGCTCCTCGGCTTTTCTGATAGCTCCCGGCATCCCTTCCGAACCGGGCGTCAGCACAAGCTCTGCTCCAAATGCCTTCATCAGGTTCCTTCTCTCGATGCTGAAGGTGTCAGGCAGTGTGATGATCAGCCTGTATCCTCTGACTGCTGCGACAAACGCCAGCGCAATACCTGTATTTCCGCTTGTCGGCTCGATTATAACTGTATCCTTGTTGATCAGGCCTTTCTCTTCAGCGGCCTTTATCATAGCATAACCGACCCTGTCTTTTACACTGGAGGCAGGATTGAAATACTCAACCTTTGCAATAAGCCTGGCACCCAGATTATTAGCTTTATTGCAGCCTGAAAGCTCCAGCAGCGGTGTGTTTCCAATCAACTCAGTCAAGCTCTTATATATTTTTGCCATATTATCTCCTCCATCCATTTTAGTCTCCCATATAAAACACTCACACACACCACAAGTGCACAATTATAACGCATCTGTTTGGCATCTTTCGGGGCATTAGTCGGGTATCTGTTAGGCATCTGCCAACCATTTGTCACCCGTTACAAGCGCCAATCAGTAAAAATCCTGATTACACCTTTGATGCCTTTTCCAGCGCCTGCTCCAGATCATGAATCAGATCCTCAACATCTTCGATTCCTATCGAAAGCCTGATATGGTCAGATGTCACTCCTGACGCTCTTTGCTCCTCAGGCGAAAGCTGTGCATGTGTAGTGGATGCCGGATGTATTACTAGCGATTTGGCATCTGCGACATTAGCAAGCAGCGAGAATATCTCAAGGTTATCTATGAACTTCACTGCTGAATCATACCCACCCTTGATCCCAAAAGTAAAAATGGAGCCCGCTCCCTTGGGCAGGTATTTTTGGGCAAGTCTGTGATACTTATTGTCCTCAAGACCGGGATAGTTTACCCAGGCGACTTGGGGATGACCATTTAGGTAATTGGCCACTGCAATTGCATTTGCAACATGCTTTGCCACTCTCAGTGAAAGGGTTTCAAGCCCCTGCAGCAGAAGAAACGAATTGAACGGACTGATTGCAGCGCCTGTATCCCTGAGCAGCTGGACCCGTATTTTTGTTACATATGCCGCCGCACCCATATCCCTTGTGTAAACTACGCCATGGTAGCTGGGGTCTGGCTCAGTCAGACCAGGAAATCTGCCGCTGCCTGCCCAGTCAAACCTTCCCGAATCAACAATTACGCCGCCAATGGAGGTGCCATGTCCTCCGATGAATTTTGTTGCCGAATGCACTACTACATCAGCACCGAATTCGATAGGACGTATGAGATATGGAGTTCCAAAGGTGTTGTCGATTATCAGCGGTATGCCGTTTTTATGTGCGATTGCAGCAACAGCTTCAATGTCAACGATATTTATGCCGGGATTTCCCAATGTTTCTATATATACTGCCTTTGTTTTTTCGCTTATTGCTTTTCGGAAGTTTTCAGGATCGTCGGGATCAACAAAAGCCGTTTTGATCCCAAGCCTTGGAAGAGTGACCGACAGAAGGTTGTATGTGCCTCCGTAAAGCGTGCTTGCTGCAACGATTTCATCGCCTGCTCCGGCAATATTAAGTATAGTATAGGTTATTGCAGCAGACCCTGAGGCAACTGCCAGCGCAGCCGCACCACCCTCGAGTGCGGCCAACCTCTGCTCTAACACATCACTTGTAGGATTCATTATTCTGGAATAAATGTTTCCCGGCTCCTTAAGCGCGAACAAATTCGCTCCGTGCTCGGTATCTCTGAATACATATGATGTCGTCTGGTAAATCGGGACCGCTCTGGACCCTGTTGCGGGATCAGGCTTCTGGCCCGCATGTACTTGTAATGTGTCAAAACCCAACTTTCTCTCGCTCATAATATCCCTCCCTGTTGTTTAGTAAAATCAGTCGCATGTTAAGATTTTCAACTTTTGGGCTCAATTATGTTACATAATCCATAATTTAGTGCCATTACCGTACTAAAACATCATCAATAACTCAGTTCTACCCTAAACATCTGCCCAGAACTTGAAATTCTAAACGGGGCTGTTATTCTATTTAAATAAAATACATATCAACTTCCTGTCCAACCATCTTGCCGTATTCCTCAGCCAGACTGCCAAGTGAAATAGAATCCGCCATCCGGTTAAGACATTCGTTTATTCTATCCCATACATTCAGCTGTATGCATTTTACAAAAGTCGCCTCAGCTGACACTACTTCAACTTCCTCATCAGCCACCGACAGGTCTCCCTCAAGAGCTCTGAGAATCGTTCCCACCATGATATCATCAGGATTCTCTGCCAATACATACCCTCCCTGAGCACCTTTAACACTTTTTACAAGGCCTGCTTTCCTCAGTGAAGAAAAAACCTGCTCCAGATAATTGACTGAAATGTTCTGTCGCTGGGCTATGCTGTAAAGCGATACGTGATCTCCGGTAGAATGCACCGCAATGTCCAGCATTGCCCGTAAACCGTATTTTCCTTTTGTAGATAGCTTCATAACGGGCCTCCGTTTTAATACCTACTAATCCTATATGTTTAATATGTTATGTCAAAAATTATTGTATGTCAAATAATTATTGCCTATTTTACATTTGACAAAAAGCAAAAGACGTACCCTTTGTTCATGTTAATGAAGCAAAAAATACGTCTTCTGGGAAAAGGGGACAGGTTCCTTGTCCCTCAGGCTCAATCGGATGGCTTTTTACCCTTGTTCCTTATTGAAAAAAACTTTCTCGCCGCCCAAACAGCCGGTTTATATATTGGCGTCTCCATATCTGCGGCAACCTCCTTCAGCTTTTCCCTTATGGGAAGGTGCTGAGGGCAAGCCTTCTCACACTTGCCGCATTGCATGCACAAGGAAGCCAGTGAGGGCTTCCCGCTCATAACGCCACCGGCAAATGCATTGTATTGCCACCGGGCCATCTTTGCCTTGAAGAAGTGCCTGGCATTATAATAGCTGAAGCAAAAAGGTATATCGACTCCCGCAGGGCATGGCATGCAGTAGCCACAGCCGGTACAGCCAACTTTCATCAGCCTGTAGTATTCCGTCCTTACTTTTTCATACAATGACAGTTCCTCATCGGTAAGCATGTTTGGCTGAATTTTACCCGCCAGTGATATATTCTCCTCTATTTGCGACTCTTCGTTCATACCGGAAAGCACAGTTGTGATGCCAGGTTGATCCCACAACCATCTGAATGCCCAGTCAGCCGGAGTCCGCTTTTCGCTTGCGGAATCCCATATCCTCTGGATTTCAGACGGCATTTTCTTTACAAGGGAGCCCCCCCTGAGCGGTTCCATTATAGACACGCCAATTCCTTTGGATGCCGCATATTCCAAGCCTTCCCTGCCTGCCTGGAAATTCTCGTCTATGTAGTTGTACTGTATCTGGCACATATCCCAGTCATAATCATCAATAATGGCTTTGAAATCTTCCTTGTCCCCATGATAGGAAAACCCGAAATTGATTATCCTTCCGTCCTTTTTCGCCTTCTCAACGAACTCCCTTATCCCGAGCCGTTTAAGCCGTTCCCAGCCACCAAAGTCATTCATTGCGTGGAGCAGGTAATAGTCTATATGATCGGTCCTAAGCTTTTTCAGCTGGCTGTTCAGCACAAAGTTCATATCCTTATCGGAATTCGCCATGAACGGCGGCAGCTTCGTAGCGATCCTCACCCTGTTCCTGCTGCCCTTTGCGAGTATATCGCCAAGTATACTCTCACTCCTGCCTGCGTTATAGACAAATGCAGTATCAAAATAGTTGACCCCATGTTCAATAGCAGTCAGTATCTGCCTTTCAGTCCTATTAACATCGATCCTTCCGTTTTGTTGGGGAAAACGCATACAGCCAAAGCCTAGCACCGATATGCTGTCACCTGTTTTGCCCATTGTTCTGTAATTCATAGCTCTTCTTCATGCCCTTCCGCAGGATATTAATGAGTAACCTTACTCTAACGATAAATCTATATTATATGCAAACCTGTTAATTATCAAGTGCCCGCCGCTTTTCACCTGTTTTGAACAATCTCCCTCTCAGGCATCCTCAAAGCCGTTAGTATTCCCGTGTCAAAGCAGCCTGTATCAATATTTATTGTATTGTTTCTCCACTCCACACTGCCAACGATAGAGTGCCCATAGATCACCTTCATTTTCCCATTATAATGTGCCGCCCAGTCCAGACGCTCAGGTCTGCCGTCCTCAAGCTGCCTGCCCGTAATATCTCCATATATGGTCAATGACTTGATCTTGCCAAGTCTTTTGTGGTTATCAGTGTCAATATCCTGGAACTCTTCTTTCAGTCCTGCATGGGCAATCAACATGTCATCTCCGCGCAAAATGGCATAAGGCAGATGTTCTATGAAATCTATAACTTCGCTGACAAAATCGCTCCCTTCAGCCTTGACCGCCTCAATAGTCGCCATGACCTCTTCCTTTGCGGGAGTACTCTTTCTAAGCTTCTGCAGCAGCTTCTCCTCATGGTTTCCCCGGACCGAAAAAGCCACGTTCCTCCGGACTGCGTCCATTACAAGCCGCAATACCCTGACCGGTTCGGGGCCTCTATCGGTGAAGTCGCCGACAAAGACAAGGCAGCGTCCCTGAGGCGAAGCTGAAATTGTCCCCTTTTTCATATCCAGTTCATACCCCAGCTTCTGCAACAGTTCTGCCAATTCGCTGAAGCATCCGTGGATATCTCCTATCACATCTATATTTTTTACAGCAATTTTCATGTAAATTTTTTTATCCATCAACAATTCTCCCATAATCACTTTTCCCAGTATGATATATTTTCCCCAAAAGCGCATGCAAAAAATGCCGTTAAGCTATACTTTATTGTATAATTATTTTACACAACTTTCCTAGCATGATTTTTTCGGGTGAAATGTAAGAGGACTTTAGGAGTATGGATGGGGTAATTAGAACGCACTGCCCGTTATTTCAATTTTAGGACGCTATCGCGAGGAATAAGTCATGTTTTATAGACGGTTAACTATGGAATAAGCCTTTTTATAGTACAATTCCGTTTTAATTCCGTTCTAAAGTTGATATAGTGGGTAGTGTGCTACCACAAGAATTTCTCAGCACTTGCCGTAATTACGATGCTGAGAAGGCGACCAGCAGGAATGTAGTCTCACCAAGCTAGCAATTGAACCCATCATTTCAGGCTGCAAAGTTGAATTATCTATTAGAGCACAATGTATTGGAGGCTGGAGTAATATGACTGATAACGAGAAACTGAAGTTTGATAAGTTTTTGCAGGAAAGCTTCCGAGAGGGGGTGCTATCGCGTGAGCTCAGGCTTTCAGAAGATGAGAGGGGGTATATCCTCAGAAATTACCCCCATATTAACCTGGATTTTATTGCAGATGACGGTAGTAACGACGGAAAGCTCTGGTATAGGGCCATTGCGAGCAAGCCATAACCGCTGTCGAATATCGCCCATTAGATCCATAAACCTTACTCAGAAGCCATTGTTCTTGATTACATCGCTGTACCAGTACGCACTCTTCTTCAATATCCTCTTTTGTGTTTTATAGTCAACATATACAAGGCCGAACCTCTTACTATAGCCGCAGTCCCACTCGAAATTGTCAAGAAGCGACCAGGCATAGTATCCCGCTACATTTACTCCCTCACTGATGGCCCGGTGTACCTGTTCAAGGTATTTATAATAGTAATTCAGGCGGTTGTCATCTTCGACCTTTCCTTCATAATTCACTATATCGGTAAATGCCGCCCCATTTTCGGTAATTATGATCTTTACTCCGTTATATTCCTTATGCAGGTAGACAAGCAGATCATGAAGTCCTTCGGGATATATCTCCCAATCCATATTTGTCTTGTCTCTGCCAGTAGGCGTATCCGAGGCATACACAGGCCAATAATAATCGTCATGCCTTACAAAGCTGCTGTAATAGCTGTTGATTCCTAAAAAGTCAATAGGCTGGCAGATTGTTTTCATATCACCTTCATCAGGCTCATCGATAAGTTCCCTATCCATGAACCACTTCAGCAAATCAGCAGGATACCCACCTTTGAGGACAGGATCACTGAACCATTTGTTCAAAAACTCATTGTTGCGTTCTGCAGCAGCTACATCTTTACCATTTTCAGAAATAGGATATACCGAATTCATATTAAGCGTGATGCCAATTTCCCCCTTATGCCCCATCTCTCTGTAGGCTTTAACGGCAAGGCCGTGCGACAGCAGCAAATGATGTGCTACACGCAGTGCCGTTTTAAAATCAGTTAAGCCTGGGGCATGACTTCCATGCCAATTGCCTAAAAATGCTGCTACCCACGGCTCATTGTGAGTGATCCAGACAGACACCTGACTGCCCAAATTCTCAAAAACATACCTGGCATATTCAACAAACCTATCAACTGTTTCCCTGTTTGCCCAACCTCCGTTGTCCTGCAGTTTTTGCGGCAGATCCCAGTGATAAAGCGTTACGGCTGGCTTGATACCATTTTCTATGAGCTTGCTGGCAAGCGTTTTATAAAACTCCATGCCCTTCGGATTTGGTTTACCGCCACCATCCGGGTATATCCTTGCCCACGATATAGAAAAGCGATAGTTTTTCAGCCCTATTCTTTTCATTATCTTAATATCTTCCTCAAATCTATGGTAATGGTCACAGGCAATGTCTCCAGTATCATTATCGGATGTCCTCCCTGTATGCTCCCTCGATTTGATATGCAGCTGTTGCTGCGCCCCATAGAAAATTATCAGGAAAATTCAATCGCATCAGAAGTACCTCCAAAAATATTAAAAAATATTACAGTTTGATATAGAATTATTTCCACAAATGTTTTACTAATAATCATATTATAACGTTTCTGTTCAAAAGAAAATTTTTATTTGTAGAAAATTTATCTTACCAAGAATTTGCCTGCAAACATAATAAAGCCCAATGCCTGCACAAGGCAGGCACCAGGCTGGTAAATTGGCCGGGAGTTGCTCCCGGCCGGACCATCACTTACTTGGCAATCTATGGCATCTGGCTGCCCCACTGCCGTTGCGGGGTGCCATGTACTACTGCTGCTGGCCGCCGCCCCACTGCCGTTGCGGGGTGCCATGTACTACTGCTGCTGGCCGCCGCCTTGCTGGCCGCCGCCCTGCTGGCCACCGGATTTATTCTGATTCATATTCATAAGCATCTGGGGAATCTTATCCGCCAACTGACTGCCCGCCGATGCATTGACCGAAAGCAGCGAAACGGTGTCCTTGTCCTTGTCTATAACGATTATCGCCTCAGTATTCAGCTTTGCGCCCAAGCCTAATGCACCGCCGGCCATTTTCCCGGCCACGCTGCCCATCATTCCTGAGGCGCCTGTGGTTCCTGTTGTACCTGTTGTTCCTGTTGTACCCGAAGCCCCGGGCTGACTCTTGCTTGCCGAATTTCCTCCTCCGTATCCCAATGTCACAGATACTACAGGCAGGAAGGTTTTATTCTCCTGTGTAACAGGCTTTCCAATCACGCCTTCATTTTGCGTAAAGCTCTCCAGATTAGAAAAAAGCAAATCCACATTCTGGTTCAGCGTGTCGGTAGTGAACTGATCCATTTTCATTCCTCCTTTTTGAATTTTGATACTTTTGTTCTAAGGTAGTTCAAAGCAGTATCTCCCACATTGATTTTTGCAGAGGCCTCCAGATGGATAAAATCCTCATCGGGCAAAAAATACGGGCTCTGTTTTATCACTGCAGAATCTACTATCTGCGATACTGTACCAAATGATCCACAGGCCATTGCTGTAATAAAAGGATCATTGAAACCATAATCCAGATCCAGCTGGATGTCGGAAGCACTGGCAGCCTTGACCAAATCGATGCTTTTGCCACTTGTGCCCTTCATTTTTACAACCTTCGAGTACACCTTTTTGTTAAAGAGGTAAATAGTCAGTCGTGGCATTGATGCACTTTTCTCCGCTGTTATTTTCATGAATGGATAAAGCCATAAAATGACTACTCTTATGGCCTCCTCTTTTGTATCAAAGGTTAAGAAGGCTTTAAATGCAACAGAAAGCAATAAAAGGGTTACCAATAGTAAAAGGAATAGAACAATTGAAAAAATGTTCATTAAGCACCTCCACGATTCTGATCAAAAGCTGCCATACAGTACACATAATATCATGTCCAGTATGTTTTTAATTTATTAGTTCAATCTTCTCGCTCGGTAACAAAATCACCCATTTGTTGTATTTTTGCACATACAATTTAGTGCAAATAAATTTAGTCGAATTTTAATGAAGAACCAAACTGATTAATGTAATATATAGACAAGGAAAACTTTCTTTCGAGGTGCATATGAGGGTCCTGAATGGGAAACGCCGGAATATGTTCGTGATGCTGTTTATCAGAACAAAAACATGGCGTTGATCGTGTTGGGCCATGCAGAAAGCGAGGGTACGGACATGGAGTATTATACAGAGTATCTGCGAAACAGTTTTTCCGGCATACCGTTCCACTATATCAAATGCGATCCGATATTCAAGCAAGGTTGATACTGTATTTGTTAAGAAATATTTAAGGAATATATCATGCCGGTCGTAAGTTTCATTCGCTACAATACGGTAAAGGCTCTAAGAAATGGTTAACCGAATTATGTAAAGCTCGATTTACATGGATGGAAAGGAGGTGCGTAAAATGGATACAACTAAAATACTTGTTGTGGATGATGACAGAGAAATCGCTGCAGCCTTGGAAAAGCTTCTTATCCGGGAAGGGTATGAGGTCATCAAAGCCTTCGACGGAATGGAAGCGCTTGACGCCCTGACCAGCAGCCAGATACACCTGATCCTGCTTGATATCATGATGCCAAAGCTGGATGGCCTGTCTGCAACAATGAAGATACGTGAAACAAAAAATATACCCATAATCATATTATCCGCAAAATCTGAGGACAGTGATAAAATACTCGGACTCTCTATGGGCGCTGACGATTATGTGACCAAGCCGTTCAATCCACAGGAGCTTATGGCAAGGGTAAAAAGCCAGCTGAGGCGGTATATGCATCTGGGCAACATAGGAAACGGCGGAAAGACCTCCAGAATAATAATCGGAGGGCTCTGTCTGGACACCGACACAAAACAGCTGACAGTGGACGGAGAACCTGTAAGGCTTACAGCAAAGGAGTTTAGTATATTGAATTTGCTCATGGAAAATCCCGGCATTGTTTTTCCAGCAGAAAAAATATACGAATCAGTCTGGAAAGAGGTTGCCTACTCTGTCGAGAATACCGTCATGGTCCATATAAGACGCATCCGTGAAAAAATCGAGATAAATCCAAAGGAGCCAATTTATCTGAAGGTGGTGTGGGGTATTGGGTACAAAATTGAGAAGCTTTAGCATGAGCAAGATCACAAAGGTGACAGCCTTCGTTCTTGCAGTCGCTATAATCACGGCATTTTCTGTAATAGTACAGAATCTTTATTTTAATGATATACAGCTTGAAAACCTGATCGTAAAAGAGTATAAATACAGCAGCGCTTTTACAAATCAGGTCGAAACGGCATTATCCAAAGCTATTGGTACACTTGAAACAAAAGTGGATGTAAAGGAAGCCGTTCCATATTACTATTACATCAGTGATACCAAAAATACCTGGACAAACAGCGATAGCACAGCTAAGAATTTCTTTGAGCAATTCAGTGGTGCTTACTACGCATACGAGAACAATACCCCGATATGGGGGTCGGAAACAAATCCGGAACCCATATTGAGCTTAAACCGATATGCGGATATGAAGATCTATAATACAATTTATCTTGCGTTTCCTGACGATTATATGGAAACAAAGCAATCGGAATGGGAACAAAGCAGAAACAGTAACATGCCTTATGCAATCGCTGTAATAATTTGCATGGCATTGCTATTACTTCTTATCATTTACCTGATTGTTGTGACCGGACGAGTACCCGGCGACAGAGAACTGCATCTATATAAAAGAGATCGCATATACTCAGATATACTGGCCTCGGTATTTGTACTAATACTTATATCATGGTTAGTAGTGATGGAGGATCTTGTTTACACCGGCAGGAGTCTTTCATCCGAACTTAGTATCAGCATAATAATTCCAATAACCCTGACATCAGCATTAACAGCTTTTGTTGCCACTGTATGCGGAATGATCCTTCTTTCATTAGTCAGAAAGTTCAAAGCCGGAAACCTGATAAGCAACAGCCTGATATATATCTCTCTACATTGGATATACGACAATTTAAAAAGCATTTTTTATGGAAGAGTATTTAAAAAATACCCGCTGACCAAATCTCTTTTTTACAGACAGCTGATATTTATCTCAGCAAGTTTTATATTTGTCTGCTTAACGTTTCTTTCCCTGGCACTGGAATCCTATATTGTAATACTGCCCCCGGTTCTTGAGATAATCATGATTTTTGGGTATATAAAAGGCAACAACAAAACCTTCGAAGAAATAAATAAAGGCTTTAATGAAAGTCTGGAAGAGCAGATGAAATCCGAGAGGATGAAGGTAGCTCTTATAACAAATGTATCTCACGATCTCAAGACACCGCTCACATCAATAATAAGCTATGTCGATCTGCTGTCAAAAGAAGAAAATCTATCTGACCCGGCAAAGGACTATGTGAAGATATTATCCGATAAATCTTCCAGGCTTAAAAATATGGTATCCGATCTTTTTGACCTGGCTAAAAGTACTAGCGGCAACATGTTGGTCGAGCTGGAAAACTTAGACTTGAAAAAGCTTATAGAACAGACACTAGCAGATATGCAAGACAAGGTCGATAAATCAGGGCTTATGATAAAGGTAAAGCTGCCGGAAAAGCCAATCGGCATCTTAGCGGATGGTAAGAAGCTGTATAGAGTATTCCAGAATGTGATCGATAATGCAATCAAGTATTCCATGAAGGGTACCAGAGTCTATATTGACTTGTTTGAGAGGGACTCAAACGCGGTAGTGACAATAAAAAACACCGCAGGATATGAAATGGACTTTACAGCCGAGGAAATACTGCAGCGCTTCAACAGGGGGGATAAGTCACGCACCACGGAAGGAAGCGGTCTTGGCCTTTCCATAGCTGAAAGCTATACCAATGTATGCGGCGGCGATTTTAAAGTAGATTTGGATGGTGACCTGTTCAAGGTCAAGATTAGTTTTAAGCTATCCGGGCAGAACTAATAATTTCTGCCCTCACCCATCTAGCAAATCAAAGGGGGACATTCCCCGGTATGAATATCGCAGGAGTTGTCCCCTGGTAGTACTATAGCAATTGCAGGAGTTGTCCCCTGGTAGTACTATAGCAATTGCAGGAGTTGTCCCCTGGTAGTACTATAGCAATTGCAGGAGTGTCCCCTGATTGTACTACAGCAATTCCAAAACTTCCTTCATGATCTCCGAGACTGTAGGATGCGGGAAAACCACCTTTTTCAGGTCATCTACCCGCATTCCCTTCTCGATCATCAATGCAGCTCCATAAATGATCTCTGAAGAGTGGTTGCCTATCATATGCACACCTATTACTTTCCTTGACTGTCTTTCCAAAAGGATCTTGCATATACCGTCGCCACCCTCATTCTCAGCGGCGTATCTTCCGCTGTACATCATTGGAAGCTTGGCAGTTTCAAAATCGATACCCTTTTCACCGGCCGACTCCTCTGTCTCACCAACACCGGCTACCTCCGGATCGGTATAAATAACCGAAGGAACAGCATCATACCGCATTGAATCACCCTTGCCAAGTATATCATTTATGCAAACCTCCGCCTCCCTGTATGCAGTATGGGCAAGCATCGATATACCGTTGACATCACCGGCGGCGTATATGTCCTCAATATTTGTCCTTCCATACAGGTCAGTTGCGATCCGTCCTCTTTCCGTAATGACGCCAATGCTTTCCAGTCCCAGAGCTTGTGTGTCGGCTTTCCTGCCAATGCTGACAAGTACCTTGTCAGATGGAGCGAAGTGAGCGTTCCCTTCAGAGGTATAAACTACACCGTCCGTCTTTATTTCAGTTACTGTTGAATTCAGTTTGAATTCAACGCCCCTCTTTGTAAGGTTTTTCAACAGAATATTACTGATTTCCCTGTCAGTCGAGCCCGCTATATGATCAAGCATTTCAAGCACCGTCACATGGCTGCCTGCAGTGCTGAAATATAACGCCATCTCCAGCCCGATTACGCCACCACCAATAATGGTCAAAGCTGCCGGTATCTCCTTCAGGTCAAGGATTTCCCTGTTCGTCAGAACGGTCCCATTTTCAATCCCCTCATGCAGTCCTGGTATTGGAGGTAATGAAGGAACCGCACCTGTGGCTATCAGCAAGCGTCGGCAGCTGTATAAATTATCGCAGACCCTTACATCAAAAACAATAGAACTGTTAGCAACAGTAGAGCCGACAGTAGCAATGGAGCCGTTAGCACCAATAGAACCGGCAGTAGCAATAGAACTGCCATCACTGTGCATACCAATATCTACATCAGCTGCGCAGTCGATCCTTTTCCCGGTAATCACGGCAGCTCCTTCAACCACTGTAACATTGCACTTTTTGAGCCTTCCCTTAACACCGGCCGAAAGAGTCCGTACAACCTTGTTTTTCCTGTTGACGACTATTTCATGATTCAATATTGCATTTTCAACTGAAATCCCAAATTTTTCGCCATGTACGGCCCCGTGAAAAAGCTTTGCACTATAGAGCAATGCTTTTGAGGGTATGCAGCCTTCGTTGAGACAAACACCACCGATTTGTCTTTTTTCAGCTAACATGACATTCAAGCCTGCTTTTGCCGCCAGTTCAGCTGCATGATAGCCGGCAGGCCCTCCTCCAATTACGATCAGATCATATATCAAAATCAACACTCCTCTTCTAATAAAGAGCAGTGACGCCCAAACGCCACTGCTCTTTATTAGAACTATTAATTTTACATGACCAGGTTTCAGAATTCCGGCTCTATCAGGCCATAATTGCCATCTTTACGCTTGTAGACAACATTCACCTGGTTTGTTTCGGCATTAGAGAACATGAAGAACTCATGTCCCAGCAAATTCATCTGCAGTATTGCCTCGTCCACCGGCATTGGCTTTACTGCGAACTTTTTAGTACGTACAACATTGAAATCGGTTTCTTCTTCCACTGCAGTTTCAGTCCTGAAGACATCCGGCTGTTCAAACGCACCTGAATGCAGTCTCTTTGAAAGTCTCGTCTTGTTCTTTCTGATCTGCCTTTCAAGGATATCCTCAGCCTTATCGATACATGCATACATGTCGTCACCAGCTACTTCAGCCCTGAGAGTGATGCCCCCGAATGGTATGGTCACCTCAAGGATATGCCTGTTCCTTTGTACACTCATCGTTACCTGAGCTTCAGTCTGTGGATTGAAAAACTTTTCAAGCTTGCCCAGCTTTTTGTTTACTCTTTCTTTTAGCGCATCTGTTACATCGAAATTTTTACCTGTGATCTTAAAATTCATAATCATTGCCCCTTTCCCAATTAGTATCGACATGCTGTCCCCAGCATCTGGTACATAAATCCAGGCCGTTTTGTTTCACATGTTTAATACTTATTCAAAAGACATATATTTGTATTCAACACTCGATAGTATAAATCCTTCCAAAATTATCGCTTATTTTTCTAAAAATTATACATATTTCAACACATATAATAAAAATACCGTAATTCCGGCCATTTTGACATAACTTGCAAGAACTCTTCCACCTCTAAGCCACATTCTCACTTTAGTGAGAGCGAAGGTGGAGGATGAATTGCCCTGATGGACTTGCAAGAGGAGACATATGCAATATGCGGGAAATACCATATATTGGTTGAAGATCTGGTCAAGAAGCTTTTTCCTGCTGACAACAAAAGGAGCACCATTAGCAGTAATAAAACGATACATAGAAAGTCAGGAAGAAAGGCTATGAATAAGGCATACAAATTCAGGCTTTACCCCAATAAGGCGCAGGTTGTGTTGATAAGAAAAACCTTTGGCTGTGTGAGGTTTGTATACAACAAAATGTTTGAAAACAGAATCACTATATATGAGATATACAAGGATGATCAAGATGCATTGAAACAGCAGAAATATACAACGCCAGCCGGGTATAAAAAAGAGTATTTATGGCTGAGAGAAGTGGACAGCCTGGCGTTGGTACGGTCTGCCACATGCGATAAGCTTGTTACCAGCTACCCGTTAACGGGCATTACTTCTTGCCACTCATAAAAGGATTATTGTTAGTTGACCGTATGGAGGATCTGGAAAGGAAGCAATGGCAGGTTCGGATTTGATCGCGCTACCCGTTTTTGCAATTAAAGGACGAAATTACGGATCATTACGAAGAATAATCCATATTTTAACCGTTTTATGTATACAAAAGGCCATCTTTTAGTGAAATCCCGTTCTTAAGTTGCAATAATGAGTAGTGCGCTATTATATTTATTCAGGCAAAGGATGTTCCACATATACTTGGATTCTAGTTGCAGTTGGCAGACCACAACCAGGTTATATTAAAAGGATTTTTTAACTTATCGCTGAAAGCTCTACGGAACCCCACCTCTATAGGCGGCGGGAGTACGTCACGATATACACAAAACATGTGTTTTGTGTATATTGTCCTGTGGATAATGTTGATAAACCTGTGAATAACCTTTAATTACGCCCTTCAGACTTGTGGAAAACCTTACTCAGAAACCTCGGAAACGCGTTGTCACCGTGTGGATTAAAAAGCCCGCAAGGTCTGAGAAATAAGGCTTGCGGGCACACACAAATCTAGCCCTGTATAAGTTATACACAGGGCTAAAAATAATTTGTAATTGTCTTCTAAGCCGGATTAGCGATTTGAAAAGCACTCGCTACAATAGACCGGTTTATCCAAACGCGGTTTGAAAGGAACCTTGGTCGGTTTTCCACACTGCGCGCAGACTGCATCATACATTTCTCTTTCTCTCTTGGCACCATCTCTGCCATACGAGGACTTCCTTGACGACCTGCACTCCTTGCATCTTCCGGGTTCATTCTGAAAACCCCTGCTTGCATAAAACTCCTGCTCACCTGCGGTAAATACGAATTCCTGCCCACAATCCTTGCATACTAACGTTTTGTCTTCGAACATTTATGGTCCCCTCGCTTTAGAAAGATTAGTAATATCTGCTGACGCAGTAAATACTTGGCTTTGGTCACAAAGCATTTGCTAGTAAACCAAACATTTACATTATATTACACAAAAATCAACTAATCAAGCTATTTCGCTATTTTTTTCATTCTATCAACTAATTTTGCATCAGCAGAGGCTGACAGCGCCGTTTGTGGAGGCTGCGTTTCCTGCTTCAACACCCTTCTGCTACGCAAACAGTTAGTTGGGAGCAGCTGCAATACCCGTGAGACATGACCTCTAATTGCAAGCTTGGTCGTATGTAAATAGGCACACTGCAGCTGGTGCTTGGAAACACAGCCGGAATAAATGGCGCCGGCAGCCCTTGCATCAACTGACTATCGGGGCTGACAGCGCCGTTTGTGGAGGCTGCGTTTCCTGCTTCAACGCCCTTCTGCTACGCAAACAGTTAGTTGGGAGCAGCTGCAATACCCGTGAGACATGACCTCTAATTGCAAGCTTGGTCGTATGTAAATAGGCACACTGCAGCTGGTGCTTGGAAACACAGCCGGAATAAATGGCGCCGGCAGCCCTTGCATCAACTGACTATCGGGGCTGACAGCGCCGTTTGTGGAGGCTGCGTTTCCTGCTTCAACGCCCTTCTGCTACGCAAACAGTTAGTTGGGAGCAGCTGCAATACCCGTGAGACATGACCTCTAATTGCAAGCTTGGTCGTATGTAAATAGGCACACTGCAGCTGGTGCTTGGAAACACAGCCGGAATAAATGGCGCCGGCAGTCCTTGCATCAACTGACTTAAAAGGCTGACAGCGCCGTTTGTGGATCAGCCAAGTTCAACAACAACGTACGACTTGCTGCCTTCAGGCTGAACATTTATCTTTTCAACAACATTGCCATTCAACGTGATCTTCTTAACACCGCTGCAAACATGCGAAGGATTCTTGACTTCGATATTGTACTCGGCTCCGCGGAATATCCTCACAGCTCTGAAACCGTCCCAGGAGGATGGAATGCAGGGTTCCACCAGCAGGCAGTCATAGCCGGGCCTGATGCCCAAAATATACTGGCTGGACGCAACCATATTCCAGGCTGCCGTACCACTGAGCCATGAATTCCTGCCTATGCCAAACTGCGGATGCTCCTTGCCCAGGATATTCTGTGGATACACATACGGCTCCACCTCAAAATGGTCCGCATCATTATTGCGCCTTGCAGGCAATATCTGTCTATAGTACTCAAATGCCCTGTTGCCATTGCCGGCCATTATCTCGGCTATCATCACCCATGGATTCGTATGACAGAATATACCGCCATTTTCCTTGGCTCCCGGTGGATATGTCGTAATACCACCCTTTGTATCATCGTGCTGTGTATATGAAGGATACATAGTTACTATACCGTATTCAGTGTTAAGGTATTTGTTCACAGAATCAAGGCATATGCGGGTACGCTCCTCATCGCAAACCTTGCCAAGGACTGCCCATGACTGGGAGTTGATAAATATCTTTCCGAAGGCGCTTTCCTTAGAGCCCAGCGGCCTGCTCTCATCATCAAAGGCCCTCTTGTACCATTCACCATCCCAGCAGGTCTCATTTATGGCATTTTTCATCTGTATGAGCATACTGTCGAACTTGACCTCATCATCCTTTTTGCCAAGGTATTGAGCAAGCTCTGTCATTTCAATGGCAGCTCTGCAGAATAGCATAGAGGTAAATACGCTTTCGGCGACCCCCTTGCCGGTATCCAGATTCAGCGTATCATTCCAGTCGGCACGGCCTGCCAGTGCAATATTATGCGGTCCCTTCCAGCAGTCCGTAAAATCAAGTGCCTTTATTAGATGCTCCCAAACCGTTGCAGCCGTCTTTTTATCATTATAAAGCACTTCACTGTCAAGGAATGCAAAATCGCCGGTCTCTTTGACATATGCATTTACAGCAAGTATCAGCCAAAGATGATCATCCGAATACCAGTCAAACTTTTTGACAGGAGCATCTCCTACGCCGCCTTCTCCGGTAAGCGGGAAGAACAGGTGATATGCGCGACCGTCAGTATACTGGCACTTCAGAAGCTTGATGATCAGGTCTTTTGCCTGTTCAGGTATCGTATGCATTACGCCGAGTGTATCCTGGGCGCTATCTCTTATCCCCATACCCCTTCCAAGACCAAGCTGGTAAAGTGAGACAAACCGTGACCAGTTGAAGGTCGTCTTGCACTGATACTGATTCCACATGTTAACAAAGAGATTCATATCGCGGTCGGGAGTTTCAACATGCAGTTTTCCTGTGTATTCCTCCCAGTATTTATTTAGCCGTTCAAGAGCTTGTCCTGCCTCTTTGGGGTCCAGATACGGCTCAATATCCTTCCTGATATCTGATTTGTTTTCCGAATAGCCCAATATAAATACTAAATCCCTGAACTCTCCGCCTTCCAGCACGATCTCGTTGCAGAAAGCTCCAACACCATTTGTCCTGAAGGATATGGAATTCGAGCATGCACCCTGCTCTACCGCAATAGGATTTGCTTCGGAATGATATTTGCCGATAAAGGATTCAAGGTTTGTATCGAAACTTGCTACTTCAGCCCCTGTAGCAAAGAATGATGCATTATTGCTGATATAATGCGGATACCAGGTGATTATGCCATTGTCATAGCGGCCTTGGTTGATCTGCTGTACCCAGTCCACGTTCTGCTGGTCCATTATGGCATCCCAGAAGCAGAATTCGGCATAGCTGAACATTTGAAGCTTTTTAGTCACACTGGACAGATTACGTACTTTGAGCAGCCAGATTTCAAAATCCCTGTCATCAGGCACAAAATATGTCACACTTGCTGCGACTCTCTTATATTCTCCCTCAAGCACCGTATATCCCATACCGTGCCTGCAGCTGTAGCTGTCGAGCTTTGTCGCAGACGGCTGGAACCCCGGGTTCCAGTATTCACCCGTTGCAGCATCCCTGATATATATGTATCTTCCGGGCCTGTCCATCGGTATGCTGTTATAGCGGTATCTGGTTATCCTCCTGTTTTGAGGATCCTTATGAAAACTGTAGCCACCGCCTGTATTTGAGACTATTCCCCCATATTTCCCACTGCCGATATAGTTGATCCAGGGAGTCGGAGTATCAGGTCTGGTAACAACGTATTCCCTTGCGCCTTCATCAAAATATCCGTATTTCATTGTTGCCTTGTCCTCCTAAAGCTTAATTTTCTACAAACATAATTATATAATATAATTGCTAAATATTGAATAATCCAATATAATATAAATGGTCACCAAATACAGTATTTAGTATTTGAACCGACTATAAACAATTCGGAGGGGATAATCATGAACACTTATGTGAACATCAGCAATGAGCTTCGCAGCTTCTTCAGCACATGCAAGTTTTTTAAATTACTACTGCCCCTTGACATTATTATTATGTTTGCGGGATTAGTGCTAATATTCCTGAACGACACCCTCGGTATTTCATTAGGCGGTTTTTTCAGCGCACTTTCATACTGGGTATTTATTCTAGGACTGTTATTGACATACGCAAGCTTGAAGGAGCAATTCCTTTATATAGGATTGCTTGGATACGGCGGACTCTGTTTTATCAGTTTGCTCATTGACTTGATAGGCAAATATCACTATCTGTCCTGGTGGAGCCTGTTCAGAGTAGCAATCTTCGGCGGACTCGGCTATCTGGTACTGAGAAAGACTATGGTTGGCTCTTCGAATATAAACATAAACGGTTAATTAAAGGATTATTACATACAAAGAATACAATAGAGGGCAACTATACGTTGTCCTTTTATTTTGCCCTCTATTGATTTTGCTTGGTGCTATTCAATTTCGTTAAGGTCAAATGGTGTCTCCTGATATACGTAGTAGTTGAGCCAGTTTGCGTACAACAGATTCCCATGCGCCCTCCATCTCACGATTGGCGGTTTGCCAGGGTCATCCTCAGTGAAATAGTTCTTTGGAATATTGGGTCCCAGACCCTTGCCGACATCCCTGTCATATTCATCCTTCAGCGTCAACGGATCATATTCGGAATGGCCTGTCACAAAAATTTGTCTGCCTTTGAGCGCAGAAACTATGTATACCCCCGCTTCATCGGACTCCGACAGTATCTGGAGTTCAGGAACCTTGTCGATATCTTCCTTCCTTATCTCTGTATGTCTGGAGTGCGGAGCATAGAATCTCTCATCGAATCCACGCATCAGCATCACATTTTGTTTAGTGACCCTGTGTTCATATATTCCGGATAGCTTTTCATCCATAGGATACTTGTCGATCCCATAATGATGGTACAAACCGGCCTGCGCGCCCCAGCAAATATGGAAGGTGGAATAAACATTATGCAGGCTCCAGTCCATTATTTCCTTCAGTTCACCCCAGTAATTCACAGCTTCAAATGGCATCTGCTCTACAGGAGCGCCTGTTATAATCAGTCCGTCAAACTTTTTATGCCTTATATCATTGAATGTATTGTAAAATTTCATTAGATGCTCCTGAGGAGTATTTTTTGATTGATGTGTCTCAGGATGCAAAAAAGTAACATCCACCTGCAATGACGAATTGCCGATAAGTCTGAGCAGTTGGGTCTCCGTAGCTATTTTAGTTGGCATCAGGTTGAGCAGTACTATGCTAAGAGGCCTTATATCCTGCCTTTCAGCTCTTTCCTCGTTCATTATGAATATATTCTCACCGGTCAAGACCTCTGCAGCCGGTAAACTGTTGGGTATTCTAATGGGCATCGATTATCCACCTTTCAGGATCGGTTCAGCTCATTTTATTATATAGAAATCAGAGCATGATATATGTGAAATATAATATTGCAAATAAGTAAAATTTGCAATACCAAGATCAGTCCGACATTTGCACCTTATTCCAACCCAAGTGCCTGAATGCAAAATATGCGGTAGCCGAAGCGCCTGCAAGCAGTATGCCCTCCATTATATAGATATCTGCGATGACCCCTCTCTGGTATAAAGCTGCAAACATATCGATCCCGGCGTGTATCAGAATTGCATATATGAAATACTTCCACTTTTTATCCGTTACTGCCTTAAGTACAAACAGCGACAGTGATATCTGCAATACAAGTGCCGCCATCCTTTCGATACCTGATAGCAGGAAATAATCCGGTGGAGTGTTCCTGAGGATATCCATGCCCTGATTAAAACCGCTAAGCTGTTCACCGTTCAATCTGGCTGTTACGCTGCTAAGAATCCCGGAATTGTACATGGATGACATTATAAGATTCGACACTGTAGCAAGGCCGCCTATGAATATCGATTCGATACCACCATGCCCAAGTCCGTAAGAAATACCGGTATCAATGCTTTCATTATCTCCGGTCTTTAATATGAACTTAAAGCAAAGCAATCTGGCTGTCTCTTCGAAAATACCGGCTGCAAAACCGACATATAACATATACAGCCATGGACTCTGATATATCACAGACTTTGAAGGATCTGTGCCAAGTACAACATTGTGCAGAATCGATTCCAATATCATTACAAATACTAAAAAAAGTGTTGTCCCCAGAATCATGGCCTTCCAGTTCATCCTTTTCTTAATACCCATAACAACGATGGCAGCTATCGGCACCAATATTGAGAGTCCGGTTGAAACAGCCATGAAAACTATTGATAAAGTACTTATTTTATCAACCATGTTAGATCTGCCCCCCCTAATTTAGTAACTAATATTATAACATATTAGTATGATTTACTGTATTGCCCGATTACTGCCGTCGGACAAAATGTGAACAATGGACAGCAAGAATTGATATGACCTGTGGTTAAAAAAAGGATAGTATTGTGTTAAGAGTAGTAACTCAACTTTTTCAGCCTGATTTAATCGGCTGAACAAGATTATAATATGTCATAGTCCATCATAAAAGGAGGTAATCAATTATGGAAAACAGACCAGCTTACCTGGATGAGAGCATTAGCTTTGAAGAACGCGCAAAGGACCTGGTATCCCGTATGACACTGGAGGAAAAAGTAACACAGATGCTCCATAGCTCACCCGCCATCCCAAGACTTGGAGTGCCGGCATACAACTGGTGGAGTGAAGCTTTGCACGGAGTCGCAAGGGCCGGTGTTGCAACTGTATTTCCACAGGCAATAGGTATGGCAGCAGCCTTTGATGAAGACATGATGTACAAGATAGCCGATATTATTTCGACCGAAGGAAGAGCCAAGTACCACGAGAGTGTCCGAAGAGGCGAGCACGACATATATAAGGGACTTACCTTCTGGTCACCTAACATAAATATTTTCAGAGATCCCAGGTGGGGCCGCGGCCATGAGACCTATGGAGAGGATCCTTACCTGACTGGCAGATTGGGAGTCGCATTTGTCAAAGGTATGCAGGGAGATGATAAAAAATATCTGAAGTCTGCAGCCTGCGCCAAGCACTTTGCGGTCCATAGCGGCCCCGAAAGTGTAAGACACAGCTTTAATGCAGAAGTGTCACAAAAAGATTTGCGCGAGACATATTTGCCAGCATTCAAGGAACTGGTCCAGGAAGCTGATGTGGAAGCTGTAATGGGTGCGTATAACAGGACTAACGGCGAGCCCTGCTGCGGAAGCAAAACTCTGCTGACAGACATACTTCGTGATGAATGGGGCTTTAAAGGGCATGTGACATCGGACTGCTGGGCAATAAAGGATTTCCATGAAGGCCATATGGTTACAAAAACTGCACCCGAGTCCGTATCGATGGCTCTTAAAAACGGATGTGACGTTAACTGCGGCAATATGTATATAAATCTTATGATTGCACACAACGAAGGGCTGGTCAGCGAGGAAGACATCGACCGCGCTGCCATCAGGCTTTTTGTTACAAGAATGAAGCTGGGAATGTTCGACGCCCCGGAGCATGTGTCATTCAACAATATCCCATATGAAATCAACAGTTGTAAGGAGCATAGCGACTTCTCCGTTGAGGTTGCCAAAAAAACAATAGTTTTACTGAAAAATGAAGGAAACCTTCTCCCACTTGATAGAAACAAGCTGAAATCTATAGCGGTCATCGGGCCAAATGCCGACAGCAGAGAAGCTCTCCAAGGCAACTATTTCGGCACCTCAGACAGATATGTCACAATACTCGACGGCATCAGGGCTGCTGTAGGTGAAGAAACAAGGGTATATTATTCATTGGGCTGTCCTCTTTTCAGAGATAAAACGTCGTTCCTCTCTGCACCCAAAGACCGTTTCAGCGAGGCGCTTGCAATAGCAGAAAGATCAGATGCTGTGGTAATGTGCATGGGACTTGACGCAACACTTGAAGGAGAAGAGGGCGATACCTCAAACGAGTTTGCTGGCGGTGACAAGATCAATCTTAACCTGCCGGGACTGCAGCAGGAATTGCTGGAGAAGGTATACGCAACAGGCAAGCCTGTAATACTGGTGCTTATGGCAGGAAGCGCATTGGCTGTTAAATGGGCTGACGAACATGTACCTGCTATCCTTCAGGCATGGTATCCTGGTGGTCGCGGCGGAGAAGCAGTAGCAGCGGCACTGTTCGGCAATTATGTTCCCTCCGGAAGGCTTCCTGTCACATTCTATGCCACCTCTGAAGAGCTGCCTGATTTCTGCGACTATTCTATGAAAAACAGGACCTACAAGTACATGGAAAATGAAGCTCTTTATCCTTTTGGCTACGGCCTGAGCTATACAAAGTTCGGATACAGCGGCATCAAGGTCACAGACAGGATCAGGTCAGGCGAACCTGTCTCATGCAGCGCCATTGTGAGGAACACCGGCAAAATGGCTGCGGAGGAGACTGTTCAGCTTTATCTTAAGGATGTGGAGGCAAGTGTTGATGTGCCGAGATGGCAGCTGAACGGTATCAGAAAAGTATTCCTTGAGCCGGGCTGTGAACAGGAAGTCAGATTTACATTGACTCCCAGGCAGATGGCGTTGATAGATAATGACGGCAAAGCAGTACTGGAGCCCGGCACCTTTGAAGTATACATCGGCGGAAGCCAGCCTGACGCAAGGAGTCAGAAGCTGACCGGCACTCCTGTGCTGAAGGGCTCCTTCGAAGTCATCGGCGACAGAATAGAACTGAAGTACTGATGTTGAGATACTGATGTTAAGCTACAAATAAAGTCCTGTTTCATTTGTTAACTAAGCCATATTAATAGATAGGCTGCATATTATTCTATGTTTGCCTATCTATTTTACTTTTCACCGCATATAGTCACTTATTTTTTTCTGTCCTTTTATTTGCTTCATCATAAAGGTTTATATGTTCTTACTCCTCTATAATGTCAAAAACATGATGGTACTAATTGTCCAAGATTGATGTACATATTGTCTATTTGTTGCATGGACATAATTCATGAGGCTACACAAGATTGCTTTCAAATGGTCGGTGTTATTACCATTTATTATTTGATTATATTGTAAACTATTGATACTATTAATATAAATACGTTTGAAAATATGAAGTGAAGATTATTTTAGAGGTCGTTATGCATAGTATATGTTACGTTGTATTACCTGATAATTTAACTTTAAACGATACAGAAGTTTATACTTTTATAAGAAATCATATTATGAAATATTATTCCGAACTTGAAGTTGAGCCGTATAAGAAATTCTTTTCTGAAAAAGAAACCTTAGAAATTTCTAAAAAAAAAGGGTTTGACAATTTAGTTGATTTTGAAGAATATTTACAAAAACATAATAATGATGATGGCATAGAGAACGGGCTATACTACTGGATAACTACATACAATTTAAGGGGCAGATGGGACTACTTTGGGCTTGATGGGGTTAAACTTGGTTATGAACTACAAAATGATGAATTGCCATATTCTGTGGTCACACCTGATGGTGTATGGCATTCTGAACGTGATTTTGGATATAAACCTATCCTCGATTTTGAAAATAATTTCAAGATACACCCTCTAAATGAAGAACCAGAAAGAATGTGGAAATGCTATTTACTTGATTTTTTCACCAAGTATCATGATTTTTACCTTGCAGTTATAGATGTACATTCATAAACTGAGGCTTATAGTAAGCAACTACGACAAATCCAGTGCGCATATAGAGGATGGCTTTGACTTTTTGGGACAGAACATACGTAAATACAACGGGAAATTCTTGATAAAACCATCAAAGAAAAACATTAAGACATAATTGGGCAAGATAAGGGCTATTATCAAATCCAATAAGACCAGTACCCAAGAGCAATTAATCATGAAACTAAACCCTGTAATAAAAGGCTGGAGTGAATACCACAAACATATAGTATCAAGCGAAGCGTTTAACTGGACAGACCATGAAATATTCAATAGTCTACGAAGTTGGGCATTGTACAGACATCCAATGAAAACGAAAGGCTGGATTTCTCGCAAATATTACCATACAATAAACAATAGGAAATGGACATTTGCGACTCCCAGTAAAAATCCCGCGCACAAAACAAAGACTGGTTATTTAAGTCTGAACTGTGCAGTAGATACTCCTATATACCGTTTTACGAAAGTAAAATCTATGGCAAACCCGTTTGATAAGGATTGGCAACAATACTTTGAAGAACGGGAAGGAGAAAAGATGATATGTGGCTCAAAAGGCAGACATACCCTCGTTAAACTTTGGAAGAGTCAGAACAAGTTATGCCCTGCATGTGGAGAAGAAAACCGAAAAATTCTTATCAATTGTCTGGAAAGGGCAGGGTTTATTAACTATCCGACTGAATGGTGGCATTGGTCATATGGGGATTGTTATTGGGCATTTATGAATAACTGTGATGCTTTATATTCTGTAACTGATGAGAATGAAATAATATAAATAACCGAATATCGTATTACTAAAGACAACTTAAATCTAATTAGAATGTTATTTCGCATTCTTAAGGGCTGCTAACTTTAGCGAGTTGACATATTGAGTTCACTGCCACTCATATGCATTTTTTCAAGTTTGGTGCAATTCTACATACTTTTTTATTGAATTTCTCCACATTGATATACATAAGTCATCGTATTTAACATTATGTCACCTCATAATTGCATTCTGGTGCACCCTACTTGAAAATCTGCATATACCTATAAATGTATACCCTCATTTGCAGATGCCCTCCCTTTCTGATATCATGAAATGGAGGTGCGTATATGAAACTCGAAGGCCTTCATGAGAAAGACATATTCACTGAACGTTATCCTTTCCGGCTGGTAGAAAACACAAACGAGCTGCAATATCCCATGCACTGGCACAATGCTGTAGAGCTTGTTTACAATGCCGCCGGTACCTGTCGCATCAGTGTTTCAGGCTCCGAATATCCGCTGACCGACGGTGACCTTCTCCTGATACCGACAGGAGAGATCCATGAAATAACCGCATCCAGCAAAAACGGCAAGCAGTATTTCATACAGTTCAATATCTCGACTCTTGACGGTTTCGGCGGCATAAATGACATAAGGCCTTTTATGGAAAGAACCACCAGGATCAGCAGAAGCGAAGAACCGGCACTGCAGAGTTCAATAGAAATGTGCATACTGCAGCTTATCAGGGAGAACGAGAACAAGGACTATGCCTACGCCCTGTCCATCAATGCCAGAATATTCGATATAATCGTGCTTATTTCAAGAAACCATATAAGATCATTTTTAAGCGGCAATAACAGCAGCAACAAAAAGATTGCCGGGCTGCAACAGATAAACAAGGCTTTTGAATACATAGAAAAGAATTTTCCTCAACAGGTCACACTGAAGGATGCCTCTAATGCGGCAGGCTTCAGTGTGTACTATTTCTCGAGGCTTTTTAAAGAATATACAGGTCAAAGCTTCCTCAGCTACCTGAACACATACAGGGTCAAGCATGCAGAAAAGCTGCTCAAGTCTACAGAGTTGCCTATCCTTGATATTGCTATGGAGTCGGGCTTCAACAGTTTGACTACATTCAACAGGATATTCAAGAGGGTGAAGGGCTGTTCCCCCACCTTCTACCGCAGAGCAGGCGTATAAGAAAATACGCGGTCGTACGTGCTGCGGCCCCATCGCATGTGTTAGGCCCGTTAGGCTTTCAGCAGATCCCTCAGCCCATAAGCAGCAGCACCTCGCGCATGACCTTGCAGGCAGCCGCTGTAGAAACTCCCGAGCTGTCCAGGTGCGGTGCCAGCTCTACCACATCAGCCGCAACAATGTTCAATCCGGCAAAGCTGCACAAAGCCTTCTGCAATTCCTTATATGAAACTCCCCCCGGTTCAGGTGTGCCTGTGCCTGACATTATTGAGGGATCAAGAACATCCAGATCTATGGTTAGATATACAGGCTTGCCCGAGAGATCTGACACAGCTTCATCAGCAGCCGACAGATCAAATGGACACAGGCTCGTATGGCCATCTCTCGCCCACTCAAACTCCTCTCTGAGACCGCTTCTTATACCAAGCTGCCATATCCGTCCGTCACCGATAACATCCCATATTCTCCTGACAACGCTGGAATGTGACAATTTCTCCCCCAGGTACTCATTCCTAAGATCGGTATGGGCATCCAGATGCAAAAGACAGACATCAGGGTACTTTTTATACACGGCTTCAAAAGCAGGCAGTGTGACAAGATGTTCACCGCCTATCATAAAGGGCTTCTTCCCTGCATTGACGATATCCGCAGCAGTGTCTCGTATCATCCCAAGAGCAGCGTTGATATTTCCAAAGGGAAGCTCCAGATCACCGCTGTCGCATACGGCAATATCCGACATATCACGATCAAGAGCAGGTGAATAAGTCTCAAGTCCGTAAAACTCCGATCGCATTGCCTGAGGCCCGAACCGCGACCCAGGACGGTAGCTCACTGTTCCGTCAAAACCTGCGCCGAATACAACAATACTGCAATCCTCCATACAGGCATCACAGCCCATGAACCTTGGAAGCATCAATCCACTCATCAAAAACCCTCCGAAACTCTAGCCGCTCCTCCGTTATCAGCACATTAATATCATGCCAACAGTCTGTCAAAAGCATGCAGTTAGCACGAAAAAGCCTGCCGGCAGTTAACCATATAAATGACATTAATATACCAACGGTTTGCCAGCGTCATGCCTTAACCTGCTAGCAGCTTTCCAGCAAAGAGAAGACGATTATTTTTAATGATACAGATTATACCCTCTTCAATCAGCATCCGCAATGGGTGTTCGCGAATCCCTCCGTCGTTCTTTCCCCACGCTGCTTCCGCCGCTCCTTCCCCTGCTCCTCCACCGCCCCTCCCCACGCTGCTTTCGCCGCTCCTTCTGCCGTTTCCTACCCCGCTCCTTCCCCGCCCTCTTCGTCGTTTGGTCATTTTTGCAACTAAAGGCCATTTTAAAATGAGTTTTACTGATTTTTCTCCACAATCAGTATACATAATTCAGCTATTTTGGCCTTATGTCTATCTGAAAAAGCACTATAGTGGCCTTTAGTTAAAAATTTGACCACTCACCTGATTTATGGAATACAGACATGTGATTTATGGAAAATATCTGACCTGAAAGCCCGAAAACACTTGATTATATTGCACAAAAAATACTTCATTGAAAACAAATAAAAAATTTTCAGACACAATTATCCATGTGACGTATTATGCGATGAGTCACAATTGGAAAGGTAAGGTATACTTAGTGGGTATAATTGTAAAATTTATTATTCGTAATATATGGGAGAAAAAACTGCGCACGTTCCTGATATTGTTCTCCATAACCCTCTCGAGCGGCCTCTTCTTTGCGTCACAGGCTATCACGGACAATGTTATTAATATGTTTATAGCAGATGCCAAACAATTTTTCGGGTCCACAGATATCATGGTCCATATAGACAGTCATTCTCCACAGAACTTCATACCAGATGCAGATACCAGCATCTTTGCTGCAAAAACCGAATATATGGTTGGAACACTTCAGGCCAGCGCTTATTTTAGTCCGTCAAAGGACGAAAATATACCCGTAAGCCTTCGCGGTACTACAATGAAAGATGCCGCCGTAATGTGTCCCTTCTATACGGAGGATGAAAAAGCTATTGGCGAGTTTACCGGCAGGAAGGTCATCATAGGAAAAAACACAGCTGACAAATACGGTTTAAAAGCAGGCGACAACATCAATCTTGAAATAAGTAATAGAAAATACAGATTTTCAATATGTGCAATAGCCCACGCCGACGGCTTTTTCACAGAAAAAGGCGAAACATCGAATATGATTGTTCCGAAACAGACACTTTCCGCGTTATTTGGGAAAAGAAACCTTACCAATTTCATATTCATCAAGCTTAAAGATGATGTTGATCTGCAGCAAAGCATAGTTGAACTTAAGGAAATATATAACAGGTATGCCGTGGACGAACCGATTCCGATGGAGGATTTGAGATCTTCTCTGGAGTCCATGTCAGTCGGTTTTATGATGATGTCTGTCGTTGTTGCATTCATGAGTATATTTATTATATACACCTCCTTCAAGGTCATTACACTCGAAAGGCTCCCGATGATCGGGACCTTCAGAAGCATCGGCGCAACAAGGCGTACGACGGATCTCGTCCTGCTTGGGGAAAGTGTTGCCTATGGGATCATCGGAGGAGCGGCAGGATGCCTTTTGGGGCTTGGTGCGCTTTATCTGATAACCGCTCTCATCACTCCCTCTTATATGACCGGATATGCCATATTCCTGAATTATAAGCCCGCGCAAATGATATCTGCATTCGCTGTGGCGGTAGTTATTTCTTTGGTAAGTTCGATACTTCCGATAAAAAAGGTATCCAAGATACCAGTCAAGGACATAGTCTTAAATTCCATAGAAAAAAAGAAAAAAGGCAATAAAGGACGGTATATTGCCGGTGCTATCTTTCTGATCATCCATTTTGTCCTTCCCCCGCTGTCGCCTGATGAACTTGCATATATACTCGACACCGTAAGCTTGTTGTCCTCCGTTATAGGCATTATTCTATTACTTCCGGCAATTACATCAGGCTTTGTATTTCTGTTTGAAAAACTATATTCAATGCTATTTGGAAATGTTGGGGCAATTGCTGCTAAAAACCTGCGGCAGAACAAAAGCATTCTGAACAATATTTCTCTGCTGACCATAGCTATTTCAAGCCTGATCATGATAAGCACGATTAGCGACAGCGTACTGTATGAGGTCTCCAGCTTCTATACAAGAAATACTGACTTTGAAATTTATATGTCAGATGACAATGCCGACAGAACCTTCGAGCAGTCCTTGCTCTCAGTCGACGGTGTTGAACAGGTTTGCCGCAATTATACACAATACGGAATAGAAATTGTCGGGCATGATTACACACTCGGAAGTATGTATGGGATCAACACTGCCAGATTCCCGGAATTTTTTGATCTTGAACTTGTAGACACATCAGATCCTAAAGCTCTGCTTGATACCTTGAACAATGAGAGGTCCATGATAATGGCAAGCAAGCTCAGAGACAAATTAGGCATGAAAGTAGGCGATCATTTCACTCTCCTTCTCAATGACAAGGAAGTTAAATATAAGATAATCGGCTTTCAGAATACGCTGCTCGATAACGGAAGCAATGTCCTTGTATCTGAAAAATATTTTAAGATGGATACCGGCATCAGCAACTGCAATGAAATATTCATAAAGACCAGTAAAGACCCGCAATCCGTAGTTGATGCCATTAAGAAAAAATATACCCGAAGGGATCAGTATGTTGATACGATAGCCAATATGGAAGCTGAAAATTACGAAGTAAACAGCGGTATATTCAGCGCCATGAAGGCCTTTGCTTATCTGACACTCATAATTGGAATGTTTGGCATTATCAACAATTACATAGTCAGTTTCATTGAGCGAAGGCGTTCTCTTGCCATGTACCGATCCGTTGGTATGAGCAGGAAGCAAATCATAGCCATGATGATAGCAGAATCCATTACAGGAGGCTTGATCGGAGGAATAACAGGCGTATCTGCAGGGCTGATGATGACATATACGATGCCATATGTCATGAAGGCGTTGGATTTCCCCATGCCGATACTGCTGAAGCCTTCGACTCTTATCATATCCTTTGTACTGGGAGCTGTTATAACACTGGTTGCATCAGTAAGTCCAACATTGAAAACAACAAGGCTTAATCTGATCGAAGCCCTGAAGTATGAGTGATAAAGCATATACATTATTGAAAGGAGTAAATTAAATGCCGGCAATAATAGAGTCAATCGGCCTGAATAAATCATATTCCATGGGTAAGGTCGAAGTAGAAGTGTTAAAAAATATCAACGTCCAAATAGATGAGGGCGAATTCGTTTCCATCATGGGGCCGTCAGGATCAGGGAAAAGTACGCTGCTGTATCTGATCGGGGGTCTTGACAAGCCTACCTCAGGCAAGATCAGGATCAAGGGCCGCGAACTGGATGGCCTGAATGACGAGCAGGAAAGCAAGCTGAGGCGTCAGGAGATGGGCTTCATATTCCAGTTCTACAACCTTATACCAAACCTTAATGTAGAAGAGAACATAATGCTCCCGATCCTTCTGGATGGCAAAAAGCTGAAAGACTACAGGAAGGAACTCGATGAGATCCTTGAAACTGTCGGGCTTACCGACAGGAGACACCACACGCCACGAGAGCTGTCAGGCGGCCAGCAGCAGCGTGTTGCGATAGCAAGGGCACTGATCAACCAACCCGATATCATTTTAGCTGACGAGCCCATAGGCAATCTTGATACAAAAACGGGCACAGAGATAATGGAGTTGCTGGCAAAAATCAACCGTGAGAAGGGCAAGACGATAATACAGGTCACACATTCGAAGGAAGCGGCAGAATATGGCCGTAGAATAATTCATGTAAGAGATGGAAAGGTGAGTGAAGCAGTATGAAAAAAGTAATCCTATTATTATTGGCAATAGCAATATCCTGCACCGCTGTAGCCTGCGGCTCGTCGCAGGCTGAAGAAACTCCGGCTGCTGCACAGGAAGAGAAGGTAAATCAGACAGTTGAAGCATTTGGAGTAGTGATTGCAACAGAAACAAAGAATATAACACTGGATTTCCAGGCACCTGTAAAAAAAATACACGTAGTAGAAGGTGAACGTGTCAAATCCGGTCAGTCTCTGGTTTCTCTCAATCTAATGGAAATGGAAAATTCGATTTCCAATAAGGAGTTGTCTCTGGCAGCATCAAAAAGCAATGTTGAAAGGCTCCTTGAAGGCAATGACCTCAATAAGCTTCAGAACGACCTGAAAAATGCCAAAAATATCTACAACAAGTCCTCAGAAGAACTGAAAATCAAGGAGCAGCTTTTCACATCAGGCGGTATCTCACAAAGTGAGCTCGACAGCTACAAAAAGGTTGTCGACAGTGATAAAAAGGCAGTGCAGGATATCACCTATGCAATAAACAGCCTTAAGGACAGCAAGGGCAAGGAGAATGACCAGCAAGGCCTGGAGGTATCTCTACTTGAAGCTGACTTGAAGCTGCTGAGAACCAAATTGGACAAATCATATCTGAAAAATTCAGATGTTATATGTGATGTAAATAACGGTATCGTTTATAATATAGGCTATGTTGAAGGAGATATCGCAGGTCCGCAAAATAAGCTGCTGAGCATAATGAATGCCGACAGTCTGGAAATAGAGGCTGATATACCGGAGGAGTTTATAAAGGATATAAAGATCGGTTCACCTGTTACTATAACCCCTGTAGCTGACAAGGCCAGATCATACACCGGAAAAGTTTCATATATCCCGGGAAGAGCCGAAAATCAGAACGGAGAGACCCAGGTACCAGTCAGGATAGAGCTGGACAATGCTGATGATTTCCTGATGCCAGGTTTTAACGTAGATGTCACGGTTAGTATAAATTAAAGCGTTTTGCCACATTGTAACATTTTTGTTAACTAAACTTCATGGTAATGTAATTCATTTCCAATGTTGATATGTGATACTATAAGTGTAAGACATGTGTTTATATTGGAAGGGGATAGTTTATGAAGAAACCCGCAAGGATCATTTCACTCATTTTATGCATTGCGATGATATTTTCAGTTACATCTACGGTATACGCAACCAACAATAAGTATTGGTTTTCAGACGTTAAGGAGTCTCACTGGGCATACGATCAAATCATGTGGATGCTCGAGAACAAGATCATTGAAGGCGTTGGAAATGAAAGGTTTGACCCGTCCGGCATCGTCACAAGAGCACAATTTGCGAAGATGATGGTGTTGACGTTGAAAATCCAGCTATATTCCCCTGGCACTCCATCGTTTCTGGACGTAAGCAGGAATGACTGGGAATACCCGTATGTAGAATCGGCTAAAGCCTATCTCACAGGCTTCAGGTCATCAGCAGGCGATAATTACAGGCCGGATCAGCAGGCTGTCAGAGAAGATATGGCAGTTGCGCTGGTCAAAGCCCTGGGATATGGAAATGAGTCTGTCGACGAGAGCATTCTGAACAGATTCTCGGATACCAGTCAAATCTCGTCAAAGCTTAGGAAGTATGTAGCCCTCTCTGTCAAGTATGGATTGATACAGGGCTATTCCGAAAACGGCTGCAGCCTGTTCAAGCCACAGGGCAGCCTTACCAGAGCAGAAGCTGCCATGCTGTTGTATAAGGCCTTCAAAAATAACGAGGATAAAATCACATATGATGAAGACAAGGTCACATATGATGATGTATACATGGCTCCAGTGGTATCAGTAGCATCCGAAAGCAACCGGCTGGTCGTTAAATGGAACAAAATAAGCTCTGAGAAATTCCTCGCCTACGCAGTAGTAATATCAAAGAACGATTCAACGCCGGTCCATCCCGACAACAGCGAGCTTTACTACATCACAGATAAAAACAAAACGTCAGCTGTCATAGATAACAGCAGACAGTATACAGGGACGAGCGATTTCGGAAAATATCTCAAAAAAGGTGAACTTTATTACATCAGTGTCACGGCCGTTTACAAAGACAGGTATGTTGCCGGCAATACGGCAAGGATGACATATAATGGGCCTGAGGATCCAACTCTGCGTACAGTGCCTAATGTTACTATCTCATCGGAGAACAACACCCAAGTGGTAAGATGGGGTAATATTTCTACTGATTATCTAAAAGGATATGCTGTCGTTATTTCGAAGAATGATTCATCTCCAAGGTATCCCGATGAAGGTTATCTATATTACATAAAAGATAAGAATAGAAATTATGCAGTAATTAATAACAGCAGCAAGTATAACAATGGTGATTTCGGAAATTATTTGACAAAAGGTCAGAACTACTATGCCAGTGTCACCGCGGTATATAAAGACGGGTTCGTAGTGGGCAATGCTATACAGTTTACCTACAGCGGTCAGGAAAATCCCGAAGCCTATATTGCGCCGAAAGTCACCGTTTCTGAAGAAAACGGAAGACTTGTCCTCAGATGGGATAGGATAAATTCACCAAACCTTCAGGGCTATAAGGTTGTAGCATCCAAAGGCGACTCCTCACCTTCATTCCCTGATAACGGATATCTATATTGGTTCACAGATAAAAACAGAGATTATGCTATTATAGACAATTCCACAGCATATGCCAACGGAGACTTTGGAAAGTATTTCACCAAAGGCCAGGAATATTTCCTCAGTGTCACTGCTGTCTACAATGATAAAAACGTCACAGGCAATGCCGTGAAAATCAAATATAACAGCACCGAAAACCCGGAATTATACCAGACACCGGTCGTTACATCGGCAATTGAGAATGGCAGGCTGGTAGTCAGGTGGAACAAGATAGACTCACCCATTCTGCAGGGCTATAGATTAGTCGCATCCAAAAATGACTCTACGCCGACCTGGCCGGAAAACGGGCACTTGCTTTGGATAACCGACAAGGACAGAAATTATGCAGTCATAGACAATACTGTTCAATATAACAACGGTGATTTCGACAAGTACTTCAAAAGCGGAGAAACATACCATTTCAGCGTAGTCGCTGTATACAACGACAGGGTTATCACTGGCATTACAATATCTTGTAAGTATGAAGGCCCGGAAAATCCGGAGCTGTTCCCTGCACCTGCTGTAAAGGCTGAGTATGAAAACGGCAGTCTGGTCATAAAATGGGATAAGATCGGATCATCAGAGCTGGTGGAATATAGGGTCGTCATATCACAAAACAACCAGTCCCCTGTTTTTCCGGCAAACGGGTACTACGGTGTATATGATAAAAATCTGACATCCGTAATTCTCGACAATACAGTCGAATACACAAACGGCGATTTCAAGAAGCTAACCGATGGAGTCGAGTATTACTTCAGCGTCACTGCAGTTTACAACAACAATAAATGTGTTGCAGGAAATGCTGTTAAAAAACTGTATTTGCTTCCTCCTCGGCAATAGGTAACGGCAGATACAGTAAAGGGGCTGTCTAAAAGTTGTTGGGATTTGCAACAAAGGTTGAGTGAATTATCAGGAAATGAGTGGATATAACTCTGCGAAGTGGTTATTAAACCTTGATTGTACTACATAATTTAGGTTTCCACTGCATTATCGAGCCATATATCAACTAAATTGAATATCTCGCCACACATTACCAGATTTTTTACTCACCCAATTGATTTTGAGACAGCCCTATATTCTTTGTTACTCAGCAACTATTGTATTTATCGTTTTGTTATCCTATGCTGTAATAATTCAGATGATATAAACATGATCAGTATACACAGCATTATGAAATAAGGATATAGACCCAGACCGGTAAAGGAAGCAAGCTGGCCCAGCAGCATCGGTGCAAGGAGGCTGCCTATATACGCAGTTCCCATCTCTATGCCGACCAACACCTGTGAAATATCCTTTCCAAACCTGTTTGGTGTTTCATGGAGCATATTGGGGAAAACCGGCGCAGTTCCAAGGCCGATCATGATTATACCTGCAACAGCAAACCCCGAGGGCAATGGAAGAATTATGAGTAAAGCTCCTGCAATACATATCAGCTGCCCCCAACGTATAAGATCCGAACTTTTGGCCTTTATTGATAAAAACCCAGCCAATAATCTTCCTGCCGTAATGCCGCCATAAAAGCAGGAGGTGACAGTCGCCGCAGCCGCTTCCGAGAATCCATGGCTGGATGTAAGGTAGCTGCTGGCCCAAAGGCCTGTCGTTGTTTCGGTAGCTGAGAAAAAAACAAAGCCAAGCATGGCGAGCTTAGCATTAGGAAGCCTCAGAGCTTCATGGTTACTAATAAATCTGGTCTCGGTATTCTCGGTGGGACTTCCGTTGGTTCCGTTCTTCCACATACCAAGTGTGGCAAACAGGATGATCACCAGAATGCTCTGGATGATCGCAACAGTTAGATAGCCCGCTCTCCAGCCATTTCCTGCATCAATATGAAATGCCATTATCATTGGCCCTACTGTGGCCCCTATTCCCCAAAAACAGTGGAGCCAGTTCATATGCCTTGATTCATAATGAAGCGCCACAAAATTGTTCAGGCTGGCATCTACACACCCTGCGCCCAATCCCAGCGGGATGGCCATCAGAAACAGCACCCATACCGACTGTGCAAATGAAAAGCCCAGAAGAGCTGCAGCGGTCAATGTAACGCTTACTGCAACAACCGTTCCGGTTTTAAATCTCGCTATGATCCTGCTTGAAACAAAACTGGATATGATCGTGCCGATGCTTATAACCATTGAAAGATAGCCCGCAATAGCAACCGGCGCACCAAACCCGGTCCGCATGGAAGGCCAAGCGCTTCCCAGCAGTGAATCGGGAAGTCCCAGACTGATAAACGCCGCATAGATTATTATCAATAAAGCTATCATAGCAAATCCTTTCAAAAAAAGGGACATTCCCCGGCCATTGAAGCCTATCAACCTGCCGAGGAGTGTCCCTTTACCTATAATACAGTTTTTCCATCGGGGACATATCTTGTCTATTGAGGAATACCCCACATAAAGATGTGTCCCCTTTCCATTAAATCCTGTTAACTCCGGTCTTTATAGCGGCTTCCGATACAGCTTTAGCAACGCTGCTTGCTACTCTGGGATCGAATGGAGCCGGGATTACACAATCTGCGCTCAGTTCATCATCAGATACAAGCCCTGCAATAGCCTTAGCTGCTGCTATCTTCATCTCGTCGTTGATATCGCTTGCCCTTACATCCAGCGCGCCCCTGAATATACCCGGGAACGCAAGTACATTATTGATCTGGTTCGGGAAGTCGGAACGTCCTGTACCGACCACGAGAGCTCCTGCCTCTTTTGCCTCATCAGGCATTATTTCAGGAGTCGGGTTAGCCATAGCAAATATGATAGGATCCTTTGCCATAGTCTTAACCATTTCCTTTGTCAACATTCCTGCTGCAGAAACACCTATGAACACGTCTGCTCCAACGATAACATCCTTCAGCAAGCCCTTTTTCTTTTCAAAGTTTGAGATCTTTGCCATCTCGGCTTTCGCATCGTTCAGGTTGTCCCTACCCTCATATATTGCTCCTTTTGTGTCGCAAAGGATGACCCTCTTGAGGCCCATTGCCATAAGAAGTCTTGTAATTGCGATACCTGCAGCTCCGGAACCGTTTACGACCACTTCGATATCACCTATATTCTTTTTAGCAAGCTTCAATGCATTTAGCATAGCAGCCAGTGTTACTACTGCAGTTCCATGCTGATCATCATGGAATATCGGAATATCGCATTCCTGCTTAAGACGTCTTTCTATTTCGAAGCATCTCGGAGCAGATATATCCTCCAGATTGACTCCACCGAAGCTGCCTGCCAACAGCTTTACAGTCTGCACGATATCGTCGACGCTCTTTGAACGTACGCAGAGCGGGAAAGCATCTACATCACCAAAAGATTTGAACAGTACGCATTTGCCTTCCATAACAGGCATACCTGCCTCCGGTCCAATATCACCGAGTCCAAGCACTGCTGTTCCATCTGTTACAACCGCTACCAGATTCCATCTTCTTGTCAGCTGGTATGACAGGTCTACATCCTTCTGTATAGCTAGGCAGGGTTCTGCTACTCCCGGTGTATATGCCAGAGAAAGATCCTGCTTATCTTTAACAGGTACAGTACTTATGACTTCAATCTTACCCTTCCATTCGCCATGCAGCCTTAATGATTCTTTTCTGTAATCCATTTTTTTACACTCCTTTTGAGTTTAATAAATATAAATACCGTCCAAAGGAAATTCTTATGATATTGCAGTGTTTCAACGAGGCGGGAGATATCTATAGTCTCGTTATATATACAAAACCTTTAAAATCCGGTATTCTGTTCATAATTAGGTATCCAGCCAGTTAAAGGCCATTCTGGATAACCAATAACAAGAATAGCAAAGTTTATAACCTTAATCAAGCAATTTTTAGAAAGTATTATCAAACCGTCATTTTGCCATAAGTAGTATAGAATAGTTGAATGCTCTTTATACAAATGGCATAATAATCAGGGAGGAGTTTTACTTATGCACAATATTCAAAAAGTCTACATTATCGGTCTGGGAGCTATAGGAGGAGTATACGGCAGCAGGATCATGGAAAACTGTCCAGATACGCTAAAGGTAATAGCCGGTGGCAGTCGGTTCGAAAACTACAGCAAAAACGGGATAAGCGTCAATGGTTCTAAAATACCGTTCACATACGTCAGACCCGGTGAGGCAGATGAAAAAGCTGATCTGATACTGATATCCGTCAAAAACCACCATCTGGATCAGGCAATAGAAGACATGAGGTCTCTGGTTGGCCCTGATACTATAATTTTATCACTGTTAAACGGTATTACGAGCGAAGAGATAATCGGTAGTGCGTTCGGCATGGATAAAGTTCTACACTCCTTCTGTGTTGCAACCGATGCTGTAAGAGAAGTCACTGATATACAATTTGCCAATATAGGAAGAATAGTCTTCGGAGACAGGGACGGTTCTGCAAAATCTCCAAAGGTAGACGCCGTCAGGGCTTACTTTGACCGTGCAAGGCTGCCCTATACCGTGCCCGAAAGCATTATGCGCGAGCTTTGGTGGAAATTCATGCTGAACGTTGGAATAAACCAGGTATCTGCCATTCTACATGCGCCATATGGTAAATTTGCAAAAGCAGGCTTTGCAAGAGATCTCATGGTAGATGCTTCACGCGAGGTCATAAAAATTGCCCCGAAGGCCGGCATCAATCTTACAGAGCAGGATATTCAAAATTATATCAAAATCATATGCTCACTATCTCCCGAAGGCAAAACATCAATGTGTCAGGATGTTGAAGCGGGACGCAAGACTGAAGTCGAGATATTTTCCGGTGCCGTGATTGAAATGGGACGAAAGTATGATGTGCCTACACCAGTAAACGATATGCTATTTAGACTGATAAAAGCAATAGAAGAGCCTCTATGAATTCAAAACATTTTTGTAACTGCGCCATTGCGACAGGAATTGATCCATATATCCGTAAAATACGCTGTTATGGTGTCGTTCAATGAGGTGTACCATCTCGTGTACCACTATATATTCAAGGCATTCCGGCGGTTTCTTTGCAAGCTCGAGATTGATCCATATCCGCCGAGCCTTTCTGTTACAGGTCCCCCATTTGGTCTTCATTTTCTTGATACCAAAATCATCGACCTTGACCTTTATGACTTTCTCCCATTTATCAATTATACCGGGCAAAAGCTGTTTGAGTTGAGCCCTGTAGAACTCGTCCATAACAGCCTTCCTCTTTTCCGCATAGGCGCCCGGGCGCACATAAAGCTTGAGTGATCCGCCTTCGATCACTACATGCGGCTTTGCATCCTGTTCTATCAATTCAAGCTTGTAGCCGCTGCCATTGAAGAAATGTACTTCACCACTTACGAATTCACATGGAGCCTGAGCATTCCTTTGCCTTCGCCCGATCCTGTCCTGGTGCTTTCTGATCCACTCGATTTTAGATTCCACAAAGGAGCGGAGCATATCATCGCTAAAGCGCGCAGGAGCAGAGACGCTGACGCGCCCGTCCGGAGGATATACCCTGAGATGCAGGTTTTTAATTTTTTTCCGCTCTATCTCAATGGTGATATCCTCAACCACTATTTCCGATTTGCTGATTTTATTATGCTTTCTGTCTCTGCTCTGTTCCATATCATCAATATCCTATAAAGCTGTCGTCCAACCCGATATATGTGCTGGTCTCATCATTTACAGCATACAATTCTATCAACACGACCTCATTTTTTGTAAGCTCCAGTTCAAACCTGATGTTGCCGCCCTCCGTACCAAGACTGCATGTAGTGATACCGGGCTGCGCTGCCTGTCTGAGAGTTTCAACAGAAGCCTTATCCGGAAATCTTGGTCTTCCCATCTGCATCCAGGCTTTTAAAGGATTACCTATTTCCTCATTTATAGATTGTTTCTTCATAAATACATGCTCAGAATCAAATGGGAGTTCGATTTCAAAGCTTCTGATTTCCTGGTTTTCCGCTTCCTTATTGGCTGCCTTATGCATTTCACCGTCATTTGCCGCATTTGCTGCATTTTCCTGCTCTTCAGCCGCGCCCTGCCTGTCTATCAAAACAGGGTTCCATGCAGCTATTGCGATAGTTCCATCCTTTCTGCGGGTAACGATAATATTATCGTCCCGGTACAGCTGTTCTACTCCCAGCTTTGCAAAGAAGGAAAACGTGTGGAACGTGGGCTTTGGTATGTTATTGAGTGCTACGAGGCCGAACCCTCCATGGAACTGTGCCCTTGGCACATCACTTTCCTCAAAAACATCGCTGAAGGTCCAATAGGAGAACAGGTCCGCATAGTCGCCGCACCTGCTTAGCAGCCTTGCAATATAGGCCGCATTGAATACTGTGTCGTGGACAGGATTCAGAGGATGCCAGGAGGTATTGTACTCTGTTATGTAAAACGGCAGATCTGCGAACGGTGACTTGTCTATCATCTCCTTGACCGTCTTTAATTCATTGAGCATATGATCAGAGCTATATATGTCCTGGTATAAAAAGTGCGGTGTGATAGACATGGGCTGTGAGGATGTATATGCATGTCTTGAAATAAAGTCCAGTGGCACATTTTCTGCTTTGCAGAAATTAAGAAACTCTGTTATCCAATGATCCATACCGCCGCAAATCGCCGGACCTCCGACCTGCAGGCGCGCGTCCACCTCTTTGACGGCATTTGCGGTCACTTTATAAAGCCTGAAGTACTCCTGCATATTCGCATCCTTCCAGAAACCCGGCAGGTTTGGCTCGTTCCATACCTCAAAAGGCCACTTGAGGACCTCTTCTTCACCATATCTGGAAATGAAGTGCCTGACAACAGCTTTTATCAAGTCAACCCATTTGTCGTAATCCTTAGGAGGGGTCGTATTGCCCTTCCAATAGAAAATGGTCTGCTCTCCCGAAGTCAGCTTGTAAGGCATGAAGCCCAATTCCACAAGGGGTCTGATGCCCCGTTCAAGATATGAATCAAATATGCGGTCTATGTACGTAAAGTTGTAAAACGGCCTCATTTCGCCATCAACTTTATCTTCCCTGTAGATACCAACGTCATCACATAGCAGACCGTGACCTCTTATATATGAAAAACCGATATTCTTCTGCACGTATTCCAATCCATCCAGATATTCCTTCTGCAGTGCCAATCCAAGTCTCCCGGTCCCGACGCATTTCTTCCAGTTGTCTTTAAAAGCTGTTCCAACCGCACCGGGCTCGATTTTGATACCTTTCACAATGCTTCACTCCTTATTTAAGTTAACAGTTCATTACCTCTGCATATTTTTATTCTATCATACCCATGAGCTGTATTCATTCTAATACTTGCTATAACCTTATCACTTTTTGCTTTTGACGCTCTTGGGTGGGCGACCTTGGGTGGGTACCCTTGGGTGGGCGACCTTGGGTGGGCGACCTTGGGTGGGCGACCTCGGGTCGATACCCCTTCCCCTGTACACTGCAGCGGATATGGCATAGCTGTTGTAAATCATTGGTGAAGACTATATAGTAATAATAAAGTGAACATATTAGACCATTACGTTATTTCTACGTAATAATATATGAAATTAAGCAGATGTACTTACGGCATAGCATGCGGATAAACAGAAGGAGGATCGATAAATGAAGAAAATCCTCATTATAGAAGATGATAAGAAAATACGTGATGAATTATCAATTTTTTTATCAAACAATGGATATCAATGCGAAATAGCAGAAGAATTTGAAAATGTCGTGGAATATATTCTTTCATCCCAGGCTGATCTTATATTACTGGATATCACCCTCCCCTCTGCAGACGGGTACCATATTTGCAGAGAGCTCAGAAAACGTTCCGACACCCCCGTAATAGTGGTAACAAGCCGTGATACCGAGCTGGATGAATTAATGGCTATGAATCTGGGTGCTGACGATTTCATTACCAAGCCCTATAATACACAAATACTGCTTGCACACATATCATCCGTGCTCAAGCGAACTTCGAGGGAGACAGTATCAGACCGGCTGAACTGCGGCAATTTTGTGATACACCTGTCCAGAGGCACTATCGAATGCAACTCGGGAGAATTTGAGCTAACGAAAAACGAACTCAAGATACTTACGCTCCTTTATGACAAAAGGGGCATGATCGTAAGCCGTGACGAACTCATAACCCAGCTCTGGAACAGTGATATGTTCGTTGACGACAATACTCTTACCGTCAACATCAACAGGCTTCGTAAAAAGCTGGAGGATGCCGGACTCGGGCCGGTCATAGGAACAAAGAGAGGACAGGGTTATATAGTATTATGAGATTATCTGAATACCTGAAGGATAGAATAATCTACATAATGTCAATGTCTGCTGCGATCATTTTCACGGTTGCCGCCCTGATAGCCCTTAATCCCGCCGGTGGTCCCGCATTATCGCTGTTCATAGGGCTCCTTCTCATTTTGGCCCTGGTTTTGCCGCTGACATTTGATTATCTCAAAAGGAAGGCTTTTTATAACGACCTTTTGTGTAGATTCGACTCACTTGATAAGAAGAACCTGATCGCAGAGATAACAAGTCTGCCTGATTTTAAAGAGGGTATGATCCTGTGCGATATCTTGAGGGGCTCAAACAAGGCAATGCTGGAGGAGATAAACAAATACAAGTCGCTTCAGGAGGAATACAGAGAGTATATTGAGCTATGGATACATGAAGTAAAGACACCTATCTCATCTTCAAAGCTAATTATTCAAAACAATAAAAGTGCGGTGACTGACAGCATATCAGAGGAGCTTGACAAAATTGAAGCATTTATCGAGCAGGCTCTGTTTTATTCAAGGAGCAATACAGTAGAGAAGGACTATATCGTAAAGGAAATCAATCTTCAGAAAGCATGCTTTGATGTATTGAAGAAAAATACAGGCCTGCTGATACATAACAGGATAAAGATCGTTACAGATGGACTGGATATCAATGTTTACTCAGATGAAAAATGGCTTCAGTTCATACTTGGACAGCTTATCACAAACTCAGTTAAATATATGGATAGGCCTGAGCCCTGCATAACGATCACTGCCCGTAAGGAACAGAACTCAGCAGAGCTCTCCATATCGGACAATGGGATCGGGATCAAACAAAGCGAGCTTCCAAGAATATTCGACAAGGGCTTTACCGGCACAAACGGCAGGAAAAACGAACGTTCTACAGGCATGGGGCTTTATATATGCAAAAAGCTCTGCGACAAGCTGGACCTTACAATAAAAGCATCTTCCGAGTATGGCAGTGGAACATCCGTCACCATTACATTCCCGATCAGCTCCATGACCGATATGCACCGGACCTGATCGAACTGCCCCGGCAAATCCGATAAATCCGACAAATCCGACAAATCTAACAAAAATGTAAGCTTTCTGTAAGGCAAAGTCATGGCACTTCTTTGCCGACCCAATTACAATTAGTAGAAAGGGTTAAACTTTTAATACGATTAGCGGCTGCAAGACAGGAGGAAATATAATGGCAGAAATACTAAAAGTAGATAACATTGAAAAATACTATGGAAATAAGGGAAATCTGACAAAGGCTCTCGATCATGTATCCTTTACGGTAAATGAGGGCGAGTTCGTAGGTATCATGGGAGCTTCCGGCAGTGGTAAGACCACGCTGCTCAACTGCATATCCACTGTTGATAAAGTTACTTGCGGACATATATCCATCAGGGGGCAGGATATAACAGAAATGAAAAGCAACAGGCTGTCCCGCTTCAGACGTGAAGAGCTGGGCTTCATATTCCAGGATTACAACCTGCTGGATACGCTCACAGGCTTTGAAAACATCATCCTGCCGCTGAGCATATCCGGTACCGATCATAAAAAAGCGGAAAGAAGAGTCGAAGAGGTCTCAAGAAAGCTTGATATTACAGAAATCCTCTCCAAATACCCTTATGAGATGTCCGGCGGGCAAAGGCAGAGAACAGCCGCCGCAAGGGCAATAATATCAGACCCCGCACTAATACTCGCAGACGAACCTACCGGTTCACTTGATTCGAAATCTGCCAGAATGCTGCTCGAATCCGTGGAACACCTCAACAAAAGCCTTTCGGTCACGATACTCATGGTTACACATGACGCTTTTACAGCGAGCTACTGCAGTCGGATACTCTTCATAAAGGACGGCAGGCTGTTCAACGAGATCATAAAGGGTGAGAGCACAAGGAAGGAGTTCTTCGGCAAGATCATCGATGTCATAACGTTGCTGGGAGGTGACACAGGAAATGTACTTTAATCTATCTATGAAAAATGTAAAGAAAAGCTTTAGGGATTACACGCTGTACTTCCTTACACTCACCTTCAGCGTCTGCATTTTCTATGTCTTCAATTCTGTCGAGGCTCAGAAGGCAATGCTCTACATTTCTGATTCAGCAGTCGAGATGCTTAAAACAATTACATTTCTTATTGGTTATATTTCGATTTTTGTATCGTTTATCCTCGGATTTTTAATTATTTACGCTAATAATTTTCTAATAAAAAGAAGAAAGAAAGAAATAGGCATCTACCTTACACTCGGAATGGAAAAGGGGAAGGTCGCAAGAATGCTGGTAAGCGAAACCTTTATAATAGGCGTCATTTCCCTTGCAACAGGCCTGCTGGCCGGAGTTTTCCTGTCCCAGGGGCTGTCTGTCGTAACAGCAAAGCTTTTTGATGTTGACATGTCCGGATACCGCTTCATATTTTCATCAATGGCCTTTGTTAAAACGATCCTGTATTTCGGTGCAATATTTCTTGTGGTAGTAATATTCAGCACAATATCGATATCAAAATATAAATTGATAGACCTGATAAATGCTGAAAGGCAAAATGAAAATCAAAAAATAAGAAATCCCATATTGACCGTTATATTGTTCATACTATCCATAGGCTGCATCGGCACAGCTTACGCTCTTGTCCTCAAAAACGGGATCCAGCAGTTCAACAGCATGCTGGCGTTTGAAATGACGCTGGGCGCATTGGGTACCTTCCTGTTCTTCGCTTCTCTTTCGGGCTTTTTTCTGAAGTTTGTACAATCTAATAAGAAAATATACTTAAAGGGCCTGAATGCATTTATATTGCGGCAGATAAATTCCCGTATCAATACCGCATATATCTCAATGTCCTTCATATGCCTGATGCTGTTCTGCACAATCGGTATACTGTCAACAGGTCTCGGCGCAAATACCGCCCTGAATGACGGATACAAATACTGTGCTCCCTATGATGCGTCCTTTTATGTTGAAGGCGATGCCGATATAGCCAAAAAAATTGCAGAATACGGGCTTGATATCAACGATTATGCCTCGGGTCATGTCGAACACAAGCTATATCGCGACAGAGATGAAACACTTACAAAGAAAGCCGTGTTCGAAAAAGTCACGGAACAGATTCCCGATAATGTCCGTTTGTTTTTTATAAATCAGCCATTACTGCTTATAAGTCTGTCTGACTATAACAGGCTCATGGAGCTTCAGGGCTTGAGAGGGCTACAGTTGGCAGATAATCAGGTCGCGCTGTTTTCAGACTATGCAGAATCGGTACCTGAAATGAAGGCGGCACTTCTGGAGTATCTGAAAATGGGAGAACAAATAACCATATCGGGCAAAGCATATGATGTCAAAAATGAGCTTATTGTAAACGGAATAATAACGAGTCCTGCGAGCGATATCATGATCGCATTTATAGTTAACGATGCAGACCTGGCTGATGCAAAGGTAAATGCGAGCGTACTGTCTCTTAACTGCAAGGGTGACAGGAAAAAGATGCAGTTGAAGCTGGAATCCGATCTCACCGCTCTGGGTGAAAAAAGCAAAGATAAAAAAGAAGAAATCAAAATTAGTGCTCATACGGGACAAACAGTCAAAACCATAGCCGCAGGCAGCAAGGTCATGATTACCTTTATCTGCATATACCTGGGTCTGATATTCCTGATCACCAGCGCGGCAGTACTGGCACTGCAGCAGCTTTCCGAGGCTGCGGACAACAGGAAGCGATACAATATACTACAGAAGGTTGGTGCGGATGAAGGCCTGATCAAATCAGCGCTCATGAAACAAATCGCCATTTACTTCGTTCTCCCGCTGGCAGTCGCAGCTATCCATTCTATCGTCGGCATAAAGGTGGCTAACGATGTGATAACAGATGTAGGCAGCATAAATGCCCTTGGAAACATACTGATCACAGTAGCACTTATTGGCCTGATTTATGGTTCCTACTTTCTGGCGACCTACTTCAGCAGCAGACAAATAGTTTTAAAAAGCAAAACCTGATACAGAAGGCAGAACTTGCTGCGAAAAGCAGAAACCGATACAAAAAGCAGATCTTGATGCGAAAAGCAGAAACCGATACTAAGAACAGATCTTGATGCGAAAAGCAGAAACCGATGCATAAAGCAAAACTTGATGCGAAAAGCAGAAACCGATACTAAGAACAGATCTTGATGCGAAAAGCAGAAACCGATGCAAAAAGCAGAAACCGATACTAAGAACAGATCTTGATAAATACTACAGGTGAGTCAATCCGGCTCACCTGTCCTTTACCATCAGCTTCATTCCCGATCCCATCAGGCACCTCATCATTTTCCCAACCAGGCGCCTTACGGGATGGCCATCGAAGTTGAAGAAATATTGCTCTCTTCTGCAAATTGCTTAGTTAGTTATCGAGCACTTCTATGATAAGCTTCCTGAAAATCGGTGTGCTTAATTTTTCAACTATTGGGCAGTAATTTATTCGGTTTTGCAGATATAAGGCTCAATAATGCTAATTGGGTACTGAATTATGTAACATGATTTTTCAGAAATTCATCTTTTTTATTAAAAGCTTGCCCATAAATTGAAATTCTTAACATCTGGATATATTGAAATCCGGGATATACTTTGGGAGTTAAATAATGATATGAATGCTTTTACAATATAATTTGTAGTATAATAAGATAATAAATGGTGAAAGGGCTACATTATTCTTTAAATATTCAAGGAGGGAAATGTAAGATGTTGTGTCCAAATTGCGGAACCGATTGCGGTTTTGGTCAGAAATTCTGTAAATCCTGCGGCTCCAAACTCGAGTCAGCAGCTCAGCCGGCCAACTACGCTCCCCAGTCCCAAAGCTATGCTCCATCAGGCAACAGGATGCGCAGGGCTGATGAAGTCGAATTCAAGGTATACGGAGAGGATATCCAGTTTGTAGAGATAATGCTGGACCCCGGTGAAACAATAATTGCCGAGGCCGGAGCAATGATGTACATGGACAGTGCTATAAAAATGGACACCATCTTCGGAGACGGCTCCGGGAAAGAAGGTAACGACCTTATGGGCAAGCTATTTTCCGCAGGAAAGCGTCTCGTTACAGGTGAAAGCCTCTTCATGACCGCCTTTACTAATATCGGTAATGTAAAACGCTGTATATCGTTTGCCGCTCCTTATCCGGGAACGGTAGTGCCCTTCGATCTGGGTGACTACGGCGGAACTCTCATCTGCCAGAAAGATTCCTTTCTTTGCGCTGCAAAGGGAATATCGGTCGGCATTGCATTCCAGCGCAAAATAGGCGCCGGATTGTTCGGAGGCGAAGGCTTCATCATGCAGAAGCTGGACGGCGACGGCCTTGCATTCATGCATGCGGGCGGCACAATCATCAAAAAGGATCTCAATCCCGGTGAAACACTGATGCTCGACACAGGCTGTCTGGTCGCCATGACAGCAAATGTCAACTATGATATTAAGTTTGCGGGAAATGTCAAAACCGCGTTATTCGGAGGAGAAGGCCTCACACTGGCTACCCTTACCGGACCCGGAACAGTATGGCTCCAGTCGCTTCCATTCTCAAGGCTTGCCGACAGGATATTCTCAGCAGGCACTAAGGGGAAGCATCGCGAAGAGGGCAGCATTCTTGGCAATATCGGCATAAGCAGCTTCTTTGGCGGCAACAGCTAATTGTGAAGCTACTAATTACAACATCACGATTGCAGCACTACGATTACATAACCCCGGTAGTGACGACCTATTATTGACGACCTATTATTGACGACCTATTATTGACGGCCTATTATTGACGACCTATTATTGACGACCCGGTAGTGACGACCTAATATTGAGTACCACTGAAATCTTGAGATAATTGAACCTTTTGCACAATAAACCTGAATATTTTCTTTTAACAGGCCGGTATCAGATGATATCGGCCTGTATTATTTTAAACGCTGGGAGTATAATAAAAATCCGAACACTTGTTCGGCATGATCGGAGGTAATGTTATGAAATTTAAAGTTACTCTTAGCTGTGCCGCCTGCGGATTCACCAATACAGTCAATGCTGATTCCGGCTTTGATTGTTCGAATCTTGTCTGTCCAAAATGCAAAAACGAAGATTGTCTTTCCATCACCTCCGTAACCGATATACCGGATGAGGGTTTCAAAAAACAAAATATTCTCAAGAGGCTCAAGATGATACAGGAACTATAGCTCGGATAGTTACCGGACTGGTATCAGACCGACTCCGGATGCTCTCTGGATGCTCTCTGGATGCTCTCTGGATGCTCTCTGGATGCTCTCCTGATGCTCTCCTGATGCTCTCCTGATACTCTCCGGGCTGGTATCAGACCGGCTTCGGATAGTCTCCGGATGGTCTGCTGACTGGCTTCAGGCCATCTCCATACTCCTCCGCCTAACTTGCTGCAAAGGATTCCGCAAACGGTAGGAAAAAGCCCTTGGGATGCTTGCATACGCCACAGACCTCGGGCGCTTCCTTCCCTATGTGTATATGTTCGCAATTCGTGCAGATCCAGACGATCTCATCGCTCTTTTTTAACAAGCTGCCATTTTCAAGTTCATCTGCAAACCTCCCGAATTTTTCGGCGTGTACCCTCTCAATCTTTGCAATACTTTCAAAGATGTAGGCTATCTTGTTGAAACCTTCTTCTTTTGCAGTTAGACCAAAGTTTTTATATACATCTTCCCATTCTTCATTTTCATTATGCTCAGCTGCTCTCAGTGCCTTTAAAGTACTGTCATAAAGGTCAACCGGATACGCTCCTTCAATAGCGATATGCTCTCCCGCGGCATCCTTCAGCAGCTCATAAAAGGCCTTGGCATGCGCCCTCTCCTGATCCGCTGTATAATTGAACACAGCCTCCACGATTTGAAGACCTTCCTTCTTTGCGTCTGGCGCCGCTATATTATACCTGTTTCTGGCCTGGCTCTCACCGGCAAAAGCCCTCATCAGATTTACATATGTCTTGCTGCTTTTAAAATCCATCAGTATGTCTCCTCTGTAATTTAATATGAGAATATTATCCGTATCTTCAAAAAAATTATTTGAGACAGCGGGCAAAAGCTGTTAACGCAGTACTCGTATTCTTTTGGATAATATGAACCTTTTCAGCGAATCCAGAATGCTCACATCAATTTCTTCAGTATCAGTTGACTCCTCAGGCTCAGCCAACGCCAGCTCTGCCATTCTCATAATACTCTCCTTAGACCTGGCACCGGCGATAAATCTGTCGGAATGGCAGAAAACTGCATCATCGACTCCTGCTACAGCGCAAAGCTCAGCATCCCTCTTACCTGCCCATGACTCCGGGAGTTGTTTCACATCGCCATATCCGCCATCGCTTCTTCGTACTGTTTGAATGACATACTGGCCATGATCAGGACTTATCACAAAAACTACACTTTTATCTTGATCTATTTGATGAAGAAGCTCATTCCAGGGATACATCCGGTCGAGGACAAGCAGCTCGGGAACCGGCCGATTTTCATAAGCTTTTCTCACATGATCTTCAGCATATACCACAGAGAATTTCTGCTTAAGGACATTTTTAAGTACGGCTGATGCAAACCCAACTGCCTCATTAAAACAGCTGTCTTCATCCGATTCAGAATTCCACACGGGGTTGAATTTAGATATAATTGCAATTATGTTGAGTGTAGGAATTATTGTCTTACTGATCCGAAGGCCGTTATCCGCCGCATCTATTCCCTGTATCAGCATATCATCGATCTCATAGGACAGGTATTTCAGATTCTCCTCGGACAAAGAGCTGTCATACATCCTGATAACATCCTTGCCGAACCGCTCCCATATAAGTCCGCAGGCTGCATAAGGCGTGCCGCTGTCCCGATATCTTTTTTCCAGCTGATGGTGGTCGAATTCCCCATCACCCACATCATATATGATCTCCAGTTCATTAAGTATATCGGGATCCCTGCTCCTTACGACCTCTACATCAAATATTTCTTTAAGGATGGCTGTTGCCATCACCTCATCAGCGTGGAATTTCCCATTATGTGTCCCTACTCTTTTAAACGTTCTTCCCATATGATCAGCCCACCTCTAAATTATATATGGCATTTTCATGCTTTCTCGAAATATTATTTCCTGCACTCTGCATTATGAATCAGACAGAATTTCACAGCAAAAATTTCCAATGCCTGCCGTTTTATTCGAACAGCAAGAGTCTGTATTTGTCAATATATGTTTACAAGCATTCCTATCGTCACTTTGCTGTACAGCTCCTCTGCATCCCGGCTGTACATCCGGACACAGCCATGTGAGACAGCCTTACCGATAGACCAGGGCTTGTCTGTGCCATGTATCCCATATATCCCCCATGGTACGCTCAACTGCATAAAGTGACCGCCGAACTGTTCTCCCCAAGGTGCCTTTTTTATTATTGTCCAGCTTCCCTTTGGCGTAGGAGTGGATGGCTTCCCCACTGCAACCGGATACACCTTTTTGGGGATGCCGTTTTCAAGCAGCTTCAATAATCTGCTTCCTGTGTCTACCTCAATACTGAACATAAAATCACCCTCCCGGTTATTATATTCCGGTTGGAACAGATCGGGCCCAGTTTATTCTGTGAAGATAGATTCTGTGAAGTTTTGACTTAATTTAACAGAGATGAAGCATGATTTTAGGATATAGTCATAGTAATACCTGTAAGGATCT
>CAZBEQ010000012.1:70516-78035 GCA_964490975.1 uncultured Oscillospiraceae bacterium | reverse complement strand
AGAGATTTTGAAAAATATTTTTCAGAATCTCTTGACAACAATTAGCTGGTCTTATTATAAAACGGTTAAGAAGCAGTATTTTCTATAACCATGGATTGATTAAATATTATACCACTAATACACTTGATTTGTGAATAAGAAAATCAACGCACTTTCCTGTCGGCTTTGCCGGCCTTGTCGGCTTTGTCAGCTTTGTCAGCTTTTTTACCTTTCCTGAACATTTCATACAGGCTCATCGCAAGCAGAAAACAGCCAAATAGCTTCCTCAAATCACCCGCAGCCAATCTTGCCGCCAGCCATGAGCCTGCAAGTGCACCGATCAGTCCTGATATTATAATAGGTAAAGCCATTTTAAAATCGATGCTTTTGTTTTTTATATGGATGATCAGCGCAACAACTGCTGTCGGTATAAAAAACAGCAGATTAACACTCTGGGCTATATGCTGCGGCGGGTTCACAGTCAAAACCAGCGCAGGAATCAGTATTGCCCCTCCGCCCATTCCCATTCCACTTATGATCCCTGAAGCAAGTCCAGTTAACAAAAGAATGATCCATTTCCAGCCGATCAACTAATCGTCCTTTCATAAAGCGACACGTAATTCCTCAAAAGATCATTTTGACGCCTGCCGCGGCCATAAATACCGCAAAAATCTTCCTTAAAAGCTTCTCCGGGCATTTGTTGAGCAATTTCGCGCCAATATAACCACCAATTACGCCCCCAAGGGTTACCTTCAGTGTAAGTCCCCAATCAACAAACCCCTTAGATATGTAGAACACTGAACTAACCAAGGTAAGCGGCAGTATCACCGAAATAGCTGTAGCGTGGGCTTTATGCTCGTCAGCCTTTAGAAAATGCACCATTGCAGGCACGGCAATTGTACCGCCTCCCGAGCCGAATAGGCCATTTGTCAGTCCTGTCACCAATCCTATAACCACACAAAGTATTATATTCCTTCTGTTTACTTTTCTCCTGTCCATCTCATCATCTTTCTGCCTATTCTAATTCGCTTCCTTTTTCTGATAATCCGTTTAATAGCCATAAAATGATTATTGGCAGCATGACCTTTATTTATCCATATTGTTTGGCCAATCACTACAATATAATATTTTTCCCGGGCCTCCCCCTATTCGTGCTAACAAATTGGTTACATACAGGGTATAATGTGATAGAATTTATGTTAATCGTATTATTTAGGAGGTTTGATAATGAAAAAAAGGGTCCTGGCTTACTTTTCACTCGTGGTGATCCTTTGGTCCGTAATGTTTTCTTCACAGACAGTATCGGCGGACGACAGATATTACAATATAATTGACTACAATGTCCAGTCAGTTATTTTTCCTGATGGCTCTGCTGATATCACCGAAAGGATAAAATACGATTTCAATGGCAGCTTCAACGGAGTGTTGCGAGATATCGACTATTCTGAAACAGACGGGATAGATAATATTCAGGTGTTTGCTGAAAGCTGGGACGGGACTCTTAAGGAATTTTCCCTGAACTCATCTAGTCTTGATGCTAACGGTCCCACAGGCACGTATAACCTGCAGAATGATAATGAAATGGCTCGGTTCAAAGTGTATGAAAAGACCGAAGATGCCGTCAAGGTATTCATTTATAGATACACCTTGAAAAATGTGGTAACGAAATATAATGACATCGCAGATTTCAACCGAAAACTAATAGATTCAAACTGGGATGTCGACCTCAATAACATCACCATAAATATTATGTTGCCTGAGGGTGCATCGGTTGATGAAATAAAGGTATTCGGTCATGGCCCGCTTACCGGTGAATCAAAGATCATAGATGGACAAAATGTCGAATTTACACTCAGTACTCTCTCACCGGGCAATAATGTCGGGACACGTGTGTTATTCCCGACGAGGCTCGTTCCCGATTCTGTCAATGTAAAGGCAGAGGATGGATTATCCAGGATCATGGATGAAGAAGGAAATCTTGCTAATGAAGCTAATGCACAGCGTGAAGAAGCCCGCCAACAGATTGCTAGAGAAAACGAACGCCATGAGTTATTTAGTTCCATCGGCAATATAATAGGTGTTATTCTCATAATCGCCTGGTTTCCAATAATCATATTCATTTATATCAAATATGACAAGGAATTAAAAAGCAGCTTTAAAGCAAAATACTACCGCGAGCTTCCCGGCGAATATACTCCTGCTGAAATGTCCGTTCTGGTCAGCATGGGGCATGTGGGTACAACTGATATCACAGCCACTTTGATGGATCTTGTCAGAAAAGGTCAACTTATTCTGAATAAAGAGACATATATAAAGGACGGCCTCTTCAGAGACAAGGAAGTTGAAGATTACAGCCTGACAATAAACAGCTCGGCGCCCTCTGTAGCACTTAAGCAGCATGAGGAAATGCTGATCAACTGGTTCATCAGGATCATTGGTGACGGAAGCCGCGTGTTCCTTGATGAAATATCAGCTTATGCCAAAACCCAGTCCGGTGCCAGACAGTTCACAAAGGATTATCAACGCTGGTGCAGCACGGTGAAGAACGAAGCAGAGGAAAACAATTTCTTTGATAATTCCAGCCAAAAGGGCAAGACTGCAGCAACTCTTATAGGTCTGCTTGGTTATTTCTTACTTGGTCTTGTGCTTTTGTTACTGTTGAATTCAATAGCCGGAATTTTAATGCTTACCCTTGGCATCATTATGTTTCTGTTCGGAGTCAGGCTCACAAAGCGCACTGCATACGGCAATGAGCAAAATTCCATGTGGAAGGCTTTTAAAAACTTTCTAAAGGATTTCAGTCAGATGGATAAGGCAGAAATGCCCTCTATCGTAATATGGGAGCACTACCTGGTCTATGCGATCTCGCTTGGGGTTGCAAAGGAGGTTATAAAACAGCTTCCGATCGTATTCAGTGATGTTGAGCTTCAGAATACGAACCTTACTTATATGCACAGCTTTAGTATGCATAATTTGCACGATCTTAGCAATGCCTTTGACAGAACAGTTAGTTCTGTGGATCATGCAGTAAGCAATGCAGTAGCGGTAGCTAATTCGACCAATTCCTCGTCATCCGGCGGTGGCGGAGGCTTCAGCGGCGGCAGCAGCGGCGGAGGCGGCGGTGGAGGCGGCGGCGCCTTCTGATCAGCCGGTTGAAGAAAGAATGATCTGCTGACAATGCATCAAACTGCATTAAAAATAATAGAATACAAAAATCAAGGAGGTAATTAACATGTTATTGCCAATAATCGTTATTCTAGTAGTTATCGCAGTAGTAGTCGGGATCGCAGCAATAGCGACCTATAACGGTCTTGTCGGAAAAAGAAACAAGGTAGCAAATTCCTGGAGCCAGATCGACGTTCAGCTTAAGAGAAGGTTTGACCTGATACCCAACCTTGTAGAAACTGTCAAGGGTTATGCCGCTCATGAAAAGCAAACCTTGGAGGCTGTTATAAATGCTCGTAACAGCTACATGAACGCCTCGTCACATCAGGATGTGATGCAGGCAAACAAAGACCTTTCACAGGGTTTGAACAGATTGTTCGCACTTTCTGAATCATACCCGGAACTTAAGGCCAACACAAATTTCCAGGAGCTTCAGAGTGAAATAACAAAAACAGAAGACAAGATCACATTTGCACGCCAGTTTTACAATGATGTTGTTATGGATTATAACAATTCCATACAGATGTTCCCCTCGAACATATTTGCAAACGCTTATAACTTTACTGAAGAACCTTTCTTTAAAATTGATGAAAATGAATCTGCCGCACCGAAGGTCAAGTTTTAAGCTTGAGCTGTAAGGATATATTATTAGAAATACGAAATGATTTAGTCCCCGGCCTTTACGTTAATCCCTTCGAGGATTTCGAACAGGTCGGGGACTTTTACTTTTCCTTGATGATATATTGACAATAAAGTTTATCAGTATTATATTATACATATGAATAGTTGTTCATATGTATGTTTGATTCAAAATAGACATGCTGGGTTCAGAAAAATATAATCCTGCTGTTATAGGTATATATAGCATAAAAATCCAGCTGCGATGACGAGAGGTATTTATAAATGAACGAGATAAATTACAGGCTCGATGGTCTGACATGCGCAAACTGCGCAGCAAAAATCGAACAAAGCATCAAATCGCTAGATAACGTTAGCGAAGCACAGCTCACCTTTGCGACGCAAAAGCTGCATGTAAAATATTCAGGTGATGTTACTGACAGCAAGTTCGAAACGATATTAACTAAAGTAATAAGTGATATTGAACCTGGAATCGAAATAATGCAATATGATCAGTCTGTAAATGCAGGTAAACCACCAGTATTCAGTGCAAAGCTTAAGAAAGATATAGTTTTGCTTGTCATAGGCTTATTATTGTTTACTGCCGGTTTGTTTACCAGCGGGCTATCTCTTCTGTCACTGCAACTGTCCTTATCACTGTTGCTGCTTTTAATATCCTGGCTGACTGTGGGACACGAAGTAATACTGAAAGCTGTCATCAATATTGTAAAAGGACGTGTATTTGATGAAAACCTGCTTATGACTATAGCTACAATCGGTGCTTTTGCTGCTGGAGAATGGTCTGAAGCCGCAGCTGTCATGCTTTTTTACAAGGTTGGCATTATATTTGAGGATGTGGCAGTCGATCGGTCCAGAAGATCCATAGCAGATCTGATGGATATCAGACCTGACTATGCAAATATTAAAACCGGCACCGGCGTAATTAAGGTTTTGGCCAAATCAGTAAATGCTGATGACATATTGGTCGTTAAACCCGGCGAAAGGGTACCTGTCGACAGTGTTGTAGTTGAAGGGGTGTCGTATGTAGATACCTCCTTCCTGACCGGAGAATCTGCTCCGAAAACGGTCAGTGCAGGAGACAGCTTGCTTGCCGGATATATAAACACTTCGGGACTTCTGACTGTCAAAGCGGTGAACACATTGAAACAATCAGCTGTGGCCCGTATCCTTGAGCTTGTAGAAGAAGCTGCATCGAAAAAAGCCCCGACAGAAAGCTTTATAAACAGATTCGCCGCATATTATACTCCTGTCGTAACTGCTTCCGCTTTACTGATAGCTGTCCTGCCTCCGCTTATTACTGGAAGTTTGGACTTCAAAACCTGGCTGTACAGGGCAATGACATTTCTTGTGATATCCTGTCCCTGCGCTCTTGTTGTTTCAATACCCCTAACATTTTTTGCAGGCATAGGCAAGGCCTCTTCCAAAGGTATACTTGTCAAAGGCGGAAACTATCTGGAAGCTTTGAATAAGGTAGATACCGTCGTTTTTGATAAAACAGGCACTCTGACAAAAGGAGTATTTAGTGTATCCGGAATGAAGGCATATGGCTGCACGGAGGATGAGCTTATGAAGCTTGCGGCATACGCTGAATATAATTCTGCTCATCCGATAGCACGCTCTATAATAAGTGCATACAACGGCACAATTGATGTGGCTGAGATAGCGGCCAGCACGGAAACTGCTGGAAAAGGGATAGAAACAAAGGCAATAGGTCTCACAATAGTAGCCGGCAGCCTTAACTATATTAAAGCTTTATGTGAAGAAATAACTGATGATACGACAAACTCAGATGATGGCATTTGCGGTGCGATCGTACATGTGTCTGCTAACAGCCAATATATGGGATGGGTGAAGGTGTCGGATTCATTGAAGGAGGATGCTGCCAAAGCGGTGGAAAGCCTCAGGAAGCTTGGGGTCAGGTGGCTCGCCATGCTGACCGGTGACACACAAAAGCCTGCTGAAGCCACAGCAACCGCGCTGAATTTGGATGAGGTCCGATTTGGTCTGCTTCCGCATGAAAAAGTGGAGTGGTTTGAAAAAATAAAATCATCCTCAAAGGGCACTACTGTGTTTGTTGGCGACGGCATCAATGATGCACCAGTGCTTGCTTTGGCTGATATCGGTGTTTCAATGGGTGGTATCGGGTCAGATGCCGCTATCGAAGCTGCTGATATAGTGCTTATGACAGACAGGCCATCAAGTCTTGCCGATGCGATCAAAACTGCAGCTGTTACCAGAAAAATAGCTATTCAGAATATCATCTTTGCAATATCAGTGAAGGTTTTGTTCCTGCTGCTTGGAATTGTTGGTCTGACCACAATGTGGGAAGCTGTATTCTCCGATGTAGGCGTAACTCTGCTGGCTGTTTCCAATACATTTCGCATAAGACGTCGCAAGCTGTGAGAAGCTTGACTTCCTATTACGAAATCATTAGCATGTGGATTCCATTGTTACACAAAGATGCATCAGGTGGAGCATGGCCCCGCCTGATGCTGAATTATGGAAGGGGGCATATGAGATTGGCAGCACACACTAGTAGCATACAAATGATGATATTTTGTCAAGGTCGACTCCGAAGTAAACCCATCTGAAGCCTATCCATCTCCAGCCTGCAACAGAACGTCTCCCGACAAATACGAGCCATGCCCAGAACTGCTGTCCGTTATCCAGCCATAAATAGACATATTTGAACCTGCATCGCGCTATCGAGCCTGGATCTATTGCAAATACACCAATGGCCTGTTGTTGTGGAGTAAAAGCCGGCGGAGGCCCCGTCGGCGGTCCTGTACCCGGTCCTCCGCCAGGCCCCTGTCCCGGCGGGAAGAAACCCGGTCCCTGCCCCGGTGGTGAGAAGCCCGGCCCCTGTCCCGGAGGGAAGAATCCCGGACCTTGCCCCGGTGGGAAAAAGCCTGGTCCCTGCCCCGGTGGTGAGAAACCCGGTCCTCCGCCCGGTCCCTGTCCCGGCGGGAAGAATCCCGGCCCCTGTCCCGGTGGTGAGAAACCCGGACCTTGCCCCGGTGGTGAGAAACCCGGTCCTCCGCCCGGTCCCTGAGGCTGCCTAACATTATAATTATCCTGCATTGTTCTCACTCCTTTGTAAACCTGATATAGCATATGATTGCTAAAATCAAAAGGTTACATAAAACAATACAGCATGTTATTATGAGCATGCACCCCCAATAGCACATTCGATGTTGGCCATTTATTCAACTAAAGGCCATTCTCATCTGATTTATTTCGATTCTTATCATGTTTTCCGCATCCCCAGTTGACATCATATAGGCTTTTGGGGCATTATGCTGCGTAAAAAGCTTTCATTGTGGCCTTCAGTTGAATTTTTGGCCATCTTCAAGTGATTTATTTACACTGTTGAATGCTGTAGTGATAAATGGTACATAAAACAATACAGCATGTTATTATGAGCATGCACCCCCAATAGCACATTCGATGTTGGCCATTTATTCAACTAAAGGCCATTCTCATCTGATTTATTTCGATTCTTATCATGTTTTCCGCATCCCCAGTTGACATCATATAGGCTTTTGGGGCATTATGCTGCGTAAAAAGCTTTCATTGTGGCCTTCAGTTGAATTTTTGGCCATCTTCAAGTTATTTAATTACACTGTTGAATGCTGTAGTGCCATCTTCAAGTGATTTATTTACACTGTTGAATGCTGTAGTGCCATCTTCAAGTGATTTATTTACACTGTTGAATGCTGTAGTGATAAATGGTACA
>CAZBEQ010000012.1:0-70416 GCA_964490975.1 uncultured Oscillospiraceae bacterium | reverse complement strand
CCATCTTCAAGTGATTTATTTACACTGTTGAATGCTGTAGTGATAAATGGTACATTAGATATACATAAAAACTGGTAAAGTAAAAATGAAACACTTCACCAATTTGGGTATGCAACTGGAGGTAAAATGGGCGGCAAATACGGGAACGATCTCACGACAGGCAGTATTCCAAAGCATCTGATACGTTTTTCAATACCTATGTTTATTGGCAATCTGCTTCAGACAGGCCTTGGCATAACGGATTCTATCTGGGTAGGTAATATGGTGGGACCAAACGCGGTCGGAGCAACACAAGTCAGCTTTCCTATACAATTCCTACTGATAGCGCTTTCGAATGGTGCAACACTGGCTACGACCATTCTCGTTTCACAATATTACGGAGCTGGAGACCATGATAAGGTAAAGAAAACGATAAACAATTCGTTCAGTGTCGCGTTGATTTTCGGTGCCTTTCTTACTATACTGGGTCTTATCTCATGCGACTGGATACTTCAGTTCATGAAGACACCGCCTGAAATCTTTCCAATGGCTTCGAGTTATCTGAAAATAATCTTGTCCGGCTTCATAATAACATTCTTAGTCAATCTCATCACCTCCATTCTCAGAGGTATCGGTGACACCGTAACTCCGCTTATTTTCATGGCTGTGGGATTGGTAATCAATATCGTGCTGGATCCGATACTAATAATCGGTATTAGCTTTTTCCCAAAGCTTGGTTTTAATGGTTCAGCTTACGCGACTGTTATATCCCAACTAATAGGTCTTGTACTGGCAATGATATACCTGAACAAGAAAAAACACTTTGTGAGCATCGATTTTAGAAAGCTTACGTTGGAAGGGGCCCATATTATAAAGCTTTTCAAAATCGGTTTTCCTTCAATGATCCAGCAATCACTGATATCCATCGGTTCAGTATTCATCACAAGTATGGTAAACATGTTTGGTGCAAGTGCCACTACTGCTTTTGGCGCCGCCGGCAGGATAGAGGGTATAGTGTTCATGCCTGCCATGTCGCTTGGGTTGGCAGCCTCGGCACTTACTGGCCAAAACTTGGGTGCGGGTAACGTTAAACGTGTTGGAGAAGTATTTAAGTGGGGCGTAGTAATGACTGCAGGCATAACGCTTACGCTGTCAGCATTTATAATAGCATTCCCGAAGCTGCTTCTTTCCATGTTTGTCCATAATCCCGTCATACTCGATATAGGAACAGGTTATCTCAGGACATTGGGCTTTGCATATATCCTTTTTGCTGTCATGTTTATTTCAAATGGCGTTATCAATGGTTCAGGGAGAACTATGGTAACAATGGCTGCAACCATTTTATCGATATGGCTGATAAGAGTACCGCTGGCTGCGGTACTCTCCAAAACCGCTCTTGGCATAAAGGGCATATGGTTTGCTATTGTAATAGGATTTGCTGCAGGTTTATCAATAAGCCTGGCCTACTACTTTACTGGTCGTTGGAAGAAAGCTGCATTTAAATCCAGAACGGTCAATGAAGGAGAAGGGCTTTGATCACCAAGCAGCACTGATCGAAAGTGCTCCATTTGCAGCATCGACTACCGCTCTTGATCCATCGTGTATGATATCCTTTATGATCATCCTGCCAAGTTCGGTTTCAAGCTCTTTTTGCAGAAACCGCTTTACAGGCCTTGCTCCGTATTCAGGTGTATATGCCGTATCAGCAATATAGTTCTTTGCCGCGTCAGTGACTAAAAGCTCTATATGTCTGTCTTCAAGCCTTTTCTTTATATCCTCGAGCATAAGGTCGATGATCCTGACGATATCATTCTTGCCAAGAGGCTTGAACATGACTATTTCATCGATCCTGTTCAGGAATTCAGGTTTAAAGCTTCGCCTGAGCTCATTTAATACAGTCTCTCTGAGTTCTGTATCATCACCCATGCCGGAACGTATACCTTCCAACATAAAATGGCTTCCGAGGTTTGAGGTCATGATAATGACAGTATCCTTGAAGTTTACAGTCCTGCCCTGACTGTCCGTAAGCCTTCCGTCATCCAGCAGCTGCAGCAGTACGTTGAAAACCTCTGGATGGGCTTTTTCGATTTCATCGAACAATATAACACAATAGGGCTTCCTTCTTACCGCTTCTGTAAGCTGTCCCCCCTCCTCATAGCCAACATAGCCGGGAGGAGCTCCTATCAATCTGGCAACCGTATGCTTTTCCTGGTATTCAGACATATCGATACGGACCATGTTTTCCTCACTGTCAAATAATGCTTCAGACAGCGCCTTCGCAAGCTCAGTCTTGCCCACTCCGGTAGGTCCAAGGAATATAAAAGAGCCAATGGGCTTGCGCGGATCCTTCAACCCTGAGCGTGCGCGGAGCACAGAACCTGCTACCGCTTCCACCGCCTCATCCTGTCCGATCACACGCTTATGCAGTATCTCTTCAAGATTGAGCAGTTTGTCACGCTCATTCTCAACAAGTCTCGTTACAGGTATACCTGTCCATTTTGATACGATCTCGGCAATCTCATCCTCTGTTACCTCTTCTTTGAGAAGTCGTTTACTGCCTGATGTTTTCTGCCTTTCCTTTTCCTCCAGAAGCTGCTTTTCCAGATCCGGCAGCTGGCCATGCTTTAATACAGCCAGTTCATTCAGGTCATATCTTCGTTCGGCTTCCTCGATCCTGCGTTTTGTTTCTTCAATTTGCTGTTTTAGTTCCTTTTCTCTGACAAGAGTGCTCTTCTCACTCTCCCATTGAGCCTTCATCAGATCGGACTGTTCTTTTAGCACAGCGATTTCCTTCTCAAGTACGGCAAGCCGCTCAAGGGAATTTCTATCTGTCTCCTTTAGCAAAGCTTGCCTTTCTATTTCTAGCTGCATAATTCGCCTGCTTATCTCATCGAGCTCGGCGGGCATACTGTCGATTTCGGTACGTATCATTGCCGCAGCTTCATCCATAAGGTCTATGGCCTTATCCGGAAGGAAGCGGTCGCTGATATACCTATTGGACAATACAGCACATGCTATTATGGCATTATCGGTGATCCTGACGCCGTGATGGATCTCAAACTTTTCCTTCAGGCCCCTTAGAATCGAGACAGTGTCCTCCACATCAGGCTGCTCTACCATTACCGGCTGGAACCTTCTTTCCAGTGCCGCATCCTTTTCGATATATTTCCTGTATTCATCAAGCGTTGTTGCGCCGATACAATGTATCTCTCCCCTTGCAAGCATTGGCTTTAGAATGTTCCCGGCATCCATTGAGCCCTCCGCCTTGCCTGCCCCTACAATGTTATGAAGCTCATCGATAAACAGTATCACTTTGCCGCCCGACTTCTCTACTTCCTTTAGAACAGCCTTGAGTCTCTCCTCGAACTCTCCCCTGTACTTTGCTCCTGCTATTAGCGAGCCCATATCCAGAGCGAAAACTGTCCTGTCCTTTAAGCCCTCAGGGACATCTCCCTTTAATATCCTCTGTGCAAGTCCTTCCACAACAGCTGTTTTACCAACGCCGGGCTCACCGATCAGAACAGGATTGTTCTTGGTCCTTCTTGAGAGTATCCTGATGACCCTTCTTATTTCCGAGTCTCTTCCAATTACAGGGTCCAGCTTTCCCTTCCTTGCCATGTCCACAAGATCTCTGCCGAACCTGGACAGAGCCTCATAGGTTTCCTCGGGATTTTTCGATGTGATCCTTTGATTGCTCCTCACCTTTCCTAAAGCGGCGAGAAAATTCTCCCTGTTGATGCCATGCCTTCTGAAAATATCAGACGATGGTGAGTTTCTTTCCTTTAGCAAGGATAGATAAATGTGCTCAACACCTGTATATTCATCTTTAAATTTTTCCGCTTCGTCTGCCGCATGGAGAAGTATTTCATTCAATCTCCTAGTCGCATACATATTCGAGGCTGCTGTTCCATACACAGCAGGCTGCTTATCAAGCTCCCTTTTTACATCACTTGCAACAAGCTCCGTATTGAGCCCCATAAAGCTAATAAGCCTTGGAATGAGCCCTTCCTCCTGTGTCAACAGTGCCAGATGCAGATGCTCCCCATCCACCTGCTGGTGGTTCATCCTCAATGCCGTCTCCTGTGCTAAACCAATAGCCTCTTGCGCCTTATCTGTAAATCTCTCCATATCCATAGTCACTTACCTCCCAACCGTTGGGGACGGGGGTTTTTGATTATCAGCTAAGGTTCCAAATGATAATCAAAAACCCCCGTCCCCTTTGATTAAATTTTGCTCAGTTTTTCATAAAGCTCTGTCTGCTCCTTGTTAAGCCTGGCAGGATTTACGATAGCTGCTCTGAGGAACAGGTCTCCCCTCGTTCCGGACTTGTCCCTGTAGCCTTTCCCTGCCACTCTTATCTTGTTGTCGGTTTGTATCCCGGCAGGGATCTTGACTGAGATCCTGCCATCCAGTGTATTAAAAGACTTCTCTGCACCAAGTGCTGCCTCCCAGGGGTATAGGGGCAAACGTGATTCCAGGTTTAGTCCGTTTAGCTCGCAAACCGGATCCTTGCTAAATTCTATCCTCAAATACAGATCGCCATTGGAACCGCCGTTCATTCCGGGATTCCCCTGGCCTGAGAGCTTGATTTTTTCACCCGGCTTAATTCCTGCAGGCACCTTAAGAGAAATCGTTTTGTCACCTTCTGTGGTCCTGAGGGTGACAAGCCTTTGAGCTCCGTTAAATCCATCTGCCAGTGAAATCTCCAGCCTTGACTCAATATCCTGGCCTTTCATCTGCGCATTACGGCTAAAGCGGCTCCCTCTGCCCTTGCTCCCGCTGAAAATACTATCCCCGCCAAAGGCTCCGAAAGGATCTCCTCCGCCGAAAAACATGTTGAAAAAGTCACTGAAGCCACCGCCTTCAGTCCTGTATTCATATCTGGTCCCATTTTCAAAACCGTACTTCGAAGGATCAAAATCCGCTCCGTTATAAAACTGTCCATCCCTTCCAAATTGGTCATACTTCTTTCTTTTTTCAATGTCCCCGAGGACTTCGTACGCTTCATTTGCCTCCTTGAACTTGTCCTCAGCCGCCTTATCGCCGGGATGTGCATCCGGATGGTACTTTTTCGCCATTTTTCTATATGCCTTTTTTATCTCATCAGCTGATGCTTTTTTATCGACTCCCAGGATCTCATAATAATCCCTGTATTTCATACAATCACCTCGCAAAGGTTTGTTCAAAGCCGCAATACCTTATTATCGCATTATCTATATTATGTATCTGTTCTCAAATCTGTAATCTGCAAATCTTATGTGCTGACTTTGACTTTCCTTGACCTATCTACTATTATACTCTGCTGTATGAAAAAATCAACAACTTTCTGGAAAAATGAATTATTTGATAAATTGGAATCTCATGACTCTTTAATTCTTTTATTTTTTGAATAAATCCATTTGACAGCATTCCATATAATGATAATAAGCAATGCTCCAATGATAAAGAAAAAGCTAAACACGACATATTCAAATCCATTTAAAAAGTGTTCCCAGCCTTCTGACGCCTGTTTAACAATCCAATTATTACTAAGTGCCAGATAACTAATTGGTAATGCAAATATAACTCCTGTTACAATCCATTTTATTGAAAATATAAACATCTCTTTTAATGTAACCGGCTTCTGCTTCCTGTGAATATTTTCTCTTACAGCATATATGATTGCTGCCATAAATGGAAGTATGATACAAATTGGATCAATAAAATCCTGATTCCACGTTTCTTCAATATAATCAATACAGCTAAAAATAATCCAGCCGAATGCATTACAAAATATCATAAAAAGCCAACTCATAAATACCCCCTGTAAATCCAATTCTTTCATACTCCTATTATAACACTTCGGTATGGAGATTTGTTTGTTTGTTTGTAGAAAAACTTTCTTACCCAAGCATAAAATTTCCAAAGGAAATTCTTATGCTATAGCAGTGTTTCAACGATGCGGGAGATATATCCGCCCCCTTAAAGGCAAATCGGTACCAGCCACTTATAAAAGTGGGGGATATCTATCGCCTCGTTATAACACTTCGTTTCAAAGAAAATCTTTCGTTACGCTATAATTTGCTTCGCAAATTACACTTAGCAGAAGTATTAATGAGTGGCGCATAAAAAATAAAGGCTGCGCAGCCTATTGCAACGCAACCTTTCCATCCTTACTAGAAATAATTCTTTAGTACTTATTCCACAGGCGGTATTTTCAATGTCTGTCCAACAGCAATCTTATTTGGATCTGTGATTCCATTAGCATCCATTATGAGCTTGTACTTATTTTCGTCCCCATAGAATTTTTTTGCTATAACCATCAGCATATCGCCCGATTTGACCGTGTATGTCGTACCTTCTGTCCCAACAACATCCGTCGTTTCATCCGGAGTTGTATCCGGAGCGGTTTCACTATTGTTCTGTTCATCGGCTGATGGGGCGCTGTCTTCAGGCTTAACGGCATCCTCAGTATTTTCGCTTACAGATGAAGAAGGATCTGCGATGTCATTTCCATTATCAACAGTATCTGTGTCCTCCTGTCCGGATGATACCTGCTGCGCCTGAGGCCTAACCATGGTCCACAGCTTGTAACCACCGAACAAAACAGCTGCCGCAAGGAATAAAAGCACCACCAGCGATACTATCTTCCCAATATCAATGGATCTATCCCGCTTTGTTGCAGAATTCGACGAATATCTATGTACAGCTTTTCCAGAGGCTGACCTGGTCTGGACTGTCCTGGGACCGGGAGTCTGGATCTGTTGATCACCGACTTCCAGGATTTTGATCACTACCGCACTCGCATCTTCTTCAGCTCCATTCCTGGCAGCTTCTGCGATAAGCTCACCTGCAGCTGCATCCGGTTCAGGATTCTCAGCAAGTATATCATACATCTGATCCTCATTCACAGAATTTGTGAGTCCTGTACTGCATATCAGGTATGTAATGCCCGGCTTTACCGTATTTACATCTGACTTTTTGACAGTAGACCTGCCTTCATCAACCGATACTTTTTGCTGACTGGACAGCATCTCTGCCTGTTCATTGTTCAAGATACCCATTTTGAGCAGTCTTTCCGCTCTCTTATAGTCATTGACAAGCAGCTTGAAGGTATCGCCTTCCAGTTTATATATTCTGTAGCTGCCAAGATTGACAGCGGCAATATTGCCCTGATCGACCAGGATACCTGCAAAGGAAGGCTTCCTGTTTCCGAAATCGTTCTCTCCAAGTGAAAGGCTATGTATCAGATTACTTGACTGTTCAACACACTGTACCAACTCATCGAGCTTGATATGGATATCCTTCGAACTTGACATTGCCTTCTGTTGAAATTTTTTCAAGTCGTTTGTCAAAGAAACGCCTGATTCATCATCTTCCATATTCCCTGATAATGAAAAAAGGAACTTCGTGTCGACAACGTCAAGTGATATTTGTGCATAATCTGCTACACTTGGACGTAAAAATCTGCCGTTAGCAAAAATCCTGTCGTTGTTTACCGTACAAGATGAACCTAAGCGAGTAACTGCGGAGAAAGATATCTTTGCGGTATTTCCCATATTTATACCTCCTTATCTTCCGTAAGAACACTTAAAAAGAATACATGAAATGAAATGTATGATTCCAATAACATAATATCATATCAAGGATTTGTATTCAATAAAAGTCATTCTTTGATATATGACGAATAAATATCATGTAATGTTCCATAATTTGATAACATTCTACTCAACATTTTTCTTTGAAATTATCAGGCTGCATACTTTTGCAGTGCTTCCGGTCTTTATAAGCTCTATTGTAAAATCATCCTCCACACCTGAAAACCGGCAGCAGGTATCATAGGGTTCGGCAGGAATCAGTTTCCCATTAATGATGTTGCGTGACAGAGCAGGGTAAATTCTTTTCTCGATATAATTTTTGAATGCCTGCACGCCGCTGTCATCCAATCCGGCAAGGCCTAAAAAAGAAGGTAGGATCACCATCTCATACGCTCGTTTAAAATCGCGCTTCCATAACATTTTCAAGAAATCCACAGCAATATTGTAGCTGACATATGGCATGCTCACGTTGTATGGTCTGGAAAAGAGCCCTGTTCCATCCCATTTGTACAGATAACTTTCCCTGACGTGATAACAGCCATTCTCCAATGACAATACATCATTGCCGTCCTGTGTGCCACACTCAGCTATTATTTCGCTCATTCCATCATTATCGATGTCATCCACCTCCATGCTGCCATGAAAAAATGTTCTTTCGCTGCGCCACGCTAAATATGCGGTTTGTACCATCCAGTCAACAACCAGTATCTCAATATCATGTTCATGGCTTATAACACGGGAAATCACAAGCTCCGGCAGTCCGTCACCATCTATGTCGGCAACTGCAGCATTATCGAACACACCGGCTTCATCGCACTCCGCGCCTTCATTCTGTAATGTTAGCCAAACATGACCTATTTCTCCCCGCTTTCCCTTTTTTATTATGAGAACAGCAGAGTCCGGCGGAAAAGGAGAAAACCTGGTAATACCAATGACAGCCTCCTTCCGGCTATCATTATCGAAATCCTCATAAAAAATAAAGTCGATCACCGCACCATCAGGAAGCTGTGATGTTACATATTCCGACATATGATTCTTTTTAACTGAATTTTTCTTCATATGTTTTGGCTTTGTACCCTCATCTGCATTTTTCCTGTCCATACTATTCCTCACTGACCAGTCAGGGGTTTTTTACCATCCATCACTTTAGTATCTAATGAAAACGGATAGTAACGTCAATATCAATATATTCACCTGTTCGTTTTACTGAAACCTGTCGCCATCACATATTTATTGATATAATGGAATATGTTAGAAATATCAGAAAGGGAGGCTGGCCATAAAATGGAAAACCGGATCATCTTTGGCGAAAGCAATGGAAATATGGTGCCTTACTCGTGGCATCACACAATACCACTGATAATCACAGTTATTTTGTGTTTAGCATTAGTTTTTTTCCGAAAACTTATAATAGCTGACAAAGCAAAAAAAACATTCAGATATATACTTACAGCATTTATTACTATACAGCAGGCTTCTATTTATATTTGGTATACAGCGGCTGGCGAGTGGTCACTGGAGATCACACTTCCGCTGCAGCTGTGCGATCTTTCACTTTTCCTGACAATAGCAGTCCTGCTGACAAAAAAACAGCTGTTGTCGGAGCTGCTTTACTACTGGGGATTTGGAGGCGCGACACAGGCACTGCTTACTCCCTCAATAGGCCCTTATACCTTCCCCCACTTTGTATATTACCAGTACTTCATATCCCACTGGGCTATCCTGTTTGTCTGCGTATATATACTGGCAATTGAAAAATTCAGGCCATCCAGCAGATCAGTCATCAGAACATTCCTGATCACAAACGCCTACGCTGCCATCATTATACCGATAAATAAACTGACAGGCGGGAACTACCTCTTCCTTAGCCGGAAACCCGACGGTTCGTTGCTGGACCTGCTCGGTCCCTGGCCATGGTACATATTATCTCTTGAGGCAGTGGCACTGGTATTATTCATACTATTGTACCTGCCTTTTGCATCTGGCAAAAAACATCAAAGCACAGGGAGCCCTCTTAGTTCATAGAAAACCAGATATCTGTCCCCGACGGGCATGTGACTTCTATCAGTGTTGTATGCATAGCTCCACTCGGCAAGGATCGAGCCCCCCACATTTATTTCATCCCTATATCTGCCGCGTATTAAAGCACCATACCTAATAAGCTCCTTTATTTCATCAGGCAGGAGAAAGGCTTCATCTCCTGAAAATTGAAGATCTCCGGCTGCGCTTTGTACACCTGCGCTTTGCGGTTGGGCGGTTTGCGCTATCACAGTAACATTTTTTCTGCCATAGGTCACAAGATTCCAAAGATCCCTTTCAACTGCCTCTATTACGGTCCTTTGGCTGTTCAAATCCAGCACTCCGCTCTTTTCAGCTATAAAGTAGGGATAATATATAACAATGCCTTTATAAGCAAATTCCTTAAGAAATGCCTTGCCCTTCAAATAAGCCTCATCGGCACCCACTCCAACAGCTCTGGGCAGATTGAGGTCGCTTCCGGCTGTAGTAGCTACCCTTACAGTCCACAGCAGGTCAGGATCCAGCACAGTATCGGTGCTGAAAAGCTTCCACGGCACTGTAGGAATATTTAAACTCTTCAACTCATAAAACCCCATAAGCTTATTCATGCGATCCTCATTCAGAACAAAAGCTCCGACCCTTTCATTAGTCCAGACGGAAATAGTCAAACAGGACACCTGCATCAATGCCTGCAATATTAGTCCTTGCGAACCTGCTGTAAAGATCCTTGTGCCCATCAACCAGATTTTTAGAAGAAATGCCATGCTTAATTGACAGATATGCCTCCATATATGCGGCAAACTTGTCACAGAACTCTATTATACTGCCATCCACAGGAGAAAACAAATCCTCATTGTAGTATTCATTTATTTTATCAGTGCTGACCTGTATGATTTTATCATCCAGAACTATCTTGCATGTAAATTCATCCTCAGTAAAATATCGTATCTCCTGCCTCCATTTTTCAGGCAGTAACGGGAGCAGCATCTCTTCCATCTGCATATCCTCGATCGTCTTTATCAGCTCTCCCAGACCATCAATAGAATTTTTCACAGGCGATATTATATCTCTTGTCAAAACCTCCGGCAGGTCATGGAACAAGCCTGCAAAGAAATTATTATACCTCCGCTTGTCGCACGCGTCGAACTCCAGAGTCAATATATATGAAAACAACGCCACTATCAACATGTGACCTGCTACCGAGGTCTCAGGTATCCTCTGTGTCTGCGCCCATCTCTGCTGGAACCTCAGCTGTCCTATCAGGTTGAGAAAATCCGACGCTCCCTGGTTGAAAACAAGCTTACGGACGCCATCAATATTCTGGTGTTCCTCCAACTGCTTCTGCAGATTCCTTTTTGTCTCCTCAATTCCGTAAAGGCCTTCGTTCATACGATATATTATGTCAAACTCCCAGTTGGTCACCATATAGTGCGATGCATTGAGTATCTTTTTTTCATGCAAGCTGTACTCAGGATCCAAGAGGTACTGTTCCATTCTCTTTCCGAAGCCCCTTGGTATATCATTTATGCCGATCTCTGCAAGCCTGTCCATCACTAGCTTGTTTAGCTGCTGTCCATGCTTTTCCATAAGCATATGGAATATTGCTGGTTTTATATCAGTAAGCAATATCCTGTGGAGGAACTCGAATATTGCACCTTCCATCAGCTTTATCCAGTCAACAGGGCAGGTCTCCTCCTCAAGCTTTCCAAGAATATACGCATAGAAGAGCTTATGCGCCTGCTTATCCAGTTCGGTAAAGCCTTTACCCGGCCTGATATGATCATTCCACCGCTGCATACTGGCAGCCTGGTATATGAAACGTAAAATACCCTCCCTGATCATACAAAAGTCCTCCCTTACCAATTTGCCTTAACTTTCCATGCCATTCCCAATAAATATTATATAATAATATTCATCCCGATAAATACATTTAAATAAAAATATGCTATAATCAGAAAAAACTTGCCTTAAGAGTGGACTTTATGGATATATATAAATACGAAACACATTTTCACACCAATGAAACCAGTCCCTGCGGGAAAGTGCCTGCGGCCGCGGCAGTAAGGCTTTACCATGAAGCTGGGTATACAGGTATTGTTGTAACCGACCATTATTCCAGGCGATTCTTTGATATGTATCCATTGAGCAAATGGGAGAGAAAAATCGGCTTTTATCTGGAAGGCTATCATTGTGCGCTTGAAGAGGGACAAAAACTCGGTGTGGACATCCATCTTGGTATGGAACTGCGTTTTGATGAGAATCCAAATGACTATCTGATATATGGCTTTGACGAGGAATTCCTCAAAGCGAACAAAAAGCTATACAAGCTCGGACTGAAGAACTTTCGGAAGCTAACCGCAGGCAACGGCATCGTGATCGTCCAGGCTCACCCCTTCCGGGCAAACATGGTAACTGCCGCACCTGAGCTCATTGACGGAGTCGAAGTGTATAATGGCAATCCGAGGCATGATTCAGCAAACCATCTAGCCCTTGAATTTGCCCGGGACAACAAACTGAAAATGCTGTCCGGTTCAGACTTTCACAGATATGGTGATGAGACAAGAGGCGGTATCATAGTCCAGGAACGGATCAAGCCGGGAGGCTTTGCCGATATGATCCTGAAAAATAAGATTTCTGACCTCATCAGAACTTGACATAAAAATGCGAAAATAAAATCAGACACGTACACCTTCAATACGTATGATTTAATGTAAAACATAAATTGCTGAAAGAGATCATTTGTAAAAGGAGTGTATGATATGGATAGAAGAATTTACTTATCTGATTCCAATAGAAAAATTGGTGGCGTATGCGGAGGTATTGGAGAATACTTTGGAATAGACCCTACGATCGTCAGGCTGCTCTGGTTCCTTTCGATTTTCCTGGAAGGGGTCGGACTACTTGCATATTTCATAGCCTGGATAGTGATACCCAGACGCAGCAGCTGCAAATATAACAATTGGTAAAAAACTGTTTATAACGAGGCGTCAAAAATGTCCCCCACTTCTCGAAAAGTTTTCTTTGAACCGAAGTGTTATAACGTTAGTCGAGAGATAGGCTTAGTTGCTTATCTCTTTTTGTTTTTATCAAGCTTGCATCATTTCAGTATTTATCTTTCATACTCCGTCAATATCTGCTAAAATATTTATATGCTTACATAACCTTTGTTACTGGAGGCGGCGTATGGAAAACAGTGCATGGATCATATCTGCGAATATGGGCTTGGGCCATCAGAGAGCAACATATCCTTTGAGGGATCTGGCCTATGGCGGTGTTCAGCTATTCGGCGAAGATGAAATGTGTCAAAAAAAGGAGAAGAGGCAATGGAAAATATTCCAGAACTCCTATGAGTCCTTATCAAGAATCAGAAGGCTTCCTCTCATCGGTTCATATTTATTCAGTTTCCTTGAAAAGCTCCAGAATATTTCGCCTTATTATCCCAGACGCGATCAATCAGGACCGTCCCTGCAGGTAAAATCACTTTATACGCTTATCGACCGCGGTATGGGAAAGGGAATGAGCCTGAAGCTCGACACCCAGCGGCTGCCTGTTGTTACATCGTTCTATGCTGCGGCAATAGCAGCGGAAGAGCTTACTGACCTTCCTGTCTACTGTATTATTTGTGATGCTGATATAAACCGAGTTTGGGTAGCAGAAAGATCACATGAGAGCAGGATCGTATATTTTGCCCCCTGCGGCAACGCTATGCGGCGTCTGAAGGAATATGGCGTACCGGATGAAAGGATCTTTCTGACCGGCTTTCCTCTACCACAGGAGAATATAGGAAAAAATATGGGCATACTGCGAAGGGATCTGGCAAAAAGATTGATCCGGCTCGATCCCACAAAGCGTTTCAGAGTAATCCACGGCGAAGAGGTCAGATACTATCTTGGTGACGATTGGGATCCTAACGAAGAAGCAGGCCCTATAACATTGACATATGCAGTCGGCGGAGCCGGAGCTCAGGCTGAGATCGCGGGCAGTGCCGTGAAAAGTCTGTCAAACATGATCAAAGAAGGCAAGATCCGCTTGAATCTTATCGCTGCTCACAGGCAGGAAGTTAATGACTATTTCGAAAAGCTTATACAGAAATATGGATTAGCTATGTCAGATGGAATCCGGATAATTTTTAATAAGGATAAAAACGAATACTTCCGGCAGTTCAATGAAATTATGAGAGATACCGACATTTTGTGGACCAAACCATCAGAGCTTTCCTTCTACTGCGGCCTTGGGATACCGATCATAATCGCCCCGCCAATAGGTCCTCACGAAGTCTACAATCAGCGCTGGCTGCGTGATCTCGGCGCCGGTCTTCACCAGTCTGATCCTCAGTACTGTAGTGAATGGATCACCGATTACCTTGTAGATGGCAAGCTCTCGCTTGCAGCCTGGGATGGCTTCCTTTATGCAAGAAAACTCGGCGCAAGCAAGATCATGGAGGTCCTTGCAACAGGAAAAATGGAGAGGCATTACTCCCCTCTCCTCAGATAGCATCGATCAACCTTTGTACATTTTTGATAAAACATAGGATTCCAAAGATTTTGGAATAAGCCTTTTGAAAAATACGAGTATTTTGTACTGAAGCCCGACTGTTATGCAAACAGGAGGGTTTTTTCTCTTTGCCAGCCTTCCGATAACCCTTGCGACAACAATCGGATCTGGGCCGTTGGTTTCATCCCTTTCCATAACAGCAATGGACTTTTTACAATATTCGCTATATGCAGATTCCTCTCCGCTTTCGCTTGTCATTATCCTGCTGCCTGTAAAGCCGGTTTTTGTATCTCCGGGTTCAACAAATGCAACTTTTATGCCAAATGGTCTCAGTTCATTCCTCAATGCTCCTGTCATTCCTTCGACAGCAGCCTTGGCTGCTACATACATGGACTGATAAGGTATCGGAAAAAGCGCTCCGACAGATGACATATTAATGATCAGCCCTCTGCCCTTCTTCCTCATATGCGGAAGCACCTGCCGTATGACCCTGTGTACTCCGAAAAAGTTGGTATCCATCTGTAAAAAAGCCTCTTGCGGAGATGTATCTTCAACAGCGCCCGCGATCCCCATACCGGCATTATTGACAACGATACCTATCTCACCTTCGAGTTCAATGATCCTCTCAATTGCCGCACTAACGGAATCATCGCTGCATACATCCATCCGGATCATGGTTATCTCATTTTCCCTGACTTCAAACTCATTTTCAGGAGCCTTCCTAGAGGTGCCATAGACCTTGTAGCCCAGGCCAGCTATATATTCAGCGCATGATTTTCCGATGCCGGAGGATGCCCCTGTAATAAGTACAACATTGCCATAATACTTTTTCATTTTGCTTCTCCCGATCTCATTTCTTTTTTTACATTTTATCACAGAAACTCAATAGATTAAACATAAAGCATAAATACGATCGCGTCTATAGATAATGACAAAAAATCAACTTCGGTGCACAAAAGTTACATAACAATACAATCGATCACATTATCATATCAATCCGTTTACCGTAATGGCTATTATACACAATTATGCACATAAATTTGCACCCTAGTTGAAAAAATGTCAAGCGTGCTTGATTAATAATACTTCATCCTATCATATTTTGCCTAAGATGTAATATATACTTATTGGATATTATGTGATAAAATATTTGAGGTTTAAGTTTTATTTTGCCAGACAAATGTGAAGGAGAGATTACTTAGCTATGGATATCTTTGAAAAATGTTTTAATTACACTGATTACAAAGAAGTATTAGCAGCCGGCCTTTATCCTTATTTTCATGCGCTTGAATCAGGACAGGATACTGAAGTTATTATAGAAGGAATAAAAACCGTAATGGTAGGATCCAACAATTACCTCGGACTCACTTCTGATCCCAGAGTAAAAAAGGCCGCAATAGAAGCAGTAGAAAAATTCGGCTCAGGCTGCTCAGGATCAAGGTTCCTCAACGGTACGCTTACTCTTCACCTGGAGTTGGAGAAAAAGCTGGCTGAATTTGTTAAAAAAGATGCTGCTATCACCTTCAGTACAGGTTTCCAGACAAATCTCGGAATCATAACTGCTATAGCAGGCAGAAATGATTATATCCTCTGTGACTGTGAAAATCATGCCAGTATAGTTGACGCCTGCAGGCTCAGCTTTGCAAAGACACTCAAATTCGAACATAACGATATGGAGGATCTTGAAAGGCTTCTGTCCAAGATTGATGAAAACCACGGAAAGCTCATTGTTGTAGACGGTATATTCAGCATGGAGGGAGATATCGCGGATCTGCCTTCCATAGTACGGCTCGCAAAGAAATACGGTGCCAGGGTCATGGTTGATGATGCCCACTCCTTCGGCATATTGGGTGATCATGGCAGAGGTACGGCAGAACACTTCGGTCTCGAAGATGAAGTCGACTTGATAATGAGCACCTTCAGTAAATCACTTGCCAGCCTTGGTGGCTTCGTTGCAGGAAGCCAGGATGTTATTGACTTCATAAAACATAATTCAAGGCCGTTCATTTTCTCGGCTTCCATACCGCCATCAAACGCTGCGGCAGCCATTGCGGCGCTCGAAATAATCCAGGCCGAGCCGGAGCGCATCCAAAAGCTCAGAGAAATATCACAATATATGAGACAGGGCTTCAAAAAGCTTGACATTCCGATTTACGAAGCTAATAGTGATATCACACCGATAGTTCCTGTAATGACATATGAAAATGAACCTACTCTCGTGGTAACGAAAATGCTGCGCGAAGAGGGAGTTTATGTTAATCCTGTAATATCACCTGCTGTCAAGCCCGGTCTATGCAGGATCAGGACCAGTTACACCGCAACTCATACAAAGGATCAGTTGGATTACACGCTGGAAGCCTTCAAAAGGGTCTTCGAGAAACTGGGATAATGAGATAATCAGATAATCAGTCAAAGAATTAAAGGGACATGGGTAAAGAAAATCAAAACCCATGTCCCTTTTGTTTATAACACTTTGTTTCAACGACGCAGGAGATATCCTCGCCGCCCCGTTATATACCCATTATATTAATACCCGCATCCACATGGATTATCTCACCGGTGGTGCCTGCCGACATATCGCTGAGAAGGAATACAGCCGTATTACCTATTTCTCCTGTTTCAACGTTCCTCCTCAACGGTGCCTTCTCCTGGGTATGCTTAAGGATCGAGCTGAAATCCTTCACTCCTTTGGCAGACAGCGTCTTGACTGCGCCGGCCGATATGGCATTTATCCTTATCCCCATAGGGCCCATATCACTTGCCAGATATCTTACCCCTGCCTCAAGAGCTGCCTTAGCTACACCCATTACATTGTAGCCCGTAAATACCTTTTCCGCGCCCATATATGTCAATGTCACAATACTTCCGCCATCTGTCATCAGCCCGCTTGCTCTCCTGCTGACGGCGACGAGTGAGTAGGCGCTTATATCGAGTGCCAGCGCATACCCTTCCCTGGAGGTGTTCAGAAAACTGTCACGCAGATCCTCTGCCTTTGCATATGCAACCGCATGAACAAGGCCATGTATCACTCCGTATTTTCCCTTTATTTCGTCAAAAAATTTGTCGATATCCTCATCAGATGTGACATCCATCTGGAAAGTCTCCACATTTCCGAGTTCATTTGCAAGGCGTTCGACATCGGCTTTTTCTCGTTCACCAAGATATGTGAATATAAGCGATGCCCCTTCCCTGTGAGCAGCCTCAGCTATTCCCCAGGCAATACTCCATTTATTCCTCACACCCATTATTATAATGTTTCTGTTTCTAAGTAGATCTCCCATCTAATACCTTCCTTTCTAATCTTTTTATATTCTTGCCTATTGCGGCTGTCAAGCAGCCGTTTAGTGCCCGTAAAGCCGGCTGAGTTTGCTTTATGACCGGGCTTCGAGTAATTCCAACGCCATTTTCTCCAGAGTATCCTTCACATTCAGCCAAGGTGCCTGCATAACACAATCAAGCAGATATGACAGCGTACTTCCGATATCGCTGCCTTCACTAAATCCGATTCGCATCAAATCCTCCCCATTCACAGCCAGGTCCTTCAGCTTCATACAACATCCGGAGGCAAGTAAATCACAGTAGATTTTTTCGATCCCATCGATATAGCTTACAGCATCAGATATAAATGATGTTTCATTTATCTGAGCATCTGCCCTTTTGACTTTAAGCAGGTCGGTAAAGATATCATCTCCAACCTCAAATACAGCCCTTGCAACATCGCCCGGTCCAGTCCCGATATACATATCTGAATATCTCAGCAGACACAGTATCCTGTCAGCATTTTTATTGCTGAATTTCAACTTGCGCAGTATAGCTTCTGCCAACACTATACTTTCCACATTTTTACCGGGCATATCACCAACACATCCTGCAGCTTCACAACATTTTGGGAAAGCTTCTCCTGCGAAATATTTTCCAAGGTATCGCAGCAGCATTGTCCACCTTAAGCATATGTCAGCTTCAACAGCAGCAATAGCATTTAAACTAGATTCGACAGAGCCTTCACAAAGTCCTCCTACAGCTGGTAAATCATATGAATACTGGAAATGTGATAAAATATGTTCCAAAAGCCCGGTTTCCATCAAAATGCTAAATTTTGCAGGCTTTTCTGACATCAGTATACCTGTAAGTTCTTCCCTGATCCTCTCAGCACTGACTTTTTGTATAAGGCAGCTGTTGTCTTTAATAGCATCAAAGGTGCCAGACTCTATATCAAATCCCAGCCTTGCAGCAAATCTCACCGCTCGCAGCATGCGGAGCGCGTCTTCCCTGAATCTCTCCGCCGGATCTCCCACAGCTCGTACTATTCCTGCTGCTATATCTCTCATACCTCCGAATAGGTCTATGATTCCGCTTTCGGGATTCCATGCCATCGAATTGATGGTAAAATCCCTCCGCCGAAGATCCTCCTCAATACTCCCTGTGAACTCCACATATTCCGGATGTCTGCCGTCCTCATAATTACCGTCGATACGAAATGTCGTGACTTCATAGCCGGCCTTGTCTATCAATACTGTCACAGTACCATGCTTCAATCCGGTGTCCAGGGTCCTTTCAAATAGCCCCTTCACCGTTTCCGGGCATGCACTAGTGGTGATGTCCCAGTCTTTTGGCATCCTTCCCATGACCAGGTCGCGTACACAGCCACCTACTGCGTACGATTCATAGCCATACTCTTCAAGTATTCCAATGATATGCATAACTTCCTTTGGCGGTTCGATAGTATGCATTCTTAATTTCCTTCCCAATGATATTGACCACAAGCATACATATTTTAACACAATTGACTATAGAAATTTAGGGTTTTTGAAACAAAATATATGTATTCTACGTCTTAGAGATTAATGGTAAAATATACAGTAGGTATGCAGGTAAGCTATGGCATTAGTAACCGGTGGGTCATCGGACATTATCAGATATTTGTTGCAGCTGTGACATAATTGCTGCGAAAGGTGAGGTTGGACATGATTAATGGGTTTAAGGGGTTATTTAAAAGCAAGGCGGCAGTGATAATATCAATATCAGCCGTAGTACTGCTGGCGGCAATTGTTATAGCAGCACTGACGGGAGTATTCGGTAACCTCGGAAGAGCAGAGGAACCCACTACACCAGCCAGCACAGATATGCAACAGGATGTGGCTATAGACCCAAATGCCCTGTCCGGCCTTATGGAGTCAGTCGTAGACATATCGGCCAATGAATCAGACAGTCTTGGTGTCAGCACAACCTCGGCATTCAGGCTGCTATTCAGCAAAGCTGCCGATGAACAGGCCCTTGCTGCCTCATTGATCGTTGAACCTGCACAGGCATTCAGTATAAAAAAGCTTTCTGATAAAGAATTTTCAATGAAATTTGATAAGCCTCTAAAAAGTGACAGCATATATAATGTTTCACTCAACGATAAAAATACCGGCGAAAAAAAATCCTGGGCCTTCCAGACCAAAAGACAGTTCAGGGTCATCCGAACCATGCCCCGTGATAAATCGGTAGGTATACCACTAAACTCAGGCATAGAGATAACCTTCAGCAATGACGGTCTGGAAAACGCCGACAGATATTTTGAAATATCTCCAAAAGTCAACGGTCGTTTCGAATGGAATAAAAAGACACTTGTTTTTGTTCCTGAAAATGATCTTGATGCAGATACCATTTATACCGTAACAATAAAAAAAGGCCTTAGAGTGGCCGGAAGCAAGGATGAGCTCCAAAACGACTACTCCTTCAGATTCCAGACCGTGTCTGAAAACGCTGATGAATCCGGTATTTATTTCTCATTTTCAGATAACATGTATAACTTCACACCGCAAACAGTTCCTGCGCTTGAAGTATATACACAGGAAAGCCTTATTAACCAGGAGCTTCCCGTAGAAATATACAGCTACCCCGATACTGAAAGCTTCATGAATGATCTCAAGAAAGCTGAATCAGGCCCCAGTTGGGCAACCGATAACAGAAAGGATATTTATGATCTGACCAGGCTGGCAAAAATATCTTCCTTTCAGGGACAGATCATACAACATAAGACATCCTCCTACTGGAGTAATAATTATCTGCTGTTCCCCTCCCAGTTGGCTGAAGGCTACTACCTGGCAGTAACCGAAATAGACGGTGAAAAATATTTCGTTCAGCTGCAGGTCAATACCGCTTCAGTGTACATCATGACCACAAAGGATAAGAGTTTATTATGGTTGAACGATACTTTAAGCGGCAAGCCTATTTCCGGGGCTTCCTTCACACTCGACCAGGGCGCATCTTCAGAAACGGACAGCAATGGCCTAGCTGAACTTGACAATACACCTGTGCAATCCGACACCTCAGCGAATTACTTTACTATTAAGCCAAAAACAGGACTTCCGTTTGTTGCATGCGTTCGATACGATACATACTACTCAATGTATAACAATTATGATTCTTCGTTTGTTGATAATTACTGGTCTTACATATATCTTGACAGGAGCGTATACCTGACGAGCGATACTATAAATGTGTGGGGCATCCTCAAGCCAAGAAACACTGCTGTCACCGAAACCGAGGCAGAGCTTGAACTAATCAGTTATAATTACTATTCTTCGAATGATGACAGTACTTCTGTTTTAACCTCACAAAGCGTTACAATTTCTCCTGATGGTACTTACGCGGGCAGCCTGAAGATCAACAACTACAATCCCGGATCATATGAAGTCCGTCTGAAAGTCGGCGGCAAGGTCATGCTCACGCGTTATCTGCAGATAATGGATTATACAAAACCTGTATACAGAATTGATGTAAAACCCGACAAAAACTGTATGTATGCCTGGGATACTGTGAATTTCGACATTACCTCCTCTTTCTTCGAAGGCACACCCGCTTCAGGAATCTATCTTGACTATACACAATCGATTTCCTATATAAATCCTGTAAACGGGACTCTTGTCTGTGACAGTAACGGAAAGGCTAAGCTGTCTGTAAAGGGAACGACCCCCGATGCTGGCTGGAGACCGGTCAGTCTGTCTTTTGATGTAAGCAACAGCGACGCTCAGGAACAGCAGACAAGTGAATACACCAATATTAGTGTATTTCCAAAGGATACCATGATAGAGACTGAAACAAAGACAGAGAACGGCATCGGCAATATAACCTTCACTACCAGCAGGATCGACATATCAAAGCTGAAGGATCTGGATAAAAGCTATTATCTGGAGGATGACTACAGAGGTGAAAAAGTCAATATACCGTTGTCAGTGAAGCTTTACGAAAAGCACTATGAGAAAAAGAAAACAGGCGATTACTATGATTACATCAACAAGGTAAGGCGTGACACCTATGAGTATTATGAAGTACAGAACCTTGTAAAGGAATATATCTTTAATACGGAGAATGGGAAATATACCTTACAATATGAATCCGATTCGGATAAGCAATATGTGGCCGAAATATTCGCAAACGACTCTAAAGGCCGTCCGATATCAGATTCCATCTATGTATATAACTGGGATAGTTTTGACCCATATTACAAAGATGCTTATACTATAACAACAGATTGGCAGAGGCAATATAAAACCGGCGAGCAGATCACCGCAGAAGTCAGGTATAACAAAGAAGAGCCCTATACCGGAGACAGCCGGAAATACCTGTTCGTTCGGATGAGAAGCGGTATACTGGATTGTAATGTTTCTGAGAATGCAGTATACAACTTCAGTTTCGACAAAGAATTTATACCAAATCTCTATGTAAAAGCGCTGTGTTTTGACGGTAACGGTATATACGATGCCGGCATTGCAATGTATAAATTTGACATGAGCGAGAAAAAACTTGATATAGATATAAAGTCTGATAAGGAAAGCTATAAGCCCGGCGATGAGGTCAAGCTCACAGTTCTGGTAAAGGACGGCTCAGGAAAGCCCGTTGCTTCAGAGGTCAATATCAGCCTTGTAGACGAAGCATTCTTTGCACTTTATCCGCAATATACCGATACTCTTTCATCATTATATGAACAGTCAGTATCTTCCGGACTTCTCTCAGAATATCTTTCATTCAAAGCAATGGATGAATTTGGCTCTCCGATGGCCGAGATGGGCGGAGAAGGCGGTAATGAAAGTGTCAGAAAGGATTTTAAGGACACTGCACTCTTCACCACAGTTAATACCGGCACAGACGGAAAAACTGAAGTAACCTTCAAAATGCCTGACAATCTTACATCCTGGAGAGTAACTACTCAAGCTGTGACTAAAGATGTATGTGCCGGAAGCAACACTATCAATATTTCCTCCAAGCTGCCATTTTTCGTTGACAGTATATTCAATAAGCGTTTCCTGACAGGAGACACACCTTCAATAATGGTCAGTGCAAATGGCAATGAGCTCAAAGCGGGTGATGAAGTAAGCTTTAAAGTCACAATTACCGATATCAATGGGCGGAGCAGAGGCTCATATATAACAAAGGGTGCTTCAAACCTCTACCACGAGCTGCAGCTTGATGAATTGGCTCAGGGCACTTATACAGTGAGGATCGAAGGCTCCTGCGGCAGTCTTTCTGATGCTATGGAACGCAGTTTCACTGTGTCTGACAGTATGCTCGAAACCACCGTAACAGACTATACAAAGCTTTCTGAAAGCACTTCTGTTACAAATGGAACAAAGGGACTTACTACTCTGGTATTCTACAATGAAGACTCCTCTGTTCTTTATAACGAACTGCATCAGCTTTACTGGAGCTGGGGACAAAGGCTTGACCAGGTACTTTCAAGAAAAATATCGGGTAAATTGCTGCAGAATTATTTCAATGAGAGCATGTACAGCTTCGACGAACCTGACCTATCAGAGTATCAGATGGGCGATGGCGGTCTTGCACTGCTCCCCTATGACAGCAGCAGTCCGGAATTATCGGCAAAAATGTGCTCGCTGGCAGCGGATAGCATAGACCGCGGTGCCCTTGCCTTCTATTTCAGAAGTCTTATCGAAAGTGAAGAAACTGCGCCGGAGGATGTAATCTATGCATATTGGGGTCTTGCAGCTCTTAAAGAGCCGGTATTGCTTGATATACGTTCCATGCTCAAGGAGGAAGGCCTGGATCTGAAATCTAAGCTTGTGCTTGGAGCTGCACTTGCCGAAGCAGGTGACCATCAAGGTGCTGCTGAAGTATACAAGGCTGCAATGAAGGACTCAGTGAAAGCCACCGATACCTTTGCATGGATCGAAAATGGAAGCAGGGATGACAGCATAGACGCAACTGCGATAAGCACATTGATAGCGATGAAAATAAATGCTCCCGAAAAAATCAAGTTGCTAAATTATATAGAATCCAACTCAACCTCCAAGCTCCTTGTAAATCTGGAACGGATGATATTTGTGACTAACTACATCAAGGATGCATCCCTGGTCAGCAGCTTTACATACGAACTGGATGGCGAAAAAAAGCAGGTGGAATTGCAAAAGGGCAGCTCCTTCAGTATGATACTCACACCCGAGAGGCTGGCAGCAGTTAAATTCAGCGGAATAACGGGCAATATACAGGTAGCTTCTTCATATACAACACCAATAAGTGAGCAAATGAAAAACAACTCTGATCTTTTAAGTATCGACCGAGCCTACGATACAGGAAGCAGAAAGGGGCCTGTAAGAGCCTTTAACCGCTCTGAAATCGTAAGAGTAACGTTGACAGTTGACTTTGAAGAGAATGCTCCGGATGGCTATTATGAGGTTACTGACATACTGCCTGCAGGCCTTAGGTATATTCAGCCTGTATACGGTCAGGAAGGCACTGAAAACAACTGGAACTATGCAAATGAAGTAACTGGCCAAAAGGCCGTATTCGGATATTATTACAATAAAAACTATCCACTCACCGACAATGATAAAACGATACAGTATTATGCAAAGGTTGTTTCGCCCGGTATATATACTGCTGACAGTGCAGCTATACGCCACACCGATAAAGATATTGCAAGCTTCTCAAAAAAAGTAAAGGTGACGATTAACAAATAAAACACAGATAACAGTAAATATCAAGGTATTAGCTGAATGGAGGAAACGAATGAAAAAGCATGGCTGCAAAATGTTGCTTATAATAATTGCAGCCGTACTTTGCCTTTTTTCAGCAGGCACAGTCATACTCGGTTTAAGGTCCTCAACCGCAGATGCTCCGGCTGAAGCATCTGACAAAGCTCCGGCCGGAAACGCTGAATCAACAGCCGCCGGGCAAGCTGCCCAAGCTCCGGAGGCCACGAACAATGATGTGCCGGATAAAGCATCATCATCAGAAAGTATCGTCCCTCTGCATAAATGTCCCTATTTCAACGAAAAGGATTTCCTCAAATCAGTAAATCAGGCTGAGATCAACGCTGCAAACAACAGCAATAAAGCTGCCAGGTCATCGTATGGGACGGTAAAGGGCGGCATTTTGCCTCATCACCTTTTGGCAGCTAAAATGATCGCTTCATTTTTCAAAGAGCTTTCGCTGGATCCTCCGGCAACAATTATAATGATAGGCCCTAACCACAAGCTGACCGGCATAAATTCGATCCAAACCTCATCTACCGGCTGGAGCACAGCCTACGGTACACTGGAGGCTGATCGTGAGCTTACAGGAATATTAATGGAGAAAACAAAAGCATCTGAAAGTAATAAGCTGATTGAGAATGAGCATTCAATATCAGCGCTGGTGCCGTATATAAAATATTACATGCCGGATACAAAGATAGTACCTATAACACTGTATGGCAGCTATACACGTGAACAGTCCGAAAAGCTCGGCGCCCTTCTGTCTGAAATAGTTTTGGAAAGGCCTGATATCTTTATCCTGGCTTCTATCGATTTTTCGCATTATCTTGAAGTTGCTCAAGCTGACAAAATGGATGAGATATCGCTTGATGCGATAAATTCCTGGGACATCGATAAATTAAGCAAAATGGGAAATGACAATCTGGATTCACCGCCTTCTATAATATCACTGCTGTCAGCCATGGATACAATAGGCGCAACAGACATCGAGGTGACAGGGCACAGCAATTCTTCAAGGATCACAGGCGGTGGATACGACTATACGACCAGCTATTATACTATGTTTTTCAGGGTGCCGGATTGAAATTACGTTTTGCCATGTTTTTCTAGCATTTTCTAGCACTTTTTTGAGTATTATGTAAAAAATATGTTTAACATTTTCAATGATTACGGGTATAATAAAAGTTAGTTACACTATTATCAAAAAGAAAGCGGGAAAACAAATGAGATGGCTTGAAGTAAACAGCTCCAAACCACTAAATGGCAGGATCAAAGCCCCCGGTTCAAAAAACAGCTCGCTTGCATTGCTGGCAGCCAGTTGCCTGGCTGATGAACCTGTACATATTTCAAACATACCAGAAATTTCAGATATAAGGATCGTATTTCAGATATTAAGCAGTATTGGCGCTACATATGAAAAAGCAGAAGGAACATATATTATTGATCCCCGTAGTATTCATACGGCGCAGATCGAACCGAAGCTTTCATCCTCCTTCCGTGCAGCCTACTATTTTGCCGGCGCTTTACTGGCAAAGCACCACAAGGTATCAATAGGTTATCCCGGTGGAGATAATTTTGTGTCCCGGCCAATAGATCAGCATCTTAAAGGTCTGAAGGCTCTTGGAGCAAAGGCGGAAATGTATGAGGATCATTATCTGCTCGAAGCTGACAGCTTAACCGGGGCTGAGATATTTTTTGATGTAGTCACCTGCGGAGCTACGATCAATGTAATGCTCGCAGCAGTCCTTGCCAACGGCAAGACCACACTTTACAATGCGGCAAAGGACCCTGAAGTCGTAGATACTGCAGTCATGCTAAATAAAATGGGTGCCAGAGTATACGGGGCAGGTACGGATACGATACGCATCCATGGAGTGCGTCAGCTCGGCGGCTGTGTTCACTCCTGCGCCCCTGACAGGCTCATAGCCGGGGCATATCTGATAGGCGCCGGTATAACAGGCAGTACAATTATTCTCGAGGATGTCCTGCCTGAGCATCTTGAACCATGTATGGCCAAGCTGACAGAAATAGGGCTTTCTTTTGAACAGACCGAAAGCAGTATAACAGCATATGGTCAAGGCAGGATAAAAGCCACAAGGATACGCACAGGCAAATACCCAATGTTTGAAAGTGATTTTCAGCAGCCCGTAACAGTTCTGCTGCTCAAAGCCATGGGCAGAAGCACCATATCCGACCGTATTTATCCAAAACGCTTCAATCACTGCGACCAGCTCAACAGAATGGGTGCAGATATAGCAGTAAAGAACGGCATTGCCAGGATCAACAGTCACAGGCAGCTTTCGGGAACCTGGGTACATGCCGGTGACATCAGGGCCGGAACTGCGCTGGTGCTTGCCGGACTTATGGCAGAAGGTACCACAAGGATCACAGGGGTCGAGCATATAGAGCGTGGCTATGAAGATATCGTAAGGGATTTCAAACAGCTTGGCGCTGATATTTCTATGCTGGCAGGCGAAAATATGAACGAAAGCGAAGCAATGATTTAGTCAAGCCTCAAAAAAATAAAATAAAGGCGAATTTAAACCCCGAGGTCTGACCCCGGGGTTTTTTATTGTTTTTTATATTTCCTCACTAAAAGTAAGTTTCATACTAATCTTTTTACCATCGCGGTTTACTACGACCGTCACGGTGTCACCCGGCTTATAGGCTTCCTTTACCTTATCCAGATCATTGATAGTCTCGATCGTTTTCCCCGCCATAGAGACAATAATGTCTCCTGGTTTGATACCGGCTTTATCTGCTCCGCTTCCTATTGTTACATCCGTTATATAGATACCCTCCGTCAGGCCATAATAGCTCGCATATACACTGGATATCTCCCTACCGGAAATCCCAATAAGCGGTCTTCCCTTTACATAGCCATATTTGATCAGCTGCTCAACTATCGGCCATGCATCATTGACCGGGATAGCAAATCCGAGTCCCTCAACTCCTGACGCCGCTACTTTGACCGAATTGATGCCTATCACCTGGCCCTGAGAGTTCAAAAGGGCTCCTCCACTATTGCCTTCATTTATAGCCGCATCAGTTTGTATAAGGTTAAGTGTCCTGTCATCAACCTCCATAGTTCTGTTAAGGGCACTGATCACACCTACAGTTACAGAGCCTGCGAACTCCATGCCTAATGGATTTCCTATTGCTACTGCCAGTTCTCCTACCTGCAGCTTCGAGGAATCCCCGATTTCAGCCGTGGGAAGGTTTTCCAGATCTATCTTAATAACCGCAAGATCTGTTTTCTCATCGCCGCCTTTAAACTCGGCCTTTGCTTCCCTTCCATCCGGCAGAAAAACTTCGAGTATCGTTTTGCTACTGGTACCGTTCTTCGGGTCTGCTCCATAAACCACATGATAATTTGTCATTATATAACCATCTTTTCTTATGATTATACCAGAGCCTTCTCCTACCTGGGTATTAGTACTGCCGAAGTAATTATACCTGGTCCCGGATATAGTCATCCTGATACCAACAATAGCTGGGCCTGCCTCTTTTGCGATAGCCGTTACATCAGAGCCTTTTGTCAAAGCTGTCGTTTTAATATTTTTTGTACTGCTACCGTCCCCATACAGTGAATCCTTCAAAGCTGGTCCTTCCTGCGCTGTCTGTTCAACGCCTGCTGTTGCCGCAGCTTGCTGCTGATCACCCTCTTCCAGTTCGTTCATCACAGGCGCATTCATTGCAGTTAAAGCAGCCTGCTTTAGATCTGCGGAAAATTTGTTGTAAAGAATTACGCCGACAGTTGAACTGCTGACAATTGATGTTACAAGTATGATCGCTATGTACTTCATAATACTGCTCTTATTTTTGGGCGGCTTACTCTCATAATTATCAAAACTGTAGTACTTAAAGTTGTTATCCATACTATCCACCTCCTGCAAGATACACTATAATACTCTGGAACTGTTACTAATTATATTCTATTCTATAATTACGAATTTTTTTTGAACAATTTGTTAAATTATACTTTCCAACTTAACTTACCCAGCTTGAAATGATGGGCTTCTCGTTGGTCCGACGCGATGACATTCCGGCTGGTCGCCTTCTCCACAGCCTGAATTATGGCAAGCGATGAGAAATTATACTCTCACCTTCAATTGTACCATCAATTGCACTTTCAATTGTACGCACCGCACTACACATTATTGCAACTTTAGGGCGGAGTCATACTGTAAAAATGCCTGTTTTATGACCAAACATCTATGAAACAAGACTTTTCCCTCAAAATAGTGTCCTAAAATCGAAATAACGAGTAGCGTGGTCCACTTCCTCCATCCACACCTCATCTTACACTTTCTACTTACCATTTCTTCGTTTCACAGTCCTTTGTGCTATATTGTAAAATCAAATACAACTTACTTAAGTTCCATTACTGTTCAGCCGAGCGAATGTTGAGTTACCAGTCGAAGATTAAAGATTTTAAAATCGCAAAATACTCACGTAAATACTTTGATTCGATGCCCGGAAAGTCAGAGCAGGCAAGTGCAGCTACTCTTAAACCATTTCTTTTTGCAAGCATCCTCGAACGGAAAATATGAAACCTATTTGTTACGAAGGTTATCTCAGCAATATTTCCGCCGGACCTCTCTTCGATCAGTTGTCTGGTATACCTGAAATTCTCCATGGTACTCGTTGCCTTAGTTTCCATTACGATTCTATTTTTTTCTACACCGTTTTTGATAAGGTAACGTTTCATGGCCTCGGCTTCAGTTATACTCTCTGCTGTACCTTGTCCTCCCGAAACTATTACTATAGTGTCCGGATATTTTTTCAAATAGGAACAACCTGTCTTTAGCCTCTCAAGCAGCGAAAGTGAGGGGGCTTCTCCATCCAGCCCCGCGCCAAGTATAAGCATATAATCCGTTTTTACTTCATTATCCGGAGTGCCTCCAAGCACCATAAGGCTAATCACAAGCAGAGACAGTAAAATGAAAACGGCAAACAGTACAAAAAGTACTCTCTTGTATATTGACTTCCTTTTTACTCTTGATATTACCTTGATTTCCCTTAATCCATCCAAGGCATTCTTCGCCTGCCTTTACTTCGCAGTCACAAATGTGGCCATAACATATCCGGACTTTCCTTTTGATGTGGTTATTTTGTACCAACCATCACTTTTTGAAACAATAGTGACAGTATCATTTTTCAGAAGTTTACCTAGGATCGATGAAGTGGTATTAGGCTTGGATCTCAAATTGAGCACAGCCGTATTTATAACTCCCTTGCCCAATGAAGCCGCAGGTTTCTGGGCTGCAGGTGTTTGTGCTTCGCCTGTTCCGCTCCCGGTGGAAGTACCGGAGCTGGCCGACGCTGTGCTGGATTTCAATGCATTGATCTCATCCTGAAGTGTCTTTATTGTTTTTTGTTGATTAGCCAATTCTGCCGTTAATTGAGTATTTTGACTTTTTAATATATCATTTTGTTCAATGAGCGTCTGAATTTGGGTGGATAACTCTTTAAAAGCAGCATCCACATAGCTCTTACTCACTATAGGATCCTGATCGGAGCCCGGAACGGCCGACTGGTTTACTGCAGATACAATATTGATACTCAATGAAATTACAAGAAGAGCAATAAGCGCAGTAGTTGCAATTTTAAATCTGAGTTTCATGTCTTACCTCCTTCTCATTTGTAAACGGTAAGCTTATGTACATAAAATTTATAGCTATTTTAATTATAACAAAAACTTGGTGGTTTTTGGTTACAGAATCCTTAAAAATAGATGACATTATCAGCCATTTGACTAGAGGGTTCAACTTTAATTACCCAAAAGGCTTCGTACCAACTTCCACTGTTCAAGCTTTTTTTCAAATGGTATCGTATAAGCCGGACTCGTTGATGGCAAATTGTAAAATATCAATTCTTGCTCCGCCGCTACCCCGTTAAATATAATATTGCGTTGATATAGTCTGGCAGCGGGTCCGCCGTTGAAACACACATGCTTTATTGAAGGATACATTTTATATAAGCCTTTAAAATCGTTTGGCTCCGGGTTTCTTATATCGCTGTCGCTGCTGCCCTCACGCTCACACGCTTTAAGTACATCCCACAATGCAATACCGTGCCTTAGTAGAAATTCTTTTCGCATCCGGTAATCCTCATCCGGTTCGCAATCAAACAGCTTGTAAACTATCCTCCAGAACGCATTCCGCTCAAAGCCGTAATACTGTTGCTTTTTAAGCGACATAACGCCCGGCATCGTTCCAAGGATGAGTACTTTGCAGTTTTTATCAGCTATAGGGTCAAACGAATATATCTTCATAATCATCATTCTACACTGGTCACTTTAGGCCAGTCATTCCATAACGGTTATTCCATGCTAATCAATAGCGGGAGGAGTGAGCACAGCCTGTTCAATAGTAGCCCTTTCAAGCTCATTCCAAACCTGATCCCTTCCCTGCTTCGTTTCCGAAGAATATGCGACAAGTCCCGCACCGGCCTTGATTTGCAGCGCCTTTCTTATTTCGGACAGTTTGCCTTGTACCTGTCCGCGTGATATCTTGTCTGCTTTCGTAGCAATAACAAGATGAGTCAAGCCTCTTTCGGCTATCCAATCATACATCATCCTGTCATCAGCTGTCGGCTGGTGCCTGATATCTACAAGCATCAATACCATTTTCAACTGCTTTCTTTGATTAAGGTAAGTTTCGATCATCCTGCCCCATGAGGCTTTTTCATCCTTTGAGACCTTTGCAAAGCCATAGCCCGGCAAGTCAACAAAATACATTGTGTCATCGATATTGTAAAAGTTGATCCCTCTCGTCTTTCCGGGTTCTGACGAAACCCTCGCAAGACCTCTCCTGTTCAAAAGTGTGTTGATAATAGATGATTTTCCTACATTTGACCTGCCTACGAATGCTATCTCAGGTATTTCCACTGTGGGATACTGGTCGGGCTTCACTGCTGTAAGCTCGTATCTTGCCTTGTTTATATCCACGATATATTCTCTCCTTATTTTACCTTTTCATTGGCCAACAAGTATATTATACTTGAAAATACAGGTTTGTATAATGCAAATGAATAATTACTTCTTTTTAAGGTGCGCCATGGAAAACAAAAAAACAATTAGCGTCTCAGTCCAGGAGTTGATCGAATACTCACTCCAGTCAGGCGACCTTACGGCAGGCGGTTATTCACCGTCAAGAGCTGTTGAAGGTACAAGAGGTCATGCTGCTGTCAGAAAGCTGGTAAAGGAAGGTCTTTCAGGTAATGACACTTATGAGGCCGAAGTGCCTGTTTCCTTCCGGCTGGAGGGCACCCAATTGCTTCTGGAGGTTAGCGGCAGGATAGACGGCTTGCTGAAGGATGCCTCCGGTATCACGATACATGAGATAAAAACTACAACTCTCCCCCTGGACAGCATTGAGCATGATTACAATCCACTCCACTGGGCGCAGGCCAAATGCTACGCATATATGCTGTCCCGGATAAGCGGGCTTGAATATGTTGCCATACGCCTTACCTATTTTCAGCTGGACAACAAACAGGAGAAATCCTTTATAGACCTTTATAGCTTTGATTCCCTGGAAGAGTTTTTCATGCCTATGGTCAGAGACTTCCTCGCATGGCAGGAAGCTATAAACAATCAAGGCATCGTCAGGGACAGCTCCATCAGCCGGCTGGACTTTCCATATGCCTCATACAGGCAGGATCAGCTGGAGCTTATAGAGAATGTATACGATACTATTGAAAACAGCGAGCTGTTATTTGCCCAGGCCCCTACCGGCACAGGCAAGACGATCGCATCCTTATACCCTGCCGTCAAGGCGCTTGGAGACGGCCTTGTATCAAAGATATTCTATCTGACCGCCAAAACAACGACGAGGGGACTTGCAGAAAAATCCCTTGCCGACATGAGGGCAAAGGGTTTGAGCATAAAGTCAGTGACCATAACCGCAAAAGAAAAGGTCTGCTTTTGCAGTGAACAGATATGCAATGCAGATAACTGCGAATACACGAGAAATTATTTCGGCAAGATAAAAAAAGCGGTCGCAGATGCATTGCAGGAGGACTCTCTGGACAGGCAGACTATAGAAAGGTACGCAAAGAAACATGAGGTCTGTCCGTTCGAACTGTCACTTGATCTGTCCCTCCTTTGTGACGTTATTATCTGTGACTATAACTATCTCTTTGACCCCAGGGTATATCTGAAAAGGTATTTTACAAAGAAAGGCGACTATTGCTTTCTGGTAGACGAAGCGCACAACCTGGTGGACAGGGCAAGGGACATGTATTCGGCTGAGCTTTCAAAGCGCTCGTTCTTCAGGCTTAAAAAAGCCGCAAAGGAAGAGCTCCCGGAAATATATGATACAGTGGACAGGATATACAGGTATTTTCTTGAACTCTCTAAATCTATGACCGAAGAAGACGACGACCAGGGAAAGGGCTTTTACCGTGTAAGAAGGGCCCGGCCCGATGAGCTCCACAGTCTTTTGGAAGGCTTTACAGGCATTCTGGATAACTGGCTGTCAAGGAACCCTCCGGTATCATTTATGGATACTCTTCTGGATATCTATTATGACAGCCTTCACTTTATGAAGATAACAGAGCTGTATGATGAAAGATATGTCACATGCTTTGACAAGTCTTCATCTGATTTCAAGATCAAGCTATTCTGCATAGACCCGTCAAAGCTGCTTCGGGACGCAATGAACAGGGGCAAGGCTTCAGTGTTGTTTTCAGCGACTTTATCACCAATGGATTATTTTATAGGAATGTTAAGCGGCGGCGATGCAAATTCACTGGCTATTCCTTCTCCCTTTCCAAAGGAAAACCTTTGTGTTTACATAGACGACTCAATATCGACAAAATACAAAACAAGACAGTTCTCCTACGACAGCGTTGCTAAAGCAGTACTTGAGACAGTCAAGGCTAAAAGCGGTAACTATATGGTATTTTTCCCATCCTTTGAATACCTGAATGCAGTCTATTACAGATTTATGGAAATAAGTCATGGTATACGAACACTGTACCAAACGCCCGGAATGTCAGAGGCGGCAAGGCAGGCGTTCCTGCTTGAGTTTGAAAGCATCGGCGAGACTAGCCTTGTTGGGTTTGCTGTCATGGGCGGCGTTTTCGGAGAAGGTATCGACCTGACAGGTGACAGGCTTTCAGGCGCAATAGTAGTTGGCGTAGGCCTGCCCCAGATCTGTAATGAGAGAAACATCATCCGAAGACATTTCGACGAGCAGTCCGGAAATGGTTTCGAATACGCCTATACATACCCGGGCATAAACCGTGTACTGCAGGCTGCTGGCCGTGTTATCCGTACAGAGGAGGATATGGGCGTTGTGATACTGCTCGATGAGCGGTTCTCATACCACATTTACCGTGAGCTGCTCCCATCGGAATGGAGCCCTATTCCCAGAGCCTCCGATGGCTGCCGTCTCAGAGACGTGCTCCGCAGCTTCTGGCCATGAATCAAAAACCCCCGTCCCCCCTGATTCGGCTAGCTAAGCCTTAACTCGACCGGGCAATGATCAGAGCCCAATACATCAGCATGTATGTCACCTCCCGTCAGGCGATCCCTCAGAGCTTGTGAAACGCAGAAATAGTCTATCCGCCAGCCCACATTTTTTTCGCGGGCATTAAACATGTATGACCACCAGGTATATGCATTCTCCCTGTCAGGATAAAAATAACGATATGTATCGATAAAGCCCGCATCCAGGAGTTCTGTGAATTTCGCCCTTTCTTCATCGGAAAAGCCTGCACTTTTCCTGTTCGAGGCTGGGTTTTTGATATCGATCTCCTTATGGGCAACATTCATATCGCCACAAACGATCACAGGCTTCGAAGAACCAAGCTTGAGAAGATAACACCTGAAAGCATCCTCCCAGGTCATCCTGTACGGCAGACGCGCCAGCTCCCTTTGTGAGTTCGGAGCATATACAGTTACAAGATAATAATCCTCAAACTCGGCGGTTATTACTCTGCCTTCATTATCGTGCTCCTCCATGCCGATCCCATATGTGACACTTAAAGGCTTGATCCTTGTAAAAATGGCAGTTCCGGAGTATCCTCTCCTTTTAGCATGATTCCAGAACTGATGATATCCTTCCATATCAAGCTGCAATTTACCTTCAGACAACTTCGGCTCCTGCAGGCAGACCACATCGGCATCGACTGAATTGAAAAAATCCATGAAGCCTTTATTAATACAAGCTCTCAGTCCATTAACGTTCCAGGAAATTAATTTTGTCATAAAGTTTCATTTTGTCCAAGCCGACTTACCAAGCTCTCTTCGTGGTCGGCTCAGGCATCCTTCCTTAGCATATTTGCAGAAAACTGCCGTCTATAATATTGTACCTTTTTTATCACAGGTTGTGTACCAATCTTTTTTTGCGGAGCTTTCACATTGACCGTCATTACGACAGCTAAAATTATTAGCAAACAACCGATAATCGAGGAAATACCGTTTATTCCCTCTCCTATGATAAAATAAGCCAGCACTGCAGCAGCAACAGGCTCAAGTGTATATATGACTGTCGCCTTTTCCGGCCGGATGAATTTAAGCGCGCTGGATTGTATTAGAATCGTGATAACCGATATGAGTATACTCAATATCAACACTGAAGATGATTTTAGATCCATTTTATCAAAGGCAGCCTTTTTAGTGTCGAAGAGCATTGTCATTGCAAAAAACACCACTGTGCTTGTGATATGCTGAACAAAAGCAAACCTTGCCGGGTCTGTCTTCCCGGCAAACAACTTCTGTGAAGCAAGATATAGAGAGAAGAACAATGCATTGGCAAGCGCAAATAAATCACCAGGCTTGAAGCTGAAGCTCCTGAAGTCAAAGGTCAGGAGCAACAAACCCGGCACAGCTGTCAGAGAGCTCATTACAGTCCTCCTGCCAGGGAGCTTCCTTTCAGCCGCAGTCATGATCAATGGCGTCATTATCACTGACATCTGAACGATAAAGGCCGTATTTGAACTGCTGGTGCCACCTAAAGCCAGCATGCATGAAATATTGCTCAGTACTGAAAACAGTCCGATCCCCGCGCCTGTCAAAAGGGTTTTCATATCAAGTGCCCTGAGCCTTCTGAAAAAGAACACACTTATAAACAGTAGCCCGCCCAGCGAGTACAAAAACAGGATCATGTAATACGGAAGATATCCTATAAGTATCTTGGACCATATGTAAGATGAACCCCACATTATAGCGTTGAGAAGAACAAATACCGCTGCATTTTTCTCTTTTATGAAGTTCATAAAATCACCTTCTTTACAATGCTGTTAGTGTATACCTGTGATTTACATAATCTAAAATGCCAGCGTTTAATGACTTGCTGTTGGTATATAGTATTCAGATTTTTAACTATATAAATGGCATATACTGCTCTGTAGTTTGCTTATTGTGTGGTTGTCATAATACGGTATCAGCAGATTATTTATTTCAGCATGAGTACTCAGACTAAGTAAGTAATCATTTTATGGCTGGAATCATACAATAGCCGGAATCATAATATAGCTGTAGGAGATCAGTGTTAATATAGTTTCGGAGAAGAGGCCATGGATAAGAATTTATCAGGAGATTCGAAGCGGGGTTATTTGAATGGCGATTTTGCATTCTTCCACCTCAGCGATATGAAGAATATGCAGTTCGAATACCATTATCACGATTTCAGCAAAATAATCATATTCATTTCAGGAAGCGTTACTTATCTGATCGAAGGCAAAGCATACAGACTCAAGCCCTGGGACTGCCTGTTCGTAAGCAGCAGCGAGGTGCACAAGCCAATGATCGATCCATCAATGCTTTACGAGCGCATCGTCATCTGGATAAACCCCGGATTTCTGGCCGAACATAGCGGCGATTGCGACCTGTTCACTTGCTTTCGGCTAACAAATGGGAACAATAATTTACTAAGGCTCGACTGTTCCAAATTAAAATACGTTCAGACACTGCTCAACAAACTGGAGGAGGCCTGCAAAAGCATCGGCTTTGGCTCCTTGATACTCAAAAACTCTATTTTTCTGCAGCTAGTGATAATACTGACAAGAGAATTGATAGGCAGCGGCGAAAAAAATGAGATCAATGACATCATTACAGATGATAACATTAAAAAAGTAATGAATTATGTAAACAGTAACATTAGGGACGATCTTTCGATAGACGCATTAGCCTCCAGATTTTACTTGAGCAGATATCACCTTATGCATAAATTCAAGCAGCTTACAGGCTATTCGATCCACAGCTACATACAGCAGAAAAGGCTGCTTAAAGCTGACAGCCTCATCAGGAGCGGAACACCATCCTCACAGGCTAGTGAGCTTTGCGGCTTCAATGATTATTCCAATTTTTTAAGGGCCTATAAGAAATTATTCGGTGCTTCTCCAAGAAACAGGCTAGGGTAGCTAGTCTGTGAAGCGGTAAACCTGATCCTTTGAAAAAGTCCACTCCGGAGTCACCAGTTCGTCCCCGAAATCAAGCGGGTACCATGGATTTCCGCCTTCATTTGATGGATTCTTTAGTATATGGATATCCTGCGCAGGCATATAACTCTGAGCTGTCAGGAAAACCTTTTCACCTGTCTGTGGATTTTCAGCCATATCCAATACAATAACACAGTGTCCTGGAGAACCTCCTTTTAAAAACACATCTCCGGTACGGATATCCTTCAGTTCGATATTTTCCATCTCCTTTGACAGAGAAAGGGTGCCAGCATAAGCAAACACGACATCAAGGTATTTCCTGAAGCTTTCATAATCTGTCCCGCTACTCCCCTGCTTCACCCAGACTGCTTTATTGCCTGTGACTTTTATCCTGTATCCGTCCATCCATTTTTTATACTCTGCATTAAAGCCATTGGTAAAGTTGAAATGTATCTGATCATATAGTTTTTTTGAATATAGATACTCAGCCCTTAGCCTCATCACTGCATCAGCACATTGCTGCAGATCCCTTTTCCCCACATCCAGGTCAATGACGGCAACGTGCACATCCCATGGTTTTATACTTCCGTCATAGTATCTGACAGGCGATCCTTGGGGCTTAAGCGGTAAATTTCTCAAATATTCGCAGAAAGAACCCTCTTCCAGTGTTACACGATCAAAGCCATCCGGCGGCAATATCCTCTCAGCTTCAGTCAACCCCTCCTCATTTATCAGTGAAACATCCTTCACACTGAAATCACTGTCGTCTGCGCCGTTAATTTCAGTTGGCAGGTCGCTTTCTGATGTATCCATCCGACTATCTGATATTCCTGCAGTTTTTTCAGGTGATATAGCCTTGACTTGCTCATCATACGCAGGTTGCCTATCCTGGCTAACTTCTATGTCCTGTCCTGCTTCTGTGTCCTGGCTAACTTCTATGTCCTGCCCCGTCCTGCCATCATTGCCTTTGAGCAAAAACAGAAGAATAATTGACAAGGTCAGAACTGTTATCACTAATGCAATTACCGCAATACTCTTCTTTCTCATTTGCATACCTTTCTCTTTATACCTGCATTGTCGTCATAACATATACTTCTAAAACATATTGACGGAATAATAACAAAAATTGTTTCATTGCTAAATAACGTTGGTAATAATATTCTTCCACATACAAAATAAAAATCGCAATTTACGGCATAATATGTTAAGAGATAACAGCTGAATTCCCGTTTAAAGGAGGTTTTCCAATGAAAGCAACAATTGACAGAGAAGGCTGCATCGCCTGTGAGCTTTGCGCAAACACCTGTCCCGAAGTATTTCGCATGGCTGACGACGGACTTGCTGAGGTATATGTAGATGAAGTGCCGAAGGATGCTGAGGGGTGCGCCAAAGAAGCTGAAGAAGGGTGCCCGGTCTCAGTAATAAAGGTTGAGTAGCATTAATGAACGAAGTGGCAGCTTCTTTGCCCTTCGTTCATTAAATTTTAAAAAAGCATATGCATTGCTTGTTTTTTTAAGTATACTAATAAAAGCATGTTTCTTATATACAGCAGAGGAGAATTAGTGTGAAAAAGGACAAGCGCTTTTATTGGAAACTGTTTTTTTCGACATTTACATTAAGCGCATTTACATTTGGCGGGGGCTATGTTATTGTACCGCTTATGCAAAAAAGGTTCGTAAAGGAACTGAAATGGATAGATGAGGATGAAATGCTTGACCTGGTTGCAATAGGTCAGTCAGCACCGGGTCCTATCGCCATTAACACATCGATCCTGGTAGGCTACAGATTGGCAGGTGTACCCGGAGCACTGCTAACAGTGTTTGGTACAGTACTTCCGCCACTGGTAACTATTACCATCATATCTTTTTTTTACATAGCATTCCGTGATAATCACATAATACAGTCGCTGCTCAAAGGAATGCAGGCAGGAGTAGCTGCAGTAATCGCTGATGTAGTAATAGGCATGGCTGCCAAGATAATAAAAGACAAGCGCATCCTGCCCGTTATAGTTATGGTGCTTTCATTTATAGCAGCTTCACTATTTGATATCAATATCGTAATTATCCTCCTGATATGCGGAGCTTTAGGGGTCTATACAACTTTACGCACCAGGCAGAAACCGGATACAGAAAATAAAGCCAGCACAAAGGAGGGATCAGATTGATATACCTTCAATTGTTCTGGAGCTTTTTTCTGGTCGGACTGTTGAGCTTCGGCGGTGGCTATGCTTCCCTCCCGCTGATCCAGGAACAGGTGATCGAGATACATTCATGGCTGACTCCAACAGAGTTTATGGACGTTCTTACGATATCGCAGATGACTCCTGGTCCCATCGCTATTAATGCATCCACCTTTGTCGGCACCAAAATAGGCGGCTTACCAGGTGCAATAATCGCTACAGTAGGATGCGTCACCCCATCTTGTATCATCGTACTGATACTTGCGATACTGTATTACAGGTTCAAGGGGCTCACCCTGGTACAGGGAATTATAAAAGGTCTTCGTCCGGCAGTCGTTGCACTGATAGCAACCTCGGGGCTTTCAATAATGCTGACTGCCTTTTTCGGTAAAGAAAATTTTAATTTCAGTTTATCTGATCTGAATTTTATTGCTGTAGGACTTTTTGCTGTCAGCCTGTTCCTGCTGAAAAAATTCAAGCTTAACCCTATATACGTAATGCTTATTGCCGGCGCTGTGGGCGTTGTAATATATGGATTTATCCTATAGTAACAGCTCTTTGGGAGTTATCATAAACGACAGTGGAAGTAAGAACATGAACACTTGATATCAATAATCTTCCGGCAATAATACCGGAATTTTTTAAAGGGGTCTCTGTCTCATTTCTCTAGATGTAGTCCATTACAGTCGGTTTGTCACTATTGTTTAACACACGTATCATAAGCCACCTCCACATTTTTCATAGAATCGGAAAACCCCGCGAAATCACTCAAAAGAGTGACTCCGCAGGGTCGATGCCTTGCGTGTAGGACTCGTACCGTCCCTATGCTGCTCAGTTCCGCAAAATCGTTATAGGCGTTTTTTACCTAAGCATACTCACTTTCCAGGTATTATTGCACATATTTTCCATATTGTCAATGTTAAATACTGAGCAATTTGAGCCTAATTTAATATCCCATCTCTTCCCCTACAATAATAACCTTTATCCTGTCCTTCACCTTCTGATAATCGGATACTACATAACTACAGCAAATACGTGACGGACTGCTGCAGCCGCTGGTCATACCGGTTTCTCCCGACTGCAGTGACATACACTCCCCTTTTTCGCTACAATAAGTCTTACCCGAAAGCCTCACAGTATTGGCAGGCGCAGCTATTCTCTTTACCCTGCTCACTGCGGCATCGATATCATCAACTATCTTATTATACCCTGCAACTATGATCACAGATTTGGGGCCGAAACAAATGGCTGCAACTCTGTTGCCGTTACCATCCACGTTGTAAAGCTCTCCGTTCTCTGTAACCGCATTGGTACTGCAAAGGTAAGTGTCTGCAAAAAAGGCCTTCCTGTATATTTCTTCAATTTCGTTTCTGGATAGGCCTTCTGCATAACGATCCTGAAAATTGTACCTACCTGAACGAAGGTGTTCGATCACTCCGCATTCAAACAGCGTCATAGAACCTCCTGAAAAAACTGTCTCGCCTTCCTTCATCAATTCTGCAACCTTGTTCACAGCATCAGCCTTTGATTCAACATAGAAAGCTTGCATGTTGTTTTTTTCAAGATTCTTTATCGTTTTGGATATTCTTTTCTCAATTATTGACTTTAAATTATTATCCATAATACAGCCACCTTTATCTAAACATCTATTATATATGTGAACTATTATAGCAGTTTTCAATATTTTTATCCATAGGTTGCAGTGCTGCCACACACGCAAAAAACCTGCCTAAATTTTAAACCCGGCTCCCACATAAAGTGGGCAGCCGGGTTTAAAAACGTCAATCCATTATACTTTTTGCTTTATCAACAAGCTCCAGGAAATTACTCCTGTATTCCCCGGCATCATTGCCGATCGAACTCTCAGCTCGTCCTTTTACACTATCAAAGGAAGCTATTCCTTTATACTGCGAGTCTCGTAAAAGCAGTCCGAATTCGGCAACTGCTGATGCGAATACAAAATTATCCGACGGATCATTTGTGATATTTTGGTCTGTAATAGTATGTACTTTTTTCTCACTAACATCGGAGTTCGGTTCCTTATAACGGAGCCTTACTTCCATCCATTCATTCTCCCACTCCTGCCGAGCATCAGCTGACTGATACTTTAATTGAGATTTTTCTATATACTCACCGTTCCTGCAAGGCACCACCTCATAGAAAGCAATGACATTATGACCGGCTCCTATCTCTCCCGCATCCCTGGTATCATCATCAAAATCCTCATTGCGCAGCATTCGGTTGTCATAGCCGGCCAGGCGGTATTCCTTCACCTTTGCAGGATTGAATTCGACCTGTATCTTCACATCCTTGGCTATCGTCAGAAGAGTAGCTCCCATTTCACTGACCATGACTTTTTTCGCCTCCATAAGGCTGTCAATATATGCGTAGTTGCCATTTCCCTTGTCGGCCAGCGCTTCCATCTTGTTGTCCTTTATGTTTCCTGTACCGAAACCAAGTACACTAAGAAAGATTCCTTCCTTTCTCTTTTTCTCTATCATTCTGGTCAGTTCGCCCTCGCTACTGACACCGACATTGAAATCGCCGTCAGTGGCTAATATCACGCGGTTGTTCCCACCGGTGATAAAGTTATCCCTGACTATCCTATATGCAAGCTGTATTCCTTCGCCGCCTGCCGTGGAGCCTCCTGCCTCAAGTCCATCCAGTGCCTCAAGTATCATTTCCTTCTCATCACCGTGGGCACCTTCGAGAATAACACCTGAAGCTCCTGCATATACAACGATCGAAACCTTGTCGTTCTCGCCAAGCTGTTCAACCAGAAGCTTGAATGAAGACTTCAGCAATGGCAGCTTCATCGGCTCATCCATGGAACCGGAGACATCGAGCAGGAATACCAGATTGGACTTTGGAAGTTCCTTATTGTCAACAGTCTTCCCCTGGAGTGCTACCATAGCTAGGTAATTGTCCTCGTTCCACGGACATTTTGCCAGCTCTGTCGTCACAGAAAACGGCACGTTACCGTCCGGTTCAGGAAGATCATAAGAAAAATAATTTATCAGCTCTTCGATCCTGACTGCATCCGCCGGCGGCTGCTGTCCATTCTCAAGATAGCGCCTCATATTGCTGTAGGATGCAGTGTCGACATCTATCGAAAAAGTGGAAAGCGGTGACATGCTGACTTTCTGCAAACGGTTCTCTTCTATGGTTTTGTACTCTTCAGTATTGAATTCCGTTTCATTTGTTATTAAATCAGGAGCTGTTCCATCTGCCATGGTTGTGTCTGCTGCCACCTTCATCAACCTGTCGACTTCCCCCATAGGTGCATTCATCAGTTCAGGTGCTGGTGTTTCCGCAGGTGCCGTCACTGCCGGTGCTTCTGCCAGTGCTTCAGCAGGTGTTTCTGCAGGTGTTTCTGCCGGTGTTTCTGCCGGCGCTTCAGCAGGTGTTTCCATTTCCTGTTCTTCTGTCATGGAATAATTCACGTTACTTTCATTTGAACGCAAAGCCTCTGTAGATGGACTTTTTTGCGAGCCTCCGCATGCTGTCATAGCAAATGCCATAGCTGCACACATAATTACTGCCAGTAAAGCCTTTCCTTTCTTTTTCATTTTTTGTTTCCTCCCTTTTATATTTATTTCTCTCTCTATATATAATCAGACGGGAGGAGTTGCTTTAAAGTTCCATATTTTTTATTTTTTTGCAATTTAGGATATTAGTGATGTGTTTCAGTCTCAATCAAATCGGCATTACCATCTGCCGATGCAGATAAGGCGTTCCATGACTGCAACAAGACTTGTTGTTACAATATTCGATAGTATTATAGACAGAATAAGATTTCGTCTGTTCATGGTGTTTTTCCTGAGAAGGAAAAACACTACCGGCAGTTCAACTATGACTGTAAGCAACAAAGACCCGGAGAAAACAATATAATATGGTCCCTTGTTGAAGGCGGCTGACAGTGAGAACCCACCAGTTACAGCTGTAAAACGGTTAGCCCTTTCGAGATATGGTGCAAGGAACGAAAGTAGATTTGCAAAGCCTATTACAATTAATGCTCTTTTATGATTATCAACCTTTCCAAATTTCGTAACTGAGTACGTTTCTATCAACAGCGTCAAAATAACCGCCAGTGGGAATACAGTCATCGGGCTCACAGTGACCCAATGCCACGAAGAGTTTGCATAGGCCGCTGCAGGCAAAGACATGAAAACAGCAATGATACATAAAATTGTTTTACTTACAGACCTCATGGGATCCCCTCCAAACAGAAAGATATATGGGTACTGGTTCATATATCTTTTGACATTTGAGATCATTGATTTGTTCCCACTAACTTAATTTTGCTTTACAACAAATCACTGAACAAAGCAGCGACGTCTGCAGACAAGCCGTTGAAAGCTATTGAAGCCGCTGTATCACCCTTATTGTAAAGCTTCAGATAATCGATACCACGGTCAGCAAAATCATATATCATGATCATTTCCTGCTTTGTATCTATGACCCAATATTCCTTTACTCCGGAAAGCATATATGTGTTCAGCTTGTCGACCATATCTTTTGTGCGTGTGCTTTCGGACAGTATCTCGATCACCAGTGACGGCGTACCCATGTATTTCCCCTTTTCGATGACATTGCCCTCCAGGTCGCATGCTACAAGTACATCCGGCTGCATCACATCAGGCTCCTTGAAATCCTTCTTCCAGAAATGGGCATCGAAAGGAGCAAGAAAAACCCTGCATTTCTTTCCTTCAAAATATTTATTAAAAATCAAATAGAGCCTTCCAAGAATATCCTGATGGCCAATGGTCGGAGAGCCCAGCAGATATATCTCGCCATTGATGTATTCCATCCTCAGTGTGCTGTTTTCATATATCGACATGAATTCTTCATATGAAACCTTTTTCCCGCCATACTGGTAGTCCAGTGCCTTTTCTCTGACGGTGAAATATTGTTCGATATCCGTTATATATGGAGTCAACCTCGCAATCTTTGCTCCGTTTTTTGTAATTACAACATCATTTTGCTGTTCGACCAGATCCATATATTTGCCCAGATTCTGCTTAAGCCCTGTAGCAGTTACAACAACGCCTTCCTGGTATTTTAACTTATCCATAAAATGTACCTCCAAAAATATTATATCATTTCGCACTTAATCATACAAAATATTGCCCATTTCTAATTGAAATTATGTGCGATTATGTTTATTATCTTTGTACGATGCTAAATTGAAGACAAGTCTGAATAGTAAGAATATCAAAAAGCCAATTATAGCGCCAGCGGTATTGAGGATCAGATCGTCAATGTCTGCAGCACCTACCGCAAGTATATATTGGACAGTTTCAATCACAAACGAGAATCCTGCCGATAGCAATACAGTTTTGAAGAATCCGTTGAATTTTTTTGATACCAATGGCAGCAAAAAACCCATAGGCATAAATGCTGCTATGTTTCCAAGCAGATTAGTAACTATTATGTTCCTGTTGATGTTTGCATTCAAATATTGTGTGATTGTCCTTAATGGAACAAAGTTCATACTGCGGTGATCATATCCGCGTCCATAATATCGGCTGTACATTGTAAGGTACACTAGTAATGCGAGGTATAGTACAAAAAGAATGCTCCAGATGATTTTACCTGCCTTCGCCAGTCTGGATGGCCTGCCGGTATCATTCATCTGGCATCTCCTCGCTTGGGATCGCTGCTGTCGTTATCATCTTTATCCCGTTCTGCATTATCCAGCCCTTCAACGGGAGCATCCTGTTCCACATTATCCGGGAACTGCTCATCACTAGACGCGCTCCTGCTTGTCTCGATCAACTCGTTGGCCTTATCCAGCAGCTTATCCGGCACATATAAGTCTATACCGTATATAGTATCGCCCATGAAAACGGTAAGGTAGCCTCCAGCCTCCCGGTATTTGCGCAAAACCGGGATATCATCATTTTTCAGGATCGCTTCGATCAAATCTGCCTCAATATTATTTACAACAGTCATTAAAAACGCTTCGTGACTATGTGTCATACTACCTCCTTCTTTCCATGTTTTTATGATATCATAGTTTTCATCAAATTAAATCTCTTACTTATAAAATCAGCGGAAATCCAGCCTGTATTGAGCAAAAAGAAAGGGAGCTAAAAAGCTCCCTGCTTCGCATCATATAAGTGTATCGTTTTGATATTAATACTTTCCGAATTCCTTATCACTAAGAGCTATCTTTTTATCTCTTACTTGCTCGCTATTTTTTTTACCTGCAAATTTTGTACTGTTAAAGCTGTCATGGTTGTTAACCCTTTTTCCTGACATGCTTTCGAGCATTTTGAGGACTTCTGGACTGATTTCATCAAGCTCGCCATATGATCTGTTTACTTTTTTCAACTTGACCGTCCCCACAATGTCCTTCAATGTCTCTGCCTGGCTTGATAGTTCTTCACTTGCCGCCGCACTTTCCTGTGATGTAGCTGAGTTCGTCTGTACTACTTCAGATATCTGCATTATACCTTGATTGATTTGTTCGATACCCGCTGCCTGTTCAGTTGATGCTGTTGATATTGAGTTTACAAGATCGGCCGCCTTATCAACCTCATAAACAATTTTACCCAATGCATCCGCAGTTTCCTTTGCTATTTTTGTACCTGCCTCTACCTTATTTATTGAACCTTCAATCAGGTCTGTAGTTTCTTTTGCTGCATTGGCGGAACGTGCCGCGAGAGTCCTTACCTCCTCAGCGACAACAGCAAAACCCTTGCCGTGCTGTCCCGCTCTTGCTGCTTCAACAGCTGCATTCAAAGCTAGGATATTTGTTTGGAATGCTATGTCGTCTATTACTTTTATTATCTTATTTATATTACTTGAAGAAATATTGATTTCATCCATAGCCTTGAGCATATCTTTCATTTGATCATTGCCCTTTATAGCATTGGATCTTGCATTTTCAGCCAATTCATTAGCCTTGCCTGCATTATCTGCATTCAATTTAGTTTGCGATGATATTTCTTCAAGTGAAGCCGTAAGTTCTTCTATCGAGCTCGCCTGCTCGGTCGCTCCCTGTGACAGTGCCATGCTTGAGTCGGAAACCTGCTTGGCTCCGGATGCTACCTGCTCTGACGCTGATTTTATCTCAGTCATTACAACATTTAAAGAATCGATCGTTGAGTTGACAGCATCCTTCATTTTAGCAAACTCGCCTTTATATTCGCCCTGCATACCTAATGTCAAATCGTTATTAGCAAGTCTCGCCATGACACCTGACAATTCGCTCACCGGTTCTGCTATTGTATCCAATGTCCTGTTAAAGCCTGCTATGATATCCTTGTATCCGCCTTCAAAAGCATCCTTGTCGCCCCTGACACTTAAATTGCCATTGGCTGCAGCATCGGCTATTTTACCGGTTTCGGCAATGATACCATTGATTGACTTCAGAGCAGATATACAAGCCGGTATAAGCCTGTCATTCTCTGATCGTTTTCCTGCCTTCTCGAACTCTGCCAATCTGCTGGCATCGCCTTTCCCGACACGTTCAAATGCATCCTGTACGCTTAACAGTCTTGTGCGCACATCGTTAATTATTTTTGCAAATTTTTCAAAATATCCTTTGTATTGTCCGGTCATCTGAAGGGTATAGTCGTTTAAAGCAATTTTTCCAAGAACCGTTTCAGATTCGATAAATGGTTTATTAATAGCATCAAGTGTATTATTAACACCATTGACGATGTCTCTATATCCTCCTTTGAGTTGGGCTACATCTCCTCTGACTGAAAGTTGTCCTTCCACTGCCGCATTCGTCAGTTTGTTTGCTTCCTGTATCAATAGCCTTATTGAATCGGTAGTCTTTCTGCATGAACTAGCCAGATCACCAATCTCTTCTTTTGTATCTATGTCAATACTTACTTCGACATCTCCATTGGCAATTCTATCCATAGCATCGACCATTTTATTGATCGGCTTGCTTATAATTCTGGATATAATTATTCCAAGTATTATTGCCGATACAGCTCCAGCAGCAATCACAATAATCATCAGTAGAACAGCTTGCCGGGCATTATTATTATTTGATTCTGACGTATTTTTAGCATCGGTGGTTTTTTGTGTCGTTATACTTTTAAGCGTTTCTCTCAAATCATCTCCAGTTGAATCAGAATCAACTATTATAATCTTTCTCGCATCATCAAACTTATTAGCATTGATCAAATCCTGATACTGTTGAATATAAGCACGGTACTGTCCCCATTGACTTATTACCAGATCACTAGCTGCCTGGTCAGCTTCATCTGTGATACAGTATTTGTTGTAGTTGTTTAAAGCTTCTTCAATGCTAAGTAACAGATTATTAACCGTTTTGATAGTTTCTTCACGTGTTGTGGGATCATCTACAACAGTTATCATAAGTGTGTTGTATCTCAGTCTTTGAAAATCATGTGAAGCAACACTTACATACTGAATGCCAAGTGTATCAAGTTGATATAACTCTGTGTCAGCTTCATTAATATTATTGATATTTACTATGCCAATAATTCCGACAAAAGCTGCAATAATAGCTACGATTATGAAGCCAATCAACAGTTTGGCTGCGATTTTCAAATTTTTAAACCATTGCATAGTATATTGCTCCTTTACTTGTAATTTATTTTTCAAGAATTTCTGCAAAGTCATTTAGTTCATTTTCTGTTAAGAGCTTGTCACAATCAAGCAGCAGTTTTACATTACTGTCCACTTTCCCTATCTTCTTAATGAACCTGCTGCCAAAGTTATTATTGACCTTCGGAGGATCTACGATATCCTGTTCAGGTATCGTAAGAACTTCTGACACGCTGTCTACGATCAAGCCTATAGATATTTCATTAACATCGATCACTATAATACATGTCCTGTCATTGTACTCTCTGGGTTCTTTCCTGAAGCGGAGCCTTACATCCATTACCGGAACTATCTTGCCGCGAAGATTGATGATACCCTTCATGTAATCTGGCAATTCAGGAATTTCAGTTATTGTCTGTATCCCTATTATCTCCGTCACATACATGATCTCAATACCATATGTTTCCCTGTCTAGTACGAATGTTAAAAACCGATTAATTTGTGTATCTTCTTCTGTGTTCATTATGTTCTCAATTACTGTAGACATTCTTTTTTATCGCCTCCTGTTTCTCAGAGATTTAGTTACCTTAACACCATATCCAGTCTTACAGCTTACATGCTGCGGCAACACCCCCCCTATTACAATTATCTTTGGTATTAACATTCTTTTTTTGGGTTATCGTAAGCATGGTAATTACCTGTCAAGCTGGCTTGGAATTGTTCTCCGCTTTTATTACATTATTGAGTACAGTACCCACGTGTTCCTCCTTGAACGGTTTTACAATGAAATACTTGGCGCCTGCAATTATAGCTTCCTTTATGTACGATTCCTGTCCAAGCGCCGATACCATAATGACCTTTGCATTTGCATCAAATGAAATGATCTCCTTCAAGGCCTTAATGCCATCCATTTCGGGCATAGTTATATCCATCGTTACCAGCTCAGGATGGAATTCTTTGTATCTGCGTACTCCCTCAGCCCCATTTTCTGCTTCAGCAACTACCGTAAACCCTAGCTTCTCGAGCATTTTTCTCAATGCCATCCTCATAAATGCAGCATCATCAACAATAAGAACATTTTTCATTTTCTTCCTCCTGAAATAAGTGTAAATAAAAAAGCAGGCACAGTTTGCCCGCTTATTTACATATATCCGGCAACCTGACAATCTTGGCAATTATTCTGCTTTAGACTCACGGCTTTGCGTCTTCACCTTTCAGTGAATTTGCCCTTATCAAAATGCTATATTAAGTTTGTATTGTTAATATAGCATTTATTGTTTACTTGTACAAGCTTTTTAAATAATTATCAAGTATTTTCCATAGCCTGTAGTCTTCTAAATACTACTGATTCAATCACCCTACGTCGATTTACTTATACGGTTCAATCGTCTGGATGGTCCCATCTTCATTGTATTTCAGCTCGGTAAACTTGACACAGCGCTTGTTGTCCTGTCCACCCGACAGTGAGCTGTCATGGTAGAACAGGTACCACTTACCCTTGAACTCAACTATTGAATGATGTGTTGTCCAGCCGATTACCGGAGTAAGTATTTTGCCCTTATACACAAACGGTCCCTTTGGATCTTTGCTGATTGCATAAACGATATAATGGGTCGTTCCGGTAGAATAGGACAGGTAATAGTATCCATTATATTTATGCATCCAGGGACCTTCAAAATACCTTCTTTCCTCGTCGCCGGCGAGAATGGGCTTGCCGTCTGCATCCACGATGGATATCTGAGCAGGCGCCTCTTTAAAAGTAAGCATGTCATCACTCAACTCCGCTACTCTTGGGCCCAGAGCCGGTTCTGTCGCAGCCGATTCCCCGCCTTCAGGATCAAAGCTGCCGTTTTTCCACTTTTCCAGCTGTCCTCCCCAGAGGCCTCCAAAATAAATATATGCTCTGTTGTCATCATCAACCAATACAGCCGGATCTATGCTGAAGCTTCCGGGGATCGGCTCTGCCTGAGGAACAAAAGATCCTGCCGGATTCGGGCTTGTGGCAACTCCGAGATGGAAAATTCCGTTCTTGTCCCTTACCGGAAAATATAAATAATATGTATTGTTTTTATAAGCAGCATCAGGAGCCCATAGTTGAACAGATGCCCATGGAATATCCCTGATATTCAGCGCTTCCCCATTGTCAACACAAGGTGAATCTATACTGTCCATGGACAATATGTGATAATCTTCCATCATATACTGATCGCCATTGTCATTTGAGGCTATATCCAAATCGAGATCGTGAGAGGGATAAATGTATATTTTCCCATCAAACACGTGAGCAGAAGGATCTGCCGTATAAATATGGGTCACTAATGGTCCATTCGGCTTTGCAGGATTGTTCATTTTGTTTTCTCCTATAAAAAATTATGTAGATGTATATTTATTAATATTATACCAAGCTTAAGAAGACTTCAAACCGTTTTTCTTTTTTATTTTTTATTTTTTTCACTCGTCCTGATATTTGCAGTACCGCAAAGCTTGCACTACAGCCCTCATAGGTATACATGTCCTGCCATCTTTAAGGATCGCTTCCGTATCCATTTCCTCAGCCTGTCCATTTACCATTTTTAATTTCTCAAAATTTACTCACAAGAGGTAATCTTTATCTCGATTATTGATTTAATTATTATCTTAGTTATAATGATATTATTACAAAGTACTACAGGGGTATAAATCATATGTCAAATTTATCGCGTCCTATTGCTAATACTATAAAAGAACAAGTATATCAGATTTTAAAAAAACAGATATGCAACGGGATTTATGAACCGGGTAAGTGGCTGCAGGAAAATGAACTGGCAAATGAGCTGAACGTCAGCCGTTCTCCTGTGCGCGAAGCGCTTCGACAGCTTGCCAGCGATGGTCTTGTTATAAACGTGCCAAATAAGGGCGTATTTGTAAAGGAAATAACCCCAAAAGACATTGAAGATATTTTCGATTTACGTGTTATGCTGGAATCGTATGCGATAAAAAAATCCTTCGACAACTTGACCGATGAAAATAAAAAGGTTTTCTTGGAGTTTATTTGTAATCTAAAAAAGGCCCATTATGAAAGTAATCTACAGCTATATACAAAGCTGGATGCCAAGCTGCATAATTTGATTATTAGCCTTGGCGGCAATTTACTTGTGCAATCGACCTATGAAAAGGTATCGTCAATGACACAGCAATTCAGGATATATTCACTTACGGATCAGCAAAGATTTGATGACTCTTTAAAGGAACACCTTAACATTGTCCATAACATTTTAAAGGGAGATGTTATGGAAGCTGACAGGATAAATAAAATACATTTACAACTGGCACGAGACAAAATACTTGAATATATGTCCAGCATGAAGAGCATGCACACTGTTTAGTACATATAAAAAGCCCCCCGGCATAGCCGGGGGGAGAAGTGAAACTCTTATACAAATGCTTCTGAATTTAATTTTCAACCTAAAAGAATAATGCATTTATAGCAATGAGTATTATAGAGCCTACTATGGGTATAAAAATTGTACCAATAGACCACGATTTTAGTGAAGTTTTCACAGGCAGTCCGCTGAACCTTGTAACAACCCAGAAATATGAATCATTAAGATAGGACGGGCACATTGCAGTAGTACATATTGCAAGACCTGCGATTACCGGGTTAATGCCTAATGTCGGAAGCATAGGAGCTAAGATCGCAGAACCGGTGATCATAGCAACAGTACCTGAGCCCTGCGGGAAACGAAGGATCGTTCCGACAAGCAATGGGACGAAAATAACAGGAAGACTTGCAGAAACAATACCTTCCGCCATTATGGTACCTGCACCGGTTACCTTGATAACATTGCCAAGTGAACCGCCTGCTGCAGTTACAAACGCTATAAGACCAGCATCTGCAAGAGCCGCTTCAGTTATCTTTATACATTCTTCCTTTGTGAGTTTCCTTGAAAGCAGATATATTGATATAAGAACCGATATAAATATTGCAGTTACAGGAGTACCGATAAGATCAAAAATATATGCTGCTGTTCCTTCAAGCTTTGCGATATCTGCTATAGTATTTGCAAGAATAAGAAGTACAGGAACGAGCAATGTAGCAAAGGATATGCCTGCCGGAGGAAGCGTATCGTCCTTGAGCATCTCGCCAAAGTCCTCACTTGTTAACTCCAGGCCTTTTGCCTGTTTAGCTTCAATTTTAGCAAGAACTTCTCTTTGCTCAGGTGAAAGCTTTTTCAGATCCTCTTCATCTCTCTCAGGGATAATGGCTTCAAATTTCTTTGATATCCATCGGAAGAAGAAGACTGCAGCGATGAACAAGGGAATTGATAAAGCAAGACCACAAAGTATAAACAAGCCGATATCAATGCCAAATGTACTTGCAACAGCGAGCGGACCAGGCGTTGGCGGAACAAGGAAGTGAGTTATATAAAGACCCATGCCAAGCATTCCGCCTATTAGTATCATTGATTTTTTAGTAAGTCTGGAAAATTCCTTTGCAAGAGAAGAAAGGATAACAAAACCTGAGTCACAAAATACAGGGATGGATACCAAAAAACCTGTAAGTCCTAAAACAATATCAGCTTTTTTAATACCAACAAGCTTTAGAATAGTAAGTGCCATTTTCTTTGCAGCACCGCTCTTTTCCATGAACTTGCCCATAACACAGCCAAGACCGATAACTATACCAATACTGGTCATTGTGTTGCCAAATCCGGCAGTCACTGCTGAAATAGCATCGCCAGCACTGAGACCTGAAAGGAGCCCTATTGCAAGAGCGGAGATCACAAGTGCAGGGAAAGCCTGAATTTTAGTTTTTATAACAAGGATCAATAGCAAAGCAATACCTATTAGTAAAGCAGGAACAGGACCCATATAAACCCTCCATTCTTAGTTTCCTAGTATTTTTAATTATACTTAAAAAAGTTCTACAGCTGTTGTGTTAATTGCTGGAATGTTGCACTTGTATAAGAAAACTAAAATAAAATAAAGAAGTAATTATATTACCGGTCCAATCGGGAATATCTCTATTGAGCCATAATAACCGAGAGTTTCATTTTTTGTTGTCTCGCCTGACAAAACACGAAGCATATACTCAAATGCCTCTTCACCAACCTGCTCAATGGTCTTTTCACCTTTTATAATGAGCCCGGCATTGATGTCCATATCATGCTGCATTCTCTCATATGTGTTTGGATTACCGCATATTTTTACTACGGGCATTGTCGGGAATCCCTGGGGAGCGCCCCTTCCGGTTGAAAACAACATGCACTGTGCACCGGTACATGCCATACCTGTCAATATTTCAGGCTCACGTCCGGGTGTATCCTTAATCCAAAGCCCCTTATGGTCGGTAATCATTTCAGAATATTCAAGTACGCCTTCAATTGTCCTTGTGCCCGATTTAACTATTGCCCCAAGTGATTTTTCCTCGATGGAGCTCAATCCGCCTGCAATATTTCCCGGGGTAGGCTGGCCCTTACGCATATCACATCCCAGTGATCTTGCCCTTGCTTCCATTTTATCAACAATATCAATGATCTTTTGTCCTATTTCTGGTGTTCTTGCTCTTTTTGCCAATATATGCTCCGCGCCGATGAATTCAGTGGTCTCACCAAACACCACAGTTCCGCCCAGATCAACAATCTTATCTGCCACATATCCGATAACGCAATTTGAAGCCATACCTGAAGTCGCATCGGAAGCACCGCATTTAATTGCCATAACCAAATTGCTTATATCAACAAGCTCTCTTTGCTGGCCGGATATAGCTATGGACATTCTCTGCGCCTCATCAATACCTGCCGCAATAGCACGGCTTGTACCACCTAATTCCTGAATACGTATGATTTCGACCGGTTTACCTGTCTTTCTTATTTCCTCAACTAAACGTTCATGATCAGTTCCTTCACACCCCAGACTTACTACAAGAGCTGCACCAACATTGGGGCTGCATCCCAGACCTATCAGTGTTTGTGTGACACGTTCAAGATCCGGCGGAAGCTGACAACAGCCCTGATGATGAAAATAACCTACAGTGTTTTTAGTATGAGCCATTATAGCCTGAGCAACATCATTTGCACAAACAACAGAAGGAATAATCGCCACTTGATTACGGGCGCCTACTTTCCCGTTAGGCCTTTTATATCCCATAAATTGCATAACTACTCATCCCCCTTTCTATTATCCTGTAAATCTCCACGTCCGCGCATGCTGTCGAGATTGTGGACATGCACATAGTCACCTTTTTTAATTTCTTTAGTTGCTACTCCAATTTCCTCTCCATACTTGAAAATTATTTCTCCGATTGCAATATTAACAACCGCAATCTTATGTCCGTACGGAATGTCGTCATTTGCGGTTATAACCTCGCTGTTGCCTTTCTTATCCCTTACCTCAACACTGGTATTGGCCGAAACTTCTGCAAATATTGTAGCAACGTTATCCTTGTAAGTTACTCTCAGTGCAAGCTTCTGATCCATTTTTCATACCTCCTTTTATGATAAGTTAATATTTATTAATTGACTGCCATTACAGCTACGCCATCAGGGATTACAACAACGCGGGCATCCCTTCCCTTAATGCCGTAGGCAATATCAAGAGCTTCGTCAGGGCTTGATGCAGGAATCATATTTACCTTCCGCACAAGCTCATGGTCAAGATATGTTGTAACAAGTATGATTTTATGCTTTTTAAGAATGCGTGAAAATATCTGTGCGCACCACTGTTCAGGGATAGTTTCCCTGGGAGGGATTTTTGATAATTTTTCAGTTATTTCATCAATAGTGCCGGAAAGCATCAGCTCTTCAAAATGTGTTCCGCCAATGCCGTCAAAGCAAGAGGCACACATTATAATAATGCCGTCATCCCCTGCGCACACCTCTGCAGTAGCTACAGCCTTGGGTGACTGGTAAAGATTCTGGTCAAGCGGGTATCCTCCGTTACTGGTAACTACTATATCTCCTGTAACCTTCCGGACCTGCGATAATTTTCTTATAAACTCGCTGCCCTGCTTATGTGATTCGGCCAATTCACCTGCAAATGCAGCAATAATTTTTTTGTTCCCATCCAATGCAACATTAAATGTAAACTGAACATTTACCTTACGTGCGGCATATAACATGTCTTCATGAATAGGATTCCCGTCAGTAACACCTGCGGCAGCCTTTGGATGAGCTATAGCTTTGTATGAATGGTTTTCATTTACAGTTTCCTTGGAACAGATTCCCGGCAATATGCTTTTCCTTCCGCCTGAAAATCCGGCAAAAAAGTGTGGCTCTATAAAGCCCTCTGTCAAAAGCAAATCACAGTCTACCGCCAGATGGTTAACCACAAACTCTGCGCCGGATGGCAATGTGCAGATTTTCCTCATGTCCTCTTCTTTAAAAGCATCATGAACGACAATCTTCTCATTATCAACAATTACATCCCCGAACATTTTTCTTTGTTCGGCTTCTGTAGTTGCCCTGTGAAGGCCGGTAGCAATCAGAATAGTGATCTCAGCATCCGGGCTGCCCTTACGTATTTCTTCAAGTAGTATCGGCAGAGTGATTTTACTCGGAACTGCTCTTGTGTGATCGCTTGTAACCAATGTTATGCGCTTCTTGCCTTTCGCAATTTCCACCAATGTTTTTGAACCGATAGGATTTGCCAAAGCATCACGAATAATTTCCTGCTCTGTCTTTTCAGTTTTATATTCGTGCATTTTGGGCAGTAAAACAGCTTCGAGGTTATTTTCGTCAACATGTAGATCCAGATGAGATGTGTAATAAGGAATTCTAATTGTTTGCAATTAAATCACCCTCACAAAATGATATACAATACTATTGTACCATGTATACATGATACAATAGTATTGTATATCATTTTGTGAATATAGTCAAGCACATCTCTGCTTGCGATTTCTCAAATCCAGCAATTGCTGGCCTTCATTGTGAAAAGCATACCTTTTTTGACAAAAAACAGCAATAATCTGTAAGAAAGTCCGCAATTTTCAAATATGGATAAATATCACTAAGTATTAGAATATAAGAAGCATAAAATTGAGATTGGAGGCAGTATATGAAAGCGGCATTTATAGGCATCTTATGCCTTATCTCATTAGTTTTTTTCAGCAGGCGGCGCGCCGAGCTCGCGGGATGATACCGGCAATTACGTCGTACAAACCGGGGTAAAAAATGCTGACAAGCATAAATGGATCATCAATGTATCCGACAGCATGCATATTTAAAGCATATCTGTACTTCAAACAGATCACCGGTTATGTTTATGCTGAACTGTCCGCCCATTGCTTCGGTCAGGCTCTTGGCAATGTAAAGCCCAAGTCCGTTGCCCTCGGTATAACGGGCGCGGTCACCCCTGACGAACTGTTCGGTGAGTTCGTCTGTAGAAATATTCAACGGGTCCTTTGATATGTTCTTCAATGTGAAAATATGCATATCGCCTGTGCTTGACAGATCAGCATACACCCGTGTCCCGCTCATGGAGTATTTGACCGCATTGGAAAATACATTCTCCAGGACCCTCCACAAATACCTTCCATCAGTTTGAATACTCACTGCTGTCTCGGGAATTTTCGCTATGAGCTGAAGCTGATTTTTATCCATCTGCTCGTCAAACTCCCCCATGATCTGCCCCAAAAGCTCACAAAAATTAATGGTCTCCATCGTCATTTTTATATTGCCGGTTCCGGCTTTGCTGGCTTCGATCAGATCCTCCATCAATGACTTCAGTCTCAACGACTTTGTGCGTATCACCGAAGTGTATTCCTTCAGCAGCTCGTTTTCGGTACTTTGCCTGCTGATAAGGTCAGCATAGCTTATTATGGAAGTAATAGGTGTTTTTATATCATGAGATACATTGGCAATAAGCTCGGTTTTTAACCTCTCTGCTTTCAGCCTGTCCTCTGCGATTTTCTCAAATTGGGCGGCTCTTGCTTCCGAAAACCTTGACAGATATTCAGCTAATACCGTTGCTAAGACAAAATGAGATAATGTCAAAAAAATAGTTCCTGCATTTATATCAAAAGCAAATATATAAACGACATCAGTGAAATGCATGTGACAAAAACAGAAACAGGCTGTTTGATTGGAAACTGCTTGTAGAATTTATACCAGGATATTTTTTTGTACTTTTTGCCTGTTTGCAGGAAAACAATCAGTCTTACAAGCCAAAATGCAAAAAGAATGTAGGCTGCCAAAGGAAACGCCAGGATTCTCATGGGCATACTCATCAACCTGCTGAAACAAGGTCACCTGTTGTATATATGTTCCAGGACTCTTGCGACTCCGTGGCTTGTCCCGCAAGGCCGCCCAATCTGGCATAACGCCGCAGATGCGCTTTTACTCTGGCAAGCAGTTCGACGGTATTGAAGGGTTTTGTTATGTAATCGTCTCCGCCCATATTGAGGCCTAAAACCCGGTCTGTATCCTCACTTTTCGCGTTCAAAAATATGATCGGTATGTTGATGTTGTCCTCGCGGATTTTCACGGCAGTCATTATACCATCCATTTGCGGCATCATTACGTCAAGCAGGATCAGGTGTACAACGGATACTTTTAGTATTTTCAAAGCCTGTATTCCATTTTCTGCCTTTATCACATTGTATCCGTCCTGCTTCAGGTATATTTCCAGTGCATTCAATATGTCCTTGTCGTCATCACATATCAATACGTTATAGTCCAAAAACTCACCCCTTTACCATAACAACGTACCCGTCCGTGTTGTCGGGCAAGACCTTGCAGCTTTTGTCAGCCGGAACATCGATTAAACCATCGTTTTCAGTTGCATAATATACAGTATAGTCTGTTTTGTCAATAGACATAGAATAGCTGCCACCTTTTGATAAAAATCCATATATTCTTCAAGGCACAAATTGTTTTCGTAACAGTAATACGAGTTTGGAAGGCCAATATATCGATAATGCCAGGGCTCATAGCTTATTTTCGTAATTTCGGACTTATCTTTAGGATATCTCAAAATAAAGCCATATTCATGAGCGTTTTCCATAAGCCATTTTTTCTTTTTCTCTTACTTCTTCTATTGAGCCTTCTGTTTGTTTGCAACATAAAACACCTCTTCACTGGTTTTTATTCCAGTATGAAGAGGTGTTTCAAAGTTAAGAGACAGAAAAAGTTAAGATTTTTCAAATTTTAACTGGCGCAAATTAAGCAAAAAATACTCTTTCCGCAAGTATATTATAGCGTTGGTTCGATGCGGTGTTTTGTCTCTTGTTCATATACATAGCCCAGTTTAATTATTGTTGGTTCACTAAACGGTTTCCCGATAAATTGAACTCCGTATGGCGTACCGTTATCTATACCGGCAGGTACAATAATCGATGGATAGCCGGAAACAGCCGCAAGACTTGTAGGCTCAAGAAACATAAGTGCATCCAGCTTATATTCATCCGTTAATTTATCTATACCGTTTTTTCTTGTAAAATCAATATCACGTATCCTATCATTAATATACTTGCTTTCAGTAAGGGTTCCACTTGTTTCCTCAGACCATTCAAATATTTGCTGTCCATATTTAAGTGTCTCATCTGCATGTGCTTTGTTAAATTCTATAATATCGGAAAGCGTTTTTATTTTTTGATGTCCCAGTTTTGATAAATAATAGTTGATCCCTGATTTGAACTCATGCCCTAAAACAGATGACTCTTCACCCGGAAGAACTTGTGATAGCTTATCCTGTTTTATAATGACAGCTCCCTTTTGCTGCATTACCTCTATTGCTTCATCCAGTATTTGCCGCTGTTCAGGAGTAGCCATTTCATAATAAACTATGCTTACTCCAATTCGCAAGCCCTCTATATCCGGGTTATTAACAGCATCCAATAATTGTTCCGGCTGAACACTTTCACTTCTCCAGGTAGCAGGATCTTTTTCATCTGTCCCGATCATAGCGCTTAATAGAACCGCAGCATCCGAGACTGTTTTTGCCATAGGGCCTGCAGTATCCTGGCTGTGGCTGATAGGAATAATGCCGCTTCTGCTGATCAGCCCAACTGTAGGTTTTATGCCTACAATACAATTTACACACGCTGGACTTAAAATAGAGCCATCAGTTTCAGTACCAACTGCTACTGTACAGAAATTGGATGTTACCGCAACAGCCGAGCCTGAACTCGAACCGGAGGGGTCTTTTGTGTTATCATATGGGTTAAGGACCTGTCCGCCTCTGGAACTATAGCCGGAAGGCATATTCTCAGCCATAAAGTTGGCGAACTCCGTCATATTGGATTTGCCCATGATGATTGCTCCGGCTTCACGAAGTTTCTTCACAACAAAAGCATCTTCAGGAGCAAATGAATCGGCAAGTGCTAATGACCCTCCGCTGGTATGCATTTTATCTCCGGTATTTATATTGTCCTTAATCATTACCGGGATACCATGCATCGGACCCCTTTTACCCTTTCTTCGTCTTTCATCATCTAATGCCTCTGCAATAAATATCAGGTCAGGATTAAGCTCAAGTATAGAATTTAGCTTGGGCCCATCCTTATCAAGTTTAGCGATTCTTTCAATATAGTACATAATTAAATCAACGGAAGAAAGGTTTCCGTCATCCATTTCCTTTTGAATTTCTATAATTGAAGCTTTATTGATATCAAGCATAGTTACTCCTTTAAAAAAACGATTATAGCAATAATAGTATCAATAATTTCCCACATATACAATTATTCTTTGAATGCAGAAAACAACTGCCTTATGTATTTTCGATGATCCATCAATATCAATACAGGCAGGTACCACAGAAAATCTTGAGGAATAAAATTTATGGTGTTTTTTCTATAGCAATCAGTCTATAATAGTAAGGAAAATTATCTGGCTGTGGTAAAGAGAGAAGGTATTACTGTTTGATTTCTCAAAGGGAATTCTTTAATTTGATGGCTGATAGATGGGATACTGTTTGCACGCATGATGCAAATAAAATCGAATATGTTTTGGACTTGCTCAGCATTAAGAACGGAGCAAAGATACTTGATGTAGGGACAGGAACGGGTATACTTATACCTTTCTTATCCGAACGGGCTGGAGAAGAAGGCAAAATCATTGCAATCGATATGTCCGAGAAAATGCTGGAAGTAGCTCAACAGAAATATTCATATAGAAATACTGACTTTGTTTATGGCGATGTTTTGGAGGCTGACTTGCCAAAGGAATTCTTTGATTTTGTAATTTGTTATTCCGTTTTTCCTCATTTTCATGATAAGCAATTGGCTATAGGCATTATCAGTAAATGCTTGAAGAAGGGTGGAAAGTTTGTTATCTTCCATTCGCAAAGCAGAGAAGAAATAAACAACCTGCACAAAAATTCTTCAGAGGTAGTCTCAGAAGACAACTTACCCGACATAAGCACGATTAAAACCTACTTTTTACAAGCAGGATTAAATACAACAGCAGAAATAGACAACAGCGAAATGTTTGTTGTCGTGGGGGAAAAATAAGAGGTTTTTGCATGCCAAAGGTAAACATATTTCCTTGATTCCAATATTCTTTAGCTAATATATATCCAAGTTCAGCAGGTCGTTTAGGTTCATCAATATGTTCAAAACCGCAATCACCAAGTTTTTAATACTTGCGGCAAATTAAAATGCAAATCCGACAGCACTAATGAGTATAGCAGATATAAAGACGATAATTTCAGACGTTGTTAAAAGCATACGACAAACGTTATTCGTATATAAACTATACTCTTCATTAAAAATCGGAATAAGTTGCTTTTTTTCTTCGATGATCGCGTTTACATATTGAAAACCCATGATTATCAACGCAATGATTATACCCGCTAAAGAACGGAGAGAAAGCATAAAGCCTGCTTGCAATATGATAAATGTTCCGTACATGGGATGACGCACCTTTGCATAATAGCCGCTAATCAGCAGTTTATTCGGTGTACAGCCTTTTTCACTTTTTGCGCTGTGATTTTGCGCTGTTATTTTTGAAAGTCTAATTGTACCGTAACAGTTCAGTATAAGTCCGTAAGCGACGTATATCAAATCAACTTTTACAAATCTTACATCACCTATAACAAACCATATTTTTAAATCATTCCAGGGCTGAATATCCGGAATATATGTTAAAACATATTTGATAAGATAATAAAGCAAACCATACCCTATGATTCCCCATATAAGCCCAATGGTTTTATTAAGAAAACCATTTGACTGAAGCTTGTTATAGTGTTTATCGAAATGAAGTTTTTCTTCATACTTTAGCACAGTCTATCTCCTCACAAAAATTTACAAAACAAGCTAAGCTCTATATTGTATTCTACAACTAGTAATAAGCATAATCAAGCAACTATATCATAAATTAAGGCAATTCCAGACAAGCCTCTACTGCCAACTTGAAAATTGCTTCTCTTACGTCCTTTCGATGACATCATTGAAAAAGCAAATTACAACTTGCTCAGGTAAGTCAATTTTCTGAATTACCTTCTTCGGTTCTATTATAGCATTCGAGGCATTATCAAACTCCAATATCGGGAATTCCTTTTTCAAAGCATCCTCCTCTCATAACATTATTTAATGTTGCAGTTACCATTCTCCCTTAGTTCTCATTATATAAAGAATGCGAATTACTTTAATGTTACTGGTAAGACCTTTGACCACGTTAGCTGCCTTCCATACTTTTCTTCTAAATATACACATACAAAAACAGGATTTTCTATCTCCTTAAAGCTGTCGAACTTATCTAAATAAATTCTTGCTTTATATTGTCCTGCTTCGTCAGGAAACCAAAAGCCAATTAAAGATAAATCTTTTGCATTATGAATTAGATTATTATTCTTTAGTTCAGTTATAGCAATTGGTTCTGTAATTCCGTCACTACCAATTGAGCCAGGTACAAAGTATCCTTCTTCTTCTTGATCGCTAAAAGTCATCATACCAAGACCCTCAATATATGGATAAATAGAGACGTGGCTGTCTTTGTTTTTTATGATATTTATATCCATTAGGTACTCTTTATGCTCATTATGAGTAGTATTATTTATTTGTAGTATAGCTTCAGCTGTAATGTCCTCTTTTGCTGCCGTTGGTTTAATATTACTATAAGCTACGATTACTATGGCTATAAAAAATATTACAACAATTACTCCAATTATACACTTCTTCAATATACTTACCCCCCACTATTTAATTAGTCTGAATATCCCAAAGTCGAGATTCAGATGGGCTGGGCCATCCCTTACAGGTTCCCTGGTTGCTTCCTTGTTAAACATGACTTACCAAGCCATGCAATCACTCTTTTATAACAAGCCCCATCTTCCTGGAAAGAGAAACTGCCTGAAGGGGAGAAACAATTGCTCCAAATAAATCTTCAAGCCTGAAGCTCAGCCCGTCTATATCATTACTGCTGAGATCTATTCCCTTAAGTTTTGTTCCTGACATTTGCACCTGTTGCAAATTTGAAGAGCTAAACCCTACTTGTGAAAAAATTGATGTTCCAAAATCAGCATTCTCCAGCAAACAATTTTCAAGCCATACTTGTCCCAAATCTGAAAACTGAAGAGAAGCATACTTACAATTGCAATTTTCAAATGATACATTTCTCAATGTTGATCTGCTTAGGTTAATTCCTACAGCCTTGCAATTGATAAACTTAGCCCTGTGAATTACAGCTCCGCTCATATCCATATTGGATAAATCACAGTTCTCAAATTGAACATCAGTCATATCAAGGAACTTAAATGATACCTGCCTGAGCACTACATCTTTAAAGATAATTTTACTTAGAACTACCTTTTCTGCTGTTTGATTTTCGATAATGTAATCGCAAAGTGCCCCTTCTGAAAACTCATCTTCATTCTGAACGCTTGCAGGCAGTTTAAGATCACCTAATTTTTGTGGTATTTTAGGACCTAGTATCCTAAAATCTGTTTTATCATTTGACATAGATTCAATCTCCATTCGGCACAGATTCCCTTTTCTGTCACAGCAAGCCATTGTAAAACGATACCGCGCCAGATATTTCATCACTGTTTGGGTGTTCTTTGGCAATGCCTCCCACCAGCTTGAGCGGTCCATAGGTATTAAAGCCTTTGCAGAAATAGGTACCAAGGCACTGACAGCCTTTTTCGTCAGTAATTGCCTTGATTGCTGCGTTATGGTTTTCTCTCGGATCGCCTGCGGTATGAATAAAGAAAACCTTTTTCCCTTGCGGAAGATTCTTTTGCGCAAAATCTAATACACATTTGCTGTATTTGGAATAATAGATACCTGATGCAAATCCGATCATGTCATAGCTCTCTAGATTTGTCTGAGCTGAATTCTCAGCATCTATCAGGTCAACGTCTCCAAGCTCCGCAATAGCGTCCAAGAGCTTTTTTGTGTTGCCGTGATGTTTGGAGTAATATACGATAGCTGTTTTCATCACACATTATCCTTCCTGTATTTATATTTTTCCCTTGCTATAAATAAAACCTTGTGATGGCCGGTATGCATATTTTCCACAATCTCAAATCCGTGAGCCTCCAGAAGGTGTTTCATTTCGCGGATTCCGTAATAATGGAAATCACCCTCGTTAGAATACTTGGTAAACACGTTCATAAGCCAGCGCGTCGGCTGCGGCATATACGGATCTCCTATCAAGAGCTTACCACCGTTTTTAGTAACACGATTCATTTCATCAAGCACAATATCAGGTTTAGTATAATGATGGAAAGAGGCATTGCATACCAAGACATCAAACATATCACTTTCAAACGGTAACTTTTCCGCGTCGGCGACATGCAACACAGCACAGCCTGAGTACTCCGCCTTTGCTGCGGCAATCATGTTCTCTGACAGATCGATGCCGTAAAGCTGATATTCTTCTTCCTTTAGAAGTCCGAATAGATTCCCGTTGCCACAACCCACATCAAGCAGCTTGCCGCCTTTGAGCTTTCTCAATTCTCTAACAAGCGCTTCATACATCGGCTGAACAAATTTTCCGTCTCCGGAATTATTATATTCTGCGGCAGTCATATTGAAATGCCGCATCGTTTTTACCTTTGAATCCATAGTTAGTATCTTCTTTCTGCTGTTAAAAATTTTTTTGCGATCTCAGATGCCAGTATAATCCGCTGCCCGACCGGTTTTGCGTCATCGTCCATAACAGATGCTAAGCCAAACAGAAGAAACCTGGCATATGCGTCCGCATCCGAAACTGTCGCTTTTTTCGCTTCGGCAAGACGCTTAAGCACATTTGAAAAATGCGGAGCAAGAATATCGCAAATCGTATGGTTAAGCATTATGGCAAAATTCTTGTTTTCCGGTTTGTGAAAAAAACCGTGATATTTTTCATTGTCGCCTATTTGGGAAAAATGTGCGACAAGGAAGCTGTGTATGGCGTTAACGTCTGCTTCTACATTATTCAAAATGTTAATGATAGGAGCGCAATAATCATCAGCGTATTCCTTGACCGCTGTCTGATACAGCATTTGCTTTGATTCAAAATACCGATAGCAAAGGCCAGGTACTACGTTCATTTCTTTTGCGATATCCCGCATGGTTGTTTGTTCATAACCCTTTTGTGTAAAAATATACATCGCAGTATCAAGCATTTCTTGCCGCCGTTCTTCCGGCTGCTTTGATATCCTTGTTTTTGAGTCCGCCATTTCATCGCCTCCATTCTTATAATATCACGTTAATGAACAATAGTCAATGAATATTGTTCATTCGAAATGTAAAATTATTACCTGCATATTTGCCGGCTTCTACACTTGCCCTGGATTTAAGTTGTCTTTAGTAACCCTTTTCTTATACTGATTATCAGTATAGAGGATGATTATAAGGTTTTTATAAGGATTTATAGCAACAAATACTCATATTATGTCCAGGCAATATCTTATCAAACTTGTCTGAAGTTGCACTTACCTGTCTAATGCTTTGCAAGTATGTACTTAGTTTTTTACTGTTCAGCTAATAAGCCAATACACCCATCACTACGTCCTGGTTAAACGAGGGTGAGTAAATCTGCAAGTAATGTGTGTATACAAATTTGGTTTTGGGGATTTTCTTATGATTGAGTTGCATAATGCAGCCTTTTGTTGCGTTATTTAGCTTTTCATTAATAAAATTAGATCTTCATCCACACAGTATCAGTTTTTTTGCTCACTGCGACCTGATCGAATTAGTATTAGCGCTCAGGTAAGATTATTCTCCTGTTTGTAATAGCTCACCTCATTCAGGAGGCTAATTTATATTCCATACTTTTTCAATCAGGAATTGAATATAATCCTTTTTGAGCCAACCTGTCCGTATATGCGAAACAGAGTAAGCATTACTCTCCTAATAAACAGCTGATTTTACAAGAGCGTCTAAATCAGGTCTATTTCCGATGAAGTAATATAAATCATCTTCTGTCTTTATATAAACTTGATTCTCCCACTTTTTGTCTAGAGGGAATATCATCTTAATAAACTGAACCTGCTTAATCTCAGGATTGTTTACAGAGATACTCTGTGGTTTCTCATAAACATATTCTACTGCGAATTCCTCTATGCTCTCAACATCATTCTTAACAGCTGGAGAATCCAGGCCTAATGTATCTGGCATGTCAAATACAATTAATTTATTTAATTCTCTAATAAGAGATTGACTATGCTTATCATCTATGAAAATTTGGTTCTGCTTTCCCTGAACGTTAAGGTTAATCTTATATGGAGCAGCCAAGCCATTATTCCAAATATTCACATGGAATAACCGGTATGAAATCAATGCAGAAATTATAACCACAAGTAAAATAATTGGCAAGACAAATTTAGTTTTCAAATGTCCATCTCCTTCTATAGATTCGCATTTTATAACAATTATTACGGTTGACTAAATGTCATAAAACAATTAAGTACGCTCTAGCAGTCTTATCTGAAGCTGTATTAATTGCTCAATTTGTTGACAATAAAATTTGTTGCATCTTCTACAAAGGTCATCGTACTTTCAATTGTTATTAATTTATTTGATGATATGTCCTGATGTTCTTTATCCTTGTACCAATTATTAATTATGTTCTCTTTATGTCTCTCTATTTCCTCTGCAAATATTATGCCATCCAGACCTATTGCTTTAGCTTTCTCAAGATAAACCCAGAAATTTTCCTTGTTATCATTTCTCAATGCTAATTCAATTTCTACTTTTCCACTTTCCTGATGATATAATCCTCCATATCCTTTTGCTATTTCATTAGGATATTCCAGCCTAAATGGTGTCCACACAGCTATATTGTTATATATATCTGATAAAATATGGCAGCTGTAGCCGAGTATAAAATCATAGTTATCTGTACTTTTATTTTTATCCAGAAATTTCAATACGTTTTCAATCCATTCATCGTTATTGGTAAGCATCCCCCAACTAGCATCTCCCACGCATAAATGAGATACCTTTTTATAATCTGATATATAACCTGCTCTGTTATGCACAGCGTCAGGAGCTACATTTCCCAAATAAAATTGAGGTAAATCCTTGATTGTTACAGGAAACCGCTGATGCAGATTCTTCGCTATATGCAAGTGTGTCATCTGAAATGGCATAATTTTATGTTCTTCCTCTCTTCCAAATATTATTTAGGATTTTATTACACTAATCAATTCATTTAGCCTCATTTTCCTTCATAATCATAGGTGATAAGCAGCCTGCAGGCCACCGTCTTGCCCTGTGTGCTATGCGAATTGCCTATGGGAGCATTCACCGTTTGAGATTATCGGTTATAATAAGCAGAAATGAATATTGGCTACTTTGCGTTAATGTTGATAAATTCAGCTTTTAGCTTGGAATAAATAATCTTTTGCGTACTGTAAAGGCCATAATACCCTGACAGAGTATAGCTGACAGCACAGGCTACGGCAAATAAAATCAGTCCGCTTGATCCAAATATCTCTATGCTGAGAATTATTGACGCTATAGGGCAGTTGACTACGCCACAGAAAAGAGCAATCAATCCGACAGCTGCGCCAAAGCTTCCTCCCAAGCCTAGAAAATTGCCCACAACGCAGCCAAAAGTAGCGCCAATAAAGAAGGTAGGAACTATTTCTCCTCCCTTATAACCGGCTCCAATAGTAATTGCAGTAAAAATAATTTTAAGCAGGAATGCCTCAGGTCTTGCACTCCCGCCTATCGCCCTCCCGACTACATCCATGCCGGCGCCGTTATAGTCTCTCGTCTGCACAAGAAATGTCAAAGCGATAATCACAGCTCCGCCTGCAGCTATCCTTAAATAACTGTTCTTGATTACTTTTGTTAACAGAAGCCTGGTTTTCTTTAAGGCTAAACAGAATAATATGCTTACAACTGCACAAGCAGCAGCAAGTGCCACCGTTTGTACAACAACGGCAAATGTTAATCCGGGCACAACCAAATCTGAAAAATTCATCGGTTTAGCACCGAATAAAAGCGATATTTCGTATGCTACAAGTGATGAGGCTATACATGGAACCAAAGCAGCATAATAAATAACTCCTACACTAATAACCTCCAGTGCCAAAACAGCAGCTGTCATAGGTGTCCCAAATAATGCTGCAAATACGCTGCTCATGCCGCAAAGAGTGATAATGTGCATATCCTTTTCATCCAGCCTGAATATTCTGCCTATTATAGAGCCGATACTCCCCCCAAGCTGCAGGGCCGCTCCCTCACGTCCTGCCGATCCGCCCAGAAGATGTGTTATTACAGTACTGATAAAAATAAGCGGAGCCAAAATTGGGGAAACATTATTTTTTGTGCGTATAGAATCGATTACTTCATTTGTACCAGTATTTTCACTCAGCTTACATACCTTGTACAGCGTAATTATAGCAATACCTCCGATGGGCAGAAGCCACAAAACAAAGCCGTACTCTGTTCTGAAGTCAGTGACATATTCTACACTCTTATGAAAAAGCGTACCTATAGCTCCGCCAAGAAGGCCCGTACATCCCGCGATCAATGTCCACTTTATAAGCGTTAGCACATAATTTGATGCTGCTTTTAATTTATTCTTAATTACTTCCATTATCTCATCCCATATCTTTATACTCTTTCATAACAGCTATCCGAGCCTGCAGTTCATTTACTCTTTGAACATCGGAATGCATTACTTATCAATTATATGCTATAAAAAACTTACGGACAATACAATAAACCTTTTGTTACATTTGTTCCTGACTGATCGGCTCAGCATTCTTCTCCTCATATCCTGAATAAGGCTTTTTTTATAGACCTTTATGGTTGACACAGTGTTTCAATCAAGCATCCGATCTGGAATAGGCGTTCTTCATCTGATTACTCAGTTCGTAGAGAACCTTGCCCAATGTATCGGCAGTTTCTTTTTTCAACATGTCCGCGATTTCTTGATTGGCCTGTTCCCGAAGGGTCTCCCGTTTTGCTGCATCCGCTTCCTGCCGGAGCTTTTCATCATATTGGTTGATAATTGCGTGTCCTTTAGACTGTACAGCAGTCTGATATCGCTCAATATGAAATATGGATTTATCGTAAGCTGCGTCTGCCATAGCGGCAATCATGCGGCTGGACCAGTAAAAGTTGTCAGTTGTGATTTCCTGCGTTGTATTGGCAAGATAGTCCGGTGTTGTGGACACATTAGCATAAAAAGGTGTCAGCACATTGAAGGAGTTGGAGGCAAAGGCTATCCACTCCACCACGCGGAACTCTTCCGGAACGTCCGGGCGCATTTGTATCAGAGCCATAAAGTCATTCCTGTTGATGCCGATCGGGCGGAAGATGCCTTTCATGGCTGGATCGCCATGCCTTTCATATGGATCATACGGTGTTCCCTGAAAATGAGATGACAGCACGTATTTTACATCCTCCGGCGTAATCTTCTTCTCCGGCACCATGCACCAGGGCAGATCATTTGAATACGGTGTAAAATCCGCATTTGGGCCGTCCCATACTTTGGAACGGGGATTAAAATATCGAAGCATGAACCAGGCGCGTGGCGTATTGTAAACATGATCCGCATCATCGTGACTTCCAAAAGCGTCTCTCGGATTAATGCCTCCGTTCAGTGATAGATCCAAATGGTTCTTCTCAATGAACTCCTTCATATCAGGTGAGCACATATAATTATTCTTTTCGGTAAGTGCATCCTCCAGATCAAATCGATCAAGCCCCAGCTGATTTGGCATCACAACATAAACATCATCCGGCACCTTTCTGGCGATCCAGTGATGGCCACCGATGGTCTCCAACCACCAGATTTCATTGACATCCTGAAAAGCAATGCCATTCATCTCATAGGTGCCATACCTTTCCAGAAAGCTTCCCAACCTCTCAACACCTTCACGAGCACTATGGATGTAAGGAAGTACAATATAAGCAATATCCTCCTCACCAATGCCTCCAACGGCTTCAGGCTGCCCGTCATGCTCCGGATGATACTCGACCAGTGGGTCAGCCCCCAGTACTCTTGGATTGGAAGTAATGGTTTCAGTGGCCGTCATGCCAACATTTGCCTCATTCACACCACTGGCAGCCCAAATGCCTTTACCCTCTACGGCATTCGGCACTGCCGTAAACCGCATGGGATCTTGGGGCAGTTCGATCGTCACATGGGAATGCACGGACCTGTAGGTTGAAGACTGCTCCCCGCCATGTATAGTTACAAATTTTTTAGTGGTAAAATTACCGGAACCAGAATCATCGTTTCGTGCGATCATGGTAGAGCCGTCATAAGACGCGTTTTTCCCGACCAGAATAGTTGTACAAGCCATAAGTATGTCCTCGCCATTATAAAGTAGTAGTGTTTAGCTCCCCTCTCCAAGGGCTATATGCTTCATGTCTTTTAGGACTCTATAATCCGTTCTGCAATGAATCAATTCTTTATTTCAATTACTCCATACGCATTTTATCATATTTTACCAAGATTCGTGATGTATGTTTTTACATAATTTAAGTTGTCTTTAGTAATACGATATTCGGTTATTTATATTATTTCATTCTCATCAGTTACAGAATATAAAGCATCACAGTTACTCATAAATGCCCAATAGCAATCCCCATATGACCAATGCCACCATTCGGTCGGATAGTTAATAAACCCTGCCCTTTCCAGACAATCGATAAGAATTTTTCGGTTTTCTTTAGCTAAATCATTTATATAGCTGGAATACAGATAAGTGAGATTTTCTGGTTCAATAGGGGTATCATTAAACTTCGAGCCCATATCCAATTCAATTCCGTCCCTAATCAAGGTAAGATCTAATGCTCCACCGGTTGGATGTCCAGCTACTTTAACAGGTGCTACATATTGACATGTCAATTCATATATTTCATCATCATTTTTATGCGGGTATTGTGTTTTATAAAATTTAAATGCTCCTTCAAAAAAGCTTCTTTGTAATGATAGGGGTCTATATGCTTCTTTAATTAAAAACTTGTATCCGTTGGGAAGATAATCAGTAGCTTCTATTAATTTATTAACAACTGATTCTCTCGCATAACAAAATACATCTGATTTATTGCCAATTTGACTTCTTGTCTCATCAATCAAAATTTTCTCATGTCTTTGCCTTAATGATATTATTTTTTCCTTGTTATCAACACAAGCAATTTTTGCAATTCTTTCATCACATAAAAGTATCATCAATCCTTTTTCTCCCATCTCAAAAGTTGCATTGCGCTTCACAGTATTTCACAAGTACGTAATGCTTAGTATTATTATTTTCTTAATTCTTCGCTAAACTGTATACTATTCTACATTCTCCGGCTCCTTAGTGGAGTCAAGGACGTGCATTTATTTATTAGTAGATGCAGCCTTTAACTTCTTTGCTTTAAGATAATCTAAAAAACTTGGGACACCTACTAATCCTACAACTAATACTGGACCACCAAAAACTCCTACTGTTAACCCTCGCTCAGTATAATCTGCAATAAACCATAAAAGCGCACCAACCACTGATAATATACAAATAACAATTGACCTATTCACAGTACTCATACTTACCCCCTAGTTATGCTTCATTACTTTAGACTGCTAAATGCTCACCATATAAACAAATGGTATCAATATTTCCCTATTTGGTCAAATAGTTGTAATGTAGCCTCTTGAATTATGTCAATGCGACAAATAGACACTTCACCTTGCATTCTGTATATGGATTCCCATCACTTATTCTTTGAACGTAGACTATCAGCTTCTGTTTAATATGCTCCGGACAAAAATTTTTGAGATACCATTCATGGCCTTTAAAGTAAAACGCTTAACTGAACCTGGTATTCTTGAATGGATTTTTATTTCCGTTTTCATATCAGAGATGAAGCATGATTTTAGGATATAGTCATAGTAATACCTGTAAGGATCTC
>CAZBEQ010000011.1:0-78643 GCA_964490975.1 uncultured Oscillospiraceae bacterium | reverse complement strand
CTACAGTAGATGGATGTCTGCTGTTTGTCTACAACTATATTGTACTAGGAGGGTAATTTATGAACAGACAAGAAATTAAAGAAATGTTTCAAATTGAAAAAGTACTTAGAGGGCAGGTAGAGATAATAAATAGGCTGGATAAGTTATTATCAATATTCGCCCAAAGCTCGTTAAGTACAGTAATTAGTCCGGTGCTTAACATGAGGCAAACTGCTGAACTTCTAAATGTATCACAAAGTTCTCTTATTTCTGCCTGTAGGATGGATGCAATGCCATGCCGGAGAATTGGCTCGAGTTATATTTTTGAAAGAGATGAACTGTTGAATTGGCTAAAGTCTAAGGAGACACAAGTTGTTGTTAAGGAAAGCATTGGTTCTGAATCTGTATCGCATCTTTTAGGTGTACCCGTGAATAAAGTTCGCCAATGGGCTAAAGGAAATGAATTTTTTGGGATTCCTGTTATCAATGAAGGACCACGATTTTTATTTGATAAAGAAGAAATTCTCAAGTGGGCTGAAACACCAGAATTTAAAAAGTTAAAGGAGGAGTACATTAAAAACAGCGAACTTAAAGAAGAATATATTTTAGCAGGTGATGCAAGAAGAGAGGCTGAAAGACTTGAAAAGGAAGATAACAAGAGGAAAATATTTGAGAAGAAATTAGCTTCTAGCAAAACACAGTAAGCTTTTAGGTATATATAGTTATTCACTTTTATCTTAGAAGGTTCCATAATATTAGGACACCTTCTTTTTCTATTTAAATTGTTCTTGACATGTTGCACAATGTTACGTATTATATAAATAAATTGAACGTTGGAGGAGAGATATGGCTGAATGGATTACAGAACAAGAATTATGTGAGTGGTTAAAAATCAAGAGAATGACTGCTTACAGATGGCGCAAAGATGGTATGCCTTACATCGGAAAGACAAAGAGCATAAGGTACAACAAGGAAGAAGTTGAAAAATGGTTAAAAGAACGAACACAAAATTAAAGGAACCTGGGACAAACTTGCCGGAATGACCAGATTCCTTTAAGGTAAAACAAAGCCTTGCGGCTATGCTTCAGTTTTATTATAACATTAGCTGAAGCCTCCGACAAGGAATATCACAAGGCCGACAGGAAATATTCTGCTGCCAGGCTACAAAAAAACAGGAGGCTAACGTATATGAAAAACAATAAAGGTATATCCATAACTGATCTGCTCATAAAAGGTGCAGTAGATTGTAGTGACGAGGTATTTGAAATAATAAAAAAGAGCCCTGACTACACAATGCGAAATAATGTCATAAGTGACACACTTGAAAAACTAATGGAAGAAGGTAGAAAAGAAGAATGGTCGAAACTTGACGATGCAGTGAGTGGGATAGAAACAGTAATAGAAGAAGTTGCATTTGAAGAAGGGTTTAAAACGGCGGTTAAGTTGATATTTTCATCACTGAGCTAGTTAAGGGCGGCATTATGCCGCCTTTTCTTCTATGGAAGGGGGTGAGCATTAATGAGTTACTTACTTAAAAAAGTCAGTATAGACCGCAAAACTGGCAAATCCACATTGATAAGTGAAACTGTAATGGAAGGCGACTATCGTAATGGTGGTGATGATTTACTGGTTAAGTTCCTTGCTGAAAAAATTCTTAAAGATTTTCAAGAAGAACAAAGGAAAGAGTGCTTAAAACAGTCTACTCAACAATAAACTAATATTGATTTGAAGCCCATTAAGGGCTTTCTTTTTTTGTGCCCGTAGAAATGTCGCTAAATTCCGAGTGTCGCTAAAGTGTCGCTTTTTTTGGAGCAATAAAAAAGTATCAAAGCTTGTATGCCTTGATACTTCTGGCAGGGGAGACAGGGGTCGAACCTGCAGCCGACGGTTTTGGAGACCGCTACTCTACCAATTGCGCTACTCCCCTACGTTTTGCAGTACTTACCTGCAAGTGACTTATATATTCTACAATAAGCTTTAAGCTTATGTCAATGGGAAATGAAAATTTACTATGGAAATTGCAGAACGGCACATTTTTCAAATGGAAGCTCCTCAATTCATTGAGGAGAGGATATCACGATGGAAATTTATATAGTAATTTCTTTAGACTGTATGATATTATATAACGAGGTAATACATACCTTATGCCTCGTTGAAACGCACAAAGGCAGGAAAGATGCGTTATAACAGGTTAATACCTTATTCATCCAATGATCGGAGATGTAATAAATGGGAAAAAAGATAGGTTTTATAGGCACCGGTAATATGGGTTCATCTATTCTAAAGGGTGTCATACGCTCTGGAACAGCGCAGCCTGAAGACATATACATATTTGATGCAGATAGTAAAAAAGCAGCACTGCTGGCTGATGAAACAGGCGTGAATGCTGCGGTATCAAACAGTGAACTGGTAAGGCTTAGCGATTTTATCGTACTTGCGGTTAAGCCTGCATATATAGGACAAGTTATGGAGGATATCAAGGAAAGCTTCAGCAATGACAAGGTTCTGGTATCGATAGCTGTTGGAGTCAGCTCCGATACATTGAGATCATACCTGAAGAAAGACAGCAAAATAGTAAGGACGATGCCGAATCTGCCGCTCATGGTCGGAGAAGGCATGACGCTGATTTGCTTCGGCGATAATATCAGTAATGAGGATAGGATATTTGTCAAAAGACTTTTTGAAGGTTCAGGCAGGGCAGAGGAGCTGGAGGAGAGGCTTATGAGCCAGGTAACAGCTCTTACCGGCAGCAGTCCCGCCTATGTATTCGTAATGATAGAAGCTATGGCGGACGCCGCAGTGCAGCAGGGCATTCCAAGGAAGCTGGCTTATACATTGGCATCACAGGCTGTATTGGGTTCAGCCAAAATGGTTCTGGATACAGGTCTGCACCCTGCTGAATTGAAGGATCAGGTCTGTTCTCCGGCTGGAACGACCATTGAAGCTGTAAAAGCATTGGAGAAGAATGGTTTCAGGTATTCAATAATAGATGCGATGAAGGAATGTACGGCAAGGGCGCTGGAAATAGGCCGTGATTCCGGGAAAAGGTAATATATGGCGGATACTATGAAAAACGTACAGATATATACCGATGGTGCGTGCTCCGGCAATCCGGGAAAGGGAGGCTGGGGGACCATACTGCTTTTTGAGGGGAAAGAGAAGGAAATGTCAGGCTATGACCCGGATACGACCAACAACAGAATGGAGCTGACAGCAGCGATTGAAGGCCTCGAGGCATTGAGATTTCCATGTAATGTAGAATTGTACAGTGACAGCTCATACCTTGTGAATGCCTTTAATAGTAAGTGGATAAAGGGCTGGAAGTCAAACGGCTGGCGCACGAGCGGCAAGGAAGAGGTTCGCAACAGGGATCTGTGGGAAAAGCTGGACCGACTCACCTCCATGCATAATGTTAAATGGATCAAAGTCAAAGGCCACAGTGACAATGAATTGAACAACAGATGCGATAAGCTTGCTACAGGAGAAATAAAGAAGAACTCTTAAGAAAAATAGAAGGAGACATATAGAGATGGACTATAATGAGAAGACAATAGCGCAACAGAGTATTTACAAAGGAAAGATTATAGATGTGGAGCTCCTGACGGTGACACTTCCGGATGGCAAACAAGCAACGCGGGATATTGTAAGACATCCGGGTGCATCTGCAGTGGTTGCCCTTAATGAAAATGGAGAAATGTTTATGGTCAGGCAGTTCAGAAAACCGTTGGAGGCTGTATCACTTGAAATACCTGCCGGGAAGCTGGACCGTGGAGAAGATCCCCTTGACTGCGCGCGAAGAGAGCTTAAGGAAGAAACAGGCCTGTCAGCCGAAAGTCTTATACATGTTGTAAGTGTCCACAGCACCCCCGGCTTTTCTGATGAAGTACTGCATATTTATGCCGCTACACATCTAAGTGAGGGTGACAGCTGTGCTGACGAGGATGAGTTCATATCCAGCGAAAAATACACAGTACAGCAACTGCTGTATATGATTCTGGAAGGAAAGATAACAGATGCGAAAAGCATTATTGGTGTATTTATTGCAGAAAAGATAATTAACGGCAATATCAACATAAGTTATAAGTAAAACGACGTCCCACCCTATGATTCATTGAGATAGTATGTCAAAGGAATAGTTTACAATATCATCCGCATATGATGATATTGTATTTTTTTTTGTGTACATAACGGCATAAATATGGTCAAAAGGGGGGACCGCTTTGATAAAAAAGCTTCAAAGTCTTATAAAAGAACACATAGCAGCAAACAAGACCTCTTATATGTTCCTGCTGTTGGCATTCGTACTGGGTGTTTCCGCAGGTGCCTTTACTGTGAACGGATTAAGTACAATGCAAAGAGATGAACTGTCTAATTATTTTCAGGGCTTTCTGCAATTATTCAACTACCAGAATCTTAAAAGCAGTGAACTACTAACAATAGGAGTAATCGAGAATGTAAAAATAATTGGTCTATTGTGGATACTTGGAGTAACAATTATTGGATTGCCATTCATTTATATCATTATTGGAGTCCGCGGTTTTATAACGGGTTTCAGTTCAGGCTTTATTATTAACGCTCTTGGGTTGCATGGGCTTCTTTTTTCAGGGGTGGCGCTGCTGCCCAGGGAAATAATAATTATTCCATGTCTTATTGGGATCGGTGTAAACGGTATTAATTTTTCAATGAAGATAACAAAAAGCAAATCTGTACAGGATAATCAAAAAACAGGATTAAAAACCGCATTTATGTCATATTGCTTTATTACTCTGTTTTTCAGCTGCATCATATTGGCGGGAATAATATTTGATGCTTATATAACACCTGTATTGATAAGAATGATAGCGCCTGTTATGCCACTATAAATTAACAAAAATAATAAATTATAAGTATAAACTGAAAATATATGTATATAATATTTACATAACAAATATTTATTGCAAAATCTGGATTTTAGTATAGAATATTGATTGTGGAAATAGTAAAGAATTCAATATAATAGAAAATATTTCTTTTATTATTATGTGAATTATATTACAATCAATAAAAAATGGAACTGTAAAAAATGGAATTAAAATAAAAGAAGGGGAAGCATACATGGAAGCATTGGTACAGAAGTTCGTCAATTTTTTAGAAAGAGATAAGCGGCTGTCAATGAATACGCTGCAATCTTATCGAAGGGATATTGAGCAGTACTTTACTTATTTGCAGGAGATCAACCTTCAGAATATTTCTAATTCGAATAAGACAACGGTGATTGCCTACCTGCTTTATTTGCAGAAAAAGGGGAGGGCGACCTCTACTATATCCCGAAACCTGGCATCGATCAGGTCGTTTTACCAGTACATATCCAAGAATAAATTGATAGATCATGATCCGACTGCTGAACTGGAGTCACCAAAGGTTGAAAAGAAGCTGCCTCAGATACTTTCGCCCGAAGAAGTGGAGCTTCTCCTTGAACAGCCGCAGTGTGTCGACCTGAAAGGATATCGTGACAAGGCCATGCTTGAGCTTCTGTATGCCACAGGTATAAGAGTTTCTGAGCTTATACAGCTTGACCTGCAGGATCTCAATTTAGACATTGCCTATATCAAATGCAACAAGGGTACAAAAGAAAGAATGATACCCATAGGTTCAATGGCTATAAGCGCATTAAAGGAATATTTGAATAAATCAAGACCGCTGCTGATCCAGAGTGTTGACGAAACTGCGCTGTTTGTAAATATAAACGGAAGCAGGCTCACAAGGCAGGGGTTCTGGAAGATCATCAAGCAGTATAAGAACCAGGCTCAGATAAGCAAGGATATTACGCCACACACACTACGTCATTCCTTTGCGGCACATTTACTGGAAAACGGAGCTGATCTGAGATCGATACAGGAAATGCTCGGGCATTCGGATATTTCCTCTACACAGATATATGCCCAGATCGCAAAGAACAGGATAAAGGAGATATATAAAAAGACACATCCCAGGGCGTAGTAGTTATAAGCCTGCTTGCCAGAATAAAATATTTTATGATAAAAAACCTGCCTTGACGCAGGTTTTTTGTATTTTGATAATTGGGTAATAATATGGTAAAATTAATAAGCAAATAGACTTTATGTTAAGCTGGTTTCATTAAGCTGTAAAAGATGAGAGGGAACACTATGAAAAGAGTCATCGTTATTGTGCTGGACAGCGTGGGAATAGGTGAATTGCCGGATGCTTCGGTTTATGGTGATGAAGGCAGCAACACGCTTGGAAATATTGCGGCAAATGTAAAAGATTTTTCACTTCCGAATATGGAAAAGCTCGGTCTGGGCGGTATAAGCGGTATATCAGGCTTTAAAGCTGCTTCCGAGCCACTGGGCTGCTTTGGTAAAATGGCTGAACGCTCTGCAGGTAAGGATACAACTACGGGTCACTGGGAACTAGCAGGCATTACGCTCGATAAACCATTTCCAATATACCCGGATGGGTTCCCGGATGAAGTAATAAATCAGTTTGAGAAGGCAATTGGGACAAAGACTCTGGGTAACTATCCAGCTTCAGGCACAGAAATAATAAAAGTATTAGGACAACAGCATGTTATGACAGGTTATCCGATAGTATACACATCCGCAGACAGCGTTTTTCAGATAGCTGCCCATGAGGATATAATACCAATTGACAGGCAGTATGAGATCTGCAGGATAGCAAGGGAGATACTGACGGGTGAGCATGCGGTAGGCAGAGTTATAGCAAGGCCATTTATAGGGACGGATGGCAATTTTACAAGAACCGCAAACCGACGTGATTTTTCACTGAAGCCTGCTGGAAAAACTATACTTGATCATGTTAAGGAAGCAGGTATGGAAGTAAAGGCTGTCGGTAAAATAGAGGATATTTTTGCCGGACAAGGCATAACAGAAGCGATTCACATAAATGGGAACATGGATGGTGTCAATAAAACACTCGATTTTATGAAGACTAACTTCGATGGACTTATTTTCACCAATCTGGTAGATTTTGACATGCAATTCGGACACAGAAACAATGTTGATGGATATGCCGGGGCACTTATTGAGTTTGATAAGAGATTACCTGAAATAATGAACGCAATGGATGATCAGGACACACTGTTCATTACCGCTGACCATGGATGTGACCCTTCAACTCCGAGCACCGATCATTCAAGGGAATATGTGCCCTTGCTGGTATATGGCAGACAGATAAGAAAGGGTATCGACCTTGGCATTCGAAAGACCTTTGCAGATCTGGCCCAGACGGTGGGACGGATACTTGGCATTGATGCAAACTTTAATGCCCAGGCTTTTAATGAAGAGTTGGGTATTAAATGAAATATGTAGATAATGCATTTTTAATGAGGTGATTATGTGAGGATCGTCGATATCATAGAAAAAAAGAGGGATGGCGGCGAGCTTTCGGCCGATGAAATTGCTTTTTTTATTAACGGTTTTTGTGATGGCAGTATATTTGATTATCAAGCGGCCGCACTTATTATGGCGATTTTTATCAGAGGCCTTAATTCAAGAGAGACAGCCGATTTGACATATTCTATGACCAATTCCGGTGATAAGGTCGATTTGTCCGAGATACCCGGTATAAAGGTGGACAAGCACAGTACAGGCGGCGTAGGCGATAAAACTACTCTTGTAGTTGCGCCCATAGTGGCTGTATGCGGGGTGCCGGTGGCAAAAATGTCAGGCAGAGGTCTTGGACATACGGGAGGCACCATCGATAAGCTTGAGGCCATAAAGGGCTTCAGGACAGCCCTATCACGTGAGGAGTTTATAAGCAATGTTAACGATATAGGCATCGCAATATCAGGACAGACAGGAAACCTTGCTCCTGCTGATAAGAAACTGTATGCGCTCAGGGATGTGACTGCAACTATAAACAGCATCCCTTTGATAGCCAGCAGTATCATGAGCAAAAAGCTTGCATCAGGAGCCGATACGATCTTGCTTGATGTCAAGACCGGCAGCGGCGCTTTTATGAAAACACTTGATGAATCAATACAACTGGCAAATGAAATGGTATCTATAGGTTACCGGATGGGGAAAATGACTTCAGCAGTTATAACCGATATGGATACTCCCCTTGGTAACTGTATAGGTAATGCTCTTGAAGTCAGGGAAGCAATTGAGGTCCTGCGTGGAAAGGGACCGGAGGATCTGAAGACGGTTTGCTTTGAATTGTCGGCAAGGATGCTGGAGCTTGGCAGAAAAGGCTCAATTAGCTTCTGCAGGGAGCTTGTAAGGAACACAATAACAGATGGCAGTGCTTTGAACAAGCTCGGTGAGCTTGCACTACGGCAGGGTGCAGCTTATGTGCCGTGGGATGAAAGAGCCCTTGATGAGTCGCCTGTGAAAAAACTGGTCAAAGCGCCATTCAGTGGATATATATCTTCCATGCGATCAGAGCTGGTAGGTAAGGCATCTATGATACTCGGAGCAGGACGAAAAACCAAGGATAGCCCCATCGACTATACTGCAGGGATTATTTTGTCAAGGAAATCAGGTGACTTTGTACAAAAGGGAGACATTATAGCGCAATTACATACATCATCGCAGCAGTCATTGAAGGAAGCCGAGGAAATGCTGATCGAAGCGTATGGGGTTTCAGAAGCTGCTACCGTTGCAAGACCGTTGATCCTGGCATATATAGACAGTAACAAAATAATAAAATACTAAAATACTAATCTTTTTTTGCTTCTTTATCTGGTTCACAGAATATATGACCTTTTTGCGGCATAACTTTAATTATAGTAAGAAGTATGCTTGCAAGGGGTGTATGCTATGTTAAAAAAGGCTTTATCAGTCAGCCTTTCCGTGTTTTTGCTCATCTTGTTCCTGGTACCCATGCCTGCTTTTGCACTGTCTGAGGATGTAACGGAATATGATGCAGTCGAAGTTATGAAAATCATGAATAATACTTCTCTTACGGATCTGAAGGCTAAGGGTGCTATCCTGATAGACTGTAATACGGGCACAATCCTTCTTGAAAAAAACAGCCACGAAAAGCTTCCAATAGCAAGTGTCACTAAAGTCATGTCAATGCTGCTGATCATGGAGGCTATAGATTCAGGCGTAATATCATATGATTCAAAGGTGACTGTAAGTGAATATTCCTGGGGCTTTGGAGGATCACAGGTTTGGCTGGAGCCAGGTGAGGTGTTTACCGTTGATGAAATGCTCAAGGCTGTAGCGATACATTCGGCAAATGACGCAACTGTAGCACTGGCAGAGACTATTGCAGGGAGCGAGGAAGCATTTGTGGCCATGATGAATCAGAAGGCTAAGGAACTAAAGATGAACGATACCAATTTTCTTGACTGTTCAGGTCTCACTGATGTCGGGCATTTCAGCAGCGCGCATGATGTTGCGGTAATGTCGAGGGAACTGCTTTTGAAGCATCCCGAAATAACGAAGTATACATCTACATGGCAGTCCAAATTCAGAGAGAATGTCCCGGGAAAGGAACCTGTTTCGCTTGATAATACGAATAAGCTGGTAAGACATTATAAAGGCACCGTAGGCTTGAAAACAGGCTTTACCGGCGCAGCAGGACACTGCTTGTCTGCATCGGCAATAAGAAATGGCCAACAGTTGATTTCTGTTGTTTTAGGAGAGTCAGATTCAAATACAAGATTTGCAGAGAGCAGAAAACTGCTTGATTATGGTTTTGCAAACTTCGAAACGATAATGGCCAACAGCAAGGATGAACCTGTGCAGCAGGTCACAGTGAAGAAGGGGATACAACCGATTACAAATGCGGTATTTAAGGATGATGTAAAGCTGTTGTTGAAAAAAGGAGAAATGGGGAAAATTGAAAGAGTGACAGCTTTACAGGAAAACCTTACTGCACCGGTCAAATCAGGTCAAAAAATTGGTGAGGTCAAATATATTATTTCCGGGAAAGAGGTTGGTAAAGCAGATCTTGTGGCTTCAAGCGACGTTCAGAGAGCAACCTTCCTGAGGATCATTTATAAACTCATGCAGGAATGGTTTTGTATGGGAAGGGCCTGAAACTCATCATAATATTATATAGCCGGAATACATGGAGCCGTTTGAAAGATTTGTTTGAAAGTCTTCGCTCAGACGGCTTTTTTTTGCAGACTTTTTGTTATTCATTTGGTAAAATAGAAGTTAAGTATATTATTATGAAAAAAGATTGGGAGACTGCTTATGGGAGAAAATATTATTCTTTATATATTCGCAATACCGGCTATACTTATTTCATTGAGCTTTCATGAAATGTCGCACGCCTATGCCTCATACATGCTTGGCGATCCAACAGCAAAGCGGATGGGAAGGCTCACTATGAATCCGTTAAAGCATCTTGATCCTGTAGGCACCTTGATGCTTGCAGTATCTATGTTCAGCGGCTTTGGATTCGGATGGGCAAAGCCCGTGCCCATTGACCCTTCATATTATAAAAACCATAAATGCGGAACTGTGCTGGTAAGTCTTGCCGGTCCTTTATCCAATCTTTTGCTGGCATTTATATTCATGTTTCCAATGCTCTTGATCGGATTGAACAGAGGATGGACTTCGGGTGAGCTTTTCAGCAGTGTCTACGGAGCATTTTATGGAGATTTTTCTTTACAATCGATACTTTTTAATATATGCCGGTTCTTTTACATGATCAACATTGGTTTGGCTGTATTTAATATTATCCCTGTGCCGCCTCTTGATGGTTCCAAGGTTTTGACGGCTGTTTTGCCGGCTAAAACTTATTTTGGGATAATGCAGTATGAAAGATATATAGGGCTTGCATTCATTGCCTTGATGATACTCAAGCCTGGAATACTATCGACTATAATGTGGCCATTCAGGACTGCCATTGAAACTGTTTTCAGACTATTGGCTTGGCCGCTGCTGAGTTTATTAGGGTAAGCGGGACGCTTCTCTACGAAGAGTTTAACTTTGATTGCAGAGTATTGAGAATAAAGATAAGGGGACGTTTCTCAGCCACCATAGCGTATCTCCCTGCGGAGAAGCGAGAACAAAGGTAAGGGGGACGCTTCTCTACATGGAGTTGGGCTACGATAGCAGAGAAACGTCCCCAATAATGCTTGACACGTGGGGACAGTAAATTTAAAATATGAATAAGTTAGCAAACAATACTGTTTTTCGGAAAGTGAGGAACAAATGAGTAAAGGAACTATGCTCAGCGGTATGAGGCCTACAGGTGCATTGCATCTGGGAAATTATTTCGGAGCTCTTGAAAATTGGGTAAGACTGCAGAATGAATATAACTGCTTTTATTTTGTAGCAGACTGGCATGCATTGACTACAGGCTATGAAGATACTTCAGATATAAAAAAGAATATAGATGATATGGTAATAGATTGGCTCAGCGCTGGTCTGGATCCGGAAAAATGCACGATATTCCTTCAGTCATCAATAAAGGAGCATGCCGAACTGCACTTGCTTTTCTCCATGTCTACTCCACTTTCGTGGCTTTACAGATGTCCTACTTATAAGGATCAGCTGTCACAGCTGAAGGAAAAAAATATTACAACTTACGGATTCCTGGGGTATCCGTGCCTGCAGGCTGCTGATATATTGATGTACAAGGCCACGGCCGTTCCCGTTGGGGAGGATCAGATACCTCATGTCGAGCTGACAAGAGAGATGGCACGGCGTTTCAATTACTTGTTCGGAGAAGTATTTCCCGAGCCCGAAGCCAAGCTGACGAAAGCAAAGGTACTTCCCGGCACTGATGGCAGGAAGATGAGCAAAAGCTATAACAATACGATCGCATTGTCCGATGACCCGGAATCAGTCAGAAAAAAAGTAATGACTATGGTGACAGATCCTGCCCGGATAAAGAAGGATGATCCCGGACATCCGGAGGTATGCACTGTGTTTGCTTTCCACAAGGTATTCAATGAGGAAGGTGTCAGCGAGACCGAGTCTCTTTGCAGGGGAGGCGGTATCGGATGTGTCCAGTGCAAAAAGAATCTGGCATCGAAGATGGCTGTTACTCTTACACCTATATACGAAAAAAGGCAGGGATTGCTCGGCAAGCCTGGTTACATCAGGGAAGTAGTCGAAAACGGAAATAAGAATGCAAGGGAAATAGCTCAAAAGACAATGTCGGATGTAAGGAAGGCAATGAAAATAGACTGGTAGATCCGGGGGAATATACTTGGAAAGCTCGCTTACCAATGCCTGTAAAATTAAAATAGAGAATTTTGAAGGGCCTTTTGACCTGCTTTTTCACCTGTTAGAAAAAAACCAGTTCAGTATATATGACATCCCTATAAATATTATTACGGATCAATATATGGAGTATCTGTTTGCCATGCAGGAGCTTGATCTGGAGGTAGCCAGCGAGTTTCTTGTCATGGCATCAACATTGCTGCACATTAAATCCAAAATGCTTCTGCCATCTAAAAAGGATGAAAAGGAGCAGGAGGAAGATCCAAGAGAGGAACTTGTATTAAGGCTGCTGGAGTATAAAAAGTTCAAGGAGTTTACCAATACTCTCCGGCTGCGTGAGAAGGAATGGTCACAGGTATACTGGAAGCTTCCCGAGGTCATCAGCTTTGCCAGACGGGATGAGATACTAGAACTTATACCATCTGAATTGCAGAGGGTATATACTGAGCTTCTTGAAAGAAATAAAAGAAAAATGAACCCTAATGTCAGCGGAATGAGCCGTATTATCCAGCACGAAAAAGTTTCCATGAAGAGTAAAATGAGGGAAATCATAAGGGAATTGATAAAGAAGAGCAGGGTCAAATTCACAGAGCTTTTCTCCTTTGGAACAAAGTCGCAGACGGATATCGTGACAGGCTTTATGGCAATGCTTGAACTGGCAAAGCTTAAAAAGGTACAACTTGAGCAAAAAAAGACATTTGGTGAGATTTATATTGATAAAGTGGAATTGACGTCAGAATTATTAAAATTTGATGAGGAAAAGCTCGATAATATGGCCTGACTTAAATAAGATCAGGAACTGATTCAAGGAAGGCAGTTTTTATGGATATCAAAGAGATGGAAGCAATTGTTGAAGGATTGCTTTTTGCAGCCGGAGATCCTGTATCGCTCGAGAAGATTGCGGAGATATTGGAGCTTGATAAAAAAACAGCAAAGTTATTCCTTAACAATATGAGGATATCATTACAGAATTCCAAAAGAGGCATTATGATGCGGGAGATCGACGGAAGCTACCAGCTCTGTTCACGACCGGAGCATCATGAGTATATCAGAAGACTTATAGAACCCAGGCAGAAACAAGCATTATCCCAGGCAGCATTTGAAACGCTGTCCATAGTTGCTTATAACCAGCCGGTTACCAGGGCAAGGATAGAAATGATCAGAGGTGTCAATTCCGATAGCGCTATTATAAGGCTTATTGAAAGGAATCTCATCAAAGAGGCCGGAAGAATGGATACACCAGGAAAGCCGATGCTTTATGAGACTACGGATGAGTTTCTCAGGAGCTTTGGCTTTAGCTCAACAAAGGATTTGCCCATACTGGAGCTTGAAAACTTACAAATAGACGAAATCGATAGTGCATCAAAAGAACATGGAAACACTGAATTACAGCAAGATACATAAGTACTGAAAAATCATTAAAACCTAATGACGGAATGAAACTCTGTATATTGGAAAAAATAGCTTATGGAGCAATTGCCTTCAATGAGGTGTTATATGCTTTTCATAGCTGTTTTTTTTATTTTATTATTAATTCTTTTTTTGTTTGTCATAAAAATTAAAGCTGCTATCCGATACATACGCAATGAGTTGGATGAGTGGGTGAAATTTTCCTTTTATACAAGAGAGGGCACTATAAGATACGAGTATAAGGTTCCACTTGTAAAAAAGGAGGGCAACAAGGTAAAGTTCAAGCTGGTAAAAGGACAGAGCAAGGAAAGTAAAGACAGTCCTGAAAAAAATGAAAAACTTGGTCCTTTCGATATAATTAAAAAAATCAATAGTGTCAGAACTTATCTTAAAGATCATAAAAGTATTCTTGAGGATACTAGAAAATATTTAAACAAACACAATATCAGCATCGAACTTGAATTAAAAATAAAACAGGGCACAGGCGATGCTGCTCAAACAGGAATCGTATGCGGCTTATTATGGAGTGCGGCAGGAATACTGAATGCATATATTACGCGTCATCTTAAAACTATAAAAACTAATATCAACATTACTCCATGCTTCAATAAAAGCATCTTTGAAGTTGATGCCGCTTGCATATTTCATGTTAAATTAGTCCATATTATAGTTGTGTTGATAAAAATATACTACATGAAATATCAGATCAGGATCAAATCAAAAAATACGTTAGGTGGTGAAGTAAGTGGCTGAACAGCATCCTATAGAAGCGCTGATGAAGACAGCAATGGAAAGTATCAAGGAAATGGTCGATGTAAATACGATAGTCGGTGATGCAGTACAGTCGCCTGATGGTACCGTAATAATCCCTATATCAAAAGTAACCTTTGGTTTTGCGGCAGGCGGTGGTGAATACAGTTATTATTCAGATGAGGAAGGCTCCGACAAGGAGGAGGAAGAGGGGGAAGATGGCAGTAAAAACAGTAAATTCCCGTTTGCAGGTGGCAGCGGTGCAGGAGTTAGCATTAATCCTGTAGCTTTCATGGTCGTTGGGAATGGTCAGATCAAGCTTCTGCCTGTAAATATAAATTCAACTATTGATAAATTGCTGGATCTTGTTCCTGATTTCATGTGCAGGCTTGAGAACATGTGCAGAAAAAAGATATCTGTCAATAAAGTGACTGAAACAGAAGAGAATAAATTATAGACCCAATTCATACGCGAGTGCTGAAGCCGCATGCAGCCGGATAATTATTGTAGAAATCCGGTTTTATGTGGCCTTTTTTGTAAAAACATGTTATATTATTTACATGATTTTCATTTGGAAAGGAAGAGTCATGTCCGAAATCAGACTTCAAAAATATCTGGCTGATGCTGGGATAGCTTCAAGACGTAAATGCGAAGAAATGATCGCTCTCGGCATGATCGAAGTCAACGGCCTTGTGATTAACGAACCCGGAACAAAGGTTAATGGTTCAGAAGATATTAGGGTCAATGGCATCGCTGTCAAACCAAGTCCTAAAAAGGTCTACATTTTACTCAATAAGCCTGTTGGCTATATATCATCTGCAAAGGACCAGTTCTCAAGGAAGACAGTGGTTGACCTTGCCGAAAATGTAAAAGAGAGGATTTATCCGGTAGGCAGGCTCGATTATGATACATCAGGGCTTATAATACTTACAAACGATGGCGAATTCGCTAATTTATTGATGCATCCCAGACATGAAACTAAGAAGGTTTACAGGGCAGTAATAAAAGGCATGCTCAGTGAGAATGAGATACTTAAGCTCGAAAACGGACTTGATATCGGAGGATACATAACTGCGCCTGCAAAAGTTAAAGTAATAAAAGCCCAAGACAATGATTCAATTGTCGAGATAACCATACATGAAGGCAAGAACAGGCAGGTAAGAAAGATGTTCGAGGCTGCAGGCCATGCCGTGCTGCATCTAAAACGCATAGCAATCGGACCGGTGACTATTGGAGGTCTGGAAGAAGGAAAATGGAGAAATCTCAGCAAAAGAGAGATAGAAACTCTTAAAGGGGAGCATATCAATAATGGATAGGACTAATGAAGCCTGTGTAATAAAAAACTCCTTATACCAGTCCCATGATATCGTCATGAAGACTGTGAGACAGGGTGATACAGTAATAGACGCAACTTGTGGGAATGGCGGCGATACCATATTCCTGGCCGGACTGACTGGTGAGGAGGGAATTGTTTATTCCTTCGATATTCAGCAGGCAGCACTTGACAGGACATTGGCCAAGCTAAAAAAAGAAGGTTTGGATAATAGGGTGAAGCTGATCCTTGACAGTCACAAGTACATGGATGCTTATGTAAAGGGAAGTGTCAGATGCGTCATGTTCAACCTTGGCTATCTCCCGGGCGGTGACCACAATATAGGTACAAAAGGCGAATCTACTATAGCTGCCGTAAAAAAAGCCATGGAGTTGATTATGGTCAATGGTATAATAACAGTTGTTGTTTATTATGGTGGCGACAGCGGCTTTGACGAAAAGGAGCAGTTCCTTGATTATGTAAATACGATCGACTGCAGAAAATATACAGTATCTAGAACAGAATTTGTGAATCAGATAAACAATCCACCAATACTTATCTGTATCGAGAAGCTTCTTTAAATACTTTGACTATTTATTACGAAATGTGGTAAATTTATTGACGATGGAATTTCATAATGATACACTTGAAATACTTAGAGGGGAGTAGCTTAAAGTTATAAAGCCAACAGTCGGCGTTGATACGCCTGGTTTTATACTCCGGAGTGAAAGCAAGACCTTTAACATGTTCAGTGTATACTGACAGCGTTGAAGGTCTTTTTTGATAACATTTTGAACAGTATTAGTTGCAATTGGAAACAACTCATTATATAATCAAAATAATTAGCACCAGGTTATAATATATAGTAGTAAACAAGGCTAAAGAAAATATAGAATGAGGTGGAAGATGCATGGGAACTATTGAAAAAATCAATGACCTCCTCGTACGTAAACAAGCGCTTGAGGCGGGCGGCGGTGCTGACAAGATAGCTAAGCAGCACGAATCGGGAAAGCTGACGGCAAGGGAAAGGCTTGAAAAGCTGTTTGATGAGAATTCCTTTGTTGAAGTAGATGCTTTTGTTGAGACCAGGGCTATCGATTTCGATATGCAGAAGAAGAAAGTACCCGGTGATGGTGTTGTCACTGGCTACGGAACAATCTATGGAAGACCGGTATTCGTGTCATCCCAGGACTTTACGGTTATTGGAGGCTCGCTAGGTGAAGCTCATGCCCGTAAAATAACAAAGGTGATGGATATGGCTATGAAGGTTGGTGCACCTTTCATCAGCATCAATGATTCAGGCGGGGCAAGGATAGAGGAAGGCATAGACGCACTAAGTGGTTATGGTGAAATATTCTTCAGGAACACACTGGCATCAGGAGTTATTCCGCAGATATCAGTAATAATGGGGCCATGCGCCGGCGGCGCAGTTTATTCCCCGGCCATAACAGACTTTGTATTCATGGTTGACAAAACAAGCTATATGTTTATTACAGGTCCACAGGTCATAAAGTCTGTCACAGGTGAAGATGTTACATTTGAAACGCTTGGCGGCGCAGAGGTACATAATGCTAAAAGCGGTGTTGCTCATTTTATGAACGCAGGTGAGGAAGAATGCCTGAAGGAAATAAGACGGCTAATCAGCTTCCTGCCTGACAATAATCTTACAGATCCTGAAATAAGGCCTGTAAATGATGACCTTAACAGGATAGAGGAAGGTTTTCTTGATTTGATACCTGATGTTTCAAATAAACCATATGACATCAAGGAAATCATTGTAAAAGTGCTTGATAACGGCGACTTCATGGAGGTCCAGAAATATTTCGCCCAAAATATAGTTGTTGGATTTGGAAGACTTAACGGAAAAACAGTTGGTATTGTAGCTAATCAACCGCAGGTAATGGCGGGTGTGCTTGATGTCAATTCGGCAGACAAAGGCGCAAGATTTATTCGCTTTTGTGATTCCTTCAATATACCGCTTGTTACCTTCACTGATACTGCAGGCTACCTGCCGGGTACAAGCCAGGAATACAGCGGATTGATCAGGCATGGGGCTAAACTTCTTTATGCATTTTCTGAAGCAACAGTACCAAAGATCAATGTTATTGTGAGAAAAGCATATGGCGGAGCATATATAGCAATGAACAGCAAGCACCTCGGAGCCGATGTCGTATTTGCATGGCCAAGTGCAGAGATTGCTGTTATGGGCCCTGATGGAGCAGCAAATATAATTTTCCGTAAGGAAATAGCTGCTGCAGATGATGCTATTGCAGCTCGCGAGCAAAAAATAGAAGAGTACAGAGACAAGTTCTCAAATCCTTATATAGCTGCCGCAAGGGGCTACGTCGATGATGTTATCGATCCGGCTACTACCAGAGGGAGATTGATCAACGCTCTTGAGATGCTTTCTGGCAAGAGGGAAAACAGACCGGCTAAAAAACACGGTAATATACCGCTGTAATATGGAGGTATGGGTATGGCAGAAAACGATATGGGTTATATCGATGGTGAAGTTTTAGCTGTAATTGCTGCTGCAATAGCTGCAATGGAAACAAGGCCGGGCTACAGGCTTGTCGTAAGGTCCATGAGGCAGGTACCGCAAATGGCTCCGGCATGGAATACAACAGGCAGGCTCGAACGTCTGAACAATAGTTTAAATTCATAGTTTACTGATCGTTCAATAATTTAAGTCGGGAGGATATAAATTTATGAAGAAGTTTTTAATAAAAGTCAATGGCAGCCAGTACGAAGTTGAAGTCGAAGAAGTAAGGGACGGATCTGTTTCCGCCTATGTTCCTGCTGTACAGACAGTGAGTGCTCCTGTGGCAGCACCCGCTCAGACTGCAGCTCCAGCCCCGGCACCTGCAGCTGCCCCCGCAGCTGAGAAAAAGGCGGTAACAGGCGGGACAGCAGGAGCAGTAAAAGTAAATGCCCCAATGCCTGGCACGATCCTTAAGGTGGTTGCAAACGTAGGTGATAAAGTCAAGAGAGGTACAGTATTATTAGTATTAGAAGCAATGAAAATGGAGAATGAGATAGTTGCTCCATCCGATGGCGTTGTTGCATCGATCAATGTAACCAGGGGCGCTTCCGTAAATGCCGGAGATCTGCTTGCGTCACTTAATTAAGGAGGTCCGAATAATGGGAAAAGTAAAAATTACTGAAACCGTACTCAGAGATGCTCACCAGTCATTGATTGCAACAAGGATGTCGACTGATGACATTTTACCCATAGTTGAAAAGCTTGACAATATCGGCTACAACTCTCTGGAATGCTGGGGAGGAGCGACTTTTGACTCTTGCTTGCGCTTTTTAAATGAAGATCCGTGGGAAAGGCTTAGGAAGATCAGAAGCAGAGCTAAGAAAACCAAGCTTCAGATGCTACTCAGAGGTCAGAACCTGCTTGGATATAAGCATTATGCTGATGATGTAGTACAATATTTCGTACAGAAATCTATTTCCAATGGTATCGATATAATAAGAATATTTGACGCTTTAAATGATGTCAGGAATATTGAAGCAGCCATTAAAGCTTGTAAAAGAGAAGGCGGCCATGCACAAGGTACTGTCAGCTATACTATAAGCCCAGTGCACAGCTTGGACCTCTTTGTAAAGGATGCTCGAAGGTTAGAGGAAATGGGCGCTGATAGTATTTGTATAAAGGATATGGCAGGACTTTTGGTGCCATACTCTGCATATAGCCTGATAAAAGCACTGAAGGAAAGTATCAGGATACCGATTCAGCTTCATACTCACTATACCAGCGGCGTTGCATCAATGACATACCTTAAGGCTATCGAGGCAGGTGTCGATGTTGTGGACTGCGCTATATCGCCTATGGCAATGGGTACGTCCCAGCCACCTACGGAACCGCTTGTTGCGACATTGAAGGATACTGAATTCGATACAGGACTTGACCTTGAAAAGCTCAGCGAGATTGCAGAATACTTCAGACCAATAAAAGAAAAGTATGTTGCTACTGGTCTTCTGGATATAAAGGTTATGGGTGTAGATGTCAACACACTGATATATCAGGTACCTGGAGGCATGCTGTCAAACCTTGTTTCACAATTGAAACAGGCTGGCAAGTCCGACAAATTCGAGGAAGTACTAAAAGAGGTGCCAAGAGTAAGAGAAGATTTCGGATATCCTCCGCTGGTTACACCTACCAGCCAGATAGTAGGAACACAGGCTGTTATGAATGTAATAACAGGTGAAAGATACAAGATGGTGCCTAAGGAATCCAAGGCTCTTGTAAAAGGTGAATATGGAAAGACGCCTGCTCCGATACCTGAGGATATTAAAAAGAAGATACTCGGAGATGAAGCGCAAATCACCTGCAGACCGGCAGATCTTATCGAGCCTGAGCTGGCTAATATAAGAAAGCAGATAGGCCAGTATATAGAACAGGATGAGGATGTTCTTTCATATGCGCTGTTCCCACAGGTTGCGGAGAATTTCTTCAAGCTTCGCCAAGCTGGAAAATACAAGATCGACAGTAACATGGTAAACTACGAATTCCGCACTCACCCGGTTTAAAGGAGAGGGGACACACCTCTACTGGGAGCAGGGCTCCAAGGTTGAGGAGTGTCCCCTTTCAGCTTTCACAGTTTTTGTGCAGATATACATAGTTTTCACGGTTGCTTACAAACCTGATAACTTTTATTTCGCTGCCAGGCTTTATATATTTACCGCATTTCATACAGTTAAATGAGGAAGCGCACATACTTGCGCATGTTACTTCAGGAACTGTGCCTTCGATTTTTTGCCAGCTTTTCCATCCGACCTTGCATAGCTTGATCCTGTTGTCAAAATCCGCATATACCCATCTAAGCAGTTTGTGAAAATGGAATGGGTACTTTGTATATTTTATATACTGCCATGGCAGACCAAGCCTTTCAGCATACAGCTCATAGTTCTTTTCTACTATTTCCTGCACTCTTCCGGTGATCTGTGTTGAATACCACGAATAGCCGTTGCTTTCAAGCCATAGCTTAAGGTGGTCAAACATATAGCCTCTGCATATTTCTATCATCTCACCCTTTGCAGGCTTAAGGCTTTTTATGGCGTAGCCTGCTATGTTAACAACTTCATCCAGGTATATCTTTTTCTTAAAGTTTTCTTTATTGTACAATTCGACAGGGATTATATCAAAATAATATTCATTTGTCTCAGGCCTGTAAATGCCAATGCAGGTACCTCCTACAAAACTTCCGCTTCCGGCATCATCGATCTGAAGCATAATTCCTCCATTATATTTGTGACATAATATCATCAGTATTTGCAAGCACTTGATTTTTATCCTGCAAAAATGTTATATTGAATTGAAGAATAATTATGGTCATCCGGAGGTTAAATGGAAACAAAAATTTATGACCTGATCAACAGAATAAAAAGCAAAGGAAAGATGAGCAAGGGTCAGAAACTTATTGCAGAGTTCATAATAAACCATTATGATAAGGCTGCATTCATGACAGCAGCAAAGCTTGGAGAAGTGGTAGGGGTAAGTGAATCTACCGTAGTTAGGTTTGCTATAGACCTGGGTTATGATGGCTACCCCAAAATGCAAAAAGTCCTGCAAGAAATGATAAAAAGTAAACTGACTGCAATTCAAAGGATCGAAGTATCTTCGAGCAGAATCAATGAATGTAATATACTTAAAAGTGTATTACAGTCAGACATGGAAAAAATAAAAATCACAATGGAAGAGATAGATAATGATGTATTTAATTCAATAGTAGAGTGCATAATGAATGCTAAAAAGATATATATTCTTGGTGTCAGGAGCTCTGCTCCGCTCGCAAGCTTCCTTGGCTTCTATTTCAATCTTATATTTGACAATGTGAGGTTGGTTCACACTACAAGCGTAAGTGAAATGTTTGAACAGATAATCAGAGCATCAGAAGACGATGTTGTAATTGGAATAAGCTTTCCAAGGTATTCCAAGAGGACTACAAAAGCAATGCAGTTTGTAAAAAATCAAGGTGCTAAGGTAATTGCCATAACAGACAGTGCTGAGTCGCCTCTTGCAATCAATGCCGATCATTGCGTTTTTGCAAGAAGTGATATGGCATCCTTCGTAGATTCATTGGTTGCTCCCTTAAGCGTTATCAATGCCCTTATAGTTGCTTTAGGTATGAGGAAAAAGGAAAGTGTTTACAATATATTTGAGAAGCTGGAAAAAATCTGGGATGAATATCAGGTTTACGAAAAATACGAAATCGTAGAGCCTCACAGGAAGGTGGACTATTGAGTAAAAGAACTATCATAATCGGAGCAGGGGCAGCAGGAATGATGGCAGCAGGCAGGGCGGCAGAACGGGGACTGGATGTCATTTTACTTGAAAAGAACGACAAGCCGGGCAAGAAGCTCAGAATATCAGGCAAGGGACGCTGCAACATTACTAATGACACAGATATTGAAGGGTTGATACAGAACATTCCCGGAAACGGGAATTTTTTGTACTCCTCTTTTTACACATTTTCAAACGAGGATCTGATGAGCTTTCTCCGTTCAGAAGGACTTGAAATAAAGACCGAAAGAGGCGGAAGAGTCTTTCCTGTTTCAGATAATGCAAGGGATGTAATAGACGTACTGATAAGGTATGTCAAAAATAACGGCGCAGAGATCAGGTATGATTCTTCTGTCGATTCCATTGAAGTATCGAATGGCGAGGTTGTAGGTGTTAAATTAAAAAATGGAAGGTTTGTTGAGGGCAGTTCAGTAGTACTCGCAACCGGCGGCGTTTCCTATCCGGGCACCGGTTCTACAGGTGATGGCTACAAAATAGCAAGGCATCTTGGACATTCAGTGACGGAGCTAAAACCGTCCCTGGTTCCTCTTCTTGCGGTCGATGAATGGGTTGGCAAACTACAGGGACTGTCGCTTAAGAATATCGAGATCACAATACTGGATAAAAAGAAAAAGAAAATCTATACTGATTTCGGAGAAATGCTATTTACCCATTTCGGGGTATCCGGCCCTGTTATTTTGAGCGCCAGCAGGCATATAATGCAGTATGGCTACAAGGATGTCTATCTTGTGATTGATCTTAAGCCTGCTCTGACAGAAGATACTCTTGATGCAAGAATACAAAGAGATTTTGACAAATACTCCAGAAAACAATTCAAAAACTGCCTTGACGATTTGCTGCCTCAAAAGCTTATTCCTGTAATCATCGAATTATCCGGGATACATGAGGACAAACCAGTAAATCAGATAACTAAAGCAGAAAGAAGAAAGCTTGTTGAACTTTTTAAAGGGCTGACTCTTGAGATAAGTGGTTCAAGGCCTATAAGTGAAGCCATAGTAACTGCGGGTGGAATAAGTACAGATGAGATCAACCCGTCTACTATGGAATCAAAGCTGATCAAGGGACTATATTTTGCAGGAGAGGTTATAGATGTAGATGGCTATACAGGAGGCTTCAACCTGACGATTGCCTTTTCTACCGGCTATCTGGCTGGTTCTAACTGCTAAGGTATTATACTGCTGAGTAAGTGCATACTAAGGATAATAGAAATATTTGGAGAGTATAACATGGATACCAAAGTGAATGAAAGCACTGATAGTCAGACGCAAGGAAATAAAAAAACTAAAGTTGCTCAAACAATAGAGCGACTTCTGAAATGGCTCTTCCTTGCTTCGTTCATTTTACTCATACTGGCACAGTCTTTACTTACATATCCTTCTATAAGGTCTCTCTTTAACAAAGAAGCAGCTGATGGTGAGCCATTGGGTTATGAGACATACTTGTTTGAACCATGTAAGCTTGAACTGAAATTGAATAATATCGAGTATTGTCCGGATATAAAGGTAATGGTAAATGGTGATGAAATTTGCGATTTCTCAAACGATACTATAATACTTGACCTGAAGCCTGGCGATGTTGTTGAATTAGATGCCAGCAGGCTGCTTATACATGCCGATGTAGTGATAAGTGCTGTCAGCAGCAACTTGACAGAGCTGCTTGGAAGGTCATTCGCTGTAACGGGAGGGATAGTTCATATAGCGACTGTCAATGCTATGAGTTAATTTCAGGCCGGCTGTGTTTGTTGCAGAGATTTATTGGTGATAAAATGTAATTAAGCGTTAAAAACATTAATATTGTACATTTTTTATTATTCTTATATAATATACGAAGAAGTTTTTGAAAGGATCAAAATAATGACTGATAGCATCAGAGAATTCGGCAGCAGAGATATTGCCGCTGCTTCTATGAAAATTGCGCTTACATACGACAGGGCTGAAGAAAAGCAGATGCAGATAGAATATGCAAAGCTCGGGATTCGTACTGCTGCTGTCGACTACGGAGGAGAATTTATAAATTCCGTAATGAAAATAATAGAAAGAGCAGTGGTTTCTTCAAAGAGAGAGGGCGTAATCCAGGAGTGCCATGTAGAAGAGGGCGCAATCGCAGGAGCAACAAGGGAAGCATTATCCCAAATAATGCCCAAGGCACTTGGGCTCAATGTCGGTGGTAAAATAGGTATCGCACGTTATAAGAATCATATAAGTGTTTCGATATTTTTCGGCATCGGGTTGTTGCATTTGAACGAAGTAGCCATTGGACTGGGACACAGGGTGGTATAGTTATGGTCAGAGCTATAAGAGGAGCAACTACTATAAATGAAAACACTGCTGAAGAAATATTTTCAGTAACTATCGAGCTTTTAAAAGAAATGACAAGACAAAACGATATCAGAAAAGATGACATAATCAGTATCATATTTTCTGTCACATCCGATATCGATGCTGCTTTTCCCGCTACAGCAGCCAGACAGATAGGTTGGACAAAAACCGCGATGCTGTGTACATATGAGATGGATGTTCCGGGAAGTCTGAGAAAATGCATAAGAGTAATGATGCATATTGAGACTGAAAAGGATAATAATGAACTAAAATATGTGTATCTCAGGGAAGCAAAAAGACTTAGACCTGATATTGCGGAACAAAACTAACAAATGGAGGACTGACTTCCAAACAATGATCAACATTGCAATAGACGGACCGGCTGGAGCTGGGAAAAGCACTATCGCTAAAGCAATATCCCATGAACTGGAGATCGTATACCTTGATACCGGTGCTATGTACCGTACTGTAGCACTTAAAGCGATAAGGCAGGGGATCGATACTCTGGATGAAGAACATCTGGCTGAACTGGTCAAATATATTGACATTCAGATAGAATACAAGGATAATGAACAAAGGATATTTCTTGACGGAAATGAAGTTACAGGCTTTATCAGAACACCTGATGTATCCATCGGTGCATCAAAGGTTGCAGTTATACCTGCTGTCCGGATAAAAATGGTAGAATTGCAAAGAAATATTGCCCGTAATAATGATGTCGTGATGGATGGCAGGGATATCGGTACATATGTCCTGCCGGATGCTGATTACAAGTTCTTTTTAACAGCTTCCCTCGATGAAAGGGCAAACAGAAGATATAAAGAAATGCTTTCGAAGGGCATGACTGAAGTTGATTTTGATGAAGTAAAAAAAGATATCGCATACCGGGACAATAATGACAGTTCGAGGGCTTTTGCACCATTATCCAAAGCTTCTGACGCACTGGAAATAGATACGACAGGGCTTGAGCCACAGGAAGTGATAAGGATCATTCTGGACCAGATCAAAAAAAGTGGAACAGACGGTACCGAAAAATGAGGATGATTGCCAGGTTATTAACAAAAATATTATTTAAGCTTTTTTTCAAGATTGAAGTGATAAATGCTGATAAGGTTCCAAAGGAAGGGCCAGCGTTATTGTGTGCGAATCATAATACGCTTTTGGATATGTTCTTTCTGGGATACCGATTAAATAGGTGGATACATTGGATGGCCAAGGAAGAACTGTTCAAGAATCCTATTTCAGCTTATGTACTGAGGAAAATGGGCGCATTTTCTGTAAAAAGAGGTATGGGTGATGTCGGTTCAATTAAAAATGCGTATAAACTGCTTAAGGACAATAAGCTGATTGGTATATTTCCTCATGGAACAAGGATCAACCCTTCAAATATTGAAACAATGAGGGTCAAATCAGGTGCCGTAATGATAGCAGTGAATGCGGGGGTACCAATAATACCCGCAACTGTCTGTGGCAGCTATAAGTTATTCAGCAGAATGAAGGTCATATATGGGGATCCGTATTATATAACAAATACAGATAATAAATTATCAAAACAAGATATGCAGGAATTGGGCAGAGATATTTTAAGAAGAGTATATTCACTTTCGGAGGCCTATAGGTGAAAATTATTCTGGCAGAAACAGCAGGGTTTTGCTTTGGAGTTAACAATGCAGTTAAAAAAGCTTATGAATTGTTGGATAATGGTGAGAAGTTCTTTACTCTCGGTCCGATCATCCATAATGAGCAGGTCATTGATGATCTGAAGCAAAGGGGCGCTGAGGTAATATCCGATATAAAAGGCATCCCTGCAGGCTCAAAGGTCATCATAAGAGCTCATGGTGTCATTCCTGACATATATGAGGAGACCAAAAGGAATAATATACAGGTAGTTGATGCGACCTGTCCATATGTAAAAAAGATTCAAAGGCTTGTGCAGCAAAAGCACAATGAGGGCTTTTGCATAGTAATCGCTGGTGACAGTGAGCACCCGGAGGTCAAGGGTATAAACGGATGGTGCGGCGGTTTAGCATTTATGGCAAATAAGCCAGAGGATATGGATAGTTTTCCGCAGACGGATAAAAGTTGTTGTCTGGTAGCTCAGACTACAATTACTAAGGAAAAATTTGAAGCAATACATGAAAAATTAAAAGAAAAATGCAAAAACGTTTTTAAATTTGATACAATATGTAATGCGACCACTAGCAGACAGGAAGAAACAAAAAAAATAGCCATACAGTCTGATATGATGCTGGTGATAGGAAGTAAAAACAGTTCGAATACACAAAAGCTGTATGAAATAAGTAAAAAATACTGTGATACGACATATTTGATCGAGACGTACGGTGATTTGCCACCGATAAATATAAAGAAAATAAATACGCTGGGAATAACAGCAGGAGCATCTACACCGGAACGAACTATCAAGGAGGTTATTGAGAAAATGGACGAATTAAATAAACAGGAGAATGAGATGAGCTTTGAGGAAGCATTCGAAAATTCGATTGTGACCCTCAGAAGCGGAGAGATTGTCAAAGGCAGGATAATTGGCTACAATAATGCCGAAATATTCGTAGACCTTGGGTTTAAATCCGACGGTATAATACCTGTTGATGAGTATACGGATGATCCGGATTTCAAACCGGAGACAAGCGTAAAAATCGGTGAAGAGATCGAAGTTTTCATAGTAAGAGTAAATGACGGTGAAGGCAATGTAATGCTTTCAAAGAAAAAGGTCGACTCAATGAAAAGCATCGATGATATAGAGCAGGCATATGAAAACAAGACTCCTGTCACAGGTAAAGTGGTAGAGATCACAAATGGCGGTGTTGTTGCAAGTGTTAAGGGAGTAAGGGTATTTATTCCGGCCTCCCAGATATCTGAAAGGTATGTTAAGGATCTCAACGAATTTTTAAGACAGACTGTAACTGTCAAGATAGTTGAATTCAACAAGCAAAAGAGGAAAATTGTTGGTTCAAGAAGGATAGTCCTTAATGAGAACAGGGAACAGATGGCAGGTCAGTTCTGGGGCAATATCGAGACAGGAAAGCAATATGACGGCGTAGTAAAGAGTCTGATGGATTTTGGCGCATTTATCGATATAGGCGGCGTTGATGGATTGGTACATGTATCTGAAATGTCATGGACAAAGATCAAGCATCCTTCCGATGTTCTGAAGGTCGGCGATAAAGTTAAGGTATCTGTGCTTGAGTTTGATGCAGATAAAAAGAAGATATCTTTGACCATGAAAAAGCAGGAGGACAATCCATGGTTCAAAGCAGCTGAAAAATATAAGGTTGGCGATGTAGTAAAAGGCACTGTAGTCAGATTGGTTCCATTCGGAGCGTTTATTGAACTGGAAAAAGGAATAGACGGACTTGTTCATATTTCCCAGATATCCAATGTGAGGATAGCAAAACCCGGAGATGCTCTGCATATAGGAATGGAAGTCGAAGTAAAGATAGTAGAAGTAAATGTTGAAACCAAAAAAATCAGCCTAAGCATAAAGGAGGTCAGCCCTATTGATCCTCCTAATGCCAAAGTACCTGAAAATGATGTAAAGGAAGAGGCTAATGAATCAAGTGTTAAGGCGGCTGTCGAAGAGGCAGAACCAAATGAACATAAGGAAGAATTGGCTAACACCATAGGCAACGCTCTTGGCGCATTGAATGATAAAAACTAAAATTGTATAATAGTATTACCAGATTGTAAAATGCAAGGCTTATGTCTTGCATTTTATCAATCCGGATATTTAATTTTGGGGAGAAAATCAGTCATGGATTATGAAGGCTTTAAGCTAGAAATATATAAATTGACGGATATCAACCTTAGCTTGTACAAAGAGAAACAGATGAAGCGAAGAATAGACTCTCTCATAAAGAAAAACTCATATGAACTATATGAAGATTATGTACAGGCATTAAAGAGAGATAAAATTCTTTATAACGAATTTATCAATTATCTAACAATAAATGTCTCGGAATTTTATCGTAACCCTGAGCAATGGGAAGTTCTCAAGGATCAAATTCTGCCGATGCTGCTTAAACGCACACAAAGGCTAAAGATATGGAGCACAGCATGTTCCACAGGAGATGAGCCATATACTCTTGTTATGGTATTGAATCAACATGTTCCGCTGAACAGTATAAAAATTTTAGCTACAGATATAGATGATGAAGCACTAAGAAAGGCCAGAGCCGGCAATTATACGGAAAAAAGTCTGGAAAAGCTGCCTGTAGAATATATTAATAAATATTTCATAAAGACAGGGGACATCTATACTATAAAGAGTGAAGTTAAAAACTGTGTGGAATTCAGTAAGATCAATTTGCTTAAGGATCATTATCCATCGGAATGCGATTTGATCGTATGCAGGAATGTTCTTATTTATTTTACGGAAGAAGCTAAGTCGGATATGTATTATAAGTTCAACAAGGCGCTTAAAGACAAGTGTGTCTTATTTATTGGAAGTACTGAACAGATAATCATGTCGGTACGTTACAAGCTTACCCCTATCAAGACCTTTTTCTATATCAAGGATGGAGATATTTGATATGGCTGTGTCTATGAGAAGAACTATAATTCTTGTAGATATGAATGCTTTCTTCATTACTTGCGAAATGTCCATTAATCCTGCCCTAAAAGGTCATCCTGCAGCTGTTGCAGGTGATCCGAAAAACAGGTCTGGCATCATACTTGCAGCTAATTATGATGCAAGGGCATTCGGAGTCAAAACTACAATGCTCATACACGAAGCATTGTCAATTTGTCCAGGTCTTATACTGGTTCCTCCTACCCGCGGACTGTACGAGCGTAAATCCAATGATTTCATGGAGATATTTTCAAGATATTCGCCTGTAATTCAGAAAAACAGCATAGATGAAGCATGGCTCGATTTGACCGGATGTGAACAGCTTTTTGGTGAACCTGTCCATCTCGCGAATAGAATTATGAACGAAATAAAGGATGAATTGGATCTATGGTGTTCTATCGGTATATCTGAAAACAAATTTCTTGCTAAAATGGCTTCTGAAATGAAGAAGCCGCTGGGGATAACTGAGCTTTGGAAAAATGACATAAGGTACAAGCTTTGGCCTCTCAAGGTTAGAGAAATGTATGGTATTGGTAAGCAGACAGAAAAAAGGCTTAATGAGATCGGTATCGATACTATAGGAGAACTTGCAGGATGTAATTCTAAAATATTGCAGGATATCTTTGGAAAATACGGACTTGAACTAAAACAACTGGCAAACGGAATTGATTTGACTCCCGTTGAATCCTCGCCAAAAAGTGAAACAAAATCAATTAGCAGATCAACAACTTTATCAAAAGATATTATCGATATTGAGGAAGCAGGGACTGTACTGCTCGGCTTGGCCGAGGAAGTTGGGGAAGAGGCCCGACGTTATGATTTCAGAGGAAGAACAGTATCGATAGTAATACGCTATAATGATTTTAAAACAATAACCCGCCAAAAAACTATCATACCATCATATTTAACCAAGGATATATATAGGACGGGTGCCGAGCTTCTAAAGGTTAATTGGGACAGGCACAGACCAATCAGATTGCTTGGGATCGGAATAGCCAATATTGATGAGGATGTACCGGAGCAGCTCTCAATATTCGATGTTAATAATGAGCTGCCAGACGAAATAAAGAGGGAGGAAAAGCTTGAAAAAGCGATGGATGCCATACGGTCACGTTTTGGTAGTGATAAGCTGAAAAGAGCAAAGCTTATTGATGGGGATAAAAAGTAAAAAAGCTTTCGGATTATCCGAAAGCTTTTGGTGCGGGAAACAGGACTTGAACCTGCACACCCTTGCGAGCTCTAGTACCTGAAACTAGCGCGTCTGCCAATTCCGCCATTCCCGCATTTCTGAACGGTAATATTAATTCTACTAGAAATGTTGTATAATTGCAAGTGGAAAATTATAAAATTAATAATGGTTTTTACGTTTGGAGGTTATGAATTTGAATCAGAAGCTGGAGCAGTTCAAAAAAGAGATAAGAAATAAAAAAGTAGGAGTCTTGGGGATCGGCATAAGTAATACACCCTTGATCAGATACCTGGGTTCGATGGGAGTTTCAGTCACAGCATTTGACAGAGCGGAAAAGGCTGCTCTTGAACCCGCTTTAAAAGCATTGGAAGGTCTTGATGTACAGTATAGCCTTGGCCCGGATTATCTAAAAAACCTTAAGGGCTTTGATATTATTTTTAAAACGCCAAAGGTTCGTTTTGATATACCGGAGTTGTTAAGGGAGGCAGAGGCCGGTGTAGAGATAACATCAGAAATGGAAGTTTTCTGTAAGCTGTGTACCGCAAGGATATTCGGAGTAACGGGAAGCGATGGAAAGACGACCACTACTACTCTTATTTATAAAATTCTCGGGCAGCATGGCTATAAATGTTGGCTTGGGGGCAATATAGGAACCCCCCTGCTTGATAAGATCGACGAGATAAGCAATACTGATATGGTTGTGCTGGAGTTGAGCAGTTTTCAGCTTCACACAATGAGAAACAGGATAAATACAGCAGTTGTGACAAATCTGTCTCCTAACCATCTTGATGTGCACACTTCAATGAAGGAGTATGCCGATGCTAAAAGAAACATTTTCCTTTATCAAAATGAAAATGATACATTAGTAGCCAATCACGACAATGATATAACCCGCAGCTTCGCCGAAGAAGGTCCCGGAAAGGTCATCCTGTTCAGCCGCAGCTGCGAGCTTGACGATGGTGTGGTGATATCAGGGAGCAATATTGTATTCCGCCACGGAGGAAAAGAACAGATAATAGTAGATACAAATGATATCCTGATTCCCGGAGTCCATAACATAGAAAATTATATGGCAGCTGTAGCTGCTACACTGGACTTTGTAGAGCCCCGGGATGTACAGGCAATTGCTTCGTCTTTCAGAGGAGTAGAACATCGAAGTGAGCATGTCAGGGATATTAACGGGATAAGCTTTTATAATGATTCAATTGGTTCAAGTCCAACAAGGACAATGGCCAGTATTAAGGCTTTCAAGGACAAATTGATATTGATAGCCGGAGGATATGACAAGCATTTGCCTTATGATGATATGGGCCCGGTTCTGGCTGAGAGGGTAAAATGCCTTGTATTGGCAGGACAAACATCTGACAAGATCGAAAAAGCGCTAAAAGACGAAATCGAAAGAACAGGCAATGGTATCGGTATACCGATCATCAGATGTACATCAATGGAGGAAGCTGTTAAGAAAGCATATGAAAATGCAGTCCCGGGAGATATTGTGTTACTTTCGCCTGCAAGCGCAAGCTTTGATATGTACAAAAACTTTGAAGAGAGAGGCAATCACTTCAGGAGCCTTGTTATGCAGCTTTAAGCTTAACGCATTTATTTGGGCATAAAAAATCCGAAAACCTTAAAAGTTTTCGGATTTTTTGGTGGAGGGGGATGGATTCGGACCATCGAAGTCACTGACAACAGATTTACAGTCTGCCCCCTTTGGCCACTCGGGAACCCCTCCATACTGGTGGGCCTTCAGGGACTCGAACCCCGGACCAACCGGTTATGAGCCGGTTGCTCTAACCAACTGAGCTAAAGGCCCTCAAAGTGACAAAACCTAGTATAAGGCATAAAAAAACTTAAGTCAAGTAGAGATTTTAGGAATTTCATGTAATTTTCAAAGGAAATATGTTTTTCAATGTCGAATAATATAAAAAATGTCACGCGAATATATTCATACTATTCAAAATATATAATTAGAGAGGTGCTATTGATGAAAATAACCTTTGTGGGTGCGGCAAAAACGGTTACAGGTTCATGTTTCCATATCGAAACTGGAAGCTGCAGTTTTTTGGTAGACTGTGGTATGTTCCAGGGAAGTAATGCATTAGAGGCACAAAATCATGAGCCCTTCCCATTTAACCCTGCCGATGTTGATTTCATGATCCTTACGCATGCTCATATAGACCATAGCGGCCGGATACCCAAGCTATTTGTAGATGGTTTCAAGGGGCAGATATATGCCACAAAAGCAACTGCAGAGCTAAGTGCGATAATGCTGCCTGACAGCGGACATATACAGGAGTTTGAAAACGAATGGGTCAACCGTAAGCGTGAGAGAGCTGGTTTACCACCTGTACAGCCGTTATATACCACACAGGATGCAATTGACAGCATTAAACTATTTTCAAGTGTCCATTATTCCGAGGAAGTCCGGATAAATGACCAGGTAAGGGCCAGGTTTAACGATGCAGGACACATCCTTGGTTCATCCATCATTGAGATCTGGGTGAAGGAAGACGATAGAGAAATCAAGCTTGTATTTTCCGGTGACATTGGCAACAAGAACATGCCTATACTCAGGGACCCAAGTATTATAGACAGTGCAGATTATCTCTTTATCGAGTCTACATATGGCAATAGAAACCATTCTAATGTGGAGAATAAGATAGACAGATTTGTTGAAATAATTACTTCTACGATGGAGAAGGGCGGAAACATAATTATTCCATCCTTTGCAGTGGGAAGAACGCAGGAGATTCTTTATGAGCTGTTCAAACAGCGTGAAAAATACGGTGATAAATTGAATCAGCTGCTGCGTATCCCTGTATATGTAGACAGTCCGCTGGCTGTATCGGCCACAAAGGTCTTCAGGAATAATCTTGACTGTTTTGATGAGGAAGCAAGAGAATATATTGAAAACGGGGATAATCCACTTGATTTTCCGGGTTTACAATTCACTCAGAGTGTTGAGGATTCCAAGGCGCTAAATGACAGGGAGGAAAGCCTGATAATATTATCAGCAAGCGGAATGTGCGATGCCGGAAGGATAAAGCACCATCTCAAGCATAATCTCTGGAGAAAGGAATCTTCCGTGGTATTTGTAGGTTACCAGGCCGAAGGTACCCTCGGCAGGAGACTGGTTGATGGCGCAGATAAGGTGAGGATATTCGGTGAAGAGATATCTGTCAACGCAAGAGTGGAAATGATAGAGGGCTTTTCCGGACACGCCGACAAGGATGGGCTTATAAGCTGGATGAAAGCATTTGAACAAAAGCCCAAGAAGGTATTCATAGTTCACGGTGAAGAAGAATCAATGTCCGAATTCTCAGAACTGATAGCGAGCGAACTGAGGGTCGGCACTATAATACCTGATCGTGGTGATTCATATACAGTTACCTATGCAGGTGTATCCTGTACGGAAAAGAGGACTGCCCCGGAAGAGAAGAAAGAGAAATATGGCTTCAAGCGTCTTGAAATCGTATATATGCTTGACAAGCTCAGAGATGAACTTGAAGAGGCGTCTTCTATCATACATAACGACCTTAGAACAGATAAGGAAGAATTGGAGTTAGAAGAACTTATACGAAAATTACATAAGTTTGAGAAAGATATTCTTGACATCATAAAATAAAATTTGCTTAGGATAATTCCTTGAAATTAGTTGCTTAGAAAGAAGTTGAAAAACTTCTTTCTTTTTATGCCTGCTTGTTGTATAATACATATGATTTTTTCATATCGCAGTATGGTAGGTATGGTAGGTACAAGTACAACATTATGGAAGGATGGTAGGTATGCTCAAGTATGTCTTTTTAGGTCTTTTCATTATTCTAATGGTTTTCGTAGGGATCATCAGCAAAAAAAAGGTAAATAACGTACAGGATTTCTTCCTGGGTGGCAGAAGGATGGGGCCGTGGCTTTCAGCCTTTGCTTACGGTACTACTTATTTCTCTGCAGTAATATTCATCGGATATGCAGGCAAGATAGGCTGGGGGTTTGGTATTTCTTCTACATTCATCGGGATAGGGAATGCCATACTGGGGAGCCTGCTGGCATGGATAGTACTGGCTAAAAAAACAAGAAAGATGACCCATGATCTTGGTGTGTCAACGATGCCTGAGTTTTTTGAAAAGCGTTATGACAGCAAGGCTATGAAGATAATCACAGCGTTGATAATATTTATATTCCTCGTTCCTTATTCAGCTTCGGTATATCAAGGGTTAGGATATTTGTTTGAGAGGACTTTTGATGTGCCTTTTGTATATTGCATGGCGGCAATGGCTTTGCTGACAGGCGTTTATCTGTTGTTGGGCGGGTATGTCGCAACGGCAATAAACGATTTTATACAGGGTATCATAATGCTTATCGGAGTTGCATTTATGATTTATTTCATTCTGTCAAATCCTGCAGTCGGGGGCTTATCCGGAGGACTTAAGAAGCTGTCGGAGATTCCTGAAGCAGGGCCCGGCCTTGTAAGCGCTTTCAGTGCTCAGCCGTTGAACCTGCTTGGACTGATTGTTTTAACAAGCCTTGGAACATGGGGACTTCCACAGATGGTACACAAATTCTATGCTATAAAGAATGACGCTGCTGTTAAAACCGGAACAATCATTTCAACAGTATTTGCATTGATAATAGCAGGAGGCGCTTATTTTGTAGGTGGTTTCGGAAGGCTGTTCCTTGATAATACAATGCCTTTGGGTGCAAACGGAAAAGCAAACCCTGATATGGTAATGCCTATGGTGCTTGAGTCAGCTCTGCCTGATGCATTGATCGGTATAATAGTCATACTTGTGCTTTCTGCATCAATGTCGACATTGTCTTCTCTTGTACTGGTATCTAGCTCGGCAATTTCACTCGATCTTATAAAGGGACATCTTTTCCCGAATATGAAAAAGGAAAGCGTTATGCTGCTTATGAGGGTTTTATGTGGACTATTTGTAATTTTCTCCTTTATGGTAGCAGTAACGCCAAATTCAATACTCAGTTTGATGTCCTTCTCGTGGGGAACAATTGCAGGTGCTTTCCTTGCTCCGTTCCTTTACGGCCTTTATTGGAAGGGTACGACAAAAATCGGTGCCTGGGCAGGATTTATCAGTGGTTTCGCGGTTTCTATAACCGGTGCTATAATATATAAAATGGATGCCGGTAAGGCTCCTAATATTGGGGCTATAGCTATGATAGCATCACTGATCATTGTACCTGTAGTCAGTCTGTTGACAGCAAAAATGCCTCAGAAGCATATTGAGAAAGTGTTTGGAGAAAGCAAGGGCACAGCTTTGGAACCGGAAGCTTGAGTATAAGGTTTATTCCTAGTATTGCACGTTTTCAAACAGGGACATTCCTTTTAGGGGTGTCCCTTTGTTACAGATAGCAATTAAATGCAATTAAGACGCTTTATTTATCAGTTTACAAAAAACATATTAAAGTTTAAAATATAATAAATTGAAAAATTAATGTAATTTTAGATATAATTCATCCATGTGAAACAAGGAGAACCATATGAAAAAATTGATGTTGGGCAATGAAGCAGTTGCAAGAGGTGCATATGAGGCTGGCGTTAGGGTCGCCACTGCATATCCGGGTACCCCAAGTACGGAAATAACAGAAAATATAGCCAAATATGATGATATGTACAGTGAGTGGTCACCAAATGAGAAGGTTGCATTAGAGGTAGCTATCGGCGCTTCTGTTGCCGGTGCAAGGGCAATATGCTCAATGAAGCATGTCGGTCTGAATGTGGCAGCTGACCCGCTCTTTACAGTCTCGTATACCGGAGTCAATGGTGGACTTGTTATAATGGTTGCCGATGACCCCGGAATGCACAGCTCCCAAAATGAACAGGATTCCAGGTTTTATGCACGTTCATCAAAGTTACCTATGCTTGAGCCATCAAATAGCCAGGAATGTAAGGATTATGTCAAGACTGCATATGATATGAGTGAAAAATTCGACTGCCCTGTAATAGTAAGACTTACTACCCGTATTGCTCATTCTCAGAGCATGGTTGAAATAAATGACAGGGAAAATGACGGCTTGAAGCCTTATGTAAAGGATCCGGCAAAATACGTTATGATGCCGGCTATGGCAAAAGCAAGACATCTCATTGTCGAAAAGAGAATGGCAGATTTAAAAACATTTTCAGAAGAAACTTCTCTTAACAGCGTTGAGTGGGGAAGTACCGATATTGGAGTCATAACCTCAGGAATATCATATCAATATGCTCGTGAGGCCTTTGGTGATGTATCATACCTGAAGCTTGGAATGGTCTACCCACTGCCGGATAAGTTAATAGCTGAATTTGCAGCAAAGGTAGATACTCTTTATGTTATTGAAGAACTTGAGCCCTTCTTTGAGAATCAAATCAAAAAACTTGGGATCAAGGTCATAGGTAAGGATTTATTACCGGTTACCGGCGAGTATTCAGCAGCATTAATCAAAAAGATGATATTGGGCTGCGGAGAATTTGAAAGAAATTACAGCGTGGATTCACAGGCGCCTGTAAGGCCTCCTGTTATGTGCCCGGGCTGTCCGCACAGAGGAATGTTCCATGTCCTTAAAAAGCTGAAGCTCATTGTTACAGGTGATATAGGCTGTTATACGCTTGGTGCACTTTCGCCAACAGAAGCGATGGATACCTGTGTCTGTATGGGAGCAAGTATAGGTATGGCTCATGGTATGGAAAAGGCAAGAGGAAGAGATTTCAGTAAAAAAACAGTTGCTATACTTGGTGATTCCACCTTTATTCATTCAGGTATCACAGGATTGATCGATATAGTCTATAATAAAGGCTGTTCGACTGTAATCATACTTGACAACTCTATAACCGGGATGACCGGACATCAGCAGAATCCAACGACAGGCTTCACTATAAAGGGTGAACCTACAAAGCAGGTGGATCTTGAGCTGTTGGCAAAAGCGGTTGGGATAGAAAGAGTAAGAGTAGCTGATCCATTCGATATAAAGGAATTTGAAAAGGTAGTAAAGGAAGAGACGGAAATCGATGAACCTTCAGTCATTATTTCTCAAAGACCGTGCGCTCTGCTTAAAACCGTACGCTATGAAGGACCTCAGATGATTAATGATAACTGCAGACAATGCAGGAGCTGCTTAAAGATAGGATGCCCAGCCATAGTGGACAAAGGAGACAGGATAGTAATAAACAGCGCGCTTTGTGTAGGCTGTAAGTTATGCACAAAGGTTTGCAGCTTCAATGCGATAGTAAAGGCCGGTGATAAGAATGAGTAAGCTGAATATTATGATAGTAGGTGTAGGCGGACAGGGTACACTTCTGGCAAGCAGGCTTCTTGGAAATGTTGCAATGAAGCAGGGCTATGATGTAAAGGTATCAGAGGTGCATGGTATGTCGCAAAGAGGCGGCAGCGTAGTAACATATGTTAAAATGGGTGAGAAGGTATATTCTCCAATAATCGAAAAGGGTGAGGCAGATTTCCTTCTGGCTTTTGAAAACCTGGAGGCTTTGCGTTGGATAGACTATCTGAAAAAGGGCGGTACTCTGGTACTCAATGATCAGCAGATAGATCCGATGCCGGTAATCATCGGAAAGGCAAAGTACCCTGAAAGGATAATCGAGAGGCTCAAGGAAGGCGGCGTCTGTATGGAGTCCATCGACGCGCTCAATATTGCAAAGGAATGCGGAAATATTAAGGCTGTAAATATGGTGCTTATCGGCTTGCTGGCAAAGACCACCAATATAAGCAGGGATATATGGCTGGAAGCAATGAGAGAAGTCATACCTCAAAAAATCCTTGATGTTAATGTCAAGGCATTTAATGCCGGATATGATAGTAATATATTAAAAAAATGAACTTCAGCCTGTTGCTTTTGCGTGGGGCGGGCAATTGTCCGTAAACCCTGAAAGCTGTTCTCATGGGAGGATGCAAGGGCATAAAATAAAATCAAGGAGGGGTTCTGAATGCTATATTGGAACCAGTCGCGTGAGTGCATGCCCAGAGAGGAGATGCAAAAGCTTCAAAGCGAGCGGCTGATAAAAACCGTTAAAAGGATTTATCACAATGTCCCTTTTTACAGGGCAAAAATGCAGGCCAAAGGCGTGGAACCGGAAGATATCAAATCCATCGAGGATCTATGCAAGCTCCCGTTTACCTACAAGCAGGACCTGAGGGATAATTATCCTTATGGTCTGTTTGCTACGCCATTGAGTGAAATCGTGAGGATACATGCATCCTCCGGCACCACAGGAAAGAAGACGGTGGTAGGCTATACCAGAAATGACCTGGAAAAATGGTCTGAAGTAATGGCAAGGACGCTAACATGTGCCGGAGCCACTAAAGAATCGGTAATACAGATCGCGTATGGTTATGGTCTTTTTACCGGTGGTCTGGGGGCACATTATGGTGCTGAGAAAATCGGAGCGTCAGTTATTCCTATATCAGGTGGGAATACTAAACTCCAGGTGCAGATAATGAAGGATTTTGGTACTACCCTTTTGGCATGTACTCCGTCTTATGCACTTTATCTGGCGGAAGAACTTGAGGAATCAGGGATCAAGCCCGGTGATCTCAAGCTTAAGGCAGGCATATTCGGAGCAGAGCCCTGGTCAACTGCAATGAGGAGCGAAATCGAAAAAAGACTTGGTATACTGGCAATCGATATATATGGTCTAAGTGAAGTAATGGGTCCTGGTGTCGCTTCAGAATGTCCGTGCAAATGTGGTCTGCATGTCCAGGAGGATCATTTCATTCCTGAAATAATAGATCCTGAAACCGAAGAAGTTTTACCTCCAGGTTCAAAGGGTGAATTGGTATTCTCTACTGTTACAAAGGAAGGCTTGCCATTATTGCGTTACAGGACAAGAGACCTGTCTTCATTAGACTATACTCAATGTGAATGCGGAAGAACGCTTGTTAGAATGAGCAAGGTAACAGGACGTACTGACGACATGCTGATAATAAGAGGTGTTAATGTATTCCCAAGCCAGATAGAAAGCGTGCTGCTTGAACTTGGCGAGACTGCTCCTCACTATTTGATTATAGTAGATAGGATTGGTAATCTCGACGTAATGGAAGTTTGGGTTGAGATGACACAAGCGCTGTTCTCAGATGAAGTCAAAAAAATTGAAGATATGGAGAAAACAATAAGGAAAAAGATAGAGGATACACTCGGTATAAGCGTAAAGGTGAAGCTCGTCGAGCCTAAATCTATTGAAAGAAGTGAAGGCAAGGCAAAGAGAGTTATAGACAAACGTAAAATATGAATATCCAGTTAAGAACAAGCAGGAGGTGTATTTAATGTTCGTAAAGCAGATTTCCGTATTTCTTGAAAACAAATCAGGAAGGCTTGCAGAAGTAACATCGGTACTGGGAGACAATAACATTGACATCAGTGCGTTGTCTATAGCAGACACGACAGATTTTGGAATATTAAGGCTTATCGTGAACAAACCGGAGGAAGCAGAAAAAGTACTTCGAGACAATGGTTTTACCATGAGTATTACAAATGTATTGGCAATTGGGGTGAATGACGAACCGGGTGGCCTTGCAAAGGTTTTGAAAGTTCTTGAGGGCGATAAGACAGAAATAGAGTATATGTATGCATTTGTAAGCAAAAAGGATGACGAAGCGCTGGTAATATTGAAGACCAGCAATCCAAAACGTGCAATAGAAGTGCTTAAAGCTCAAGGTATTAATGTATTATCATCTGATCAGGTATACATGCTTTAATCAAACCAATTTATCCAGCCTTACATAAAAAGGGGAAAAGCCGTCTCACAAGAAACGGCTTTTCCCCTTTTTTATGGATGTGTCAAATTAAGGAGATCGCAATGTTAAATCTTGCCAAATAGATATCTCATTATGAAATATCTTGTTTTTCCCATGTTGATTTTTATTTCATCCAGAAAACCTTGATAGAAATCAGAGTACAAAAGCTTTTCCTTCTCTGACGCCTCCTGCAGGCTATATCTGGATTTTACGAATATTTCCGTTATCACTTTAAATCTGACAGGGCTGAAAAAGAGTTCAGAGTCGATCCTTTCCGAATACTGACCGGGCGTTTCCGCAGGCATAAGTCCTAGGCCATGCAGCTTCAGAACGCTGAGGTAATATTTGTACGAGCCAAGGATACATTCTCTGGCAGGTAAATTAATAAGCCTGAAGATCCTGACTCTGCTTCGTATTGTGTTAAAGAGCATCAGCATAAGCATTAATGCAACTGCGCCTGCTATGGAGTAGAGTATTATGACACCTGCAGACGGTCCTTTGACGACATCGCCCGTATATAAATCTATTGGCCCGTTTGTGCCACCCTGACCATAGTATTTCATCATCATTTCCATATACTCCTGGTATGATGGATTGTAATCGGGACTGTAAGATACCTGTTCGGGCACTTGTGTGGAATAAAAGGCGGATCTGAAGGGAGAGGTTGGCTCAAAAGGCAGCCACCCGTAACCTTCAAAATATATTTCTACCCATGCATGAGCCTGCATATTAGTCACTATATACATGTTTTCCCTGTTCTTGACAGTATCCGGCGGAAGCATGTATCCCTCGACATATCGTGCCGGAAGACCTGCGCATCTCGCAAGGATTGTCATTGCTGATGCGAAGTAGCTACAGTAACCTTCTTTTTGCTCAAACAGGAAATAGTCTACAAAATCTCTGTCACGTGGTGCAGATCTAACATCAAGATTATAGGAATAATTTGACGCAAGGTATTTTTCTATTTCTTTTGCCTTGTCATAATCGTTTTCAGAAGATGTGGTCAGCGAAGCTGCAAGATCCTTGACCCTTTGTGGCAACTCTTCGGGGAGCTGAAGGTATTTATCGTATATCAGTTTGCTGCTTTCCTCTAAAGCCCTCAATTCTTCTTCTTTCAAATTAAACGTCTTTGTCTGTATATCTTTCGTTTTATCAGTGATTGTAACCTTCAGAGTTTCACCCGGGCCACTGCCTTCGTATTGGTAGGCAAAACTGACCCCAGACTGTTCGCCTACGTTAAAATAGTTTGGAAACTCAATTCTTTGAAGATATTCCTTATACAAGCCTTTTTTGCTTATTCTCATAACAGCATCAAACTCTGTACCCATTTTAGGCACATAGGATGTAATACTATATTCGTAATTTTTCTTTAGCCTGCTTTCAGATGAAAGGTCACCCGTATCACTTATATAAGCAGAAATTTCATCGGTGATGCTGTCAAATTCTTTTGTCTTGGTTGGCTTGAACAGTGATTTAGTCTTTAGATTCAAAAATGTAACATCTATCACATTTGAATCAAAATACTCTTTGAAGTAATCATCCTTACCCGTTAATAGCTTCATTCCTGTCAGCATTTCTTTGGTATCATCATATAGACCTGAATAATTGTTGTCTGAAGCCTCCAGTTCCTCATTGCTGTTTATCCACATGTTGCCTGTGTACACATCTCTTGATACGCCGCTGAGATATATTCTCTTATTTGTAATGACACGCAGTACACTCTTTCTGTCCAACCTGACGCTACCACCCAGTAAGCTATTGCTGTTTCCAAAACCTGAAGTTTTGGAAAGAGAAAAATAATCAAATGTTTCATAATCAAATTTCTTCTGAAAATAATTGTAAGCAGAAACAAATTTTCTGTCGAGCCAATTCCAGGTTATTGGTCTGTCGCTTGCATGTATTGACATAGACAGGAAAATAATGAGAATACTCACCGGGATGCTCCACATTACTATAGTTGCAGGCTTGGCATATTCATTTGATCCCTTCGATGCTTTGAGGTTGAAAATATATTTTAAGTATGAAATAAGAACAGCCAACAGAAAGAGATAGAATGGAATGTTGCCGGATACGATCTTGTAGGAAGCCTGGAACCCGAACAACCCCATACCTGCTATTAAAATGGTAAAGAACCTGAACTTTTTTATCACAAAAATATATGATAACAATGAAACGATGATACTTAATGAAATTACTGTGATCTTTTGATATAGAAAATCTGCTCCAGTGGGATACATAAAATAATCATAGAACCAGAATGAATACTCTTTTAAGAAATCAATTATTAATTTCATGTCCACAAAGAAGATCATATATACCACAGATGCTGCAAAAGCGACGCCAAGCACTATGATGGATATCCTGGATACTTTCTTGCTGCAAAACAGTAAGCAAAGTGATACTATGCAAAGCGTTATGATCAGCAACATTTCAGCAAGAGGAAACTGCATGCACAATGATGATGACGCAAGAGCATAAGTCAGGCTGAATGCAACAAGTATTGCCAAGAATAAATCAGGCAGTTTATTTAATATTTTCTTAAACATCGTACCATACCTCCTATGCTCTTTAATGTTCCAGTCTTACCTTGATATCGTCATCTATTCCAATCTTATAGCTGTTGATCCCGATTTCAGGCAGCGATTCCATAATTTTTTCAGCGTCACTGTTTATTACTCCAGTGATTTTTTCGGGTGAAATGTACACAAGACTAACATCATAGCCAAAGTTTAACGTTTTATGAAGCTGGCTGTAAAGGTCAAAATCCAGATTTGACGTAAAAATTATGACACTTGTACTATGAAGCGCGTTGCTGGTGTATATTTCAAGTAGATCCTTTATCGGTACATTGTCGGTGAATTTGACCTTGGCAAGTATCTCGTATATCTCATTAAATGACTGATGGTTCGTTGCATGTACATTATGCAAGCTGTCACTAAAGAAGGCAAAATTTACCGGGATCCACTTGTTCAGGCAGTAGTACAGGATAGCCACAGCAGACTCGATGAGCTTATCTTCAACAATAATATTTTCTCCCGGAGTAAAATTGTTTTTCTGAAGGTCAAGCAACATAAGTATATTGGCTTCGGATGTACTTTGAAATTTTTTCACCATAAGCTCCTGAGACCTGGCTGTCAGTTTCCAGTGTATCCTCTTCAGATTGTCGCCATATTGGTATTTTCTGACGTCACTGATGGTAGTCATATCCTCATCTCTTGAGTTAAGTATTGAATTAGACTCTGACATATAATCTATTTTTAGCCTGAATTTTTCCAGGTATACGATTCGGGGATACACAGTAATATACTTTGGCTCATATATATTATATTTAAATCTGAATAACCCGAAAAAATCCTCCAGTTCCACTGAATTTATGCCCATCTCATAATTCCCCCTGTAATTGCATTGTAGCTTAAACGTATAATTTCTTCCCGAAAAGGGCGTAAGGGAGAAGTTTTTGACCTGGAACTGGTTTTCAAATATCGTCTGTGATCCATAGAATGATACTTTTATATATGGGTATATAAAAAAATCTTCATTATTTATGCTGAAAATGAAATTTATCCAATCACCCTTTACTACAAATTTTTTATCCAGTTCCTGACCATATTTGAAGCGAAAATATATAACCGTCATATATGCCAGTGAAACTACAGGCAGCAAAATAACGGTATAAAGCATCATGTATGGAATTTTGCCTCCGTTAAAGTAGGCAAATACAAGTGCTGATATAAACAGGCAGATGTAAAGTATTCTACTTTTTCTCATGTTGTACCACCACCGGAACATTAATCCTTGATACAATTGAATTCAGAATTTCTTCGGGATTTATTTTCTTTAACTTAGCTTCCTGCTTGAGCATCAGTCTGTGCGAAAGTACTGGTATAACCATTTTCTTGATGTCATCCGGAAGGACATAATTGCGCCCATTGTAAAATGCCCATGCCTGTGATGCTCTGAAAAGCGACAGAGAACCCCTGGGACTTGAACCCAGCGCAACATCCTGATGCTTTCTTGTTTGGCTTACTATTTCAACGATATAATTGTTAAGGCTCTGGTCAACATGTATATTTTTTACTTCCTCCTGCAAAGCAATAATGTCCGCGCTCTCGGCAACAGGCAAAAGCTTTTCAATTGGGCTTGTAAACTGGAACTTTGATAGTATATAGCTTTCTTCTGTATTTGTAGGGTAACCGATGGATATTTTCATGAAGAAACGGTCTATCTGTGCTTCGGGCAATGGATATGTCCCCAGATATTCGACAGGATTCTGTGTAGCCATTACCATGAAAGGTCTTGGTACCTTGTACGTTATCCCATCCACAGTTACCTGGTATTCTTCCATGACCTCAAGTAAACTTGCCTGTGTTTTAGGAGAGGTCCTGTTGATTTCATCTGCAAGAATTATCTGACTCATAATTGCACCGGGTCTGTACTCGAAATCTCCAGTTTTTTGATTATATAGGGAAAAACCTGTTATATCAGAAGGAAGTATATCAGGTGTAAACTGGATCCTTCTAAACGACGCATTCACAGATTTTGCCAGGGCGGATACAAGACTGGTTTTTCCTACACCCGGGACATCTTCAATAAGTACATGTCCATTGCATATTAATGATATTGCAGCAAGTTCTATTGCATAGCGCTTTCCGACAATAGCATTTTCAACATTGTCGATTATGTTTTTTAAAATCTTGACAGAATCATTCATAATATCCCATCCCTTTGACTTTATTTGTTAGTATAATAATAATACACTAAATAGCAGTTGATAAAGTAGATAATTTAAGGTCAATTGTAGTTTTTTTTTAACTTGTGTTCCTGTGTGTTTACAATGAAAACATTACATTGATATAATGGAATAATGATGCTACTTTACCGGATAGGAGATGGATAGCTTATGAAAGCCGAAATTCTTGCCGTTGGAACTGAACTTCTGATGGGTCAGATTTCAAATACAAATGCTCAATATATATCCTCAAGATTACCTGATGCAGGTATAGGGGTCTATTATCACTCCGTAATAGGTGATAACCCGGCAAGGCTGAAACAAAGCCTTGATCTTGCACTTTCGCGTTCTGATGTGGTCATATTGACAGGCGGCCTGGGACCAACTGAGGATGACCTTACAAAAGAGACGGTTGCCGCAGCGGTAAACCGTAAACTGGTGCTGGATCAGGAAAGTCTTGATAAAATGGAGGAGTTTTTCAAAAAGTATTCTAAAAAAATGACTCAAAATAACATTAAACAAGCCTATTTGCCTGAAGGCAGCATAATAGTCCGCAATAAAAACGGGACAGCACCGGGCTGTATCATCCAAGAGAACGGCAAGACAATAGTAATGCTTCCAGGACCGCCATCCGAAATGAAGCCGATGTTCGATGAGACTGTGATGCCATATTTCTCTGCAAGATCTGAATACAGGCTTGAATCCAGATTTCTAAGAATATTTGGGATCGGCGAGTCAGCTGTTGAAGACATGCTTCTTGATCTTATCGATAGCCAGTCAAATCCAACATTAGCTCCGTATGCGAAGGATGGAGAAGTAACCCTTAGAATAACTGCAAGGTATGAGAAAAACTGCGTTGGTGAGGATATAATCGGACCTGTTGAAAATGAGATAAGACAAAGGCTTGGAGATGCTGTCTACAGTAATGATAACAGCAGTTTGGATGAACTAGCCGCAAAGCTTCTTTTAGACAGTAAAATGACGCTTTCGGTCGCTGAATCCTGTACCGGAGGAATGCTTGCAACAAGGCTTACCGATATTCCAGGTATATCGGAGGTGTTCGACAGAGCTATCGTAACTTACAGCAACCGAGCAAAAACAGATGAATTGGGAGTATGTCAGGAAACACTTGATAAATTCGGCGCAGTCAGTGAACAGACAGCCAGAGAGATGGCAGAGGGTGTCAGGCGTGTATCGGGAACGGATATCGGAATATCCATAACAGGTATTGCCGGCCCAGGCGGAGGCTCAGAGGCAAAGCCGATTGGTCTTGTTTATACCGCACTGGCTCACAAGGACGGAACTATCGTCAAAAAACTCGATCTGTGGGGCAGTAGGTCAAGGATAAAGAATGTTACCTGCCTGCATGTATTTGATATGCTTAGAAGGCATCTGCTAAAATTGTAACGATGCCACAGTAATGCACCTCGTTAAAATGCCGGAGGTTTTATTTTGAAACAGAATAGGAACAGTAGTTTATCGACAGCTGCTATCATCGTGATGTCTTCCATGATCCTGAGCAGGCTGACAGGCTTTCTTCGCGAAACCATGCTTTCCTGGAAGGTCGGGCTTAGTTGGCTACAGGATGCTTATGTGGCAGCGTTCACGGTACCGGACCTAATATATATGCTGCTGGTAGGAGGGACCATATCAGCAGCTCTTGTGCCGTATCTCTCCGGAAAGCTCGAAAATGGAGAAGAAAAGGAAGGCTGGAAGGCTGCAAGCTCATTTATGAATATTGTCTTTTTAGGCATGGTGATCATATGTGTGCTGGGGATGGTTTTCGCACCGCAAATAATACCTGTTGTAGCACCAGGCTTTAGCAGCAGCCCGCAAACTCTTGAACTGGCAATAAAACTATCCAGAATACTATTTCCGTCCGTTTCTTTTATTATGCTGGCGGGCATATGCAACGGTGTACTCAACTCATACAAAAAATTTGCTGCCGCTGCGTTTGGACCTTCGATATATAATCTCGGTTGTACAATAAGCATTTATCTGTTTGCTGATACAAATCCCGAAAGTATGACAAGAGTTGCTTTTTTTGTAGCCGTCAGTGCATTTATCTACTTACTTATACAACTTTCATTTTCACATAGTAAATTCAAATTGTACAAACCGGTGATATATTTTAAAGACAAAGGTTTCAGAAAATTATTATCTCAGGCGGTACCATCACTGCTGTCATCATCTATTACTCAGGTGAACACGATCATATCTACTGCTTTTGTAAGTCTTGTTGCCATAGAAGGCAGCCTTGCCGCTTTCAGGAATGCAAATACTCTGTGGCAGCTTCCATACGGCATTTTTGCAATGGGTATAGGGACTGCAGTACTTCCGTCACTTTCAGGTAAATATGCTGTCGGTAAAATAGAGGAATATAAAACCCTGCTTATGAAATCACTCACATCTGTACTTTTTCTTGCCGTCCCTTCGGCAACAGGTTTTTTTGTACTGAGGGAGCAGTTGGTCAGGGCTGTGTTCAAATGGGGTGGCAGATTTACTGAAGAAAATGTACCGATTGTTGCAGTAATACTGGGCTTTTTTTGCATATCAATGATCACTCAGTCTGTAGTAGCAATAATGAACCGCGCTTATTATGCGAGGCAGGATACAAGGACACCTTTGATAGCAGGTGTAATATCGGCCATTCTTAACATTGCCTTTGGAGCTTTATTTTATTTATTTACCGATCTTGGGGCTTCAGGCATGGCACTTTCATATTCGATAATAAGTCTTATAAATTCATTTTTACTGCTGATTTTGCTTAACAGAAAAATGAACGGATTATATTTGCAACAGCTTGGCAGCTTTTTTATCCGTGCGGTTCCCTCGGCTGCGCTAATGGGCTTAGCCTTGCTGCTGATACAGAAAATGATAACTGCCCCGGCAAGTAAAGCGCTACAGTTAGCATATTTGATATTTGAGATAATTACAGGATCGATAATTTATATTATAATTATGTTGTTAATGAAGTCGGAAGATGCCATATATTTGATGAAAAATATTAAGCATAGAATGAATATGTAAAAATATGTTATTACGTTATTGACTCTTTTGGAGAAATGATATATAATTTTTATCAGAACAAATGTTCGTCTATCTCAAATAAGGAGGTCCGTTCGAAATGATCGAAAAGAAAAAAGCTCTGGAGATGGCGCTGGGCCAGATAGAAAAGCAGTTTGGCAAGGGTGCTGTCATGAAATTGGGTGAGAATGCCCATATGAATATAGAAACTATACCTACCGGCTCTATTGGGCTGGATATTGCCCTAGGTGTAGGCGGTGTGCCAAGGGGAAGAATAGTTGAAATATTTGGACCTGAATCCTCAGGTAAGACCACCGTAGCGCTGCATATAGTCGCTGAGGCTCAAAAGGCGGGCGGAGATGCCGCGTTTATTGACGCAGAGCACGCATTGGATCCGATATATGCCAAAAAACTCGGCGTCGATATAGACAATCTTATCGTATCACAGCCGGACACTGGAGAACAGGCACTTGAGATAGCTGAAGCACTAGTCAGGAGCGGTGCTATAGATGTTATTGTAATCGACTCTGTAGCAGCACTTGTACCAAAGGCTGAGATAGACGGAGAAATGGGTGACTCACACGTGGGCCTTCAGGCGCGTCTTATGTCTCAGGCACTGAGAAAGCTAGCCGGTGTCATCAGCAAGTCCAAAACGACTGCAGTGTTTATAAACCAGTTGAGAGAAAAAGTTGGTATCATGTTCGGCAATCCGGAGACGACACCAGGAGGAAGGGCTCTGAAATTCTATGCATCTGTCAGACTTGATGTCAGAAGAATAGAGTCTCTGAAACAGGGTACGGAGGTAATCGGAAACAGGACAAGAGTCAAGGTAGTAAAAAACAAAGTTGCTCCACCTTTCAAAGAAGCAGAATTTGATATCATCTACGGTCAAGGTATATCGAAAGAGGGCAGTATACTTGATGTAGCTGTAAACCTTGACATTATCAACAAGAGCGGTGCTTGGTTCTCATACAACGGTCAGAGGATCGGACAGGGTAGAGAAAATGCCAAGCAATACCTTAGAGAGAATACCGAAATGACTAAAGAAGTTGAAAAGAAGATCCGGGAAAATTATAACCAGGCCTTTGCCAAAAGCATGGATGCACATTCAGTGAGTGACAATGATGACGAAGAAATGGATCTCGATATGGAGTAAGAGCTATCTGATTTATTAGAGGTGGTGGGCAATGAAAATCACATCCGTAGAAAAAAATAAAAAAAATAAAGACAGGCTGTCGGTATACATCGATGGTAGGTTTTCATTCACCATCTCTGAAGATGATTATTTATCATTGAATCTATATGACAGCTCAGAGATAACAGAAGAAACAATAGGTTATATTAAAGAGACACTGAACTTCAGAGAAGCGAAATCAAAGGCAGTCAGATTCCTGTCGATGAAACTGCGAACTGAAAAAGAAGTTCGTGAAAAGTTGATAAATGACGGATATGACCACGATAGCACAGAAAAAGTCATAGAAGAACTCAAAGCAATAGGATATATCAATAATAAGCTGTATGCGCAGAAATACATATATGACAGGAGTAAACTGAAGCCTCTTTCCAGAAAGATGATTAGGCTTGAGCTTTTGTCCCGTGGCATACCTGAAGAAACAGCAGATGAAGTACTCGAGGATTGGAAGGTGGAGGATTCAGTCGTAGCAGAAAACCTTCTTAAGAGGAAGTTCGGAAAATATGATATGAATGATGAAAAAACACTGAAAAAAGCCTTCATGTTTCTTGTACATAGAGGCTTCTCAAGAGATACTATAAAAGAAGTCCTTAAAGGATTTGGTACTGAAATTTCTGTTGACCTTGATGAAGGACTTTAAGTTCGGTCATAATTATGTCGGTAAGCTCAGCATTTACTGATCACCGGCTTACAGCGTCGTTCACGTATCGCAGTCACTATATGGTGGCTGTGATTTTTATTGAGAAAATAAAATTTTTAGTGTATATTAGTTAATGTTATAACGAGGCTGATTGGATTTATAGACAGCTAGGTTGCATGGGCGAGCAGCAAACTTAGTTTGCGACCAGCCTCGTTGAAACGCCGCAGAGGTAAGAAAAATATTCTACAAGTGAAGATTTTTCTTTGAAAATATGCGTTATAACGAGTCAGGGAGGAACTTTATTGGATAAAAAAATAGGTCTCGTTTCACTGGGTTGCCCTAAAAATCTGGTAGACAGTGAATTAATGCTCGGTATTCTAAAGACCGAAGGCTTTGAGATAGTCAATAACAGTGATGATGCGGATATCATTATTGTCAATACATGTGGATTTATAGAAAGTGCAAAACAGGAATCTATAAATACAATTATTGAAATGACTGCTTTGAAAGAGAACAAGTGTGAAATGCTCATCGTAGCAGGCTGCCTGGCTGAGAGATACAGGAAAATGATACTCGATGAGATACCGGAGGTCGATGTGGTGCTTGGAACCGGCAGCTATGGTGAAATAGCCTCTGTTATCAATGAGGCATATAAAACAAAAGGGAAGGTATCAAGATACGGAGAGCTGACCGGGACCTCATACATGGATGGAGAACGAGTAATATCAACAGGTAATGGCTACGCATATATGAAGATAGCAGAGGGCTGTGATAATCGTTGCACCTACTGCATCATCCCTTCATTGAGGGGCCCGTTCAGAAGCAGAAGTATCGATTCTATTGTTAAAGAAGCTGAAAAGCTTGCTGCTTCAGGCATTAAGGAACTAATTCTGACAGCGCAGGACACAACGAGGTATGGAATAGATATTTATGGTCATAAAGCATTGGTCGAACTTCTCCAAAAGCTAAGCCGTATTGATGGAATAGAATGGATAAGGCTTCTTTATTGTTATCCTGAAGAAATCGACGATGAAATGATAAATGAAATAGCAGAAAATGATAAGGTTTGTAAATATATTGACATACCTATACAGCATGCAAGTGATATTGTTCTAAAGAGAATGGGACGAAGGGGAAAAAGCGAAGATATATTCAATTTACTAGATACATTAAGAGAAAAAATCCCAGGTCTTATTATCAGGACAACACTGATCGTTGGATTCCCAGGGGAGACTGAAGATGATTTTTCCAAGCTTGAGGGGCTTGTAAGCAAATATAGGTTTGACAGACTTGGTGTATTTATGTATTCTAAAGAAGAAGGCACCCCTGCATATAAAATGCAGGAACAAATACCGAAAAAAATAAAAAAGTCAAGATACGACAGGCTGATGAAATTACAGTGTACAATTTCTGCCGAATCGAATGCTGCAAGACTCGGCAGAATATATAGGGTACTTGTCGAAGGTATAGCCGACGATGGAATATTCTATTATGGCAGAAGCTATGCAGAAGCACCCGGCATAGACGGACTCATATATTTCACCAGCAGGGAACCATTGGAGTTGAACCGGCTTGTTGAAGTCAAAGTACTTGACAGCGGTGAATACGATTTGACAGGAGAGGTGCAGTATGAATCTTCCAAATAAAATTACTCTATCAAGAATTTTTTTGATTCCAGTATTAATGATTTTTTTGATTCCAATACCACAGTCGTTCATTGACGCACAGATTTTTGGATTTTTAAGACCGCAGTTAGTTGCTATCAATGAGTTTATGACCGCATTCGGTGGTTATATAGCTGCTGGCATATTTTTAATAGCCTCCAGCACCGATGCTGTAGACGGCTATATCGCAAGAAAAAGAAAACTGGTGACAAGGTTCGGTAAATTCCTGGATCCAATTGCCGACAAGCTCCTGGTCACTGCAGCATTGCTTGCACTTGTTCAAAGTGGAAACCTCAACGGCTGGGCCGCAATGCTGATAATCTCGCGTGAATTCATAGTGACCAGTTTTAGATTGGTCGCCGCAGGCGAAGGTATCGTAATTGCCGCCAGTAATCTTGGCAAGTTTAAGACAGTACTTCAGGACATTGCAATTGTGGCGGCATTGCTCAATAATTTCCCAATCAGTTTATTTACCACGTTCCAGTTTGACGATTATGCAATGCTATTGGCAGTTATTATAACCATCTATTCTTTATATGACTATATCAAGAAGAACCTACATGTTATAAACACGAATGCCTAGTGTAATAAAATAAGTATAAGATAACCCTAAACATGCGTCGAAAGTCCGGCGCATGTTTTTTTAATATTTTTAATAAAATTGTTGCATACTTAATAGATATATAATATACTACTATCATTAGGATATATTATCAGGTAATAATTATTTATTTGAGAAGAAATGGGAAGTGTTGCTGAATGAGCCGGTCATCCTTGTTTAAAAAAGAAAGGCAGCAGATATTACTGGATAAGATCAAGAGTGACCCATTCCTGACTGATGAAGAATTATCGGAGTTGTTTAATGTCAGTATACCGACAATAAGGCTTGACAGACTGGAGATGGGCATCCCCGAACTGAGAGAAAGAATAAAGAACGTTGCTGCAAATAACTACAGCAAGGTCAAATCACTGCAAGGAGGAGAAATCGTAGGTGAACTTATAGATATAACACTTGGGAAGTACGGTGTATCTATTTTGGAAACTGATGATACGATGGCTTTTGAAAAAACAAAGATCATTAGAGGTCACTTTATTTACTCATTGGCAGAATCTCTTGCAATTGCTGTAATTGATGCGCATGTAGCGCTGGTTGGAGTGGCTAATATAAAGTACAAGGTCCCTGTATATTCAGGCTGTAAGCTGATAGCTAAAGCAGAGGTCAAGCAAATCAGAGGCAGCAAGTATATTGTTTGGGTCAAGATATTCGAGAAACAAACGGAAATGTTTAGGGGTAAATTCATACTTGTTTCCCTTGAAAAGCAGCAAGGAAAATAGTATTTTATATGTGTAGTGATATATTTACTAACAACAGTAAAATACGGGGTGAAACATTTTGAGGATATTAGTGGATGCTATGGGAGGAGATTACGCTCCCGACGCTATAGTTAACGGCAGTATTGATGCATTGAAGCTCCAGGATGGATTTGATATATCTTTGATCGGCGACAGAGAACAGATAGAGAGGATACTTGATTCACGTAACTTTAAGAGTCCACGGCTTGAAGTTATACATGCAAAGGAAGTTATAACCAACGATGATGTACCTACAAGAGCTATTAAAAGCAAAAAGAACTCATCTATGGTTGTTGGCTTTAATATGCTAAAGGAGAAAAAAGGTGATGTGTTTTTATCTGCCGGCAGCACGGGAGCACTTCTCACAGGAGCACTTTTCATCCTTGGAAGGCTAAAGGGCGTTGACAGACCGGCTTTAGGAGCTGTGATCCCTACAAAATCCGGGAAGTGTCTCCTTATCGATGCTGGACTCAATACGATTTGTAAGCCTGTTAACTACGTACAGTTTGGTATATTTGGATCCGCATATATGAAGGGACTTTATAAAAAGGATAATCCGAGGATAGGCCTTGTGAATATGGGAACCGAGGCTAAAAAAGGGACAGAGATTTTAAAACAGGCATATACACTGCTTAAGTCAACAGATTTAAATTTTATCGGCAATATCGAAGGTAAGGATATCCCTTTAGGAAATGTCGATGTAGCAGTGTCTGATGGGTATGTTGGCAATGTAATGCTTAAGTTTTTGGAAGGAACAGGATCGTTCTTCTCCGGAATCCTTAAGGGTATGTTTAAAAGAAATATATTTTCCAAGATATCGACACTTTTTGTTATGAAGGACATGAAAGCATTCAAAAAGATGATGGATCCTTCTGAGGACGGAGGCGCTCCGATACTTGGTGTAAATGGCATAGTTATAAAAAGCCACGGAAATTCAAATGACAAGACAATAAGGAATGTTATATTAAAGTCTTACAATCTTGCAAATAGTAAGGTTTTTGAAGAAATAAAGTCTAGTGTTGAAAATATGGAGGTTACCAACGATGGCGAAAAACCAAAACGGGAACGTAAGCGTTGGCATTTTAGGTATAGGAAGCTGCGTCCCAGAAAAGATTTTGACTAATGCAGATCTTGAAAAATTAGTAGAAACTTCAGATGAATGGATAATAAAAAGAACAGGCATTTCTGAAAGAAGGATTTTAGAAGACAATACTCCGACATATTCACTGGCTGTGAAAGCAGCCAGGCAGGCTATAAATGATTCAGGCCTGCTTCCTGAGAATATTGATCTTATACTGTTAACCACTTCTACTCCTGATTACCTGACACCATCTACATCGTGTATAATACAAAAAGAAACTGGTGCTGAAAACGCCGCCGCATTCGATCTTGTGGCGGCCTGCTCAGGCTTCATTTATGGAATGACAGTCGCTAAACAATTCATAGAGACAGGCTATTACAAAAACATTTTACTGGTCAGCAGTGAAGGAATGACCAGAGCTATTGACTGGGATGACAGAAAGAACTGTGTCCTTTTTGGGGACGGTGCAGGAGCTGTCGTACTTGGAGCAGTTGAAGAAGGCTACGGTATATTGTCCACGCATATAGGCGCCAATGGTGGGATGGGACAATGTATTACTATCCCATGCTTATATATATCCGATGAAGACAAGGAAAGCCGCAAGGAATATAAAAATAAAATTGCTTTATGGCAGGATGGCCAGGAAATATTCAAGTTTGCTGTGAAGATTATGCCGTATGCTACAGAAAAGGTTATGGAAAATACAGATTTGAGTCTCGACGACATAAAATATATCATACCACATCAGGCTAATTGCAGAATTATAGAGAGCGCCGTAAAAAGACTCGGCGTTGCTATTGAGAAGGTCTATACCACAATAAAAAAGTATGGTAACATTTCGTCCGCATCAATTCCAGTTGCTATGGATGACGCATATAAGAAAAAATGTTTGAATAAAGGTGACAATCTGGTGCTTGTCGGTTTCGGCGGAGGACTGACATGGGGATCGGCACTTGTCAGATGGAGCAAATAGGGGGGCTTATGGGTAAGACCGCATTTATTTTCCCGGGTCAGGGAGCGCAATATATTGGTATGGGGAAAGAAATAGCCTCAATGTACCAGTCTGCATCTGATATATTCGATCAAGCCTCGGAAGCGCTTGGCTTGGATATGAAACAAATGATATTCGAAGGCGATGAGGAAACGCTTAAGATAACTGAGAACACACAACCTGCGATAGTTACCGCAAGTATCGCATGTCTTCAGCCATTGCTGGAAAATGAAATCAAACCTGATTTTACCGCTGGTTTGAGTCTTGGTGAATACTCAGCTCATGTCGCTTCAGGGACTGTCGACTTTAAAACAGCTGTAGCCCTTGTTAAAAAAAGAGGCAAATACATGCAGGAAGCAGTTCCTCTTGGTATGGGTAAAATGGCTGCAATTCTCGGCCTTGGAAGAGAGGTTGTGTTGGAATGCTGCAAGGAAGCCTCTGCTTATGGTATTGTTGAACCCGCTAATTTCAATTGTCCGGGACAGATATCAATAGCTGGTGAAACGAAGGCTGTGGAAAAAGCAATAGAATTATGCAGCAGTAAGGGCGCTAAAAGAGCAGTATTACTCGCTGTCAGCGCGCCGTTCCATTGCAGAATGCTAAGGCCGGCAGGTGAGAGACTGCTTTCTGAGCTTGAAAATGTCGTGTTTTCAGATTTTATAACACCACTTGTAGCTAATGTGACAGCTGAAATAATCAAGTCACCATCTGATATCAAGGATACGCTTGTCAGACAGGTCAGCAGCCCCGTTCTGTGGGAGGATACCATCAAACTAATGCTTGAGCATGGAGTTGATACATTTATTGAAATTGGCCCCGGAAAGGTTCTGAGCGGATTTATGAAAAAAATCAATAAAGAAGCCAGAAGCTTTAATATAGAGGATATTGAGTCATTGGAAAAGGTTCTGGGGGAAATAGGAGCATAGGATAGGAGGAAGCCGGGACAATGCTTTTTAGTGGGAAAACCGCTGTAATAACCGGATCCGCAAGGGGCATCGGTAAAGCTATAGCTTTGAAGCTTGCTTCATTGGGTGCCAATGTGGTTTTGAATGGCACACCAGGGTCGGAATTTATTGATGAGACAGCCGCAGAGTTCAAAAAAGCCGGTTATAATTATGCCGTCACTAAAGGCGACGTAAGAAATCAGGATGACGTTAAGGCTATGGTAAAGGTAGCAGTAGAAGCCTTTGGGAGTCTTGATATACTTGTAAACAATGCAGGAATAACGAAAGATAAACCTTTTGCCATGATGTCCGAAGACGACTGGGATATCGTTCTGGACATTAATCTAAAGGGCGCATTCTTATGCACAAAGCTTGCAGCGAAGCAGATGATGAAACAAAAGTACGGAAGAATCGTTAATATTTCATCAGTAGCCGGAAGGTACGGCAATCATGGGCAGGCTAATTATTCCGCTTCAAAAGCCGGATTGATAGGATTGACCAAAACAACCGCAAAAGAATTTGCTTCAAGAGGAATTACCTGTAATGCTGTGACACCTGGAATCATTGAAAGCAATATGACTAATGTATTGCCTGAGGAAGTTAGGGAAAAGTATCTTGAGAACATTCCGCTCGGACGGTTCGGGACACCGGAAGATGTGGCTAATGTTGTAGCATTTCTCGCTTCAGATGATTCTGCGTACGTAACAGGACAGGTAATAGATATTGACGGCGGACTTGTTATGTAATAATATCTTTATGTAAAAGTTGGCCAAAGCAGGCATAACATTTACTGGGAATTATTATATATAATTACCCTCTTTGGGAGGAGGTGAATGTATGGTTTTCGAAAAGGTAAAGAAAATTATTGTCGAGCAATTAGGTGTTGAAGAAGATGAAGTTACTATGGAATCATCCTTCATAGACGATTTGGGTGCAGATTCACTTGATATCGTTGAATTGATAATGGCTCTCGAAGAGGAATTTGATATTGAGATTCCGGATAATGAAGCTGAAAAGATAGCTTCGGTGGGAGATGCCGTAGACTACATTAAAAATAACACATAAAAAAAAGTCCCTGAATTGGGACTTTTTTTTATATCGATCAGCTTTCTTATTAACAATAATGATAATACTATATCATTTAAATAACTCATATTAATCTTAAATCTGTAAAGTTATCCGCTAGGAGGATTTTGATGAAAAAGCGAGTAGTAATAACAGGTATGGGAGTAGTACATTCTTTAGGCTTAGGCCTTGAAAACTTCTGGAATTCGATATGTGAAGGAAAAAACGGGATCAGCCTCATAACAAAGTTCGATACAACAAATTATGATGCTAAGGTAGCTTCGGAGATCAAGAATTTTGAGCCAACTGACTATATCGATAAAAAAGAAGCCAAACGAATGGATGTTTTTACACAGTATGCTCTAGCTGCAGCGAAAATGGCAATAGAAATGTCAGGACTGGATATGGAAAAAGAGGACAGCTTCAGGGCAGGTTGTATCATAGGTTCAGGAGTAGGCGGTATCAAGACTCTTGAGGATCAGCATCAGACACTTTCAGTAAAAGGTCCCGGAAGAGTCAGCCCGTTCTTTATAACATCTATGATCGCAAATATGGCAGCCGGAAGAATAGCGATAGAATACAACCTGCAGGGCTTCAATGAATGTGTCGTTACCGCCTGTGCATCAAGCAACAATGCAATAGGTGACGCCTTTAGAGTTATCCAACGCGGGGATGTCGATATAATGGTAACAGGCGGGGCAGAAGCAGCTATCACAGAATTGGCCCTTGCAGGCTTCTGCTCAAACAAAGCACTTTCTACGAATCCTGATCCCGTAACAGCCTGCAGGCCATTTGACAAGGACCGCGACGGCTTCATAATGGGCGAAGGCTCAGGTATACTGGTACTCGAAGAATACGAGCATGCCAGGAACAGAGGAGCATTAATTCTCGGAGAGATCGTCGGCTATGGCTGCACATGTGATGCTTATCATATCACAGCCCCTTCACCAAATGGTATCGGAGGGATCAGATCAATGATGAATGCAATACAAGATGCAGGTATTAAGCCTGAAGATATCGGATACGTTAATGCTCACGGAACATCGACGCCATTGAATGATGTGGGTGAAACCAAGGTTATCAAAAGCGTATTCGGCGATTATGTACAAAAGCTGGCCGTAAGCTCTACAAAATCTATGACAGGTCATTTGCTCGGAGCAGCCGGAGCAGTTGAAGCTATTATTACAGCTATGGCGCTCAGGGATGGAATTATTCCTCCTACAATAAACCATATAAACCCTGATCCGGAATGTGACCTTGATTATGTCCCAAATAAAAGCAGGCCGGCTGATATAAAATACGCATTATCAAATGCTCTTGGCTTCGGAGGTCACAATGCAGCATTGGTATTGAAAAAATATAGCGAATAAGCCGGACATAAATATTTGATATTTGCATGATAATAAAAAATGAGGTAGAATCTATTAAAGGCGGGGATATTGTTCCTGCCTTTAAGTTTTTCGCTGTGCAATAAGGAGCAAAAAATGGGTAGAGAATTGAAACCTGAAGTTATAAGCAGGCTAAAGGAACTTGAAGATGTTATCGGATACCATTTTAAAGATAAAGGTAATTTGCAGCTGGCACTTACACATAGCTCATATGCCAATGAAAGAAGGGCCGAAGGCTTAACAAGCAATGAAAGGCTTGAGTTTCTAGGCGATTCTGTACTCAATATAATCACTAGTGATTATATATACAAAAAGCACCCCGAGCTTCCCGAGGGCGAATTGACAAAAACAAGAGCAGCAATAGTCTGTGAGTCTTCTTTAATGAAATGTGCGGATAAAATAAGCCTTGGCGAGTATTTGTATCTTGGCAGGGGGGAAGAAAACACAGGCGGCAGAAAACGGACATCGATACTTTCAGATGCTTTTGAAGCGCTGATTGGTGCTATCTACCTGGATGGCGGCATAGAAAACGCCGGTAGCTTCATCCTGAGGTCAATGGAGGAGATTTACCGCAACATCAATAACAAAGAAGTATTTAAGGATTACAAAACACATTTTCAAGAAATGATCCAAAAGCAGAGTGATCAGCATATAACTTACAAAATACTTGATGAAAAAGGCCCCGACCATGACAAAATATTCGTTGCCCAGCTTTTAGTCGGAAATAAATCTTATGGAACAGGTGAGGGGCGAACGAAAAAGGAAGCAGAACAAAATGCTGCAAAGGCGGCATTGGAGTTGGTGAACAAATGAGCGCTAAACATGTTATTATTCCAATTTTTGTTCCTCATAAAGGATGCCCGAATGACTGTATTTTCTGTAATCAAAAGAAAATAAGCGGACAGCTTGAGGAAATGACCACTGAAAAAATACCTGAAATCATTGAAGAGCATTTGAGCACTATAAAGCAGAGCTCGTTTGTAGAGATCGCATTCTACGGAGGCAGCTTTACAGCTATTCCAAAGGATGTTCAGGAGAGCTTTCTGCAGCAGGCTTATAAATATGTATCCATCGGCAAGGTGGCAGAAATAAGGTTATCTACAAGACCGGACTGCATCGATGAAGAAATTTTGATGATGCTTAAAAGATATGGTGTCAGAACAATTGAACTTGGTGTTCAGAGCCTGGATGACGACGTACTCAAGGCAAGCTGTCGCGGACATGATGCAAACGTAGTATACAAATCATCGGAACTGATAAAGAGTATGGGCTTTAGACTGGGGATCCAGACAATGACCGGTTTACCCTGCGATACAAGGGAAAAGTGCATAGATACAGCAAAAAAGGTAATTTCAATTTCACCTGAAATTGTTAGGATCTATCCGGTACTTGTAATCAAGGGAACCGGTCTGGAACGTCTTATGGAAAGCGGACGCTACAAACCGCAAAGCCTGGATGAAGCAGTAGATATCTGTGCAGAGCTGCTCAAGCTGTATGAGGATAAAGGAATAAATGTGATAAGGATAGGCCTTCAGCCCACCGACAACATTAATGAAGGCAATGATTCCGATGTCGTTGCGGGACCAATACATTCTGCATTCAGGCAATTAGTCGAATCCAGACTGGCCCTCATGAGAATAGAAAAAATCATTATATTTGAAGGATTGCAAAAAGCAAAAGAAATCATAATACATACCGGCATTTTTAATATATCCCACGTAACAGGTCAAAGAAAGTCAAATATCCATTACCTGAAAAACAAGTACGGATTCAGCAATATCAAGATACTGTCCTCGGCGGAGCTTTCCAGGGAAATATTTTGTACAGCTGTATCCTGTACGTCCTATCCGGCTCAAAGCTGAAGCTGTAGCTGTAGCTGGCATATGTAAGTTAAATATTGTTGAATAAGTCATGATTTATGTTAAAATTAGAATGCACTATTGACATACGGGGGGGTCCATTTGTACTTAAAAAGACTAGATCTGCAAGGCTTCAAATCATTTGCCGATAAAATCTGTCTTGATTTCAACGGCGGTATAACATCCGTAGTCGGACCTAACGGCAGCGGAAAGAGTAATATTGCAGATGGCATCAGATGGGTCCTGGGCGAGCAAAGTATAAAAACACTCCGCGGCACTAAGATGGAAGACGTTATATTTGCCGGTACCGAGCACAGAAAGCCTCTCGGATTTGCAGAGGTTTCAATCACTTTGGACAATTCAGATTCTTCACTTCCCATAGAATATGCCGAGGTCACTATCACAAGAAGGGTTTACCGTTCAGGAGAGAGCGAGTACCTGATAAATAAATCCGCCTGCAGGCTAAAGGATATTAATGAACTGCTGCTGGACACAGGCATTGGCAAAGATGGTTATTCAGTCATCGGCCAGGGCAGGGTCGATGAAATATTGAGCACACGTTCAGAAGATAGAAGGCATATATTCGAAGAAGCCTCCGGAATAATGAAGTATAAGGTAAGAAAGCAGGAAGCCGAGAAAAAGCTTGAAATGACAAGGCAGAATCTCGAGAGGATAAACGATATAATAACAGAGCTTGAAACACAGCTGGAACCACTGAAGCAGCAATCTGAAACAGCACGCAGATTTCTTCATCTCAGAGAGGATCTGAAGGTACTTGAGGTCAATGTATATCTGGACAGTATGGAGAAATTTCGTGAAAGGCTAAAGCTCCTTGACGAACAGTATAAGACAGTTAAGGATCAGATGGAGGCTGAAAACAGGAAGCTTGATGAGATCACAGGCTCAAACAAGGATAAAACCGATCTGCTCAAATCCATGGATGAGAGGCTGGAAGCCGTCAGGCAGCAGTTTTATGAAATGGAGGGCAACCTTGAACGCTGCAACTCCGAAATCAAGGTCAATAACGAAAAGATAGGTAATTTGCAGCAAAATATCGAGCGTCTCGATGCAGAGAAGGCTGAACTTGAAGAAAAGATAAAAGAACTGGATAAAGAAGAAGCCGGAAAGCAGAATAAGCTCAAATACCTTGAGAAGCAGCTCGGTGATTACAGTAATAAGCTGTCTGAGTATGAAAGACAAATGGAAGAACTGCTCAAGACTCTATCAGAGGATGAGCGAAATATAGAATTGATGAAGTCAGGCATTATGGACAAAATGGACATACAGTCTGACAAAAAGCTTCAGATCAACAATGTAAAGTCACATATAGAAAACATACAAAAGCGCAAGCGCAGCATAGACAGTGAGGTTTACCAAAACCTGATCGAAAATGACAGGGAAAAGATGAAAAAGGAGGACTTAACTGAAAGTGTCAGGCATGCCGATGAACAAATAAAAAAGCAGAAAGCTAAACAGAAGGAGTTATTAGAGGAACGTACAGAATCAGATAAAATCCTTGAGGAATCAAGGACAAAGCAGAGCAAGAATAGATCCGACATACAGTTCAAGGCTTCAAGAGCTAAAACGCTCAAGGAAATGGAACAAAATCTTGAGGGCTATAACAGAAGCGTTCGCGAGGTTCTTCAAGCCTGCCATGAATCACCTGAGTTTGGGAAAGGCATACATGGCGCGCTTGCACAGCTGATCGAGGTTGATAAGAAATACGAGACAGCAATAGAGATAACTCTTGGCAGTGCGCTGCAAAACATAGTAACACAATATGAAGAGGATGCAAAAAAGGCTATTGAATTCCTTAAGAAAAACAAGCTTGGACGTGCTACATTTCTTCCCATAAGCTCTGTTACAGGCAGAAGCTTTGATAACGCGACGTTGGTCAAAATAACGCAGTGCGAAGGCTTTTGCGGTATAGCCTCGGAATTGGTAAAGTACGATCCCCAATATAGCGGAATTATTGGAAACCTGCTGGGGAAGGTAGTTGTTACCGATCATCTTGATAATGGTATCAAAATGGCAAGAAAGTTCGGTTATTCCTTCAAAATTGTCACTCTGGAAGGTGACCAGCTCAATACCGGAGGTTCAATGTCTGGCGGAAGCTTGGAGAACAGGGGTACAGGAATTCTGAGCCGAAGCCGGGAGATTACGGAGCTGGACGCTGAACTCAAAACTCTGAAGGATTCAGAAGCAGCATTGGAAAAGGATATAAAGCTGCTCGTGGATGATATCGGACAGATAGATTCGGAAATTTCTTCGATTTCGGTTGATATCAAAAACAATGAACTGGTTAAAATAAGAGATGAAAGCCATTTAGCGCAGATAGATGAGAATATGAAAAAGCTGTCTGCCAGGATAGAAATGCTCAAACAAGAAAAAGAGCAGCTGGAACGGCAGACGAATGATATAAATATTGAGATAGTAAAGTATGAGAGTGAGCTTTCACAGATAGAGCTGGATATTAGCGAAGCTAAGAAAACTGTCGCAGAATATCAGGAAAAGCATAAGGAGGATCAGACGGTCCGTGACGCGCTGCATGCCGATATAACTGATTTCAAGATATCTGTAAATTCTATAATGGAAAGTATTGCGGGTGTCAAGGAGCATTCTGAAAGGCTTAATTCGGAGAAGGAAAGTATTACAAAGAACATATCCAAAAAAGATTTTGAGAAATCGAGATGCAGCATTGATATTGGTAAGCTTGAAGAACAAAATAGTGGCCTTAACGAGATAATAAGGAAGCATAACGAAGAGAAGTCGGGCAAGATCTTCGAGATGGACAGGCTTACAGAGGAGAGGAAGCTCCTGGAGGAAGATCTGTACGATACAGTCAATAAGATAAATGATGCAAACAAGACAATACTGCTGCTACAGGAGGAATTCTCCAGAGTCGAAGTAAAGAAGGCCAAGCTGGATACAGAAATGGAAGCACTGCAGGACAGGATATGGAACGAATACGAGTTGACATATTCAACTGCACTGGAGTTGAAGAAGGATGTAGGGAGCCTTACTGCCGCACAGAAAAGGATCAATGAGCTCAGAAACAGTATCAAAGAGCTGGAGCCTGTGAATGTTGCTTCAATTGAAGAATACGTGAAGACCAAAGAACGCTATGAATTCATGAATTCACAGAGAAATGACATGGAGCAGGCGAGAGAAAAATTGCTCCGGGTCATATATGAAATGACCTCTATCATGAAAAAACAGTTCCTTGAACAATTCAAGCTTATAAACGAGAACTTCAACATCGTTTTCAGGGAGCTTTTTAATGGAGGAAGGGCAAGCCTGGTACTTGTGGATCAGGAAAATGTACTGGAAAGCGGTATCGATATAGAAGCGCAGCCTCCAGGCAAAAAGCTGCAGAACATGATGCTTCTCTCCGGCGGTGAGCGTGCTTTCACTGCAATAGCGTTGTTATTTGCAATACTGAGGCTCAAGCCTACACCATTCTGTATTCTTGACGAAATAGAGGCGGCGCTTGATGAAGCAAATGTATACAGGTTTATAGAATATATAAAGAATTACTCCAGCAATACACAGTTTATCATGGTAACGCATAGAAAGGGCACTATGGAAGGCTCTGACACACTTTATGGAGTTACTATGCAAGAACATGGCGTTTCAAAAATAGTATCTATGAAAATGGGAGAAAAGGTGGGATAGAATGGGCTTTTTTGACAAACTGAAGGAAGGACTTTCAAAAACAAGAAAGGGTATTACCGAGAAAATCGACCAGGTGCTGGTATCATTCGGAAAGGTGGATGACGAGCTGTTTGACGAGCTCGAGGAAGTGCTTGTGACTGCCGATCTTGGAGTTGATACCGCTGTAAGGATAATCGAGGATACGAAAAAGAAGGTCAAGGAAAGAAGGATCATAGATCCTTCAAAAATAAAGGAGCTTATAAAGGAGTCTCTTGTAGACATATTGGGAGAAGAAACTGAGAAGCTTGATATTGAGCCAGCGCCTGCAGTTATTATGGTAATAGGCGTCAACGGAGTCGGCAAAACCACTTCAATCGGTAAGATCGCAAATATGCTTAATAAGCAGGGTAAGAAGGTAATTCTTGCTGCTGCCGATACTTTTAGAGCCGCTGCCATTGACCAGCTTGAAATATGGTCAAAAAGGGTTGGTGTAGAGCTTATTAAACAGGATGAGGGTTCTGATCCTGCAGCTGTTATTTACGATGCCATACAGGCAGCTAGAGCACGTAAGGCTGATGTGCTGATATGTGATACGGCAGGCAGGCTCCATACTAAGAAAAACCTGATGGAAGAGCTTAGGAAGGTATCCCGTATCATAGACAGAGAAATGCCCGGCGCAAAACGTGAAAATCTGCTCGTGCTTGATGCAACAACCGGTCAGAATGCCGTTAATCAGGCTAAAACCTTCAGTGAAGTCAGCGAAGTATCAGGTATAGTGCTTACAAAGCTTGATGGTACTGCAAAGGGCGGTATCGTGATCTCAATAAAGTCAGAACTGAATGTTCCAGTAAAGCTTATAGGGGTTGGAGAACAGATCGACGACCTGCAGCCTTTTGATGCAAAAGACTTTGTTGAAGCATTATTCTCTTGAATGTAATATAAATATTATTAATGGCATATTGATAATTTTGTGTAAATATAGTAAATTATGAGTATCAAAAAAATTTAAAGGGGGACAATATGGACGAAAATATCGCACGCGGAAAAAATACACTTATAGGAATCATAGCTGCAGTTCTCGGAATATCATTGCTCAGTACGATAGTAACAATTATTACGAACGGATTTTCAGGCTTTGCAACTGATATCATAAGGTTTGGCTTATCATGCCTGTTATGCTTTTTCCTCTATAAAGGACAGACATGGGCCAAATGGGTCATGGTTGTATTATACCTCTTAGCTGGAGTACTTGGATTGATTGGGGCACTTTCAATAATAGTAAGTTTTGTTCTTGGAATTACGTCTTTAGCGCTGGGAATAATCTATGGAGGATCCGCAATATTACTGTTAACTTCAAAGGATATCAAAGCATTTTTGGCATATCAGAAGGGCGCTTAAGCAAAAGTATAAAAAGCTGTCAGCAATGGCAGCTTTTTTGTTGTCCGGATTTTTTATTTAAAGACATCTTATTTATAGTCTTGGATGTTGTTACATCATTATGCTATATTGTAATAAGAATGTTTGAATACTATTAAAAAGGGTCTGATAATATGAAAAACAAGCTAACACAGGAAAACATCAATAGACTTCAGGAAGAAATGGATTACAGGCTTACAGTCAAGAGGGGCGAAATAGCCAGAGAGAAGGCGATTGCCGCCGCACATGGCGACAGGTCTGAAAACGCCGAATACAAGGAAGCCTGCGCTAATTACAGAGAAAATGACAACAGGATACAGTATCTCTTAACAATGATCTCAACTGCAATAATCATTGAAGATAAAAGCGATGATAAATCTGTTATGGGAGTCAACAGCAAAGCGAGGATCCGTTTTGTTGAAGAGGGTGACGAAGATATTGTCACACTTGTAACAACTATTGATATTGATCCTGCGAATATGAAAATCAGTATCGAGTCAGATCTCGGCATGGCGTTGGATGGCAGAAAACCTGGTGATGTTGTTACGGTCGATGCTCCGAATGGGAAATATACAATTGAAATATTAGAAATATTGTAGACAATAGAACATATGTTTGATATGATAATAAAGCAATCAATAAATGCAGCTGTTTTGAAAATTGACTAATATCTGGCAGCTGTATTATTATTCATGAGGTTTATATGAGCAGTGGCAAATATATCGAAGATAACGTTTGTATGGAAAGCTTCAATCCTTTGATAAGAGATTGGTTCATCGAAAACATCGGAACACCGAGCGAGCCACAAAGAAGAGGCTGGCCTGAAACAGCATCAGGAAATAATGTTCTCATCTGCGCTCCAACAGGCTCAGGAAAGACATTTGCCGCGTTTTTGAAGTGTCTTGACCTGATATACAAGGACAAGGTTTCTCAGGCTCAATCACAATATAACAGCCCTGCAGAGAAGAAGGCCGATATACGTAACACAGGTATTAAAATAGTCTACATATCTCCTTTGAAAGCACTGAATAATGACATATACAGAAATCTTGAGATTCCGATAGCAGGTATAAAGCAAAAATCTCTTGAAACAGGAGTAGACATGCCCGAGATCAAGGTCGCAGTCCGAACAGGCGATACTCCTCAGAAGGAGAGGACCAAGATGCTTAAGGACCCTCCGGACATACTTATCACTACCCCTGAGTCTCTTTTTATCATGTTGACCGCAGATTCCTACAGAAAACTATTTGGCACTGTGGAATACCTTATCGTTGATGAGATCCATTCCATATGTGCAAACAAGCGTGGAGTGCATCTCTCCGTCACAATGGAGAGGCTTGAGAGTCTTGCAGGAAAGCCTTTGAAAAGGATAGGGCTCACTGCCACCGTCAATCCGCTTGAGGAGGCTGCAGGATTTTTAAGCGGCGGCAGAAGCATCAGTATAGTCAACTGCGATAAAAAAAGAGCTTTCGATCTTATGGTAAGCCTGCCGGTCAAGGATATGAAGGTATTACCTGAAAATACGATATGGCCTGCCATCTATGCTGAATTGATGACTCTAATAAAAGCGCACAGATCTACGCTGATATTTGTAAATAACAGAAAGGTGGCTGAAATGGTGGCTGCCGGGCTCAATATGCTTGCAGACGAGCCTTTTGTAAAGACACATCATGGAAGCGTATCAAGAGAAATAAGGCAGGAGCTTGAAAGGCAGCTTAAGGATGGCGAAATAACTTGTCTTGTCGCCACATCATCCCTTGAGCTTGGCATCGATATAGGCAGCATTGACCTTGTAGTACAGGTCAGCGCACCGGGCTCGGTTTCACAGGTGCTGCAGAGGATAGGACGTTCTGGGCACAAGCTGAATGCCGTCAGTAAAGGTGTAATCATTCCAAAGACAAGAGGTGATCTTCTGGATTCCTCCTTTGTCTCGTACCAGGCAAAGCAGTATGAAATCGAAAATATAAGAGTACCACAGAATTGTCTTGACATACTTGCACAGCAAATCGTTTCTATCTCGTGTGAAGGCGAACAGGAAAGATCTGATATATACAGAGTTATACGAAGGTCATATCCTTACAGGGAGCTTCCTGAAAGGCAATTCAACGACGTTCTTGACATGCTGTCAGATCCCTCGCCGGAGGATGCGCCCGGCTCTGTAAAGCCCAGGATTTACTATGACAGGGGCACAGGCAAGGTGCGAAGCACTCCTCTGGGTAAAAGGATGTGCGTGATGAGCGGCGGCACAATACCTGATAAAGGCAATTATAATGTCTACCTTAACGACAACGGCATAAAGGTAGGTGAGCTCCAGGAGGAGTTTGTCTTTGAAAGCAGGCTGGGCGACAGGTTTTTCCTGGGCAGCTCTGTCTGGTGCATAGAAAGGATAGAAAGGGACAGGGTTATAGTAAGTCCTTCAAATGCATCAGGGGCCAAGATACCATTTTGGATAGGCGATAAAACACTAAGGACTTATGAAACTGGCAAAAAGCTTGGAAAATACCTACTGAGACTTGAAAATGAGTATGCATCCGATACATATTTCAATTTTATGTCCAAAGAATGCGGCCTTGACAGGACAGCGGCAGAAAACCTGAGGATCTATATTGCAGATCAATTGTCTGTGACCCGCCATTTACCTTCCTCCAGCAGAATAATATGTGAATATTTCAGTGATGAAACCGGGGACAGGCGCATTATCGTGCATTCTCCTTTTGGAGGAAGGATACATGCTCCATTGGCTGTTCTTCTTAATTCAAAGCTTTCAAGACTCTTAAACTGTCGTATTGAATACATATATAACAACGACGGGATCCTTTTTCATATATTCGGTTATACAGGAAAGCTTTCGAACCTGTTTTCACTTCTGGACAGAGAAAGCATGGAGGATGAAATATTCGAACTGTTGCCGGCTGATCCTCTTTTTAACATGAACCTTCGTTACAATCTCACCCGTTCATTACTCATTGAAATGAATGGCTTCGGGAAGAGAAACCCTCTGTGGATACAACGGCTGAGGTGCGCCGAGACAGCCGGGCAGGTACTCAAGCATCCTGATCACCCAACAGTTGTTGAGACATACAGAGAATGCATGAACGATATTTTTGATATAAAAAGCCTATATGATGTAATTGAACAGATAAGCCTTGGAAAGATACAGGTTACGGATGTTTACACAGAGAATGCATCACCTTTTTCGTCCGAGCTGTTGTTCAACTTCTGGCAGATATACCAGTACGCCTATGAATTGCCGGTCGCAGAACGCAGGAACCAATTGCTTGTAAATGACAGAGACTTTATTCAGCTTGCTGCAGGTATGAATGCCGAGTATGAGTTGCTTGATCCCAGGGCTATAAAAGCAGTCGAGACTGAGCTTACCAAATATAAATATGACAGAAGATTAAAAAACGCAGACGAACTATATTTCTTTCTTTATTCATTTGGAGAAATAAAAGCTGATCCCTATACGACAGCTGTTTTTGAGAATGAAGCACCTGATATAATCTCAGGATTTCTGGAACAGCTGGAAAGACAAAGAAGGATAGTCAGGACACATATTGACAGGAGCAGCGACTTATTCTGGGCTGCAGCTGAGGATTTTCCGCTATATGCTGTTACATCCGGCAAAGAACCCGGTGAAATCATGCTGAAAGTTGGCCGCCCCGGAGAAGAAACTGAAGGGAAGGCTGTCGATATGCTCAACAGTTATGTTTTTGCCCTGACACCTGATCCATCGGATGCTGCTGTAAGGCTGATACGGCGTTTTGTCATGTTTTCAGGTCCTTTCAATATAAACAACGCAGCAGCTAAATATGATATGAAGCCGGAACTCATTAATGAAGCTATTGATGCCCTTGTTTCAGCCGGTGAGGTACTAAAGCTGAAAGCAGCGGACAGGCCTTATGATTGTATCTATTGCCATAAGAAGGTCTATGAAAGGATCAAGCACAAGACTATTCTGCTGGCAAGAAGCGATATAAAGCCAAAAGCTCCGGAGGTGTACTGTTCGTACCTTCTCAATAAACAAATGATCAAGGATCAGGTTCTTTCTCCTGATGAAAAACTCCTTGAAGTACTTGATATTCTTAAAGGTCAATACTATCCTGCTGCATGGTGGGAGGATTTCATACTTCCTTCAAGAATTACAGGCTATGAGCAAAAGTTGCTCGATTACTTGTGCTCGACAGGAGTTGTAAAATGGAAAGGAAGGCTTAATCGGAATACAAGAGAAATTGCATTTTTCATAGGTAATGATGAAGATGAGCTTCCTGACAGCGATAGCTGTATTGAATATGATTTTACTATGGATGTTACTGAGGAAAAAATTCTGGAACTGCTTGATATTAGCGGCGCTGCATTTCTGAAGGAGCTATCAAAAAAGCTTGCGCTGCCGCCCGCGGAAATACTGGCAAAGATAGAGAGAATGGTGTGGTCTGGCATTATAGCAAATGACTCTTTCTCTGTTGCCCGGTACTATATGGATAATGAGAGAAAGAATTCTCCATGGACCAAGTATAATACATACCCCAATATGGGAAGATGGTACAGGTGTCCTGATTATGGGCTTAACAGCTCTGTGAGTTCTATAGATGAGTATATAAATGATTTACTTGAACGATATGGCATAGTTGCAAAAGAAATAGTGAATCAGGAAAAAGGCAGTTTCAGCTGGTCTGAAATATATACGTGGCTGAAAAGCAATGAATTCACAAGTGGGATAAAAAGGGGTTATTATATTTCCGGGCTTTCTCCTATACAGTTTGCCCGCAACAATGATATAGAGCTGATACGGAGTATTGACTCCCAGACGGACATAGAGGATTATGTTACCTTGTGCAGCTGTGATCCTGCAAACCCATACAAGGATATTCTTTCATCCACTCTTAATGGTACAAAGCTGCAGAAAATACACAGTATCGCTATAGTTTTCAGAAACGGAAGTCCTGTTCTTGCTGTCAAGGAATACGGACGTACATTTCAGCCGCTTACCGATCACAAGGAGACATTGGAAAAGGCTGTTAGCTGCTTTATCGAAGCATATAAAAACAGAAGACTATGGGTCGGCAAAAAGAACATATTCACCGAATTCTGGAGGGAATCCGGCAGTAATGAGGAATTAAGAATAGAGGATTGGCAGCTATATGAAGTTTTACTTGAGCATGGCTTCGACAGGAATTACAGCGGTATGACACTATGGCGAAAAGCGCTGTAGTGAAAGCATACTAACATTAATTTTTTTCTTGACAGTATTGGCAGCATCACTTAAAATAAGGTGTAAAGTAAAAACACTTTACACATAATAAAATTAAAAATATGGATGATATATATAAGATAAGTCTGCTGCTTGATTTTTACGGGCAGATGCTGACAAAAAGACAATATGAGATACTGGATCTGCATTATAACGGCGACTATTCATTCGGAGAGATCGCAGAAGAGCTTGATATAAGCAGGCAGGGTGTCTATGACAATATTAAACGCGGTAAAGCCGCGCTGTTTGATATGGAAAGCAAGCTGGGTCTGGTTGCCAGGTTCAGCCGGCAAAAGGAAAGGACGTCGGAAATACTAAAGCTGTTAGAAACCATTGATGTTTCGGTGCTGGGAGAACAGGACCGCCAGCGTATTTCCAAAGTCGTGTCAGAACTCAGAAGCATTACGGAGGATTGATGTATGGCTGTTTTTGAAGGACTGTCAGAAAAGCTTCAAAATACGATAAATAAGTTCCGCGGCAAGGGCAGGGTATCTGAAAAAGACGTTAAGGAAATGATGCGTGAAATAAAACTTGCTTTGCTTGAAGCCGACGTCAATTTTAAAGTCGTAAAAGATTTTATCAACAAGATATCTGAACGTGCTGTTGGGCAGGATGTGCTTGAAAGCCTTACACCCGGGCAGCAGATCATTAAGATAGTACATGAAGAATTGATAGAATTGATGGGCAAGGTACCTGCGAAGGTCACATTTGCCAACAGACCCCCGACGATATACATGATGGTCGGCCTTCAGGGTTCAGGTAAGACGACTACCTCGGGCAAGCTTGCAAATCTTCTGAGAAAGCAGGGTAAGAGCCCATTGCTTGTGGCGTGTGACGTATACAGACCTGCAGCTGTCAAGCAGTTGCAAGTCGTCGGCAGCCAGCTTGGTGTACCTGTATTTTCAATAGAAGGCAGCACTGATCCGGTTTATATAGCAAAGCAGGCAATCGAGCATGCCCGTTTAAAGCTGTATGATCTTGTAATTATCGATACGGCAGGACGACTCCATATAAATGAAGAGCTGATGGAAGAGCTTGATCAGATAAAGAATACAGTCCATCCTCATGAAATATTACTTGTAATTGACTCAATGACAGGACAGGACGCTGTGAATGTTGCTGACAACTTTAATCAAAAGCTTGGAGTTGATGGCCTCATTCTCACCAAGCTCGACGGCGATACCAGAGGCGGCGCTGCTTTGTCGGTAAAAGCAGTCACCGGCAAGCCAATAAAATTCGCAGCAACCGGCGAAAAGCTAAGCGATATAGAACCGTTTTTCCCGGACAGGATGGCATCAAGGATACTGGGCATGGGCGATGTATTGAGCTTGATAGAAAAAGCGCAGGAGGCCTTTGATGAGAAAAAGGCTATCGAGCTTGAAAAGAAACTCAGGACGCAGCAATTTACCTTTGATGATTTCCTTGAGCAGATGCAACAGGTAAAAAAGATGGGACCGCTTAATCAAGTGCTCGGCATGATACCAGGAGTTAACACCAAAGCGCTCCAGAATATCGAGGTAGATGAAAAGAAGCTGGGGCATGTTGAAGCTATAATAAAATCCATGACTGCGAAGGAACGTAACGATCCCGGCATTTTAAACGGCAGCCGGAGGAAAAGGATAGCTACAGGCAGCGGTACTACCGTACAGGAAGTTAACGCCCTGCTCAAGCAATTTGAAGAAATGAAGAAAATGATGAAAATGATGAATGGTATGGGTAAAAGAGGCGGCAAAGGTTTTGGAAAACTTAGAATGCCTTTTTAGATAGTATTTGAACACCTGAGAGGAGGTGACAGAAATGGCAGTAAAAATAAGACTTAAGAGAATCGGAGCTAAAAAGAATCCGTTTTACAGAGTAGTTGTTGCAGATTCAAGATATCCACGTGACGGTAGGTTCATAGAGGAACTCGGAACATACAATCCATTGACTGATCCTTCTGAAATAAAGATTGACATTGAAAAGGCTGCACAGTGGATCAAAAATGGAGCTCAGCCGACAGAAACAGTGAAGTCATTATTGAAGAAGACAGGAGTCATCCAGTAAAAGGCTTCGCAATGTCAGCTTTAAAGCGGGAGGTAAACGGAATGAAAGAACTTCTCGAAACCATCGCAATGTCACTTGTTGATTATCCTGAAGAAGTCAGGATAAACGAAGTAGAGAGCGATAAAGCTATCATCCTTGAGCTCAGTGTTGCTAAAGAGGACATGGGCAAGGTGATAGGAAAGCAGGGAAGGATAGCAAAAGCTATCCGTACCGTAATAAAAGCTGCAGCCATAAAGGAAAATGTCAGGGTTGTAGTTGAGATCGTTCAATAAAAAGGTGTTACAACAACACCTTTTTATTGCGTTTTCAACGATATTAAGGCAAAGCATCAAATATGAGCGCAGATATAAGACAAATGTTTTTTCACGGAGGTACTTTTATAATGTACGATTATCTTCAGGTGGGAAAAATAGTGAACACCCACGGCATTAAGGGAGAATTGAAGCTCATACCGCTTACTGACGATCCTAAACGTTTTGACGAGCTGGAATGGGCATATATAGATAAAGATGGTATGCAAAAATGTCAAATAGAATCAGTTAAGTATTTCAAAGGTACAGTTATTTTAAAAATATCCGGTATCGATACACCTGAAGCTGCCGCAGAATACAGAGATCATTTTTTGCTTGTTGACAGAGAAAACGCAGTAAAGCTGCCGAAGGACACTTTCTTTATTTGTGATATAATCGGCAGCAAGGTAGTGGATGAAAACGGGGCGGAGCTTGGTGAACTCCAGGACGTGCTCCAGACAGGCAGCAATGATGTTTATGTTATAAGGGATGACTCTGGAAAAGAGATTTTACTGCCTGCATTAAAAAGCGTTATCCGCAATATTTTACCTAAACAGAAAAGAATTGACGTAGTCGTTCCGAAAGGATTATTGGATGATGAAATTTGACATTTTGACAATATTCCCGGAAATATTTGAAGCAGTCCTGGGAAGCAGTATTATCGGACGCGCACAGGAAAAGGGGATAATTAGCGTTAAAGCATGGAATATACGTGACTATACATTAGACAAGCACAAAAAGACTGACGATTATCCATATGGCGGCGGTAATGGACTTGTGATGCTTGCACAGCCGATCAATGACGCATACGAGGCTGTTGTCCGTGAGCTTGATTACAAGCCGTTTTTCATATATATGAGCCCTCAAGGAAAGCAGCTGGATCAGAAGCTTGTTGAAGAATTGTCGACACATAAACATATTGTTCTATTATGCGGGCACTATGAAGGTGTTGATGAGAGAGTACTTGAAAAGCTTGTAGATCAGGAAGTCTCTATCGGCGATTATGTGCTGACCGGAGGTGAGCTACCGGCAATGGTGCTCATAGATGCTGTCAGTAGAACGATCCCTGGAGTCCTTTCAAATGAAGATTCATACGCTGACGAATCCCATAAGGATGGTGTTCTGGAATATCCGCAGTATACGCGCCCATATGAGTATTTAGGAATGAAGGTTCCTGACATACTGTTGTCAGGACATCATGCCAATATCAATAAATGGAGGCGGCTGCAGGCACTAAAAAGAACCAGAACCAAGAGACCGGACCTGTTTGAACGTCTCCAGCTTTCTAAATCAGATAATAAATTACTTGAAGAAGATCAAAAGCAAGTCGATTAATTTATCATAATAAAAATGAATCTAAAGACCTACACAAAGGGGATAGTAATACTACAGATATCTCCTTTTTTGCATGCTATCATATACTCAAGAGGTGATATATCCTTGGGTGCTTCTGAAAATATAACCGAATTATTGCCGGATTGGTACCTTATCGAGCGTGGAACAGAAAAAACTATTGAAAAGCTCAATAGTGTTAAAGAGCTGAATTATTATATCTGTAATACTGATGAATATATACGCAGGCTTGCTATTTTACGCTTGAAAAAGCTTGGTTTAAAGGAATCAGGAGGAATACTCAAGGAAATCCTTGATGATCCTGTCGAATCCTACACTAACAAACAGATAGCCGCATGGGCATTAAAATCACTGCTTGTTGAAAGTGGTACTGATTATATGATGAGCAGCAGATTTTTGGCCAACTTTACCGGGCGTGAAAAATACGAAGAGCTGTTTATTGTTGTAACCGGGCAAGAAGCTGGCAGTGTTAACTTTCAGTTTTCCTCAAGCCCATATTATTCGGCATTCAGGATAGATGATGAAAACTCTGTTCTGGAAAAAGATATATTTTTTGAAGCTGATTTTGATATGAAAAAATGGCTGAAAGACCTCGGTACTGGTGTTAAGGCAAATGCCAAAAAGCTGCTTCCCGGTATTTTCAGCTTAATAAAAGCTTCTGTGCTGCAGCTGCTTAAATTATTAAAATCGACGTCGGCATTTATTTCAAAGCTTAAATCCGAAAAAAAGGCTGCAACATCAGAAGAAAGCAATTTAAACATCAAAACAAAGGTAAGCAAAAAGCAAAAGTTTAAAGACAGCTCCAATGTATTAGCAGAACAAACAAGCTATGATAATACACCCGCAGATATTTTCAGCAGAAGATCATATATCAGCACCGCTGAAATGCAGGCTGCTAAAATGTATCGACAGATGGATTCTCTTTATGATTATGGCAGGATAAGAAAAGACTTGTATGAGAGGCCAGGTTTCCTTGCCTGTGCAAAAAAGGGGGTATTCCAAGTGTTCTATATTATGTTTTATCCGCTCAGGTTTGTGCTCAAGCATAAGCTTGCTGTGTTCTGCTTACTCTTATGCATATATTCATTTTTCGCATATTTTTCATACGGCCGCGCAATTACAAACAAATACGCAGGCTTTGATATTCAAGAGGTACAGTCAAAGTTTTTTAGGAAGGCTGAAACCTTTTATTATCAGGCAAGGAGTGAAATAAACAGGGTTACCGGTATAGATGAATGGATAGCTAAAAGTAAAACTAAACAAGTGTCAGGCGATATATTACAAACATCTAATACCACTTTATCCAAAGATCAGTCAGGTATGGAGGAGGGTATTGAATTCTATAGAGTAACAGCAAAGGATGGCCTTAATATTCGCAAAGATCCCGACGCATCCTCTAAAAAAGTCGGAAGCAAGGCTTTACCTTACGGTTCCACAGTAGCGCTGATTTCTTCAGCTTCCAGCGAGTCTTCAGGTGTTGAATGGTTATATGTAAAGGCTGAAGATGGGAGGGTAGGATGGGTGTCGTCGAAATATTTGAGGAAGGACGAGGGTGAATGAATGGGTGCGGATATATTGTCAAGGCGCAAAGAACTTGCTTTGAAACTGCTAAAGGAACTAAAGGATGATTACAGAGGAATCGATAATTCTGCTGATTTAGCTGCTATGAACAGTATTTGCTGCTATGATCAGGCAGTTGATGAAATGAAGACGGAGCTTCAATCTATTCTTGATGAGTATAATAAAAATATAGAAATGATCAGAGAGATCAATAAGAAAATAACATCTGCTGTTAATAACTGGTATGATTATTTGAAGAATGATAAATATTCATCAATGCTTGTTTTTCCTCTTGTATTTTATTTTAAAAAGAAAAACTTATATAAGGAAATCGAATCACTTAATAAGCAAATATCTGAGATTACGATAAACAACCGCTTCCTGAAGGAAAAGCTGACATCTGCAGTATTAGAGCTTGAAACAAGAGCAGTTTGTCTCGCGCATAAGGGTGAAAGCTATAATGAATATGAAAAACTAATACAAAGAAGAAAGAATATTGAGTCTGAATTGAAATATTTGTTACCCATCATATCAGGCTTTTGCCCTGCCGATATAACACTAAAGGGCATAGATTCTACAATAGCGGCCGTTGAAAAATTGCTGCAGCCAATATCATAAACCGATTTCAAGCATTTATCCAAGCTATGAATCCTCTTGGTAGCATGATATTTAATCAATAGTTTTAATCATGTGATTAAAACTATTGATTAAATTTTTTGTTCATGTTATGATAAGAGGGTAGGAGGGAAATATATGTCATCCGCGGAAGAAAAAATCATACTGGCTACTATAAACTGTATAGAAAAATATGGCATCGATAAAACGACCATCCGGCTTATCGGAAAAGAAGCCGGCTTTAACAGCGCATCGATCAGCTATTATTTCCGCAGCAAGGATGTATTGATGGAGCGTGCAATGGATTTAGCGCTTCAAAATGCATTCGATATGCGAAACTTCGAATATACCGAAGGCATGCCTGCAAAAGAGCGTCTTGCAGGTGTTTTCGAAGGCATGATTGCAGGTGCACTTCAATTTCCCAATATTACAAGGGCATTCTTTGCAGAACTGCTGTCGGATGTCGGGTATGATACGCCTATGGTTCGAAAATGCAGCGCTTTCCTGAATGAACTGGAAGATGAGCTGAAGTCGGCTTATCCGGAGAAGCCGTCTCCTGACATCCGAATGTTTCTGGTTCAGGCCGCAAGCGCCACGTTTCTGTTCCCGGGACTGTTCCCCGGATTTTTTATCGGTTATCCAGAGATCGACTTCTCTGAGGAAAGCAGCAGAAAAACCTATGTAGAAAAGCTCATCAATACATACTTCTAAAAGAAAGCAGGGTTGAATATGAATAGAACTCATTTGCGCACAAGCTATATTGCGGGTGTTGCCGGAGCATTGCTATTGTTTTTTATCGGATGGGAGTTCAACATCCCGCTGGCGGCATGGGTAGCATTCCCGTTGCTTGTGTTCTGTTTCCGGTCATTGAAGCGATGGTATGCTTCGTTTCCCTTGATTGTACTGATGATTCTCGTGAGATTTTTCTCCATCCATGGTGGATGGGATATGGAGCTCTGGCTGGAAGGTATTTTTTCTGTTGTCGTACTTGTGCCGCTTCTAGCAGGCCTTTTTCTTGACCGGTTTTATTCCGGCAGGCTTAATTCCTTTTTAGCAACTCTAGTTTTTCCATGTGTGTATACAATTTTAGACTATTTTCTGACTTATGCCAATCTAGGCATGACATTTTCACTGGCATACAACCAGTGTACCTTCCTGGAATTCATCCAGATCACATCTGTATTCGGCAGCTGGTTTGCAGGATTTGTCGTTGCCTGGTTTGCACCGGTTGCCGTGCTGTTTGTCCGTAACATAACAAGGCTCAAAGATGAGTGGAAGCCTCTGGTTGCCTACTTCTCAATACTTGCGTTCATATTGTCCTTTGGCAGCTTCCGGCTTGCCTTGTCAAGGCCGCAAAGCCAGACGGTAAGGATTGCTTCCGTAACGGCGGAGCACCGGCAGGATTATTGGACGATAACAGACCGGAAGACCCCAAGAGATGAAGCAGCCTCAAACAAGCCCGAAATGGAGGCAACAAGGGAGGAGCTGTTTGACCAAAGTCAAAAGGCTGCTGACTACGGTGCGAAAATCATATTTTGGTCCGAGGGGAATGCACCGATGTACGAGGATGATTTTCCCACCTTCATGGAGAGGGCTCAGAAATTTGCCAAAGACAACAGAGTCTATCTGATCCCATCCTGTGTCGTTTTGCGGTATGAAAAGGATAAGAATGACAACCTTGCAGTCATAATAAACCCAAATGGGCAAATCGAATACAAGTATGAAAAAACAATATCCTGGTACCCGACAGATTCGGATGGTCGGATCCCGGTAATACAGACACCCTACGGCAAGCTTGCCACGGCGATCTGTTTTGATATGGACTACCCGTATCTGATTGCGCAAGCCAGTGATGCGGACATTTTGCTTGCTCCGGGCTATGACACCAGGAAAATTGCGAATTTTCACACACGGGTGGCCTTCCTGAGGGGAGTGGAAAACGGTTTCTCCGTTGTCAGACAGGCAAACGAAGCAGCTTCTATATCCGCTGATTTTATGGGAAATACACTGACCTACCAGAACTACTACTTTACCCAGGACCGCGTAATGATGAGCGATGTTCCAACTAAGGGGTCTTGGACGATTTACGGATTCACAGGAGAAGTCTTTCTATGGCTGGTATTCGCAGGATTCATTCTGTTGAATGCCTGGTATGCCATAGTTTCTGCCAAAAGCAGAAGGAAGGCTGATAATGGTGGCAGCAGGGCCTGAATTTTCGGACGTTGATAAAAATATACTGTAAGATTAATTGCCAGTTCTATTCAGAATCAACACTTAATCCCGAATAGAACTGGCAATAATTTATTGCAGCATTAATCATCAAAACAGAAGAATACACGCAATCATAACAAGCGGCTCCGCTTCCTTGTTTTCGATAGAATGGGATGCACCATTTCCCGTAAGCACAGCATCTCCTGCGGTCACTTGGCTAATATTGCCATTGTCGTTGACAATCGCTCTGCCTTTGATAATATAGTAGATTTCCTCTTCGTTAATATGCTCATGCAAGCCAATCGAACAGCCCTGGTTCAAAGTGATCCTGGCAAACAGTCTTGCCTTTCCCGTAAGCTCATCCTGCTTGAATATGTGCGTTAATTCGACGGTACCGTTTCCGCCTCGCATCTGATGCTTTAAATCTGTAACCATTTCATTTGCTCTTTTAATCATAAAAACCATCCTTTCGGAAAAATTATATACAAATATATTTAGGTATACAACAGATTTATTTATTGTTACTGTTCACACCCCCATCCACCCAAAGCATAACTAGGATCGTAAGGAAA